>JAIMBI010000001.1 GCA_023565505.1 Actinomycetes bacterium | reverse complement strand
AAAGGGCGGGCATTCCGCGGTACCACCTTTTTTCAGGAGCCATGACCGGCTCCCCTCTAGCGGCGGTAACGGGCCATCCGGGTCGCCCTACTAGAAGGTTCAGGCGGCCACTCCCCGGCGAACTTCCCCATGTTTTAGCGGGCTCCCTTGCAGTCCTGGGGCGAGCCTCCCTGGACGCCAGTCACATGGGTACTCTTCCGGATCACCGTGTTGTATCGCTATCCAATTGGTCCCATGGGGCCATTCCGGCACGCCGACGCACCTGCGCAACGTGGAATAGCAGGACCGTACCCGCCATGGCCACGTTCAGCGATTCCACCCCGGGGCGCATGGGAATCCGAACCGGGATCGCTTCCGGAATGACCGTCTCGACGCCGCGCGCCTCATTGCCTAGACATAACACAAAGGGACGGGTCCAATCGACGCGGTCGTAAGCTTCCCCGCCATGCGCCGTGGCCACGTACACCGACCGCTGTGTATCGCGCTCTTGCCACGCGCTTTCCGCCACTTGAAATACAGGTAGCCTAAACAGCGCGCCGGCGCTGGCCCGCAATACCTTAGGATTGAGCAAATCCACCGTGCCCCGGGTGCATCCCAAGCCACCGGCTCCGCTAGCCGCCGCCGAACGAATCAGTGTGCCTAAGTTGCCAGGATCTTGCACCCCGTCTGCCACCACTACGGCGTCCGACCGGCACATCGCATCCCATGTGGCCACTTCCGGCACTGTGACTTGGATGACGGCCAACACCCCTTGGTGTGCTTCCACTTCGCTGATACTATCCAACAAGCGATCGGTGACGTAAACCAGGCGAGTCCGTCCTCCAAGATCCAACAACAGCGACCGGTGCTCCTCCGTCTCTACAAAGCGGCGGCTATAGAGCACAGCCACCAAGGGCACCCCTGCAGCGCACGCTTCTGCCACCACCCTAGGGCCTTCGACGACAGCCTGTCCGCTTTTGTGACGATACGCCCGGCTGCGCAACAAACGGCGCACCGAGCGCACCACCTTATTGTGGGGATCGTCCAAGGGTTCCAGGATAATGGATGGCGTTTGCACAGTGGTTCAATCCATTCCCGGCAAGAACTGCCGTCAAAATGTCGGGCCCGTGTGCTTATAGGGCGGCTTTGGCCTTTTGCACCAAGCTTGCGAAGCCGTTGGCATCGTGTACCGCAATATCCGCCAACACCTTGCGGTCCAGGCCAATGCCGGCCTGCTTCAACCCATTCATGAAGCGACTGTAGGATAGGCCGTGCATCCGCGCCGCAGCGTTGATGCGTGTAATCCACAGACGCCGAAAGTCGCGTTTACGCGTGCGGCGGTGCTGGTACGCATACCAGAGAGAATGCATCACTGCTTCGTTCGCGGGTCGAAGCGGACGGCGTCCCACGATGCGGTGCGGATGAGCGTCAGGCTGGCGGCGAGGCGGCTGCCACGGAATGCTTCCACCGTCACCTGGGCCACGCCCGTGCCGGGCACCGGCGCCGCGGCCAAGCGGCGGCCTCCGGCCGTCCACCAACTCACGACGAGGCGCCAGCGCGCCCCCGCCGGGCGGGCCCCCACCATGACGACGGCCGGCGGGGCCGGCCGAGGCCGGTCCGCCACCGTTCGCCACCAGACGACGCCTGCCCCGAGAAAAATCAATCCCCCGAGCACTAGGCCCAGGGGTCCCCGTCGACCCACGTCCCTCACGCTGGCCCGGCCGCCGCGCGGGCCACCCGCTCGCCGGCCGTCCCTCCTCGGTGGTCAGGACGCCGTGAGCCGCGCACGGACCTTCTCCGACACCACCCGCCCGTCCGCCCGGCCGCGGACGACCGGCATCAATTCCGCCATCACCCGGCCCATGTCCTTGGGTCCCTGGGCCCCCGTCCGCGCGACGACCTCGTCCACCAAGGCATCCAGTTCGGTCTCCGACAAGGGTGGAGGCATGTATTCCCGGAGCACGGCCAACTCCCGCCGGGCCTTCTCGACCAAGTCCGTCCGGCCGCCCCGTTCGAACTCGGGCAGGGCCTCGAGCCGCTCTTTGATCTCCCGCGCGATGACCTCGAGAATCCCGGCGTCGTCGAGCGACCGCCGCGGCCCCTTGGTTTCCTGCGTCAGGATGGCCGCCTTGACCAACCGGATGACGGACAGCCGCGTTTGGTCGTGCTCCCTGAGAGCCTGCTTCAGGTCGGCCTCCAGCCGCTCGCGCAACATCCCGGCCATTCCCTCCGGTTCGGACTACTTCCGCTTCTTGCGGGCCGCCTCGGCCTTCTTCTTGCGCCGCACGCTGGGCTTTTCGTATCGCTCGTGCCGCCGGGCCTCAGCCAGTACGCCCGCCTTCTGAATCTGCCGCTTGAACCGCTTGAGCGCCGCCTCGAGACTCTCGTTCTTGCCGACCTTCACCTCTGCCATGGGGTGTTTCCCTCCCCTCCACCCGATCGGGTCGGGGTTAACCGTATACGGGCTATTATACCGGCGGCCGGAAAAACGTGTCAAACATGGTTCGGGCGGCGCTCCCGGGTCTAGCCAGGCGGCCAGCCCATGGGTCGGCCGGCGAGCAGATGCCAATGGAGATGCCCGACCGTCTGGCCGCCCTCCGGGCCGACGTTGGCGACGATGCGGTAGCCGGCGCGGAGGTTCAGACTCTCCGCGAGTTCCTTGGCCACGCGGAGCGCGCGGAAGACGACCGGCCAGTCGTCGGGGCCGACGTCGGCGAGCGACGGGATATGCCGTTTGGGAATGATGAGCACGTGGGTCGGCGCGACCGGCCGGATGTCCCGGAACGCCAGCACGTCGTCCTCGTCCCGGACAGTGGTGGAGGGCACCCGCCCGGCGACGATACCGCAGAAGACGCAGTCCAAAGGGGACTCACCTCACCGGAGGGTTCGCCGCCGTCCTCCTGTTTCCTGTCACCAGGGGCGATAGAGGTGCCCGTATTTCGTGAGGCACTCCTTGCAGAGCGTCGTCTCGAGAAATCCGCCCGCCGCCTGGGCCAATTCCCGCCGCACGACGGGCTTGCGGCAGATGTCGCAGAACTTCAGCTCGATGACCTTGCCCACGACCCACGCCTCCCTTTGCGGGGTTAGCATGGCTCGCGGGGTTCGGACGCTATCCTAGCAGGATTTCTTGGCCGTGGCGCTTGCTGCCAATCGATCCGCCGCCGCCGTCCGCACCTACGCCGGCGGCCCGTCGGCCGCCGCCCACTCCACCCACTGCAGCAACAAGAGCGCCGCCATCGCGCCGGCGTTTTCCGCCCGCAACACGTACGCACCGCACCCGGCCACACGGCCGGCGGCGCGGAACGGCTCGAGCTCCGCGGGGGCCAGGCCGCCTTCCGGCCCCACCAACAGCCACAGCCGGTCGGGGGCTCCCAAGGCCACGTATTGGCGAAACAGCGGCGGCCCTCCCGGCTCAAGCGCGATGATGGGCGTCGCCGGATCCCAGCCGCTGAGGGCGATCGGGTCCGCCACCACGGGGACGTCGGCCCGGCCGCATTGCTCGGCCGCCTCCCGGGCGACCCGCCGCCAGCGGTCGATGCGGTCGGACGACGCCGACCGGACCACGGACCGGGCGGTCACAAGCGGCTGGAAGGCCGCGACGCCGACCTGCGTGCCCCGGTCCACCACTTCGCGGAACCGGTCGCCCTTCAGCAGCGCCTGCGCGATGCCCACGCTGAGCCGGGGCGGCTTGACGCGAGGGGCCGCCTCTTCCAGCACCAGCGCCGTCCGCTCCGTCCAACGCCCCCAACGCGGGCCGTCCGGGGTCAGGACCACGATCCGGGTGCCGCGGGGGCGTCGCATGACGCGCTCCAGGTAGTGGACCTGGTCCGCCCGCAGGAGCACCGTGTCCCCGCGGATTTGGGCCGCCTCGGCCACCAGCCGGATCACGGCCGCCGCCCCACCAAGAGGCACCACCCCGCCTCGTGCTCCACGTCCTCGAGCATCACCCCGTGCACGGCCATGGCATCGCTCACCTCGGCCCGGCGGGCGTCGACCACCCCGGACAACAACAGCCGCCCCCCGGGGCGCACCCGCTCCACCAGCCGCGGCATCTCGGCGCGCAACAGGTCCGTGGTCAGGTTGGCGCACAGGCCGTCGGCGGGTTCGGCGCCCGCGAGCGCGGTCACCGTGCCGGCCTCGAGGCGGATGGGCGCCCCGTGGGCCGCGAAGTTGGCCGCGGCGACCGCCACCGCCACGGGGTCCGGGTCCACCGCCGCCACACGCGCGCCCATCAGCCACGCCGCCAGGGCCAGGATGCCCGACCCGGTCCCCACGTCGATCCAGAACTCACCGGGCCGCACCGCCCGTTCGATGGCCCGGATCATCATCGCCGTGGTCGGGTGCGTGCCTGTCCCGAACGCCATCCCGGGATCCAGCCGGACCGTGGGCGCGGCGGGATCGGGGGGATCCAACCAGGCCGGAACAACCCAGATGCGCTCGCCCGGGCGCGTCGGCGTCCAATACTGCTTCCAGGCCTCGGCCCAGTCCTCCTCCCTGAGAGCCTCGGCCGTGACCGCCAGCCCGTGGGCCCGGGCCCGGCGCCACAGGCGGCGCCGCCGGGCGGTCCAGCGGGCGTCGTCGGGAAAGTAGGCGCGGACCGCGGGCGGACGCGTGGGAACGACCGGCTCGTCCGCCCAAGGCGCCGTCGTCGGGCGGCCGTCCTCCCATTCGACGCCGCCGGCCCCCTCGGCGTAGAACCAGGCGGCCACCTCCTCGTGACGGGAGGGGTCCGCCTCGATGGTGACCGCCCACCAGCGGCGAGCCGGCTCAGGAGCCGAAGGCATCGCGCACGCGGCGGATGAAGCCGCGATCCTCCTGGTTGACGGGTTCGCGGTGCATCTCCGCCCAGCGGTGGAGCCATTCCCGCTCCTCGGCCGAGAGCTTCTTGGGGACATCCAACACGATCTGCACCCGGAGATCGCCGCGGCCCCCCTGGCCCAGGCGGGGCAGCCCCAGGTCCTTCAGGCGCAGGATGGTGCCCGGCTGCGTGCCCGGCGGCAGCTTCACCGTCGCCGTCCCTCCGTCGAGCGTCGGGACCGTCAGCTCCGCCCCGAGCGCGGCCTGGGCGAACCCGACGTGGAGGTCGGTCAACAGGTCGGCGTCCTGGCGGCGGAAGCGGGGGTGCTCGCGGACGTGCACAAAGACGATGAGGTCGCCCGGCGGTCCGCCGCGCTCGCCCGCGCCACCCTGTCCCGCCATGCGGAGGCGGGTGTTGTTGTCCACTCCCGGCGGCACCTTGACCGTCAACCGCCGCTCGGCGCGAATGCGCCCGCGCCCGTGGCACGTGCGGCACGGCCGGGTGATGATGCGGCCGCGGCCTTGGCACCGGGGACAGGGAAACGTCCGCACGAACTGCCCGAAGAAACTCTCCCGGACCTGTTGCACCTGCCCCGTGCCACGGCACTGGGGGCACGTCTCGACCCCGCCCGGCCCCTCCGCGCCGCTGCCGCGGCAGGTCGCGCAGATCTCCTCGCGCTCGACCGTGACGGTCTTCTCGGCCCCGGTGAGCACTTCCTCCAGCGTGAGCACCACGTCCGCCCGGAGATCCTCCCCGGGGACGGGACCACGGCGACGGGCTTGGCCGCCGCCCATGAACATGTCGAACAGGTCGTCGATGCCGCCGAAGTTGATGTCGAAGCCGCCGAAGCCCGCTCCGCCCGGCCCCGGGCCGGCGCCGGCCTGCGCCCCGGCATGGCCGAACTGGTCGTAGCGCGCCCGCTTCTGCGGATCGCTCAGAACCTCGTAGGCCTCGTTGATCTCCTTAAACTTCTCCTCGGCCTCGGGGTTGCCCGGGTTGGCGTCGGGGTGATATTTCCGGGCCAGGCGGCGAAACGCCTGCTTGATGGCGTCGGGCGACGCGTCGCGCGGCACCCCCAGGATTTCGTAATAGTCGCGCTTGGCCGCCATGGATCATCCCTCGGATGCGGCGGCGTCCGGCTCGCCCGGCTCCCCGGGCGGCGTCGCCGCCTCGGCCGGAGGGCCGGCCGACACCCGCACCAGGGCCGCCCGGAGCACGCGCGACCGCCACCGGAAGCCTGCCTGGAGCTCTTCGACGACCGTCCCCTCGGGGGAGGAGTCCGGCACCCGCCCGATCGCCTCATGGATACTCGGGTCGAAGGGTTCGCCCACCGTTGGCACGGGTTCCACCCCCTGCGCCTTGAGCGCCTCCAGAAAACCCCGCCGCGTCATCTCGATACCCGTCCGCCACGCTTCCGCCTCGGGCACCGCCGGCACGGCCTGCACAGCCCGTTCCAGATTGTCGTAGACCTTCAGGAAGTCCCGCAGGATCTCCGCCACCACGACGCCCCGGAACTCCTCGCGCTCCCGGTCGACCCGCCGGCGGAAGTTCTCGAAGTCCGCACGGAGTCGGAGGATCTGCTGATAGCGTTCCTCCGCGACGGCCTGCCAGTCGATGGCCGGCTCCGCCGGGGCCGCCGCCTCGACCTCCGACCCCGTCTCGGGCGACGCGGCTGGGCCGTCCGCGCCCGGTTCGGCCGCCGGCAGTGCGTCCTGGGGCGCCGCCTCGGCCGACGGGTTCGGCTCCGTCGGCGTCTCCTGCGGGGTCTCGGAACCCTTTTCGTCGTCCGGCACGCTCTCCCGCCTCCCCTCCGCGCGGTCCGCTAGATCCAGTTCAGAGCCTGCGACAACGCCTCGGCGACCTCTTCGAGGACCACCATCACGCGGCCGTAGTCCATCCGCCGCGGTCCCACCACGGCCACCTGCCCCACCGCGCGGCCGCCCAGCCGGTACCGCACGGAGACCACGCTCAAATCGGTCAGATCGGGCACCGGCAGCTCCCGGCCGATGCGCACCGCCACGCCGTCCTCCTGCGTCCCCTCGAACAGTTCCCGAACCACCGCATCCTCGCCGAGGCGGTCCCAGACGTGGCGAACGCGCTCCGGGTTGTGGAACTCGGGCTGGTCAAGCAGCCGAAGCGCCCCTTCGACCGTCACGTGGTGCTCGTCCGCCTCGGCCGCCTGGATCCACTCGAGCAATTCTTCCACGAACGCGGCGTACCGACCCAGCCGGGCCACGAGCTGCGACAGGCGCTGACTGGCGATCTCCGCCAACGGCACGCCTCCCAGCTCCTCGGAGAGGAGCCGGGCGATGCGTTCCAACTGCGCGGCGTCCAGTTCGTCGGGCACCGAGACGACCCGGCTCTCCACCCACCCGCTGTCGGTCTCGACCACCACCACGGCCGTCCCCGGCGCCAGCGGCACGAAGCTCAACCTTCTGAGCCGCGCCGCGCCCAGCGCCGGGCCGACGACGAGCGAGGGGTAGCGGGTGGCGGCGGAGACCACCTTGGCCGTCTGGTGCAGAAACCATTCGACCTCGCGGACGCGGGCCCGATACGCCTCCCGAATCCGCCGCACGGCCTCGGGGTCGAGCGCCGGCCGCACCAGCAGGCGGTCGACGTAGTAGCGGTATCCCTTGTCCGAAGGAACCCGGCCCGCCGACGTATGCGGCTTGTCGAGGTAGCCCTCTTCCTCGAGGTCCGCCAGCTCGTTGCGCAACGTCGCCGGCGACAGGCCGAACGCGTGTCGTCGCGCGAGCGTCCGCGACGCGACCGGTTCCGCCGAGGCGATGTAGTCGTCGATGACCGCCGACAACACTCGTGCCTTGCGGGTGTCCATGTCGCACCTCCTTGCGTGGCGCCGCACACACCCGTTAGCACTCGGAGGGCTCGAGTGCTAATGTCGCGCTTTAGACGTTAAGACCCTCGTCCCTCCCTGTCAAGAAAGACGGGCTGTCAGGAACTCCTGGGCGACCCGGTTGTACAGGTCGAGACCACGGCGGGACAATCTCAGCCGGACGCCGTCGCTCTCCAACAGGCCCAGCCGTTCCAACCGCTCGGCGACGCCCGGAAAGGCCGCCTGGAGGGGTCGGCCGAACCGCCTCCGGAAGACGTCGAGGCGCACGCCCTCGATTTGGCGGAGACCGAGCCAGACGAACTCCCCCGCCAGGTGCGCGGCGTCGAGGTCTTCCCGCCCCGCCTCGGGCAGGCGGCCGGCCTCCACCGCGCGCAGGTACGCGAGCACGCCGCGGACGTTCCAGCGCCGGGTCCGGCCGTCGAAACTGTGCGCGCCGGCCCCCAGTCCCACGTAGGGCATCTGGGTCCAGTAGAGGCGGTTGTGGACCGACTCCCGCCCCGGGCGGGCCCAGTTGCTCACCTCGTACCGCCGCAACCCCGCGGCGTCCAGGTGCGTCTCAGCGAGGAGGGCGAGATCGGCGACCAGGTCGGAATCGGGCGGCGCCACCTCACCCCGCCGCACGGCACGCCAAAGCCGTGTGCCCGGCTCCACCTCCAACTGGTACGCCGAGACGTGCTCCGGGGCCCAGTGCCCCACCCAGGTCAGGGTGTCCTCCCATTCGGCCACCGTCTGGCCCGGCAGACCATAGATGAGGTCGCAGTTGAGGTTGTCGAAGCCGGCCGCCCTGACGGCGGCCACGGCCGTCTCGGCGTCCCGCGCCGAATGGTCCCGCCCCAGAGCGGCCAGGTGATGGGCCTGCCGCGCCTGGACCCCGAGCGACACCCGCGTCACCCCCGCCTCGCGCCACGCGGCGGCACGCCGAACGTCGACGGTGCCCGGGTTCGCCTCGAGCGTCACCTCGGCGTCGCCGGCGAGGGTCCGGCGGCGCGCCAGCGCCTCGAGGAGCCGGCCGATGACGGCGGGAGGCGCCAGGGAGGGCGTCCCGCCCCCGAAAAAGACGCTCAGGACGGGGCCCTCCGGCAGGGGGACCGCGGCCAGCTCGACGAGCAAGGCCCGGGCGTACCGCTCGGCCGGCACCCGACCCCGGTCGACGATGGCCGCGAAGTCGCAATAGGCACAGCGTGTGGGGCAGAACGGCCAATGGACGTAGACGCCGAACCCGGTCATGGCCGGTCGAGCCGCAAGACGGCCATGAAGGCCTCTTGCGGGATCTCGACGCTCCCCACCGCCTTCATCCGCCGCTTGCCCTCCTTCTGCCGCTCGAGCAATTTGCGCTTGCGGGTGACGTCGCCGCCGTAACACTTGGCCAACACGTCCTTGCGCAGGGCCCGCACGGTCTCGCGGGCGATGATCCGGCCGCCGATGGCTGCCTGGATGGGCACCTCGAACAACTGCCGCGGGATGAGGTCACGGAGCCGTTCCGTGAGAGCCCGCGCGCGCGCGAAAGCCCGGTCGCGGTGCACCACCACCGAGAGGGCGTCCACCGGTTCCCCGGCGACGCGGATGTCCATGCGGACCAGGTCCGCCGGCTCGTAGCCCACCAGTCGGTAGTCGAGCGAGGCGTAGCCCCGGGTCCGGCTCTTCAGTTGGTCGAAGAAGTCGTACAGAATCTCCATGAGCGGCAGACGGTACGTCAGCATGGCGCGCCGCGGGTCCAGATACGACAAGTCGCGGAAGGTCCCGCGGCGCTCCTGCGCCAGTTCCATCACGGCCCCCACGTACTCCGCCGGCGTGATGATGCTGGCCTCCACCACCGGCTCCTCGATGCGGTCGATGACCCCGGCGTCCGGCATGCGTGCGGGATTGTCCACCACCACCATCTCGCCCGAGCGGAGGTAGACGTGCAGCACCACGCCCGGCGCGGTCGTGATGAGTTCGAGGCCGTACTCGCGTTCGAGCCGCTCCTGCACCACGTCGAGGTGCAACAGTCCGAGGAAGCCGCAGCGGAATCCGAAGCCCAGCGCCGCCGAGGTCTCCGGCTCGAACACGAGCGCGGCGTCGTTCAGGCGGAGCTTCTCCAGCGCGTCCCGAAGCCGCTCGTAATCCTCGCCGGCGACGGGATACAGCCCGGAGTAGACCATGGGTTGGGCCGGCCGGTAACCCGGCAGGGGCGCGTCCGCCGGCCGGTCGGCGTGCGTCACCGTGTCGCCTACGCGCGTGTCGCGGACGGCCCGGATGGCCGCCGCGAAATACCCCACCTCCCCCGCCTCGAGCCGCCCGACCGGCGTGAGCGCCGGCCGGAACACACCCACTTCGGTGACCTGGAACTCCTTGCCCGACGCCCAGAACCGGATCCGGTCCCCTTCGGCCAGCGCGCCGTCCATGATCCGGACGTAGACCAGCACACCCTTGTAGCTGTCGTAGCGGGAGTCGAACACCAGCGCGCGCAGCGGGGCGTCCGCCCGGCCCCGGGGCGGAGGGATCCGCTCCACGATGGCGCGGAGCACGGCGTCGATGCCGATGCCGGCCTTGGCCGAGACGCGGAGCGGCGCTGCGTCGAGCCCCAGTTCCGCGAGTTCGGCGGCCACCCGGTCGGGTTCCGCATTCGGCAGGTCGATCTTGTTGATGACCGGGATGACGGCGAGATCATGCTCGACGGCGAGATACAGGTTGGCCAGGGTCTGGGCCTCCACGCCCTGGCTGGCGTCGACGACCAGCAGCGCGCCCTCGCACGCCGCCAACGTCCGCGACACCTCGTAGGCGAAGTCGACATGGCCGGGCGTGTCGATGAGGTTGAGCTCGTACGGTCCGTCAGCCGCCGCATAGGTCAGGCGGACAGCCTGGGCCTTGATGGTGATCCCCCGCTCGCGCTCGAGGTCGAGCTGGTCGAGCACCTGGGGGCTCATCTCCCGGGGCGACAGGGCACCGGTCGCCTCCAGGAGTCGATCCGCCAGCGTCGACTTCCCGTGGTCGACGTGGGCGATGATGCAGAAATTCCGGATACGCTCGGGGTCCACGGCGTCCTCCTCTTCGCCGCGATCATACCAGTTCCGGCGAGGACGCCGCGCGGCCGCCGGGAGGCGGGGCCCGCCCCCCGCCGCCGCACCTAGCGCCCGCGGAACTGCGGAGCCCGCTTCTCCAGGAACGCCGCCATCCCCTCGCGGCGGTCCTCCGAGGCGAAGAGGAGCGCGAAGACCTTCCGCTCGAACTTCAGGCCGTCCTCCACCGTGCTGTCGAGGCTGAAGAGGACCGCCTCCTTGGCCAACGCCAGGGCCAGAGGCGGCCCGGCGGCCAGGCTCCGGGCCAGCTTCAGTGCCTCCTCCCAGTACTGCTCCACCGGCACCACGCGGTTGACCAGACCCCATTGGAGCGCCTCCTCGGCCGTGATGTGACGGCCTGTGAGCACAAGGTCCATCGCCCGCATCTTGCCCACGATCTTGGTGAGCCGTTGGGTCCCGCCCGCGCCCGGCATCACACCGAGCCGAATCTCCGGCTGGCCGAACCGGGCCGTCTCGGAGGCGACGATCAAGTCGCAGAGCATGGCGAGCTCCATGCCGCCCCCCAAGGCCCACCCCGAAACCGCCGCGATGAGCGGTTTGGAGAACTGCCGGATGGCCTCCCACCGGGTGATCTGCGCCGACTGGAGCATTTCCACCGGCGTCCGCTCCGCCATCTCGGCGATGTCGGCCCCCGCGGCGAAGGCTTTGTCGTTGCCGGTCAGGATCACCACCCGCACCGCCGGGTCACGGTCCCAGCGCGTCAACTGGTCCGCGAGGGCCTCCATGACGGCACTGTTCAGGGCGTTTAAGACCTCCGGCCGGTTCAGGCGCAGGATCCCGACTGGTCCGTCCTGTTCCACCAGGACCACGCTCATCGTTTCCTTCTCCTTCCTGGTGCGGCCGCCCCGCTAGGGGGTCCCGGCCACCGCGGCGCGGCGGTCCACCACCCGGACCGCCTTGCCTTCCGGCCTGGGAATCGTGCGAGGCGCGAGCACGCTGACTTCGAGCGTGACGCCGAGTTCCGCCCGGATTCGCGCCGCGACGCGGGCCGCGAGATCCCGGGAGTCCTCGAGCGGCATCTGACTCTCGACTTCCACCCGGAGCCGGTCCATGGCGCCCGCCTCCCAGACCAGCTGGTAATTCGGCGCCAGGAGGGGGAACTCCAGCAAGATCCTCTCCACTTCGCTCGGGAACACGTTGACGCCCCGCACGATGAGCATGTCGTCGACCCGCCCCAGGACCCGCGACATGCGGCTGTGGGTGCGACCGCACACACAGGGCGTCGGGTCGAGACGCACCAGGTCCCCGGTGCGGTAGCGCAGCAACGGCATGGCTTCCTTGGTCAGGGTGGTGAGCACCAGCTCGCCCTGCTCCCCCGGCCCCAAGACCTCGCCCGTGCGGGGGTCGACCACTTCGGCCACGAAATGGTCTTCGAACAGGTGCAGCCCCTCCTTGGCCTGGTGGCACTCCACCGCCACGCCGGGGCCCATCACCTCCGACAAGCCGTAGATGTCCACCGCCGACAGGTGCAGGCGCGCCTCGATGCGGCGCCGCATGGCGTCCGTCCACGGCTCGGCCCCGAAGATTCCGTAGCGGAGGGACAGGCGGGAGCGATCCACCCCCATCTCGTCCATCGTCTCGGCCAGCATGAGGGCGAAAGACGGCGTGCAGCACAGGCCATCGGGAGCCAGGTCCACCAGCAAGGTCACCTGCCGGCGGGTCGCCCCGCCGGAGGCCGGGATGACGGTCGCCCCGAGGCGCTCGATACCCTGGTGCAGACCCAGACCCCCCGTGAAGAGGCCGTATCCGTAAGCGTTGTGGATCCGGTGCCCCGGCTTGGCGCCCGCGGCCACGAGCGCCCGGGCGCACAGGTCGCTCCACGTGTCGAGGTCCCGGGCGGTATAGGCGACCACCGTGGGCTTGCCCTTGGTTCCGGACGACGCATGGATCCGGGCGACGGACTCCGACGGCACGGCGACGAACCCCCATGGGTAGTGCTCGCGGAGGTCCGCCTTGGACGTCAGCGGCAAGTCGGGCAGAGCGGCCAGCGGGTCGCGCCGCATCGCCTCGGTGATGCGGACCCGGTCGCGGTAGAACGGAGACGCCTCGAGACGCTGGAACAGTTCGCCGAGCCGCCGCGCCTGGAGCGCCCGCAGCTCCTCCCGCGGCATGGCCTCCCACTGGGGCTGGTACACGCGTGGTCCCTCCTCGCAAGGTCCGGTCGTCGCCACGCGGTCGGTCGTCACGTTCCCGCGGATACGGTGGCGACTCGGACTTTCGCCAACCTCGACGACATGTTCGTCTTGCACGTCGCCGTTCCTGCCGGACCCACCCGGGGACCTCGTCGACCCGGAAGCCGCCGCCGGACGACTCGCCCATGCGCGATGGGATTCGCCCCGCGTCGCGCCGGGATGCGCCGTCGGGCTTCGTCCCGGGTAAGCCGCGTGGGGCACCCGGGTCCTCCGTCCCTCAGGTGCGGCGCCGCACCGCGAGCACCAGGGCTTCGGCGGCCCGGTCCACGTCGTCCTCGCTCGTGGACCGCCCCAGACTCAGGCGAACCAATCCCCGCGCCACTTCCCGCGGGACCCCCATCGCCTCCAAGGTCGCGGACGGCGATTCGGCGGGCCCGTGGCACGCCGCGCCCGTGCCCGCCCGGATCCCCGGACAGGCCGCGAGAAGCGCCGCTCCCGTCCAGCCCGGCGCCGCCCATGCCAACGTGTTCCCCAGCCGCGGCGCCTCCCGTCCGAAGACCCGGGCACCCTCGACGGCCTCCAGCAGCCGTCGTTCCAAGCGATCCCGGAGCGCCGCCTGGCGGGCGGGACCCGGCCCCGCCAACCATTCCTGCGCCAGCCGCGCCGCCGCACCCAGGCCCACGATGAGCGGCACCGGCTCCGTCCCGCTGCGCCGGCCCCCCTCTTGACCGCCTCCCCGCACCCACGGCCCCAGCGGCACACCGGGCCGCACGTAGAGCGCGCCGATCCCCTTGGGCGCATAAAGCTTATGCCCCGCCACCGTCAGCAGGTCCACGCCGAGGGCGTCCACATCGACCGGCATCTTGCCCACCGCCTGGGCGGCGTCGGTATGCACCCACGCGCCCACAGCGCGCGCCCGCCGCGCCAGGGCGGCCACCGGCTGGATCGTCCCGATCTCGTTGTTCGCCAACATCACGCTCACCACGGCGGTCCGCTCGTCGATGAGGCGCTCCGCCGCGTCGAGCCGCACCACCCCCGTGGCGTCGACCGGAAGGCGGACCACCTCGGCCCCCTCCGCCGCGAGGGCCGCGGCCGTCTCGGCGACGGCCGGATGCTCGATGGCCGAGATCACGACCCGCGTCCGCCGGCCGGACCAGTACGCCCAGGCGCCCCGGATCGCCCAGTTGTCACTCTCCGTGCCCCCGCTGGTCCACACGACGCCCTCGGGGTCGGCCCCGATGAGCGCCGCCACCGCCGTCCGCGCCGCCTCGACCGCCTCCCGGACCGCCCGGGCCTCCGCATAGCCGGAGGAGGGGTTGAAGAACTGCTCGGTCCAGTACGGCCCCATCGCCGCGACCACCGCCGGATCGACCGGCGTGGTGGCATTGTAGTCCAGGTACACGGGTGCCGGGCCGTTCATGCCGTCCGCCGCCTCCTTCCTTCATCTTCATCGTTGCCGTCTCCGGCCCCCGGACCGTCACACGCGCCACGCCAGCGCGACGAACCCGGCTTGCTCCGGGTCGTGCGCCGCGCGCTCGGCCTGCCACGCGGCCTCCAACCCCGGCCAAGCCTCCGGCCCGACCCACAGTCCCCGTCGCTCGGCATCGGGGGGACGACCCAACCACCCCGCCACCGTCTCGGGATCGAAGAACTGCGCCCGGCGCCAGACCGAACGGGGGTCGAGCCGGGCCCGTTGCCGGTAGTGTGCGGCCCACGGACCGGTCGTCAGAATGAGACCGACCACCAGCCGTCCCCCCGGGACCAGCACCCGCACCGCCTCCTGGAGCACGCGCGCAGGGTCGTCGACGAACTCCAGGGTGACGTGCAGGAGGCCGCGGTCGAAGGTCCGGTCGGGGAACGGCAGGTTGGCCAGGTCCGCCTCGATCCACCGCACCGACCCCGACCGGGGCACCTTGGTGCGGGCCACCGCCAACATGGCCGGCGAGATGTCGACCCCGACCGCCCGGCACCCGGCCTCGGCCAGCGTCACGGTGTACGCCCCCGTGCCGCATCCCAGATCCACGACCGCCAAGCCGGGGACGAGCTCCAACAAGGGCCACAGCAACGCGTGTTCGACCCGGTCCACGTAACCGCCGGCCTCGGTCTCGCAGAACCGGTCGTAGCGCGCCGCCACTGTGGCGTCAAATACGATGTCAGCCATGTCCCGCGCCCCCCTCGCCCCGCTCCCGGGTCCCGGCCCACCCCATCCGGCCCGGTTCACCACCATTGGGCCCACCAGGACCGTTCGAACCCGATCTTCGCCAGATGCCAGTGCCGACCGGGCCGGTACGCCCGCACGACCGGCACCGGTTCCGCGTAGAAGTCGCCCCGCGCAAAGCCTGCCACGCCGCCGCCCATCTCGATGAAGCACTCTCCGTGCCCGTCAAAAACCGGGGCCTCGTCCCGTCCCGCGAACAGCGCCGCGATGCGCTCCGCCACGACGTCGCCCTCGCGGTGGGCAAACACCCCCGCCTTGGGCAGGAGCTTTCCGGAGGGCAACGTAATCCCCGTCACGTCCCCAATGGCCCATACGCGCTCCCAGCCGGTCTGCAACGTGCGCGGGTCGACCCGGACCCATCCGTCTCGGGGTGCCAAGCCCGACGCGGCGACCGGGTCCGGTACCCGGTGGGGCGGTACGTACAGCAGGAGGTCGTACCCGATCTCCGTGCCAGCGTCGAACCGAATCCGCCGGCGCGCGGGATCCACCCGGACGACCCGGTGGTCGGGATGGTACGCAATGTCCCGCTGGGCCAACGCGTCCGTCACCGCCTGGCTTACCGCCGGACCGGCCACGCCCATGGGCGTGGCTTCGGCCGCCCAGACGCTCACCGCGACGGCCTGACGCCGCCGTCGCCGGCGCAGGTATCCCTCTACCAGCATCGCGGCTTCGTAGGGGGCGGCCGGGCATTTGAACGGAACGCCCGCGATGAGCACCACCACCTGCCCGCCTGTCAACGCTTCCAGTGCCTGAAAGCCGCTGGCGGATCCGGCCACGGTGTAGAGATTGTGACCGGCCTCGGCCAGGCCCGGTACCCCGGCCGGGTCCAAGTCGGCCCCCAGCGCCAACACGAGAGCGTCCCCGGTCCAGGTGCGCCCGCCCGCCGTGACGCTGGGGCCGGTCGGGTCGATGGCCGAGACCTCGGCCTGCACCAAGCGGAGGTTCCGTTCCCGTAAGGCGTCCAACGGGCGAGCGACCTGTTCCGGACGGCGCGTGCCGGTGAGCACCCACAACAACGACGGCCAGAAGATGTGTTCCCGCCGCCGGTCGAATAGCCAGATCTCGTCCTCGGGCGCCAGTCGCTGACGGAGTCGATGGGCCGCCGCCAAGCCGCCCACACCTGCGCCCACTACGAGCACACGATGCATGTGGCTCCTCCCTCCGGAAAAGTCCCTACGGGTGCCCCCTCCCGCGTCAGTAAACGACCACACGGTCAGCCCAGAGGGTCCAGTCGGCGAGTTGTTCCATGGATCCGCGGTGCACGCCGTCCAGGAGGTCCTCGCGGTTCAGGCCGCGTGCATCGAGGCACGAGCCGCACGCGGCGATCTCGGCCCCTTGCCGCACGGCGATGGTCAACATTCGTTCGAGGTTGTAGTAGCCCGCCGGCGGGTTCTGACCCCGGCGGGCACACTGCACCGCATCGGCAATGAGGAATAGACGCACGGTCACGTCCGGCCGCTTGCCCAACGCGTTAGCATGACGGAGGGCATTGTATGGCCGTTCCGATCCGTACGGCGGATCATTCACCACCACAAGGATGTTCATCGAGCGATCCCGTCTCCTTCTCTTTGTCGAGGCTGTCGGGTGAAGGGCCGGCGGTTCGCGGGGACGGACCGGGGATTTACGGGTCTGACCCGGTCGCCACCGGCCGTCGCAGAACCCTCCACTCACCGGGTCCCTCGTTGAGCCGCACGGCCTTGAAACCCGCCCGCCGCAGCACGTGGACGGCGTGCGGGGCCAGCACGCAGTAAGGCCCGCGGCAGTAAGCCACGATGGTGCGGTCCCGTGGCAGCTCGGCCAGCCGCCCGGCGAGCTCGTCCAAGGGCACCGACCAGGCTCCCGGCCAATGTCCGGCGGCATATTCTTCCGGCGGTCGGACGTCGAGCAGCACCACCTCCTCACTCTCCATCCGTTCCTCCAGGACCTTCGCGTCAATGGCTTCGAGCGCGTCGAGGTCGCGCAGGAACGCCTCCGTCACGGCGCGGAGCTCCGCGTAGCGCTGTTCCGCCAGCGAGCGGAGCATGACATAGAACGCGCAGACGCCGTCGTCGGCCAGTTGGTACCACACGCGGGAGCCGTCGCGCCGCGCGCGTACCAATCGGGCTTCCTTGAGCACCTGGAGGTGTTGGGAGGCGCTCCCGACCGGCATCGCCCCCTTGCGAGCCAGTTCCTCCACCGTCATGGGACCCTGACAGAGTAGGTCCAGCAGCTCCAGCCGGCGGGGGTGGTCCACCGCCCGACCCACCCGGGCCAACTGTTCGTACACGGCATCTTTGAACGCCCGATCCCGGTCGGCCACACCCTGTCTCCTTTCAACCATTCTGTTGCTCAGTAGAATAACAGATCTCACGACAGGTGCGACGGCCCCGGGGCCCGGGGCCGGACCTCCGGCCGCACCGCATCGCTCTCCCGCGACGCGCCCCGTCCGAGCGTTTCAGTCTGCGGCAGTCCGGTGCGGCGGGAGCATGCCCCCTGGGTCCCGTTCACAGTTGACAATCGAGCCCCGAGACCCTAAGATCAGCCCATGATATCGGAGTCCGATATCGTTCACCGAGTTCTTCTGGGGTTCGTCCAAATCCATGTCCTCCACCATGCCGCCGAGGGACCCGTCTACGGAAAATGGCTGATGGCCGAGCTGGAGCGGCACGGATACCGCCTTGGGCCCGGGACCTTGTATCCCCTCCTCCGGCAACTGGCCGAATCCGGCTACTTGGTCCGCGAGGAGCGCGTGGTCGGTGGTCGGGTGCGGAAATATTACCGCGCCACCGCCGAGGGCCGGGCGGTGCTGGAGTTGGCACGGGCCCGGATCCAGGAGCTGGCCGGCGAGCTGTTGGGGGAAGCAAACGCCGGACATCGGGAGGCGTGATGATGGACGCGGATTCGGGCCGTCGACGGACGCTCGGGGGCCTTGGCCGGATCCCGGCGCACCGAGCGCGAGGGGGATCCCGGCCTCCGGCGTTCGGCCCGCCTCCCGCCGTCCTGCCGCGACCGACGCCCCGACGTCCCGGCGCGACTCCCGGCAGACGCCGCCGCAGGGACGGCGGTCGGTCGTGACGCCCCTCGATCTGGTCCTCGTGACCGCGGTCCTGGCCTTCGCCTGGAGCCTCGGGGCGCACTACACCGGGGCGTGCATGGGCATGCCCTACGGGTCCGGTTCCATCCGCCTCTGGCCCGCCCTCGTCGTGATGGCCGTCCTCGCGTTCGCCGGGGCAACTCTGGCAAGCCACCGGGTCGAGGTCACCGTCGGCCTGCACCTCGTCGACGCCCGCCGCGTCACCGTGGCCGGAGCCGTCGTCGTCATCCTCGTGGCCTTCGCCCTGACCACCCTCTACAACGCCGTCCGCGTGCCCACCTCGACCATCCAAGTCCTGGTCTTCAGCGTGGCCGGCGTGGCGTGGGGAGCCGGGATTCCCATCCACTGGGCGACCATCCTCCGGCTGGCCGTCGTCTGGGTCCTGGCTCCCCCGCTGGCTGCGGGACTGGGATTCCTCCTGACCCGCGGGCTGGACCACGTGGTTCGGGAGCGCCCGCCGGCTCCCGCCGGCCGCACCGGGGCCGCCGGCACTCCCGTGCGCCCGACCTTCTGGGCCACGCTGCTGGTGCTCGTCGGAGCCGCCGCGTCTTTCACCATGGGAGCCAACGACGTGTCCAACGCCACCGGCGCCCTGGTCATGACGCGTCTCTTCAATGTGTGGACGGCCGGCATCCTGGGGGGCCTCGGGCTTTTGGTGGGGGTGCTGACCTGGGGCAGACCGCTCCTCGAGACGGTGGCCTTCGACATCGTGCACGTTGACCTGGCCATGGCCAGTGCCGCCCAGTTCGTCCAGGCGGCGGTGGTGTTCGCGGCGGTTGTCTTCGGATTCTTCACGTCCATGAATCAAGCCTTGGTCGGTGCCATGACCGGGGCGGGGATGGCGCGGGGACAGGGAACCGTCGCCTGGCCGGTCGTCCGCAACATCCTCACCGGCTGGGCCGCGGGCCCGCCCGCCGGCTTGGTCCTGGGATGTCTCGCCGCCCGGCTGGTGGGTCACTGGATCCCGCTGTGAGCCGGGGCCGCCGCCGGGGCGGGTTCCCCCCGGCCGCCGCCGTCCGCTCCCGCCCGGGACTTCGCGTCGCACGACGGGTGAAGCCGACTCGGGACAGGCGTTGCCGCACGTCGGAGACGGTCCTCCCTAACGCCCGGCTGCCATTCCGGGCACTTTGCCGGACCGGATGACCTCCGCCAACGCCTCGGCTAGGTACCAGGCGCCTTCGCGTTCCTCTTGGAGCGTGTTCTCCGGCCCCCCGATCTCGATCTGCACGTCCGCCGGCAAGAGCTCCTGGTTGTAACGGTAGGGTACCGTCTCCACGCCGTCCCCCCGGAGAATCCCCGGAGCGGTGTGGTCGAGCGTCCGGACCAGCTGCAGGGCGAAGGCCAGGTTCTGGTGCCAGTGCGGATTGGGCAAGAGCTGCCCCGTCCCCACGACGATGCAGATCTTGGCGGTGTCGACCCCGTGCACCCGCGCCACCGTCTGGGACCGACCGGCGGTGCCCCGGTGCACGTCCAGCAGGATCCGCACGCTCGGCCACCACCGGACGATGGCTTTGGCCGTCTTGAGGGACAGGTCGTAGCTGGCCAACACGCCTTCGCGCATGTTGTCCACCCGGGCCTGGACCACCCCCAGCCCCCGCTGGTTGAGATCCTGCGCGAGCCACCACCCGACCTGGACCACGGTGTTGGCCCAGTCGGTCGAGTACGGCCCGGCCCCGCCGACCGTCGGCGTGCCGAACGCCTCCCGCGTATGCGTGTGATAGATGCCGACCACCGGTCGAGAGCCCAACACCGCCCACACCCGGCCGTGATCCCCGGGCAGGCCCGGCATCACCTGGTCCGGCGGCCCCGGCGGCGGTGCGGCATCCGGGACGGGGGCCTGAGCCAGGACCGGCACCGCGTTGACGAGCAGGTGGTCCAGGTTGAGCAGGGGTGTCCCGGTCACGTCGGACAGGGCCGCGGCCGCCATGGAGCGCCAATGGACGGTCCAGGGATCCGGAACGTGGCCCCGTACCCAGGCCAGCAGGGGCGCCCCCTCGATCAACCACGTGCGTGCCGACGGCCGGCTCACCCCGAGGCCGTTCAGCCAGCGGGTCAACGGCCCGGGCGCGGTGGAGGCCGGTGGAGCCGTGGCCGGCACGGACGCCCGCGACGCAGGAGCCGACACGGTGAGAATGAGCAGCGCCACCGCGGTCAGAAGCCCATAGCTCAGCAGGGCCGACGCCAACGTGTCGTCCCGCCCCGCCGGCAACGGGGTCCGGCGGGTCTTCAGCCAGCGCCGCCACCACGGATCCGGGCCGGGTGCGGGCGGTTCGGCACCCCGGCGCCCCGGGCCCAGGGCCCGTCGCCCGGGCAGCCAGATCAACACCGGCCGCCTTCGTCGCATCGGCTTGTCCCTCCCCTTGTCCCTCCTCGGCCGCCGTGCTCGCCATTGGACGATATGGGACAAGGCTCCGGGATATGCCGAGCCTGTGGACCCCGGCAATCGGAGAGGCGTGGCCTGCCGCATTGTGCTATAATGGGCGGCCGGAGGGGATGGGCACCCGGTGGCCAACATCAAGTCGGCGAAGAAACGGATCAAACAGGCACGCGCCCGCACGCTCCGGAATCGGATCCGGCGCAGTATCGCCCGGACGGCCGTGAAGCGGTTTGAGGAGGCGCTCCGCAACGGCGATCTCGAGGGGGCGCTGGTCCGCCTCCGGTATGCCTCGGGCCGACTGGACCGGGCCGCCCAAAAAGGCGCCATCCACCGGAACACGGCGTCGCGGAAGAAGTCGCGCCTCTGGAAGCGCTACAACAAGGCCTTGGCCGAGTGGCGGGCGCGGAACGCCGCGGCCGAACCCACGGCGGGCTGACGCGCGGGGCCGCCGACGCGGCGCGGGCGCTCCGCTTTTTCGGCGCGTGCCTCCCAAGGCGGCGCGCGTCTTTTTTTCCGCAGGAAACGTATGGTATGGGGGACGCTGACGTCGCGGTCTCTGGACACGGGAGCGATGCGCTATGGCGACCCCGAGTCAGGAGGACTACCTCGAGACCATCTGGAGCCTTATCCAGGAGAAGGGCTACGCCCGCGTGGCGGACGTGGCCGAACGTCTGGGCATCAGCGCCGCCTCGGCGAGCAAGATGATCCAGCGCCTCAACCACGACGGCCTCCTGACCTACGAGCGTTACCGGGGATTCAACCTGACGCCCCTGGGCCGCGAAAAAGGCCGGCGCCTGTACGAGCGCCATCAGATCCTGGAACGCCTGCTGACCCACCTGGACTTGGGCAGCCGCGACGAGGTCGTGCGCATCGTCGAAGGCATCGAGCACCACTTCTCGGCGGACGCCCTGGCCCGCCTCAAGGCCCTGACGGACTACATCGAGACCCACCCGGCCTGGTGGGCGTGTTTCCGCGATACCCTCGGCGGCTCGGGGACCGGCGGGTGGGGGCCCCCGAGCCGGGACCCGGATGAGACCTAGCGGAGCATCGTCGCCAAGTTCCAGGCCACCACGCCGAGCATGAACACCACGTACAGGCGGAGCATCCAGATGATGCCCGTGAGCCCCGGCGACAGGCGGCGGAGTCCGAGGGTCCGCGCCCGGCCCGCCGCCTCCTGAGCTTCGGCGAGCGCCTGGGCCCACAACTCGGATACGTCGGCCCCGTCGGTTACCCTCCAATCCCCCGGCATCACCGCGTTCACCCCCTTCACCAAGCGGGTCCGTCTCCCGCCGTCGTGCCGGCGCCTTCCGCGGCCGCCATCTCAGAACACCACCGTCACCGCGTAGGCGAGGCCGGCGAGGGCGACGAACAACCCCACCCCGATCCCCAACGCATTCAGCCAGCCGGTATTGACGTGCTCGCCCATCACCTCCCGGTCGTTCGCCAGCAGCAGGAGGAACCCTATGGCCGGGGGCATGGTGAGCACGGCGATCACGTTGACCACGATGACCACCATCTCGAGCGGGAAGCCCGGCAGGAGGACGACGGCCCCGCTGACGGCCGCCGTGAGCAGCAGCACGGCGTAGAAGGCGGGCGCCTCGCGCGGCGGCCGGTTGAGACTGTGGGCGGTGCCCCGCACCTCGCCGAAGGCATAGGCGCTGGAGGTGGCGATGGTGATGGACGCCACCAGCCCGGCCTCGAGCACCCCGAGGGCGAACAGGGCCCCGCCGACGCGGCCAGCGTACGGCACCAGGGCCTGGGCGAACTGGGCCGCCCCGAACTGACCGGCGTCCATGTGGTGCACGTGGAGCGGAGCCGTGGCCACGATGGCGCCCATGGCCGCCAAGGCCGCCAACAAGGCTCCGAGCGCCGTGTCCAGCCGACCCTGACGGATGTCGTGCGGCGACAACCCCTTGTCGGTCACCGCCCCCTGCTGGAAGAAGAGCATCCAAGGGGTGATCGTGGCCCCGATGTCGGCGAGCAGCAGCACCATGGTGTTCGGCCCGAAGCCGCCGGGCAGCGGCTGCCACGTCAGCAAGGCACGGCCGACGGCCCCCCACTGCGGATGGGTGAGCCAGGCCACCGGGATGAACACCAGGTTGACGACCGCCAGCGCCAGCGTCAGGCGTTCCCAGCGCCAATAACGGCTGGACAGCACCGCCGCCGCGATGAGGGCCAGGGCGCCGCCGACGGCGACGACGGGCGGAATCCCGAAATAGCCGGCCCCCGCCACGATCCCGACGAACTCGGTGACCAAGGTCATGAGGTTGGTGAACAGGAGGTCGACCATCGCGAAGTTGCCCCAGAACCGCCCGAAGCGGCGGTAGATCAATTCCGCGTGGCCGGCCCGGCTCACCGCCCCCAGGCGGACCGTCATCTCCTGCGCCACGAACGCCATGGCGAACGTCAGGACGACGAAGGGCAGGAAGAACCCGATGCCGAATCGGGAGCCGGTCGCCGCATACGATAACATCGAGGGCGCGTCGTTCTCGCCGAGCATCACCAGGATGCCCGGGCCGGCCAGGAGCCAGAGCAGCCGCCCCCACCGGCGGTGGCGGCGGGCGAGGAGCACGGCGACACGGTCCTGGGAGCGTCGCTTCGCTTCTTCCGAAAGATGGCGGGTGGCCATCGGCGCGTCCTTCCCCTCAAGCTAGCTCGAGCCGGCTTTGTTAGTCCCGGGCAATATCACCATATACGGCTAAGACGGGGGAGGTGCTTCGACGCCGGCGCAAGCCGGGCGTCAGATGGCCCGCCGCATCCCCGGCGGGCGGGCCGTTCCCGGACGGTGGGCGGCCAGAACGAGCATGGCCAGCCACACGCTCGGATCCCCTTCGGATCCCTTCAGGGCGCGGTCCGCCCGGATGGCCAGTCCCAGCCAGGCGGCGACCTCGTCCGGCGTCCACAGCTCGGCCGCCCGATCGAGGGTGCGCCACTGCCAAGGCCGCACGCCGTGCGCCCGCGCGAAGGCATCCCGGGCCTGCCCGGCCCGGCGGGCCCTGATCCAGTCCGCCACCAGCAGCATCTGGCGTGCCATCACCACCAGGGCGACGACGGGCTCCCCGCCGAACGCCAGCTGCCGCTCGAGTTCGGCCAATCCCTGGCGCCCGTCCCGGACCGCCACGGCGTCGGCCAGCCGGTACCACGCCCCCGCCCCGAGCGGCCGGGCGCCCAGCGCGGCCAGCGCCGCAAGCCGGGACCGCCCCGCCTCGGGCGGCAGCAGGGCACACTGGGCGAGCAGGTTGTCCAGGTAATGGCCCGACGGATGCGTCCACGCGGCGATTTGGTCGAGTTCTTCCCGGCTCAACCGCACCCCAGCCCCCCGGGCCCGGCGCCGCACCAACTCGGCCCACGGTCCCGGCTTGAGCCACTCCAAGTCGATCCGCACCCAGTCCGCAGCGGGATTCGGGGGATCCGCCGCCTTGTCCGTCCAGGCCACGAACACGGCGTCGGCGTGGCTCGACCGCACGAGCTCGGGCCAGGCGGGGTGCTTGAACGCCTTGGCGTCCGGCTCGCGCCAGACGAGGAGCTTGGGCGCGTCGAAAAAACCGACCGCCCTCAGCCACCAGGCCAGCTCCGCCGGGTCCTGCGCGCCGTCCACCCGCCGGCGCTCCACCTCCGGTCCGAGCCGCGCGGCCAATGCCGCCAGCACGCGCTCGGCCTGCCAGGTGTCCGGCCCCGCCAACCACCACCGGGCCGGCACCGGCCGCGTCGTGTCGCTCAGCCGGGCCACCGCCGCCTCGCTGTCCACCTCGGTCCGACGACCTCCTCCGCGCTTGGCGCCCCCGCCCGCGGGGGGCGGCCTCCCGGTGCCCGCACAGCCAAGCCCGGGCGCTGTGTCCTTGATGTTAGCAAAATTTCCGACGCCCGTTCGCCGCCGCCGACGCGTCCCGCACGCCGCCGCCTCGTCCGCTCCCGGGCGCGACGGCCGGCCACGCCTTCCGGGCACGGCAGGAGTCGGCCGGAACGTCCACGAAATGTCCGCCGACGCGCTTGGCGACATCCGCCGGGTCCGGCCGCCGGAGGCTCCAGGGAGCAACCGGTCCCCCGTCCGGCCCGGACCCGGCTCCCCATGGGGCCTCCACCACCACCGGGTCCGTCACCCGACGGTCACCCGGTCGCGGGCGGGGCCGGAGGAGGGTGTTCGGCGGTGGACTTGGTGCCGGAAGACGTCATCGTGCGCGCCCCCTCGCCCGTTGTGTCCACCCGTCTCCAGTTGCTGGACAAGATCATCGCCGTCCTCGACGCCCTGGCCCAGCATCCGGGCGCACGGCTCCCCGACGTGACCCGCCTCACCGGCATCCCCAAGCCGACTTGCCATCGCCTGCTCCAGAGCCTGGTGCACCGGCATCTCCTGTGGCGCGACGGTCCGCACTACTACGCTGGAGCTCGCCTGGCCTGGTACGCCGCCACGGTCTGGCGCGCTGACGGCCTGGCGCACCGGGCCCGTCCGGCCCTGCGGGCGCTGGCAGAGGCCACGGACCTCGGCGCCGTGCTGGTCCGACGGGCAGAGGGGTTCCGGGTGACCGTCGCGGTCGCCGGCCGTCCCGACCGCATCCGGGCGGCCTGGGGGGCCGGCCAAATCGGCGTCGTGTACGCCGGGGCGACCGGTAAGGTGCTCCTGGCCTGGCTGGAGCGGCACGTCCGCGACGAGGTGCTGAGCCAGGTCCCGTTCAGGCGGCTCACGCCGCGCACGCCGCCGTCCCGCGAGGCCCTCGAGCGGGACCTCGCGGTCGTCCGGGCTCACGGCTGGGCTTTGACCTGGGGCGAGCGGGAGACCGAGACCTTCGCACTGGCCGCGCCGGTCTTCGACGAGCGCGGCGAGACGGCGGCTGTCAGCCTCGCGGGGCATGTCGCGCGGTACCGGGACGCCTGCCTGGCCCAGTGGGCCCGGATGCTCTGGGAGACCGGGCGGGCCCTGTCGCGGTTGTCGACGGGGGAATACCCCGCCTTTCGCCCTCCGGGTCCCGGGCCGCGTCCCGCCCGCTTCTGACGCGTTCCGCGGGGAACCCGCACCTCCCGGGAGCGGGCGTGCCGCCCGGGGTCCGGACCGGAGGGAGACGACCGGTCCCGCCGGCCGAAGCGGCGCGCCCCACGGCGGGCGACCTCCAGGCCGGAAATCGGCGGCGCCCGACGGCTCCGCGCGCCTCCCCGGCGGGCGGTCACGCCCCCGGCCCCGCCGCGTTGTCCCGGCCCCGCGGATCGGATAGGATGGGTCACATCGAAGTCGCCCCGCGCCCTCGGGAGGTGGAATCGTGCTGACGACCTTCCTGCCCCCGCCCCACCGGTCCGGCCACCGGCCGTTGGAGAGGGTCTGAGTCGTGGCCGTCGCCCGTCCTGTCGAGCGCGGATTCGCCTGGGCCGACGTGCTGGTCGGCGCCGGAGTGCTCGCGTTGGCGGCCGGCGTGGTGGCCTGGGCGACTCACGGACCGCGTTACAGCCCCGAGAGCGGGGGCATCGTGCTGAGCTACGCCCGCCTGCCGCTGTACGCGCTCGACTCCTGGCTGCGGATGGCCGCGGCCTACGTGCTCTCGCTGGGCTTCGCCGTGGCCTACGCATGGGCGGCGGTCTTTGTCCCGCGTGCCGGCCGGATCCTGGTCCCCGTGCTGGACGTCCTCCAGTCCATCCCCATCCTGTCGTTCCTGCCGGTGGTGCTGGTGGGATTCGTGGCCTTGTTCCCCCACTCGCTCTGGGGCCCCAACCTCGCCTCCGTAGTCCTCATCTTCACCAGTCAGGCGTGGAATCTCGTGTTCGCCCTGTACAGCGGGTTCATCACCGTGCCCCGGGATCTCCGCGAAGCCGCCCTCTCCCTGGGTCTGAGTCCCTGGCAGCGGCTCCGCTACCTCGAGCTGCCGGCCGCCATGGTCGGCCTGGTCTGGAACTCCATGATGTCGTGGGCGGGCGGCTGGTTCTTCCTCATGGCCGCGGAGATGTTCTCGCTCGGCAACCGGGACTATCAGCTGCCGGGGCTGGGATCCTTCCTGCAGACGGCGGCCAACCGGGGCGACTGGGGGGCGGAGTGGGCTGGTCTGGGCGTTCTGGTGGCGGTGATCGTGGTCATGGACCAACTGGTGTTCCGGCCCTGTCTGGCTTGGGCCGAGAAGTTCAAGACGGAACAGGTGCCCGGCCCGCCCGTCCGTTCCGCGGTGCTCATGGGGCTCAGGCGGTCCGTGATCCTCGCCCGCCTGCGCACCCACGCGGTCCAGCCGCTGGCCGCGTGGTGGGAGCGGCGGCGCGCCCGCCGGCGGCCCCGCCGCCCGCTGGCCCCGGGCCTGCCGGGTTTCCTGCGGACGGTCGCCGTCGGCGCGGGGGTCCTCCTGCTGGCTCGGACCTTCAGCGAAGGGGTCGCCCTGCTCCTGGCCGCCCGGGGCGACCTGGGCTTGGTGCTGGCGGCCACCGGCGCCACCCTGCTCCGGGTCGTGGCCAGCCTCGTGCTCGCGACGGTGTGGACGGTTCCGCTCGGCGTGGTCATCGGCTTGAACCGCCGGTTGGCGGCCGCGCTCACCCCGGTGATCCAGATCCTGGCCGCCGTGCCGGCCACCGCCCTCTTCCCCGGCGTCGTCGCGCTGCTCCTCCACCTCCACGGCGGGCTGAACATCGCCGCCGTCCTCCTCATGGCGCTCGGCACCCAATGGTACGTGCTCTTCAACGTCATCGCCGGCACCACCGCCATCCCCGAGGATCTCAAGGAGGCCGCCCGCCTGTTCGGCCTCCGGGGACCCCTGGCCTGGCGCACCCTCATCCTGCCCGCCATCTTCCCGCACCTGGTCACGGGTCTCATCACCGCCAGCGGCGGGGCGTGGAACGCCAGCATCGTCGCCGAGTACGTATCCGTCCAGGGGCAGGTGCACCATGTCTTCGGCGTCGGCTGGCTCATCGCCGCGTCATCGGTCGACGGCCGCTTCCCCCGCCTGTTGCTGGCGACGGTCGTCCTAGCGGCGACGGTAGTGGCTGTCAACCGGCTCGTCTGGCGGCCGCTCTACCGCCAGGCGGCCAACCGCTATGCGGCGCCGTAGGGGGACGCCGCGGGTCCGCGGGGCCCGCCGGCAGGCCGCCCCCCGCCGCCGTCAACGTCTGTGGAGGTGCCCATGGCCGAAGCCCTCATCCGTCTGCTCGGCGTGACCAAGACGTACACCCAGCCCGACGGCTACGACATCCTGGTCCTCGACGACATCACCCTCGAAATCCGGCCGGGCGAGTTCGTCGCGCTCCTGGGTCCCTCCGGTTCCGGCAAGTCGACGCTGTTGCGCATCGTGACGGGCCTGGTCCCTCCCTCCTACGGCGTCGTCCTCTACCGGGGCCGGCCGGTGGTGGGGCCCAACCCCCACGCGGCCATGGTGTTCCAATCGTTCGCCCTGTACCCGTGGCTCACGGTGCAGGAGAACGTGGAACTGGGCCTCGTAGCCAAGGGCGTGCCCGCGTCCGTCCGCCGCGCCCGTACTCGTCGGCTCATCGAGCTCATCGGGTTGTCCGGCTACGAGGACGCCCTCCCCAAAGAACTCTCGGGCGGCATGCGCCAGCGGGTCGGGTTCGCCCGGGCGCTCGCGGTGGAACCGGAACTGCTGTGCATGGACGAACCGTTCTCGGCCCTGGACGTCCTCACGGCCGAGAACCTCCGCTCCGAACTGCTGGATCTCTGGCGCGCCGCCCGCATCCCCACCCGCGCCGTCCTGATGGTCACCCACGGCATCGAGGAGGCCGTCTACATGGCCGACCGGATCGTGGTCCTCTCCAAGAATCCCGCCCGCATCGTGGCCGACCTCTCGGTCAGGCTCCCGCACCCCCGCAACCGGCGGGCCCCCGAGTTCCTGGCCCTGGTCGACTCGGTGTACAAGATCATGACCGGCCCCGAAGAGGAGCCCGCTCCCGAAGAGGCCGTCGCGACCACGCCCGAAGGGGCGCCGCGCCTCGAGCCGCTGCCGAGCGGCCACCTCTCCATGCTCACGGGCCTGCTCGAGTTGGTGGCCGACCGCGGTGGCCGCGATGACCTCTATCGCCTCGGCAGCGAACTCTTGCTCGAAGTCGACGACCTGCTCCCGGTGACAGAGGTCGCCGAGTTGTTCCACCTGGCGCGGGTCGAGGAGGGGGATCTCATCCTCACCGGCCGCGGCCAGGCCTTCTGCGAAGCCGACGGCGCCACCCGCAAGGCGATGATCCGCGAGGAGTTGGTCCAACTCCCCATCTTCCGGCTCATCCTGCGGGTCCTTCAGTCGAAGGCGAACCACAGCATGGTCAAGGAGTTCTTCAACGACATCTTGGAGGAGCACTTTTCCGTCGAGGAGGCCGAGGCACAGCTCCGCACCGCCATCTACTGGGGACGTTACGCGGACCTCTTCCACTACGATCCCGAGACCGAGACGTTGTATCTCCCCCGCGCGTCGGCCGACGCAGCCCCGGGCGCCGATTGAACCGGGACGCGGGCGCCCATACTAGCCCCGGAGGTGTTGGGATGCCCCTGTTCCGCTTGGACCCCGAAATGGAACGCTGGCGCGACGACATGATGCGCATGTGGAACCGCATGACGCAGGACGTGGGCGGACTCTTTGCGGCCCAACCGGCTCACTACGTCCGCGACGTCGGCGACGCCATCCTCGTCGAAGTGGAGTTGCCCGGGCTGGACCCGCAGGCGGTGGAACTCGAGGCCGATCCGGAGGGGATCACCGTGCGCGGCGCTTGGCCGGAGCGGCCCGAGGACGACACCGCCCGCCGTCGAGGCGCCTTCAGCCTGTCGGTCAACCTGCCGGTGAACGTCGACCCCGACCGGGCGACGGCCAACTTCCGCCACGGGCTGCTCACGGTGACGCTGCCCAAAGCGGTGGGCCCGCGCCGGCGGCTGCCCATCCGACTGGACGCCGCCGCCGCGCCGCCGCTGGGCAACGGTGCGGCGGCGACCGGCGACCGGCACGTCTCACCCTAACCCCGCATACTCTGCAGGAGGGAGTCGGTCCGGGCCGTGCCGTCCGGGTCCTCCGCCGACGCCGCCAAGCCCCGGCCACCCGGGTTGGCGGCGTCGTCAATGGCGCGGGCGCCGGGGCCGCCCGGCAATCCACCCCACCACCATGCCGAGTCCCAGCCCGTCGACGCCGGGAGCCAGGGCGGACGCCGGCGGCCCGGTCCACAGCACGGTGATGCCTTCCGCCACCAAGGCGCCCAACGCGGCGGTGCCGAGGATCCAACCCCACGACATCACCAGCGTCGCCCGCCGTCCGGTCAAGAGCGCCCCAAGGATGCTCGACAGCCCGGCGATGACCAGCGCGAGGACGGCTCTCATCCCACCACGAGATTGACCAGCCTGCCGGGAATCGCCACGACCTTGGCCACGGGCCGCCCGTCCAGAAGCCCCTTCACCCGCTCGTCGGCCAGGGCCAGCGCCTCGAGCTCCGACGGCCCTGCGTCGGCCGGCACCACCAGACGGGTCCGGACCCGGCCGTTGACCTGGACGGCCACCTCCACCGTGGCCTCCCGCAACAATTCGGGGTCGTAGGTGGGCCAGCGGGTGGTATGCACGGAACCGTCCCGGCCGAGGCGGTGCCACAGCTCTTCCGCCAAAAACGGGGCAAACGGCGCCAGCAGCTGAACCAGCGTCGTCGCCGCCTCGCGCATGACCCCGGATTCCGTCCGGGCCTGTTCCGCGGTGAGCACGTTGGTCAGCTCCATCAACGCGGCCACGGCCGTGTTGAACGACCGCCGCTCCCCCACGTCCTCCGTGACCTTCTTCACCGTGCGGGCGACGGCCCGCCGCACCCGCTCCGCCGCCGCCGGATCGCCGGCGCGGGGCGACGGCGCCGTGACGAGGCGCCAAACCCGCTGCAGGAACCGGTAGCAGCCCTCCACGCCCTGGTCGCTCCACTCCAGGTCCTTGTCGTAGGGCGCCGCGAACAGGATGAACAGGCGCGCCGCGTCCGCCCCATAGGTGGCGATGATGTCCTCCGGACTGACCACGTTGCCCTTGGATTTCGACATCTTGGCCCCGCCGTGCACGACCATGCCCTGGGCCAGGAGGCGCTGGAACGGCTCGTCCACCGGCACCAGCCCCGCGTCGTGGAGGACCTTGGTGATGAAGCGGCTGTACAGCAGGTGCAGGACCGCGTGCTCTTTGCCTCCGACGTACAGGTCGACCGGCATCCAGAACCGGGCTCGGTCGGGGTCGAAGAGACGGTCCGTCTCGTCCGGCGAGGTGTAGCGGAGGTAGTACCAGCTGGAGTCGACGAAGGTGTCCATGGTGTCGGTCTCGCGCTCCGCCGGGCCGCCGCATGCCGGGCACGTCACCCGGCGCCACGCGGTGGCGCCTGCCAGCGGGCTCGCCCCCCGTCCGGTGAAGGCCACGTCTTTGGGGAGCAGCACCGGCAGCTCCGAGCGGGGCACCGGCACGGTCCCACACTGCGGGCAATGGATGATGGGGATGGGGGTACCCCAGTACCGCTGGCGCGAGATGAGCCAGTCCCGCATGCGGTAGGTGACGCGACGGCCGCCGAGGCCCCGTTCGGCCAAGGCGTCGGCGATGGCCCCTTTGGCCGCCTCGCTGTCCATGCCGGTGAACGGCCCCGAATCCACCAGCCGCCCCGGGCCGACATAGGCTTCCGTCCACGGCGGAGGCGGCGAATCCGGCGCGACGACAACCGGGCGCACCGCCAGCCCGTAGCGGGCCGCGAAGGCGAAGTCCCGCTCGTCGTGGGCGGGCACGCCCATCACGGCGCCCGTCCCGTAGTCGCCCAGCACGTAGTTCGCCACCCAAATGGGCAACGCCTCATCCGTGAACGGGTGGCGGGCGAACATCCCCGTGAAGACGCCCCGCTTCTCCGTCGTCTCCGCGGTCCGCTGGGATTCCGACAACTGACGCTGCTCGTCGGCGAACGCGAGCACCTCCTCGCCGCGGGGCGACCGGCGGGCCAGCTCCGGGACCAGGGGATGTTCGGGCGCCAGGACCAGGTACGTCGCCCCGAACAAGGTGTCCGGCCGGGTGGTGAACACCGTCACCGCCTGCCCCAGATCCGGCACCGGGAAGTCGATGACCGCCCCTTCACTCCGCCCGATCCAGTTCTGCTGCTGGACCTTGATCGCGTTGGGCCAGTCGAGCCGCTCCAACCCTTCCAACAGGCGGTCGGCGTACGCCGTGATGCGGAAGAACCACTGCACCAGGTCCTTCTTCACCACGACCGAGTCGCACCGCCAGCACCGGCCCTCGATGACCTGCTCGTTGGCGAGGACCGTCTGGCACGAGGGGCACCAGTTCACCGCCGCGGCGCGCCGGTAGGCCAAGCCCCGCTCGTACAGCAGGAGGAACAGTTCCTGGTTGAAGCGGTAGTACTCCGGGTCGCAGGTGGTCACCTCGCGGCGCCAGTCCAACGAGAGGCCGAGCCGCTGCATCTGCCCCTTCATGTGCGCGATGTTGGCCCGCGTGTAGGCCTCGGGATGACCACCCGCCTGGATCGCCGCGTTCTCCGCGGGCAGCCCGAAGGCGTCCCACCCCATCGGATGGAGGACGTTATACCCGTTCATGCGGAAGAAACGGGCCAACAGGTCCCCGATGGTGTAGACGCGCACGTGGCCCATGTGCAGATGCCCAGACGGATAGGGGAACATTTCCAGACAGTAGAACTTGGGCGCGACACCGTCGGCGGCCCCGTAGAGCGGCTGGCTCTCCCACGCCCGCTGCCACCGCTCCTCGACCGCCCGAACGCTGTATCGATCCGGGTTCTGCGCCTCCGAACCCATCTGCCGCCCTCCCATCAAAAAGGCGCCGGCGGTTCGGGAAAGCCGCCGCCTCCCCTCACGCCCCCGACGTCCCGCCGCCCCCGCTCCGGGGCGGCCGCCGAGGCACGTTCCGACCCCGCCCGGCTCCATCAATTAGTCCCATTATAACCCACCGCCGGGTCCCCCCCGCCGGCCGGGCCGTAAGCCAGGCCGAACCCCCGGTCGACGGCGAGGCACTGGCCCGTCATACCGCGACTGTCGGCCGACAGCAGGAACAGGACCACGTCGGCCACCTCCGCCGGCTCCACCAGGCCCCGGAGGACCGTGGCCGCCGTCCAGGCGTCGGCATCCGCCACCCCCATGCCGCCCGGCATCGGACCCGGCCGGACACAGTTGACGCGCACCCCCGCGGGTCCCCACTCGACCGCCAGATGCCGCGTCAAGGCCTCCACGCCGGCCTTGGATGCGCCGTAGGCGGCATCGGGACCGGGTCGGGGGCTGGCCCAGGCGTCGCAGGAGGAGACCAGCACCACGGACGCCCCGGGCGCGAAGTGCGGCAACAGGACGCGAGCCAGCCACAGGGCTGCGCCGAGATTGACGGTAAAGGTCTGCTCCCACTCGTCCCAGGTGGTGCGGTCCGCCCGGTCCGCATACACGACGCCCGCCGCGTGCACCAAGCCGGCTACGGGGTCGGACTGGGCCCGGGCCCACGCGCCTAGGCGCTCGGCGGCCTCCGGAGGCCGCCGCAGATCCACGGCGAGACCCTCCCGCACGGCGGGGGGTAGCCGCTCGGGGCGGCGGGACAGCCCCAGCACCGGGCCGTGACCCGCCGTCGTCCAGCGCTCCGCCACGGCCCGCCCCAGGGCCGAGGTCGCCCCCGTCAGCACGAGCCATCCCCGTGACATGCCGACTCCCCCCTGACGCTCGCCTTGACCCTGTCGGGTCCGGTCTCTACCATGGGGCCATAGGCGGCGTGCATCCGCCTGGTTCGACGGGACACCGGAAAGAGGGATGAGATGGACACCCAGACGGCCTTTCACTTTTCGCCCCGTCCCAATCGGGCCCACGAGATCGGATGGCGGCCGTGGGGCAGGGAGGCCTTCGCCGAGGCGGAATCGACCCAGAAACCCATCCTGTTGAGTCTCTCGGCCGTCTGGTGCCATTGGTGCCACGTGATGGACGAGACCACGTATTCCGACCCGGTCGTCCAGAGCCTCATCCGCGACCATTTTATCCCCGTTCGGGTGGACAACGACCAGCGCCCGGACATCAACCTCCGTTACAACATGGGCGGCTGGCCCACCACGGCGTTTCTCACTCCGTGGGGCGACGTCATCACGGGGGGCACCTACGTCCCGCCGGATGCCATGCGGAACCTCCTCCAACAGGTGCGGCAGTACTGGGAAGCCAATCGGGACCGCCTGCCGCGCCATGTGGGACCGGCGGAGCGCCTGGACCCGACACCCGGTCCCGCCGCGCCAGATCCGGCCGGGATCGCCGAGGTCATGCAGGCCGTCGCCGGCCAATTCGACCGGGCCTACGGCGGCCTGGGGCTCGCCCCCAAATTCCCGCAGATCGACGTGTGGGAACTTTGCCTGGCGCGCTGGCTGGTCGCCGGCGACGGAGGCGCGGCCGGCATGGCCGTGCGCACGCTCGACGCCATGGCCGGCAGCGCCCTGTTCGATCCCGTGGCCGGCGGGTTCTTCCGCTACTCGACCACGCGGGAATGGACGGTGCCGCACTTCGAGAAGCTCCTGGACGATAACGCCCGACTGCTCCGCCTCTACCTGCACGCGTTCCAGATCACGGGCGACCCGTTCTATGCCAACGTCGCCCGCCAGATCGTCGGGTGGATGCGCCAGTCGCTGCTTCAGCCCGACGGCCTCTTCGGCGGGTCGCAGGACGCGGACGAGGCGTACTACCGTCTGGGCCCCGAGGAGCGTGCCCAACGGCCGGCCCCGTACGTCGACCCCACGGCCTTCGCCGGCCCCAACGCCGCCGCCGTCTCCGGACTGCTGCTGGCCGCCGGCCTGTTGGACGCCGACCTCAAGCCGTTGGCGCTCACCTGCCTCGAAGCGCTGTTCATCCAGCTGTGGGAAGACGGGCGCGGGCTCGCCCATGCGAACCGCGGCGAGCCGCTCCTCAACTGGTTGGGGGACCTCGCGGCGCTCGGCACGGCCTGCCTCGACGCCTACGAGCTGACCGGCGCCGGGGAGCACCTCCGGCGCGCCGAGGCCGTCGCCGCCATGATGGACGCCACCCTGCGGGACGGGCAGCCGGGCTTTCTCGACCGCCCGCCGGACCCGGAGGCCTTCGGACGCCTGACGGTGACCCAGAAACCCCTCGGGGAAAACGCGGAGGCGTTAGCCTTCCTGTACCGCCTGGGCCGCCTGACGCGGAACACCGCCCGGCAGGAGCAGGCTCTGGGCGAACTGGGCGCCTTCCTCCCCGTCGCCCGGCGGTTGGGCATCTTCGGCGCCGGCTGGGCCTACGCGGTCACCGTGACGGCGGCTCCGCCCGTGGACGCGCATCTCGTGTACGATACCCCGGAGCAGACCTTGGGGTTCCGGCAGGCTCTCTGTTCGCTGTACCTGCCCAACCGCGCGATCTACGCCTACGACGTGGACAGCCCCGACCGGGAGGCGGCCGGCTACCCCGAGGAGCCGCTGCCGGCTTTGTACCTCTGCCGAGGCACGGTGTGCACGGCACCCGTCACGCAGCCGGAGGACGTGCCGGCCGCCGTCCAGACGCTCTTCGGCGCCGCCTCAGGGACCGGAACGGCTTGAGGCGGTCACGACCGGTGCGTCGCCCCAGAGCCGCTCTAGGTCGTAGTAGCGTCGTACCTCGTCCGTGAAGATGTGGATGACCACCGCCCCGTAGTCGAGCAGGATCCAGCGCGCACCGCGACCCCCTTCGCGGTGGTGCAGGGTCGCGCCTTCCGCGGCCAGCCGCTCCTCGACGGCGTCGGCGAGCGTGTCGACGTGCGTCACGCTGGTTCCCGTCATCAGCACGAAGTAGTCCGCCACCAGCGTCACGTCCCGCATGTCGAGCAGCAACAGATCCTGCCCTTTCTTCGCCTCGGCGGCCTCCAGAGCCGCCTGGGCCAGTCGTCGTCCGTCCAGGGGTCCGTCAACCTCCTCCGCTCGATTGCCGCGGGTTCGCGTCACGGCCATCCTGACGACCACCATGGTAGGCATCCGCCCGCGGCTCGTCCACCGCCAGGCCGAGCTCGGCCATGGCCGCCTGCATGCGCGGGTGAAGCCTCAGTCCCCGGCGCGCCAGGTACCGGGCCGTCTCCTCGAGCACGGCGCGGTAGCCCGCCGTCAAGTCCTCGAACGCGAGCCGGCGGAGCGCCGCCGCCTCGGGATAGCCCCGGCCCGGCTCCGTCCCGTCGGCCACGAAAAGCGCCCGGGCCAACGGCCCCATCCCCGGAGCCGCCGTCGTGTGGAACCGCACCGCCTCCCACATGGCGGCGTTGCCCACCCGCGCCTCCTGCATCCAGGCGGCGGCCACGGGTCCGTGCAGGAGCACCGGCTCGCGCCGTTCCTCCTCCTCCACCGGCAGCCCGAGACGGCGCGCCTCGGCCAGCAGCCGCTCGCGCGACCACTCCCGCGCCAGGTCGTGCGCCAATCCGGCCCAGTACGCGGCTTCCGACGACAGGCCGTGCGTCTCCGCCAGCGCCCGCGTCAGTTCCGCCACGTTCTCGCTGTGGCGGAGACGATGGGCCGACAGGAGAGCCAGCCGCGGGCCGATCCAATGCTCCATGCTGGCCATGTGCGTGCTTCGCCCTCCCAGGAAAAGCGAAAGCCCCCGCTCGGGGGGCTTTCGACGCGGCCTTCAGTAACGGCTCTGTCGCGGCCGAGCCTCGTTCACAATGATGTCCCGGCCGCCGAGATTGTAGCCGTTCAACGCCTCGACGGCCTGCTCGGCGTCCTCGTCGCCCACTTCCACGAAGCCGAAGCCCCGGGAACGACCGGTCTCCCGGTCCGTGATGATGCGCGCCGAGATGACCTGAGCGTGCTGCGAAAACGTCTGGACCAAATCCTCTTCCGTCGTCGACCAGGGCAGATTGCCCACGTAAAGCGTCCGTGCCATGTTCGTCTTCCCTCCCGTTGGGGATTACATGCCTAAGGGTACCGGCCAGGAAACCCACGCACCGGCCACCCGATTCCCCAAAGAAGAAGGAAGCGAAAGACTCCGGATGCGGGACACTGCCTGACTCTGGACTCTATTATATCCGACCTCCACGCGCTATGCGCCTGGCCCGGCAACCTTTATTCTGAACCCGACGTGTACAGGCCGTTCTTCCGGATGTAGTGCTCGACCGCCTCCGGCACCAGGTACCGGATCGACAGACCCCGCGCCAGGCGCCGCCGGATGTCGCTGGACGAGATGGCCAGAGCCGGCACCTCGAGGTGATGGATGTGCTTCACCCGTTCCCCCAGGTCCGGCACCAACGCGCTCAACCGCAAAGCATAACCCGGCCGGCTGGCGGCGATGACCTCCGCGTACTCAAACACCTCGCGGGCCGCATGCCACTGCACGATCTCCATGACCGCGTCCGCCCCGGTGATGAAGTACCAGTGCACGTCAGGGTCCAGGGCATGAAAGTGGGCCAGCGTTTCGCTGGTATAGGAAGGGCCGGGTCGATCGATCTCCACCCGCGACGTGTCGAACCGGTCGTTGGAGGCGGTTGCGAGAAACGTCATCAGGTAGCGATGCTCCGCCGGTGCGATCATCCCCGTCTTGTGGGGAGGCTGCCCAGCGGGGACAAAAATCACCCGCTCCAGCCCGAAGGCATCCCGAGCAGCCTCGGCCGTCACCAGATGCCCGTAGTGAATCGGGTTAAACGTCCCGCCCATGAGGCCGATCGCCCGGCTCTTCGCTCCCATCTTCACCGCCATACTTCTCGGCCGGTGGGCCGTTTTCCTGCTTGTCTTCCGAACCGTGCGAAAGATTCGGCGCGCTCAGAGGCGGGCCCGATCCGCCGCGTCGACCGGTACCAGCCCGCCGCCCCGCCAGACCAGCTCACCCGGCCCCACCCGCACCGGCGTCCCCTCTTCCGGCGCCTCCGCCTCCAGGGCCGCAGTCACCCCCCGGCGCCTCAGGTACTCGGCGAAAAACGCCTCGGCGTCGTGGTTGCCCCAGGCCGTCCGCTGCGCCCGTCCCTCCACGTCGCCCACCACGCGCAACGCGCCGTCCGGCTCCCGCACCACCGCGAACCCCACCGGCCGGGGCCGCACCACGGGCGTGGGCGCCGCCAAGGGGGGCGGAGGCAGCCGGTCCAACGCCTGACGGATCGCCCATCCCAACGCGTCCAGCCCTTCGCCGGTGTGGGCCGAAATGGGGAACACGGGGTGGCCGATGGCCGCCGCCACCGCGGCGACCCGGTCCCGCGCCTCCGGCAGGTCGATCTTGTTCACCGCCACGATCTCCGGCCGGCTGGCCAACGGCTCGCCCCAGGCGGCCAACTCCCTGCGCACGACGTGCCAGTCGTGCACCGGATCGCGCCCGGAGTACGGCGACAGGTCGAGCAGATGCACCAGGAGCCGGGTGCGGCTGAGGTGGCGCAGGAAGCGGTCGCCCAGCCCCTGACCCTCGTGAGCGCCTTCGATGAGCCCGGGGACGTCGGCCATCACGAACGGGCGATCGAAACGGTCGACCACCCCAAGGTGGGGGGTGAGGGTGGTAAACGGGTAGTCGGCCACTTCGGGCCGGGCGGCGCTCCAGCGGGTCAAGAGAGTTGACTTGCCCACGTTCGGAAACCCCACCAGGCCCACGTCCGCCAACAGCACCAACTCCAGGCGGAGCCAGAGCGCCTCGCCGGGTTCGCCCCGCTCGGCGAAGCGCGGGGTCTGGTGGGTGGAGCTTTTGAACCGGGCGTTGCCTTTGCCGCCCCGTCCCCCGCGGGCGGCTACCCAGCGGGTGCCCGGTTCGGTCAGGTCGGCCAGCAGGGTGCCGTCCTCCTCCCGGAACACCCGCGTGCCCGGCGGCACCCGCACCTCAAGGTCCTCCCCCGACCGTCCCGCCCGGTTGGCGCCTTCTCCTGGTGCGCCGTTCTCGGCCCGGAAATGCCGGCGGTGCTGGAAGTCCAACAGCGTGTTAAGGCCGGGATCCACGACGAACACCACGTCGCCCCCGCGGCCGCCGTCGCCGCCGGCCGGACCCCCGCGCGGGACGTACTTTTCGCGGCGGAAGGCGACGGCCCCGTCGCCGCCTCGGCCTCCCTCGACCCAGATCCGCGCCTCGTCGACAAACACGATGCGTCACCGTTCCCCGTTACCGGAGTGTCCGCCGGGCCTCCTGCTTCAGCCGGTCACCGCCGGCGGCACGGCCGCCGGTGGGTCGGATCCCCACCAGAAGCGGCCCCCGCCGTCCTCCCGCGAAAAGTGTGCCCCGCGGCACCAAGTCGGGTCCACCGTCTCCAGGCCGTCCCCCTCCACGCTGACCACGAAGCCCCCGGGTCGCACGGCGACGCGGATGGCCGCGAGGGCCGGGCCGTGCGGACGCAGCAAGCGGGCCAGCACCCAGAACAGGCGCAGCAAATCGCCCGTCCGTGCCCCCGCGCCGTCCCACTGCCAGGCCACACCCCGCCGCTCGGCCCGGCTGGCGAGAATCCACCACAGCCCCTGGGCCCAGAGCGGCACGGACCTCAGCCAGCGACCGTGACGCAACTGCCCCTCGATGACGTCGGCGAGCTGCGCCGCCGCACGCTCCGGCCGCCCCAGTTCCAGCCATCCCGCGACGACCTGAAGCTGGTTCTGGATCCGGTGCCGCTCCGCCCGGAGGACGTCCACGCCGAGCCTCAGCGCGACGGCGACGAGGCACAGGGCGGCCGCGAGCGCCCCGGCGACCAGACCGCAAAAGGCCCAGGGCCAGGCCCGTGAGAACAAGCCCAGCCCCGAGGCCCAGGAAGCCACCAGCGGCGTCGGCCGCACGGCCCGCCCTCCGTTACGACGGCCGCGGTTCGGGAATGACCGACACGTAGCGCCGGGAAAGACGGCCGGGGCGGAACGCCACCCGTCCGTCGACCAGCGCATAGAGCGTGTAGTCCCGGCCGAGGCCCACGTTCTGGCCCGGGTGGAAGTGCGTGCCCCGCTGACGCACGATGATGCTGCCCGCGGTCACCCACTGGCCGTCGTGCCGCTTGACCCCGAGATACTTGGGCCGCGAGTCGCGGCCGTTCCGGGAACTGCCGCCGCCCTTCTTGTGTGCGAACAGTTGCAGGCGCATCGTCTGTCCCTTTCCTTACGAATAACGAACGAATAACGAATACGCTGTGGGCCGCGTTGGCCGCCGTCACGGCGTCCTAAGGCTCCGGCACCGTCCGCCGCTCCGCCGCGGCCGGCCGGCCCGGCTGGCCGGCCGCCGCGGGCGCCCCTCTCCGGTCCTCGAAACGCACAAACCGCGGGTAGGACGCCGCCAAGTCGGCCAGTCCCGCCGCCACGGTCCGAAACACGGCACGCGTCGCGGGATCGGCCCCCAGCTCCAGCCAGAAATCGGCCGTGCCCGCGGCCACCCGGGCACGTCCACCCCCCGGGGCGATCCGCTCCAGCCCGATGGCCAGCGTCTCCACCAACGCGGATACGCCGGCGCACACCACATCCCGCCCCTTGGGGGCAAAGCCCGCGTGGCCCCGAACCGCCAAGTGATAGCCACCGGCCTCGGACTCAAGCCGGATGCGGATCACCGCTCAACCCTCGACCGCCTCGGTTGGTTCCACCTCGATTGCCTCGATGCGGACCCGCGTGAGGAGCTGCCGATGGCCCTGGCGCCGCCGATAATTGGTCTTCGCCTTGTACTTGAACACCCGAATCTTGGGCCCACGCTCCTGCCGCACGACCGTGCCGACGGCACGGGCCCCGGCGACGTAGGGCTGTCCGACCCGGGTCCGGCCGGCGTCGTCCACGACCAGCAGCAGCCGGTCAAAGGTGACCGGGTCGCCTTCACCCGCCGGAATCTTCTCGATCACCAGCTCCTGACCCGGTTCGACGGCGTACTGGTGTCCCCCCGTCTCCACAACCGCGTACATGGAAAACGCGTCCTCCTCATACGGGGACCCCGGCCCCCGAGTCCACGCGACATGGTACCACCGGCCCGGCGCCGGTGTCAAACCGACCCCGGCTCTACGTCAAGAAGTGTAGGATCCTTGACGGAGGCAAGAAACCGAGCAACATCTTCCGGCGGTAGCGGTCGCGATGCCGAAAGCCGTCACGCACGCGCTTGAGGTGCTTGATCTTGGTGTGGAAGCCCTCGAGGAAGCCGTTCGTCCCGCCCTGCGGCTGGGCCCCGTGTGCCAGGATTTCCCGCCGCCACCGCCGGAGGAACCCCGCCCCCACGCGCCCTGCGGCGTGCGCACACGCCTCGGCGTTGAGGAGCCAGCGGCTCAAGGCCTGGGCCGCCGCGGCCGCCGTCGGGCTCTCAAACAGGCTCCGCCGGTCCTCCGTGAGGCGGTACAGGGCGCCCCACGCGGGATATGGGGCCTGAATCGCCGCCAACTGGGTGCGCTGCCGCGCGGTGAGGCGCTCCGCCCCTTGGACCAACGGCCAACGGGGGATGGCTTGCCGAGCCTCGCTCGGCTCCAGGCGGCGCACCGCAGCGAGGCGGGCGTTGGCGTCGTGGATGACATGAAACGGGTCCGCGACGACCTGCACCGGGGGGCACCACCGGGTCAACACCGTTGCATACCCCCGCTTGAGGTCGGCGGTCGCCACGCCAATCCGCTGCCGGACGGCCTCCGGAATTCGCGCCCGCCACGCCCACCATCGGACGTGCTTCCGTTCCTCCCTCACCAGATCCCACAGGTTTTATCCTAGAGCCACCGACCCCGCGGCGCGCCGGCCTACCTCCCGGGGCCGGGCCCCGTCGGGATCGACTGGCCGTCCGGCACGCGAGCGACGGCACCGCCCTCATGGCACGCCCCTGAGCGCCCGCGGCGACAGGTTCAGCGCCCGCCCGAGGTCTCGCCACAGGGACGGCCCCGAGCCCGTCATGGTCCAGCGCGGGGGCCCTCCGCCCGGTTCGAGCGTGGCCGCCCCGCACCCACCCGCCTGCAGATCGGCCGTCAGTAACGGCTCCGACCCCCGGTAGAACCGAAGCACCCACTCCACGCCGAAGTCGATCGGACAGCTGATCGTCCCCCGCGGGAACGGGGGCAGCGTCTCGATGTCGGCGTAAAGAGCCTGGACGACCGCGGGATCGGCCACCCGGCGCGTCAACGTGGGCAGGTTGGCGAGGCCGGGAGTCCGCCGGGCCACCATCACGGTCGGCGCGGGCCCGAACTGCCAGGCCACCTGCGGCCAAGCCCAGACCCCGAACGCCAAGCCGAAGGCGGCCGGCCACACGGCCCAAGGCAGGCGGCGCATGCAGAATCCCTCCTCACGTGGGCTCGACGCCCGCGCGGCGGCCAGCCCGCGCCCCCGGGCCGCGGGGTGACGCGAGGGGCGGCCCAGGCCTACCCGGTCCGCTGCGCCGCCGCCGGAGCCTCGGCGAGCGTCCGCGCCGGTACCTCCTCCGCGCGCCCGGCCACCGGCAGAGCCTCTTCCACCAGCCGCGCCGTCGCGAAGGTCTTCATGACCCGGTGGACCTCAGCGAGCACGCGCTGGCCCACCAGGTTGCCCGCCCCCTCCACGTCGATCACGTAGCCTTCCAGACGGGCGATACCATCCCGGGGATTGGTGGCATGACGCTCCTCGATGAGGATCCGCAGCCGTTCGCCCTCCCGGACCGGCAGGGCCTGCGCCTCCACCTCCTCCCGCCTGCCGACCAATTTGATCCGCAGCACCTCGGGATCGCAGTCTGCCGCACCCCGGATGTAGATCGTCCGCCCGGTCTCCCGCTCGAGCTCCTTGAGATTCGCCCCGCCCGGACCGATGAGGTGGGCCGCCACGGTGGGATACGCCTCCGCCAGCAGGGCCTCGGCCCCCGTCTGGCGCAAGCGCTCGATGATCCGCTGCCTGAGCCGCGCCGCGATGACCTCCTCCGACAGCACGCGTCCTCGGCCGTCACACTGCGGACACACCTTGGTCAACTGGTTGCCGAGGCTCTCGCGGACCTTCTTCCGCGTCAGTTCCAGGAGGCCGAGCCGCGTCAATCCCAGGACGGTCACGCGCGTCCGGTCGGACTTGAGCGCCCGCTGGAAGGTGCGGATCACCTCGGCTTGGTGCTCCTCCTTCTCCATGTCGATGAAGTCCACGAGGATGATCCCGCTAATGTCCCGGAGTCTGAGCTGACGGGCGATCTCCACCGCCGCCTCCCGGTTGGTGACCAGGACCGTGTCCGCCAGGTCCGTCGTCCCCACGTTCTTGCCCGTGTTGACGTCGATGACGGTGAGGCCTTCGGTCTCGTCGATGATGAGATAGCCGCCGCATTTCAGCCAGACACGGCGCTTGAGCGCCCGGTCCAGCTCCGCTTCAACGCCCCGGGCCTCGAACAGCGGCGTCTGTTCCTGCCACAGCACGAGCCGGTCCTTCAGCTCCGGCGACAGGGCCATCACGACTTCCTGCGCCCGTTCGAACGCCTGGGCGTCGTCGATGACGAAGCGGTCCACGGACTCGTCCAGGTGGTCGCGCACGGTGCGCACGATGAGCCCGGCTTCCCGGTGCAGCACTGCCGGGGCCTTGACAGTCTTGGCCTTGCGCCGAATACGGGCCCACAGCCGCCGCAGGTAGGCCAGGTCGCGCTGCAGCGTGCGCTGCGTCGACCCCTCCGCCACCGTCCGCACGATGAGGCCCATGCCCTTGGGGCGTATCTTCTCCGCGATCCCCCGCAGCCGCTCCCGGTCGGCGGCGTTCTCGATCCGCCGCGACACCCCGATCGTCTCGGAATACGGCGTCAGCACCAGATAGCGGCCCGGGAGACTGACGTTGGTGGTGACCCGCGCGCCCTTGGTGCCGATCGGTTCCTTCGCGACCTGGACGACGACGTCCTGGCCGACCTTGAGGACCTCCTGGATGGGCCGATGCCGCGCCGCCTTGTCGTCGGCGGCCGCGTCGTCCACGTAGAGGAACGCGTTCTTGTCGAGCCCCAGGTTGACGAACGCCGCCCGCATGCCGGGGAGGACGTTCTCGACCCGCCCTTTGTAGATGTTGCCGACCGCCTGGTCCTCCTCGTCGCGCTCGATGTAGAACTCGACCAGCTGCCCGTCCTCGAGGATGGCCAAGCGACTGTAGCGGGGACCGTAATTCACCAAAAGCTCTTTGAAAGGTTTCTGCTCCGACGGCTTTTGCCCCTCGTCCCCGGTCTGTGGGGCACCGGTGTCCTCCGCCGTTCCGACCGTAGGCAGGGCCGGACGCTTACCCCATCGGCGCCGTCTACGCCGTGCCATAAGACGCCCCTTCTTTCCTATCAACTTTACTGTCGGGCGTGACATTCCCTCTTTGGTCCGCTTTCCCACCTCCCGCTTCCGCAGATTCCGCTTGCCCCTTGGGGCAGCCTCGAGTTTATAATAGAATCTTCTGATCCTCGGGTCAATTTGGGGGGGCAACCAGTTCGCGCACCGGGGTCTCCGGGCCGCGCTCGGCCAACGCGCGAAACAGATCGCTCTCCCAGATCATGCCCAACAACCGCTGTTCCCGCGAGAGCACGGCGACCCGGTGCAGGCGCCGGGGTCGCATCTCCTGGACCACCGCACCGACCGGAGCGTCCTCCCGCACGGCAAAGTCTTCCACCACCCAGATGGACTGCCGGCGGAAGGCGGCCTCGCGCACCGCCAGATCCCTCAGCGGCCAGTAGGCGGCCGGCTCGCCGCGCCCGGCCGCCCACGCCAGGAACGCGGCCACGGCGAACAGGTCGGGCCGGATCACGCCGAAGGCCGCCAAGACGAGGGCGCCCGCGCCGAGGGCGGCCGCGAGCCAGAGGCCGGCGCGCCGGGCCTCCGCCCCGGCGCGACGGTAGCCCACCCGGCGGGCGCGGAACGCCGTCCAAAGCCGCCCCCCGTCCAACGGCCCGGCCGGCAACAGGTTGAACAGCGCCAAGCCCAGGTTGACGTCCACGAAGTAGCCGGCCAGCACCCCGTCGGTGGGCCAGGCCTGCCGCGCCGCGACCGTCACCCAGGCCAGCAGCAGGCTGGCCAGCGGCCCGGCCATCGCCACGACCGCCCGCGTGGCCGGTTCCCGGCTCTCGAGTCCGACCAGCACGGACCAGCCGCCGAACGGCCACAACTCCACCCGGTCGACCCCGAGGCCCAATCCCCGCGCGGCGATGACGTGGCCGAGTTCGTGCGCCGTGACGGCCACGAACCCGAGCAGCGCGGGCAGGCCTTGTCCTCCCGCCGCCAGCGCGGCGAGGAGGACGACCAGCAGCACGTGAACCCGGACGGAGACGCCGAACAGCCGTCCGAGGGGCAACGACCATCGGCTCACCGGAGCATGCGCACGACGTAGGGCGCGGGATCCGCCGGGAATCCGCGGACCCACAACTCCACCTGCACCGGCGCGGTCCCCGCTGTCGCCACGGGCGTGCCGGGCGTCACGCGGTCCCCCGAACGGACCCGAATCGTGCCGAGGCCGGCATAGACCAGACGCAGGCCGGACGGGGAACGGATGACGACGCGGCCGCCGCCGACCCAGACGCGCCCCCCGGTCGCCGCGCGAATCGGGACGCCGCGCGGCACGCGGACGACGTCCCCGGGTGTGAACGTCCAGCCCCCGCCCCGCCGGTGCCATCCGAAGGTGGCCACGAGGCGCCCCGCCGGGCTTGACGCCGCCGGCCGGAACCACCAGTCGAGCACCGCCCCCCACGATGTGGCGGCGACCCAGGCGGCGACAGGGCGTGCCATCCGGACCACCGCGGTGGTCGTCTCCGGGCCCGTCGCCAAGGCCGTCGCGACCGTCGCCCGGACCCAACCGCTCCAGGGATTCGGTACCCGCTGGCTCGCCCAGAACAGCAGAAGGAACGCCAAGGCGGCCGCGGTCCGGCGCATGGCGGGCGTCGAGCGGCCCCCCGTCCCCCAGGAACCGCCGGGTTCCGGGACGTATGCCATGGGACATCCCCCCACCCTGGACATACGCCCCCGCGGCCGCGCTTAGACCTTCAGGGCCAGGCGTCGGCCCGACGCCGGTAGGGGGCGTAGAACATGGAGAGGCTCCGCGGCAAGATCCCGAACTCCACGACCCAGCGGCTGTCGCGGACGAGGGGTTCGTGATGGAAGTACTCCCATTCGCCCGGCGTCCACGGCCACCGAATCCAGCTCCGCCCGACCCAGCGCTCGGGCACCACCACCGTGCGCCGGGGCCACCAGACCGCGTTGGCCCCCATCTGGTCCAACAGCTCGCGGAGACCCACGGGATGGGGGCCCGCCACGTCGTAGGTCTCCCGGACGGTGGCCGGATTGACCGCGATGCGGAGGACCACCTCGGCCAGATCGTCGACGAACAACGGCTGGACCAGAGCGTCCGTGCGGGGCACCGGCGCCACCACGTGGTCCGCCCAGGCCGCGAGACGGAGGAAGAGCGGGTTGTCCGCCCCGAACAGGAGACTCGGTCGGACGATGGTCCAGGCGACGCCGCTCTGGCGCAGGAGGTCTTCCGCCTCGGCCTTGGCCCGATGCAGCGCCGTGCCCCCCCGCTCCGACGCGGCCAGCAAACTGATGGCCACGACCCGGGGCACCCGCCAGAACGCGGCCCACCCGGCCACACGACGGATCCCCTCCCGGTAACGCGCCAGGGCCGCGGCGTCCGTCACACCCGGACGGGGCCCGAAGGCCAACACGAGTACCTCCAGGTCCGAGGGCGGGTCACCCCCGTCCGGTTCATCGGCCCGGTGCCACACCGGCACGTACGGGCGATCCCCCGTAAAGGCGCGACCGCCCGCCCCGTAGACTTTGTATCCGCCTTGCCAGAACCGCCGCACCAGCGCGCGGCCCACGAAACCGTCGGCCCCGGCCACGAGAATCGCGCCGCGCATGTCCACACGCCCCGGCGGGGTCGGCCCGCCTCCGGCCGAGGCTCCCTCCTTCCACCCGTCCGGCCGCCGGCTACCTGCCGGCCGGCCCTGTCGCGTCGCCCTGTCCCAGCACCATCAGGTGCTGGCCCGCTTCGACATGCGTGAACAGCGTTCCTTCCGGTTCCACCCAGACCACCGGTGCCGCGGCGCAGTGCCCGAGGCAGCCCACCGGGGTGACCCGGACCCCGATCCGGCCGCGCCCGGCGGCGCCGAGGGCCCGTCGCAGGGGACGGGCGCCCTTCCGCTGGCAGGCCGGGCCCCAGCAGACCAGGATGTGGCGCCGCACGGGCCGCCGCCGCGCACCGCCCACCCCGGCGGCCATCTCCGCCCAGCCGCCCGCCGTCCGGATCGCCCCGGCGCCCAGCACGCCGGCCACGGCGCCCGCCGCCCAGGGGAGGCCCTCCAGGTACAGTCCGAGCCCCCCCAGGATCCCGACCGGCGCCAACCACAGGAGATCACGGCCGCCGGCGGCCTCGCGCCAATAGACCGCCCCGACGCCGGCGGCGACCCCCACCGCCGCCGCGGCCCCGGCCCCCTGGCCCGCCCAGGCCGCCAGCCCGCACACGGCCACGACACCGGCCGCCAGTCGCGCCCGGCCCGACTCCTCGCCCCGCCGGGCAGCCAGCCACACGCCGCCCCAGGCCCACAGGAGCGTCGCCAGGAGGACCGGCCCCATGGTGCCTCAGGCCCGCTCCCCGACCCGGGGCGGCAGGAACCGGAACAGCCGAAACAGCCAGCGTGCCAGCGGTTCCAACAGCCCGCGGAGCGCCAGCACGACGGCCGCGGAGAGCGTTCCCACCGCCGCACCCGCCAGGACATCGGTGGGCCAGTGCAGACCCGTGAGCACCCGCGCCACGGCGACGGCCCCGGCCAGGAGCAGGGCCCACCAGCCGTCCCGGGCCCGCGCGTAGAAGAGACTCACGGCGAACGCAAAGCTGCCGGCGGCGTGGTCGCTGGGAAAAGAGCTGTCCGCGGCATGCGCCAACAGGACGTGCACCTGGTCCCGCGGGAGGTACACGAAGGGCCGCGGCCGGTAGGGAAGGCCGTGGGCGAGCACGGCGTTGACCGCCAGGGCCACGACGCCGGCCACCACGGCATAGACCACGGCCCGCCGCGCCCGGTTAACCCGGCGAGGCGGCCAGAACCACAGGAGCAGGAAGATGGCCCCCCAGATCTCCACCGCGTCGTTGGCGAGCAGGGCCGCCACCCGGTCCAAGACCGGGCTCATGGCGGCCCAGCCGTTGATCACGTGGAACCAGTGGAGGTCGAACGGACCGATGCCCAGCGTCACGTGACGCGTCACGCTCAAAATGCGCCCGGCGGGACCCGCGGCCGTCCCGCCCGCCGGTGCGTTCCCGCACGGCGGCCCCGCCGGATTTCGCCCCTTTCCCGAAAAATTATGACCCCACGATCCGGACCCCGCGTGCGGAGCCGGCACGCGGCGGCCTCGACGCTACCCGCCGGCGGCCACCGACCCGCTTCGTCCGACGCGCACCGGCGGTGGATTGGCCCGGAACACGAGATCCTGGCGGCGGGCGTACACGTTCATCAAAAGCCCGACGGCCATCGCATCAGCCAGGAAGGCGGAGCCGCCGTAGCTCACGAACGGCAGCGGCACGCCTGCCACCGGCATGATCCCCGTCGCCATCCCCGCGCTTTCCAGGACGTGAAAACCCAGCATGGCGACCACCCCCGAAGCCATCAAGGTGCCCAGGCGGTCACGCGCGTTGACGGCCACGTAGAGCCCCCGCACCAGGATGAGGAAGTAGACGAGCAGGACCCCCACCGACCCGATGAAGCCGAGCTGGTCGGCCACCACCGCGAAGGCGAAGTCCGTGTAGGACTCGGGCAGGAAGCTCAGCTGACCGTTCTGGTGGCCCCCGACCAGCCCCGTGCCCCAAAGCCCGCCGGTCCCCACCGCGATGCGCGACTGGATGACGTTGTACCCGGCGCCCATCGGGTCCTGGTTGGGATTGAGGAAGATGAGCAGGCGTTTGAGCTGGTAGTCGTGCATGAAGATGGGGATGGGGTGGTGGCCGATGGTCCAGTGGAAGTGCGCGTAGATCCACAGCACGACCACGCCGAGGCCCCCGCCGAACAGCAGCAGCAGCTTGCGCCCCGGAGCGCCGGCGGTAAACAGCATCACTCCCAGGATGGCCACGAACACCAGCGACGTGCCCAGGTCCGGTTGCTTCATGATGAGAAGCATGGGCACGGCCACGTGGGCGATGGGACTCGCCAAGTCGCGCCACCGCTTGAGCGACGTCTTCCGGGTCAGGTGTTGGGCCAGGGTGACGATGATGAGGACCTTGGCCAACTCCGACGGCTGGAGTTGAAACGGGCCGAGGTCGATCCAGCGGGAGGCGCCCAGGGCGGAGTGGCCTTTGACCAGCACCAACCCCAGCAGGAGGAGGTTGGCCCCGTACAGGTACTTCCACCAGCCGGCCACGGTCGCGTAGGGCACGCTCACCGTCACCGCGAGGGCGACCGCTCCCAGGGTGATCCACACCAGCTGCCGCTTGACGAAGTAAAGGGGGTCGTGAGGCAGCAGGCTCGCCGTCGCGGCCGCGATGACGAACAGGCTGAGCAGGGCCAACAACCCGACCAGGCCGAGCGTGACCCAGTCCATCTCCCGCCAGACGCTCCGCTCGCCCACCGCATCCCCTCCGGTCCTCACCCATTATAACGACCGGGGCAGGCGGTTCGGCGCCGGGGTGCGGTCGCGTTCAGACGTGGCGCTTGACGGCGAGAATCGGGATGTTGGCCACCAGCGCCATCGCGTCCTCGTGGCGCTCGAAGTCCACCTTGAACCCGTTGGGGTCGATGTCCAGGTACTCCGAGATCACCCGGAGCATGTCGTTCTTGAGATTTTCCAGCATCTCGGGGGCCATGCTGGCTCGGTCGTGAATGAGGACCAAGCGGAGGCGGTCCTTGGCCACCGTCTTGCTCCCCTCGTCCCGGCCGAACACGCGACTCAGAAGGTCCGCGAAGGACCGACCGCCCCGGCTCACCCGCGCAACCCCATCAAACGGCGCAGACGGCTGAAGAAGCCGTCGTCGGCGAGCGGCATCAGGGGGACCGGCTGGCCGAGGAGCCGCTTGGCGATGTTGCGGTAGGCCTCGCCCGCCTTGGAGGAGGGATTGAGCACGGCCGGCTCGCCCCGATTGGTCGACACGACGATGCCCTCGTCCTCCGGGACCACACCCAGAAGCTCGATGGCCAGGATCTCGATCATGTCGTCGATGTCCATCATGTCGCCCTTCCGCACCATGGCCGGCCTGAGCCGGTTGATGATGAGCAAGGGGTGCCGAAGTTCCTGGGCCTCCAGGAGCCCGACGATGCGGTCCGCGTCGCGTACCGACGCGACCTCGGGCGTGGCCACGACCAGCGCCTTGTCCGCCCCGGCCACGGCGTTGCGAAACCCCTGCTCGATCCCCGCCGGCGAGTCGATCAGCACGAAGTCGAAGTCGCCCTTCAGCTCGGCCGTCAGCTGGCGCATCTGCTCCGGCGACACGGCGTTCTTGTCCTTGGTCTGGGCCGCCGGCAGCAGGTAGAGGTTCTCGAACCGCTTGTCCTTGATGAGGGCGTGCTTGAGTTTGGCGAACCCCTCCACCACGTCGACCAGGTCGTAGACGATCCGGTTCTCCAGGCCCATCACGACGTCGAGGTTCCTCAGGCCAATGTCGGCGTCCACCAGCACGACACGATGGCCCATGTTGGCCAGGGCGGCGCCGAGGTTGGCCGTGGTCGTGGTCTTGCCCACCCCGCCCTTCCCCGACGTGATGACGATCGATTCGCCCATATGTTCCTCCTCCGGTGTTGAGGCGACTCAGCGGCCGTTGTCCAGTTGGGTGTAGCTGTCGATCAGCACCTGGCCGTCGCGCACGACGGCCACCTCGGGGACGGCCGGCGGGGCGTCGTCCTCCGGTGCCCGGGCGATGAACCGCGCGATGCGCAGCTGGGTGGCCGCTAGGCGGAACGCGACAATCACCCGCGACGCGTCGCCGCGGGCCCCGGCGTGGGCCAGTCCCCTGAGCGTCCCCATCACCACGATGTCGCCGTCGGCCTGGATCTCGGCGCCGGGATTGACGTCTCCGAGGATCACCACGTTGCCCGGGAACCGCACCCGCTGACCCGACCGGAGATGGCGCCGGATCAGCAGGGTCGGATCGGGATCGACGTCACCCCGCGGAGCGCCGGTCGCGAGGTCGAAAACCTCCGCTTCTCCCGCCGTCGATGGGCGCTTTTGCCGAGGCATTGCGCTCCCCCTCCACCCGACATCGGAATGTCTCTTCGTGAAGCGGCATCCAAGTCCTGCTAACGGCCAGGGGCATCCGTGCGCAATTTTCCCCGCGCGGAGGCACAGTCCGGCGGTCTCCCGACGTGCGCCGACACCGGGTGCCAGGGGACGGTTCAGAATCTCAGGCGCTCGTCGACCTCGTGGCGGGGCCGGAGCCCCAGCAACGTGACCAACGCGGGGGTGAAGAAGAGTCCGAACAGGATCCACACCGGCGTCGGGCGCATGAACACCCCCAAAGCGAAGTGCAGCCCCGCCGCCTCCGTGGCGATCCAGTCCAGCAGATGGGCGACCACCTGGGCCAAGGCCCCGACCAGACCGGGAACAAACACCGCGTCCCGCACGATCTTGCTCTGGAGGACGGCCACGGCCGCACCCACCGCGGCATCCACGCCCAGGTTGAGCCCCCACATCCGGCCCGCCGCCAGATCCACCAGCAGGCCCGCGATCGCGCCCAGCGCCGCGCCGCGGACCGGGCTCTCGAACAGGGCCAGCGCGACCACCGTCGCCAGCACCAGGTCCGGCACGTAGCCCGGCGGGAACAGGAGCGGCAGCAGCGTCGTCTCGACCACCAGCGCCGCCAGGGGCGCGACGACCCACGTCAGCCAGTGATATTGCCACACGTCAGGGAGCTCCCGTGATGAGGGGCGGTGCCGACCCGCCCGAGGGATGAGCGAGCACGATCATCACCGTCTCCAGGCGGTTGAAGTCCACGGCGGGCACGACGGTGGCCGTCTCCGTGAGGCCGTAGGGACCGGGCCGCACGGCCGTCACCCGCCCGATCAAAAGGCCCGGGGGGAAAAACTGACTGAACCCGGACGTCACGACGGTGTCGCCCGGGAGCACGTCGGGATGCTGGGTGAACAGGCGGAACGACAACGTCCCCGTGACCGGATCCGACCCCAGCACCACGCCCGCCACCCGGCTCCGCACGTCGAGCGCCCCGACGCCGCTGGCAGGGTCCGGCAACAACATGACCTGGGCCGTGGTCGGAGACACGGCCGTCACGCGGCCGACGACGCCTTCGGGGACCAGCACCGGCATACCCGCCCGGACGCCCGCCGTACTGCCGGCGTTGACCGTGACGGTGTCGAACCACTGGTCGGGATTCCGGGCGATGACCGCCGCCGGCTCGAGCTTCCACGTCCCCAACGTGCGCTTGAGGTACAAGAGGCTCCGGAGCCGGGCGTTGTCCGCCGCCAGCTCCGCCAGTTCCTGCTTCATGCTGTTGTACAGCGCCAGCTCCTGCTTGAGCTTCCGGTTCTCCGCCTCGAGGCCGGCCAAGTGGCCGACCGCGCTCACGGCCCCGCCGGCCCACTCGCCCGCGACCGTCAACGCGTCGGTCGCCGGGGCGGTCACGAAGGACCAGGCTGCCGCTACGGTCAACACGCGGCCGCGGAGTTTCGCCGTGTACGACAAAAGCGCCGTCAGCACCAGGACCAGCAGCACGGCGACAAGCGGGCGGCGCCAGCGATACAGGAACTCCACGGCGTCCCCCCTCCGGCGAATGAGACGGCGCTAGCGCCGGTTCCGTCGCCGCAAGGCCTCAAGATGTTTGGGATCGTCGAGGACCATCCCGGTTCCCCGGACGACCGTGAGGAGCGGTTCCTCGGCCATGTGCACCGGCATGCCCGTCTCCGCGCTGACGAGTTTGTCGAAGTTGCGCAGGAGACTGCCGCCGCCGGTGATGACGATGCCCCGGTCCATGATGTCGGCCGCGAGCTCCGGCGGGGTCTTCTCCAACGTGGCTTTGATGGCCTCGATGATCTGGTTGACCGGATCGGCCACCGCCCGTTGGATCTCCGAGGCCGTGATCTTGATGGTCTTCGGCAGTCCCGTGACCAGATCGCGGCCACGCACGTCCATCGCCTCGTCCTGCTCCAACGGGTACGCCGACCCGATCGTGATCTTGACCTCTTCGGCGGTCCGTTCGCCGATCATCATGTTGTACGTCCGCTTGATATGGTTAACGATGGCCTCGTCCATTTCGTCGCCCGCGATCCGGATTGACTTGGACGTGACGATGCCGTCCAGGGAGATGATGGCCACCTCCGTGGTGCCGCCGCCGATGTCGACGATCATGTTGCCGGTGGGCTCGTCGACCGGCAAGCCCGCCCCGATCGCCGCCGCCATCGGCTCCTCGATGACGAGCGCTTCCCGGGCCCCCGCCTGGATGGCCGCGTCCTTGACCGCCCGCTCCTCCACGCCCGTCACGCCGGACGGGACCCCGATGACCACCATGGGGTGAAACACGCGAAAATTGGGCACGGCCTTCTGGATGAAGTGCTTGAGCATCGCCTGGGTGTGGTCGAAGTCCGCGATGACGCCGTCCTTGAGGGGTCGCACGGCCCGGATGTTGCCCGGCGTCCGGCCGACCATCTGTTTGGCCTCCTGGCCGACGGCGATGATCTCCCCCGTCTGCTGGTCGATCGCCACCACAGACGGCTCCTGCAGCACGATGCCTTTGCCCTTGACAAACACCACCGTGTTGGCAGTGCCCAGGTCGATGCCCATGTCGCGCGAGAACGCACTGTAAACGTACCGCAGCATCCGGCTGCCCCTTTCTACACAGTCTCCCTGAGCCAACCGGCCTCCCGAAAGCTCACGTGGCCGGCCCGACCGATGACGACGTGGTCCAAGAGCGGGATGCCGAGGACCGCCCCCGCCTCGGTCAGCCGCCGGGTCAGGAGACGGTCTTCCCGACTCGGCGTGGGGTCGCCGCTGGGGTGGTTGTGGATCGCCACCACCGCCGCGGCGCCGGCCCGGACCGCCCGGCGGAAGACCTCGCGGGGATGCACCTCGACCGAGCTGAGTCCGCCGACGAACGCCACCTCCACCCCCAGCACTTGGTGGCGCGTGTTCAACAGCATGACCCGAAACTGCTCCTGCGTCAGGCCCGCCATCTCGTCCCCGACCCACGCGACCACGTCGTCGCTGGAGCGGATGGCCTGACGGTCGACACCACTCCGGCGCACGCGCCGGCCCATCTCCAAGGCAGCCAAAAGGACGGCCGCCCGAGCCGGCCCCACGCCGGTCTGGCGGCACAATTCCTCGGGAGACAGGCTCGCGACGTGCGCCCAGCCCCGCGCCGTCAGTTCGCGGCCGACGTCGACGGCGGACCGCCCGCGGACGCCGCTCCCCAACAGCACCGCCATGAGCTCGCCGTCCGTCAGCACCTGGGCGCCCAGTCGCAATAGTCGTTCACGCGGTCGCTCACCCTCCGGCCACGTTTTGACCGGCGCCATCCGCCACCTCACCTCGACCGGCCGGCGACACGCCCGGGACCGTTGCTCCACGGCCGCAGGCGACGCCCGAAGACGCCGCTAGACAAAGAACAGGGCATCCTGTCGACGCCACAGGCGTCCGGTTTCCGTCTGTGACCCGTTGGGAAGAGCGAGATGCGTGAAAAGGGTCGCGAGGACAACCGCTCGTTTAGGATACCATTCGCCGGACCCGCCTCTCAATGGCGAACGCTGGGTGACGGCCGTCCGCCGCGTCGTCCGGTCCCTACCCTTCGACACCTCCCGATCCGACCAGCCGCCGGCGCACCGGTCCGACCAGGTAGGTGGACCCGGCCACCAGCACGGCGCCGTGCGGACCCGCCGCCGCCAGCGCCTGGTCCAACGCGGCCGACCAGTCGGGCTCCACCGTCACCGGCCGGCCGTACGGACCCGCCGCCGCGATGACCGCCGGGTCCTGGGCCCGGGCGCTCGCAGGACGGGTCAACACGATGCGGCGCACACGCGGGGCGAGGACCCGCACCATCGCGGGGCCGGGCTTGTCGTCCAGTACCCCGAACACCAATTCCCACGGCCGCGCCAGGTGCGGCTCGGCCAACGCGTGCGCGAGGGCCCGCGCCCCGTGCAGGTTGTGCGCCGCGTCCAACACCACCGGAGGCTCCCCGTCCACCCGTTCGAGACGGCCCGGCCACCGGGCTTGGGCCACGCCGTGCGCCAGGGCGTCCCGGTCCAGGCCCGCCCGCTCCGCCAGCCAGTCCAGCGCGAGCCACGCCGTCGCCAGGTTCACCGCTTGGTGCCGGCCGAGCAGGCGCGTCCGCACCCGCCGCCCGTCGACCACGGCGGAGACGCCGTCCGCGTCGCTCGTCACCTCCTGCGGGCGGGCCCAGCGGACGGGGATCCCCACCGCCCGAGCCGCTTCGACCACCACCCGCCGGACCGGCGGAGCCTGCGGCGCCGTCACCAACCGGCTGCCCGGCTTCAGCACCCCCGTCTTGTCCCGGGCGATGGCCTCCAGGGTGTTGCCCAGCACCGCTTCGTGGTCGCGGGCCACCGGCGTCAGCACGGTCACCCAAGGAGGCGGCAGGATATTGGTGGCGTCATACCGACCCCCAAGGCCCACCTCGACGACGGCCGCGTCGACCCGGGCCTCCCGGAAGCACCAGAATGCCGCCGCAATCTGCGCCTCGAAGAGCGTCGGCGGTTCGGCCAGGGTGCGGGCCGCCCACTCCACCACCTCCCGGGCTTGGGCCCACAGCTCCGCAGGCACCAGCCGACCCGCAATCCGGACGCGTTCCCGCTCCTCGCCCAGGTCGGGGGAGGTGGTCAGACCCACGGCGAGCCCCGCGGCCGCCAGACCTTCGGCGATGAGGGCGCTGGTCGACCCCTTGCCGTTGGTCCCCGCCACGTGCACCGCGCCGAAGGCCCGCTCCGGATGGTCCAGACGGTCCATCAGCGCCGCGATGCGGTCCAGCCCCGGACGCATGCCGAAACGCGCGAGCGACGCCCACCAGGCGGAGGCGGTCATCGGAGTTCCTCCAGCCGTTCCGCCAGCCGCGCTTGTCGGGCCGCGAGCGCGGCCTGCCGCCGCTCCGTCTCCGCCACCACCTCTGCCGGTGCGCGGGTCCGGAAATTCGTGTCCCGAAGGCGCGCCTCGACCCGCTCCAGCTCGCGCCGCACTGCGTCCAGCTCCTTGCTGAGGCGCTCGCGCTCCCGCGTCAGGTCGACGACGCCCTCGAGCGGGATGTAGACCGACCCGCCGGTCGTCACGCCCATCAACGCGGGGTGCGGGCGCTCGGCGGCCGTCGCCGTGCGCCAGTCGGACAGCTGCGCCAGGTGCCGGATCTCCGCCGCATTGGCGTGCCAGGCGGCCTCGGCCTCGGCTCCGGCGGGAACGAGCACGGCGCGGATGCGCTGCTGCACGGGAATGCCCAACTCGGCCCGAAGGTTGCGGACCGTGCGCACCGCCTCCTGGGCCAGGCCGAAGGCCTCCGCGGCCCGCGCGTTGAAGCCGCCCCGCGGGACGGGCCACGACGCCACCATGATGCTCTGGCCCTCGTGCGGCAGCGCCTGCCACAGTTCCTCGGTCACGAACGGCATGAACGGATGCAGGAGGCGCAGTGCCTGCTCGGCCACCCGCCACAGCGTGTAGCGCGCGGCCGCACCGTCGGGCCCGGGATCCCCAAGGCGCGGCTTGACGGCCTCGATATACCAGTCGCAGTACCGGTCCCAGAAGAAGTCCGTCACGGCCCGCGCGGCCTCGCCGAACTCGAAGCGGTCCAGCAGCTCCGTCGCCGCCGCCACCGCGGCGTCGAGCTCCCGCAGGATCCAGTGGTCGGCGTCGCGCGCCGGCGGGGCCGGCGCAGGATCCCCGTCCAAGTTGAGCCGGAGGAACCGGACGGCGTTCCAGATCTTGTTGGCCAGATGCTGGCCCGCCTCCACCCGGGTCACGCTGAACCGGAGATCGTTGCCCGGAGCATTGCCCGTGATGAGGCTCATCCGGAGGGCGTCCGCGCCGTACCGCTCGATGACCTCCACCGGATCGATCCCGTTGCCGAGGGACTTGGACATCTTGCGCCCCTCGGCGTCGCGGATGAGACCGTGGAGCAGCACGGTCCGGAAGGGCACCTCGCCCGTGAAGTGCAGGCCCTGCATGATCATCCGGGCGACCCAGAAGAAGATGATGTCGTAGCCCGTGGACAGCACGGTCGTCGGATAAAACCGCTCGAGATCCGGCGTGCGCTCGGGCCACCCGAGGGTCGAAAACGGCCACAGGGCCGAGGAGAACCACGTGTCAAGGACGTCCGGGTCCTGTTCGAACCGGGCGCCGCCACAGGTGGGACACACCGTCGGGGCCGTCCGCGCCACGACGGTGGCCCCGCAGTCCTGACAGTAATAGGCCGGGATCCGGTGACCCCACCAGATCTGGCGCGAGATACACCAGTCGTGGATGTTTTCCAGCCAGTTGCGGTACACCTTGGCGAACCGCTCCGGGACGAACCGCACCCGACCGGACTCGGCCGCCGCCAGCGCGGGCTCGGCCAGCGGCCGCATGCGCACGAACCATTGACGGGAGAGCATCGGCTCGACGACGGTGCCGCAGCGCTGGCAGTGACCGACCGCGTGGACGATGGCGTCCTCGCCGACCAGGTAGCCTTGTGCCGCCAGATCCGCCAGGACCCGGGCGCGGGCCTCGTCCCGCGTCAGGCCGGCGTACGGACCGGCTTCCGCGGTCATGCGCCCGTCTTCGCCGATGACCTTCACCCGGGGCAGCTGATGGCGCTCGCCGATGGCAAAGTCGTTAGGATCGTGGGCCGGGGTAACCTTGACCACGCCCGTCCCGTAGGCCGGATCCACGTAGGCATCGGCCACGATCGCGAGCGCGCGGCCCACCAGGGGCAGTATGGCCCGTCGGCCCACCAGGCGGCGGTAGCGGTCGTCGTCGGGATGCACCGCCAGGGCCGTGTCGCCCAGCATGGTTTCGGGACGGGTCGTGGCGACCTCGACGAATCCTCCGTCCTCCAGCGGGTACCTGAGCCGCCACAGACGTCCCGGCGTGTCCTCGTGGTCCACTTCGATATCCGACAAAGCCGTCCGGCACGACACGCACCAGTTGATGATGTATTCGCCGCGGTAGATCAGGCCCTCCTCGTAAAGCCGAACGAAGACCTCGGTCACCGCGCGCGACAGGCCGGCGTCCAAGGTGAACCGGAGGCGCGTCCAGTCCACGGAGCATCCCAGTTTGCGCAGCTGGTCCAGGATGATGCCGCCGTACTTCTCCCGCCACGCCCACACCTCGGCCAGGAATGCGTCCCGCCCAAGGGCCTCGCGGGACAGCCCGCGTTCGCGCAACGCCTCTTCGACCTTGATCTGGGTATGGATGCCCGCGTGGTCGGTGCCCGGCAACCACAGGGTCACCTCGCCGCGCATCCGATGGTAGCGCGCCAGGATGTCCTGCCAGGTGTTGTTGAGCGCGTGGCCGAGATGGAGCACCCCCGTCACGTTCGGCGGCGGGATGACCATGCTGAAGACGGGGGCGTCCGGTGCCCCGTTCGGGCTGAAGAGGCCCTCGCGTTCCCAGAAGGCATACCATTTCGCTTCCACCGCTTCGGGACGGTAGCGGGTGGCCAGTTCGCCGGGACGGGTCGACTCGCCCACGGCCATTCCCTCCTCCATACGACAAATGCCTTTCGCCAAAGGGCGAAAGGCTGACTTTCGCGGTACCACCTTTGTTCCGCCGGACGACCGGCGCTCCGGGCGCGGTAACGGGCGCCGACCGCCGGGACTACCCCCGCCGCGCGGCGGGCTCACCCCGGGACCTCCCGACCGACACGCGCCGTTTCACGGTTTCGGGCTTGCACCGTCCCCCGACTCGCTGCGTCCGCTCCCCGGCGCGCCTGCCGCTCATCGGCCCGCATCCCCGCTCTGTCCGCAACCGACGCGGGGTGCCTAGTCTTCGACCACCGCCAGGACGTCGTCCATCGACAGGAGCAGGTGGTCCTCCGATCCCAGCTTGACCTCGGTGCCGGCGAACTTGGCGAAGAGGACCTTCTGCCCGACCTTCACCTTGACCTCCTCGCCGTCGCCGACGGCCACGACCTCACCCGTCTGGGGCTTGTCCTTGGCCGTGTCCGGGATGTAAATCCCGCCCTGCGTCCGTTCGTGCTCTTCGATGAGCTTGACCAGGATACGGTCGCCCAACGGCTTGACCTGCATGCTACGCCCTCCTGTCGGCCGGCGGCGCAACCTCCGGCCGGTGAGTACCTCCCAGTCCCTGCGCCCTCGCGGGCGCAAGCGGCCGCCACGATTATAGCAGAGGGCCATCCACGGGCCAAGTTGACCCCCAGGGTGACGCGCCGGCGGCGCCGGCCTGGGATAACCGCGCACGCGGCGCGATAGAGATGTCGGGGGGAGAGCATGGCACGCACGGGATGGCGCGGCAAGGCGCTCGCGGTGATCCTGGGAGCGGTGGGCCTGTGCACGGGCTGCGGCACCGCACGGCGCGAGGCCCCCGCCCCGCCGCCGCCCCGCGTCGTACGCCTGACGTTCGCCGCCCACACCCTGGGCGCCCTGCCGCTCTACGTCGCCACCGCCGCCGGGGCGTTCGCCCGACGCGGGTTGGCCTGGACGCCGGAACCCGGGGGGGCGACGCTCGGCGTCCCGGGCCACTGGCCCGTGCGAGGCTTTCTGCTCGTCCGCCCCGACTGGGTCCTGGTAAGCCGCGCGCCGGACCCGGCCTTCCGCTGGCGCGACCTCCGCGACCAGCCGGTCGCCGTGGCGGGTCTCGACGATTTCGCGCGCACCGTCGTCGACGCCGTGCTGGCGGAACACGGCGTCCGGACCGTCGCTTGGGAGCCGCTGGACACCGACACGGCGCTGGCCCTCTTCCGTCGCGACCGCATCCCCTGGCTGCTCCTGCCGCTGCTCCCGGCGGAAGTGTTGGTGCACCGGCACGAGGCGCACATCGTCCAGTACGTGGGGGCCGCCACGGGCCCCTTGCCGAGCGTCGTCCTCGCCGGGTCCGCGCCGGCGTCGGTGCTGGCGGCCCTGAACGACGGTCTCGTGTACCTCGATACCCACCCGGCGGCCCAGGTCGCCACCTTGGTGGCCGCCGACTATCCCGGCGTGCCCCTGGCATCCCTGGAGGCCGCCGTCGCCGAAGCCCAGGGACTCGGCCTGTTCCCCGCCTCCACCTTTCCCGACCGCCCGACGTATGAGGCGGCGGCCCGGTTTCTGGCCGCCGCGGGCACGCGCTGGCCGGACTACGCCTCGGCGGTCGACTCCCGCCCGGCGAAGGACGCGCTGGGCCAATCGCCGTAGCGGGCGCGGAAAGCGTCCCGGTCCAGCTCCATCAGCACCAGTTCGCCCGCCCCGGCCAGCCGCCCCGTCGCGGGCAGGCGCCCCCGCTTGCGGAACCCCAGTTTCTCGTACGACCGCATCGCCCGGCGATTGCTGTCCAGGACCCGCAGATAGACCAAGCCCAGCCCCAGGGGGCCGAACGCCTCGTGCAGCACGAGCGCCAGGGCCCGGGTCCCGTACCCGCGGTCCCAGTACCGCCGGTCGCCGATGCAGATGCGCACCTCCGCTTCCCCCGCGGTCCACCGGATATGTTCCAGCTCGACGTCACCCACCAGCCGGCCGTCGATCTCGATGGCCCATCCGATGCGGTCCCGGGCCGTCTTCAGGCCCATCCACCAGCGATAGGCGTCATGCTCGGCCGCAAAGCCACGCCCGGCGAGGCGGGCGACCTCGGGATCACGTCCCCATTGCAGGATGGGTCCCACATCCGGCCACGCCAACGGTCGCAGGCTCACGCGGCCGCCGTCCCGCCCCGACACGGCGCCACCCCCCTTATGCGGGCCTTGTGTTCGACGCCGACGGCCGACCTCCTGTCCCCCCCGGTCGCCCTGCGCCCAGAAGGTTCTGGCAGCCGCACCATCCCGACTGCGGCCGCCCGTTTGCGCTTTGTCGCATCATACAAGGGAAGCCGGACGCCGGTGCCGCCGGGACAGGACTGCCGCATTCCGGCCGCGATGCCAGAAAGCGTTTTTACAGCCCCTCGAGGCCAAGGCCGGTCAGGGCTTCGCGGATGGGTTCGAGCCCGCTCCGCCGGGCTGCCGCGACCGCCCAGACGGCCGGCCCGTAGACGGCTCGCAGAGCCTCCACACGTGCGGCCGCCGCGGTCCGGGACAGTTTGTCCGCCTTGTTGGCCGCCACCAGGAAAAGCACGTTTCTCGCCGCGGCCCATCGCCGGAGCATGAGCTCCTCTTCCTCAGGGTCGCGGCGGATGTCCTGGATAAGGATCGCGGCGAGGAGGGGCTGGCGCTCCCGGAGGTACCGGTCGACCGCCGCGCTGAAGGTTTGCCGGACGTCGAGGGGTACGTCGGCGTATCCGAACCCCGGCAGGTCAACCAGGAGCCAGCGGCGCACGTAAAAGAAGTGGATCCGCCGGGTACGACCCGGAGTCGCGGACACGTGCGCCGCCCGCCGTCCCAGGAGCGCGTTCAGAAGGGTGGACTTGCCGGCGTTCGACCGGCCCATCAGCGCCACCTCGGGCCACCCCTGCGTCGGCCACTCCGAGGGGTCGAGGGCCGATGCCACCAAGTCGCCTTTGGTCAGGGGGCGATCGGCTCGGGAACGCCCAGTGCCCACTCGAACACCTCGCCCAACCGTTCCACCGGGACGATCTTAAGCACCCGCCGCACGTTCTGGGGCACCTCGTGCAAGTCGGGCAGATTCTCGCGCGGCAGCACGACGGTGCGGATGCTGGCTCGGTGCGCGGCCAGTACTTTCTCTTTGATGCCGCCCACGGCCAGGACCCGCCCCCGGAGGGTGATCTCCCCCGTCATGGCCACGGACGCCTTGACGGGGCGCTTGGCCAGCGCCGAGACCATCGCCGTGGCCATGGTGACGCCCGCCGACGGCCCGTCCTTCGGGATGGCGCCTTCCGGCACGTGGACGTGGAGATCGCAGGTCTGGTAGAAGTCCCGCGGCACGCCGAGCTCGTCCGCGTGGGCCCGGATGTACGAGTAGGCGGCGCGCGCCGACTCCTGCATCACGTCCCCGAGTTGCCCCGTGAGGGTCAACCCGCCCTTGCCGGGCATCACCATGACCTCCACCGGCATCACGTCGCCGCCCACCTCGGTGACGGCCAATCCCATGGCGACGCCGACCTGGTCCTCCGTCTCGGGTGTCTGGTGGCGAACCCGCGGGGGCCCGAGGTACCGGACCAACTGGCGACGGGTGATCCGGACCGGCCGGGGCTGTCCGGCCACGACCGCACGCGCCACCTTCCTGAGGACGCGCCCGATCTCCCGCTCCAGCTGCCGGACGCCCGCCTCCCGCGTGTAGTACCGAATCAGGTGGGCCAGCGCCGGCGCGCTGAACTCGATGTCCTCGGACGTCAACCCGTGCTCGGGCAAGGCCTTGGGCAGCAGATGCCGCCGGGCGATGTGGAACTTCTCCTCCTCGGTGTAGCCGGCGATAGTGATGACTTCCATCCGGTCGAGCAGCGGCCGGGGAATCTGATGCAACACGTTGGCCGTGGTGATGAACATCACCGCCGACAAGTCGAACGGCAGCTCGATGTAGTGATCCGAGAAGTTGTGGTTCTGCTCCGGGTCGAGCACCTCCAGGAGCGCGGCCGACGGATCCCCGCGGAAGTCGGTCGCCATCTTGTCGACCTCGTCCAGGAGAAAGACGGGATTCTTGCTGCCCGCCTGGCGGATCCCCTGGATGATCCGGCCGGGCATCGCCCCGACGTAGGTGCGCCGATGCCCCCGGATCTCCGCCTCGTCCCGGACACCGCCGAGGGAGACACGGACGAACTTCCGATTCGTGGCCTGGGCGATGGACCGGGCCAAGGACGTCTTCCCCACCCCGGGCGGCCCCACCAAGCAGAGGATGGGACCCCGCAGCTGGTTGGACAGCTGACGGACCGCGAGGTATTCGAGGATGCGCTCCTTGACCTGCTCCAGCCCGTAGTGATCCGCCTCCAGGACGGCCTCGGCCTGCTTGACGTCCAGGCAGTCCTCCGTCCGCTCCTCCCAAGGGAGGGCGAGCAGCCAGTCGAGGTAGGTGCGGACCACGACGGCCTCGGCCGACATCCCGGGCATCTTCTCCAGGCGGTCGACTTCCCGCAGAATCTTCTCGCGCACCACCTCGGGCACGGATTTCTGCTCCAGCCGTTCCCGGAGGTCCTGCGCCTCGGACGCCGGCTCCTCCCGCTCCCCCAGTTCGCGCTGGATCGCCTTGAGCTGCTCCCGGAGGTAGTACTCCTTCTGGGTGCGCTCCATCTGACGCCGTACCCGCACGTTGATGCGGCGCTCCAGCTCCAGGATGTCGATCTGGTGGTTCAAGAGATCCTGGACCTTGCGGAGCCGGAGGTACGGGTCCGCGAGTTCCAGCACCTCCTGCTTCTCGGCGGTCTTGGCATCCAACACGGCCGTGATGGTGTCCGCCAGCCGGCCCGGATCCTCGAAGTTGACCGTCACGCCCACTTCGCCGGGAATCCGCTTGGCCCGCTTGACGTAAGCCTCGAACAGATCCGCGACGGCCTTGCGCAAGGCCTCGACCTCGTCGCCGTCGGCCGAGGCCGGAACCGGATCCCATTCCACGATGTCGACCAGGAAGAACGGCTCCTCCTGGACCAGATGCGTCCGTCGCGCCCGCGTCCGCCCCTCGACGACCACCTTGGCGGTACCGTTGGCCAGCTTGGCCACCTGCTTGATGGTGGCGACGACCCCGACCTCGTACAGGTCCTCCACCGCCGGGTCGTCGTCCAAAGGATCGCGCTGGGAGACGAAGAAGAGTTCCCCGTCCGCCAGCAGCGCCGCCTCGAGGGCCGCGAGGGACCGCGGCCGGCCCACCTCGAGCGGCACCACCAACTCAGGGAACACCAGCACCCCACGCAGCGGGAGCAACGGTAGCCGCCGCATCCGGCCTGATTCCATTCGCTCCCCTCCTCGTGGACCATTGTACCGTACCTGTCGGTGCCCGCGTCGGCTAGCCCCCCGGGGCGCTCGGCGGGCTCGCGGCCAGAATGCCGGTCGCGACCGGAGTCCGCGCCGCCCCGGCCGCCCGGTCGGGCACCGCCCGGGCCAGGACGTCGTCCAGCGTCGTGACGGGCACCACCTCCAGGTCCTCCCATTCGCGGAAGCGCTCCTGCCAATTGTCCCGGGGAATCAGGACCACCCGGCACCCCGCTAGGCGGGCCGCCTCCACCTTCGGCACCACCCCGCCCACGGGCCGGACCTCACCCCGGATGGACAGCTCCCCGGTCATGGCCACCCTCGGTTCCACCGGTTTCTGGGTCATCGCCGAATACAGGGCCGTGGCCAACGCGATCCCGGCCGACGGCCCGTCTAGCGGGATGCCGCCGGGCACGTTGACATGCAGGTGGAACGAGCGCGGGGCCAACCCGAAGCGGGCCTCGAGCACCGTGAGTACGTTCTCGATGGAACCCCGGGCCGTCGACTGCCGCCGGACGGTCCGGCCGAAGGCGCCCATCTCCTCCTCTTCGACCATGCCCGTCACCTTGAGCGTGCCGCGCCCGGGGCGCGCCGGATGAGCCACCGCCTCCACCTCGATGACCGTCCCCAGGTTGGGCCCCCAGACGGCCAACCCGTTGACCACGCCGACGTGGCGCTCGTCGCGGACCGCGACCTCGGGACGGGGCGCCAGCTGGCCGGTGCTGGCCACCCATTCCAGGTCCGTGCGGCGAATCACCCCCCGCCCCTCGGTCAAGGCGACGCCGGCGGCGATCTGGATCATGTTGACGGCTTCGCGCCCGTTGGTACAGTAGCGCTTGACGACCTCGAGCGCCCCCGGCTCGACGTCCACCCGGATCTTGCGGGCCGCGCTCTCCGCGATGACGCCGATCTCCTCCGGCAGCAGGGCCCGGAAGAACACCTCCACGCAACGCGAGCGGATCGCGGGCGGGATCTCCTGGGGCAACCGGGTCGTCGCCCCGACCAGCCGGAAGTCCGCCGGCAGGCCATTCTCGAAGATGTCCTGGATGTGCAGAGGGATGTTGCCGTCCTCCCGGTTGTAGTACGCCGACTCGAAGAAGACCTTGCGGTCCTCGAGCACTTTGAGCAGCTTGTTCATCTGGATGGGATGCAGCTCCCCGATCTCGTCGATGAACAAGATGCCGCCGTGGGCCCGGGTGACGGCCCCGGGTTTGGGCTGGGGAATCCCTGCCACGCCCATGGGGCCGGCACCCTGGTAGATCGGGTCGTGGACGCTGCCGATCAGGGGATCCGCGATGCCTCTCTCGTCGAACCGCGCCGTCGTCGCGTCCAGCTCCACGAACTTGGCGTGCGCCTTGAACGGCGAGAGGGGATTTTTCTGGGCTTCGGCCAGCACCAGACGGGCGGCGGCCGTCTTGCCCACCCCGGGCGGTCCGTAGATGAGCACGTGCTGGGGATTCGGACCGCATAGCGCGGCCTTGAGGGCCCGGATGCCGTCCTCCTGGCCCACCACTTCCGTCAGCGACGCCGGGCGGGTGCGCTCGGTCAAGGGTTCGGTCAACGAGATGGCGCGCAGCTGTCGAAGCTTCTCCAATTCCTTGCGCGACTCCCGGTCGATGACGATCCGGTTGCCTTGCTGATGCTTGAGCTGGGTCCAGAAGTACGCGCCCACGACGACCGCGAAGAACAGCTGCACCAACGCCACCAACACGTTGAGACTCATGGCGACTCCTCCTTGCCGGCCCGGCCGACGCCGACGCCGGGCGCCCCGCGGAACCGGTGCGCCCGGCGTGTGCCGAGCCGACCGGCCCAGGGTGGTCGGAGCGTCCTCCTGCCGTCGGACGGATGCATGCGAGGCCGCGGCGACGTGTCCGTAGTGTGTCTCACGCCCGGCGGGCCATGGCGGCAATTGCTGGGCCGTCGACGCTAGTGTGGTCCGTGGTACGGACGGCCAGTCATGGGAGATATTTCCTCGCGGGCGCGCCGTCTTGGCAAGCGCCCGTGGCCTGTGGTTTTCTGGAAGCGATCGGGCCGGCGGATGCCGCCGGGGGAAGGGAGCAGGCCATGGTCTTTCGTTGTCAGGACTACGTGATGTTCGGCGACACCGACGCCTCCGGCATCGGTCACTTCGCGGCGCAGGTGCGGTTCTTGGAGCGGGCTGAGTTCTACTTCATGGACGCCATCGGCATTCCCCCGGATCATCCGGTGTTCCGGACCGTCCGCCTGCCCCGGGCTCACCTGGAGGTCGACTACACCGCCCCCGTGCGGTTCGGCGACCGCCTCGAGATGACGGTCCAGGTCGTGCGGATTGGGCGCACCTCGTACACGCTCGGGATCGACGTCTTCGTCGCGCCGTCCGCCGTTCAGGCGATGCGCACCCGGCTCGTGATCGTGGCGGTGGATCCCGCCACGGGCCGACCGACGCCGCTGCCCGACGTCCTGGTGGAGCGCCTGTCGCCCTACCTTGTCCCCGCCCGCGACGACACGCCGATCCCCCGTCCCTCATAGGGACGGGCGAGGGCTGCCCCCGAACGCCCACCGAAGGAGGAGACGACCATGGACTTGGGACTCCAGGACCGCGTGGCCTTGGTGACGGGAGCCGGACAGGGCATCGGGCGCGCCATCGCCGAGACCCTGGGCCGGGAAGGAGCCCGCGTGGCGATCCATTACCACACGTCATCCGCCGGCGCCGAAGCCGCCCGGGCCACCATCGTCGCCCAGGGCGGCCGGGCGGCGACGTTCGGGGGTGACCTCCGCCGGCCCGGATTCGCCGCCGAACTGGTCCGGGCCGTGGAAGACGCCCTGGGGCCGGTCGACGTGCTCGTCAACAACGCGGCGGCCGTGCTGATCAAGCCGTTCCTGGAGTCGACGCCCGAGGAGTGGCGCGACGCGTTCGAGGTCACCCTCTTCGCCGGCATGGCGCTGACCCACGCGGTGTTGCCGAAGATGGTCGAGCGGCGCCGCGGGTCCATCATCATGATGGCGGGCGACGCCGGGCGCACCGGCGAATCGCGCCTGGCCGCCACGGCGGCGTCCCGCGCCGCGGCGATGGCCTTCGCCAAGTCCATCGCCCGGGAGTTCGGCCGTTACGGCGTCCGCGCCAACGTCGTCTCCCTCGGCGTCGTGGAGAAGGACGGGGAGAGCCACGTCCCCCCGTCCCAGCTCGAACGCGTCCTGCGCCTGTACCCCTTGGGCCGCCTCGGTCGGGTCGACGACGTCCCCCCGCTGGTCGCGCTCCTGGCCTCGGACCGCACTGGGTGGGTGACAGGCCAGGTGTTCTCGGTCAACGGGGGCTACGTCATGCCCTAGGAGCCCTCAAGGGGTCCGGCGGGTCAGGTCCTGGCGCATAGCCAAGTACTCCTCGCGCGTGATTTCCCCGGCCGCGTAGCGCCGGTCGAGGATGCTGAGCGCGTCGTCGGGTGGCGTCCACCGGCGCGGCGACCAGAGCCCGCGGAGGAGCCAGGCGAAGCCCACGACGATGAGCGCCCAGAAGACCAGCATGCCGAGCGGCCAGACCCACGCCCACGGGCCGGGCCCGCCGCCCCAGTAACCCCACATCATGAGGTCCTCACTCCTTCCGGGAACAGCGTAATCCGCGGGTTTCGCGCCACCGGCAAGGGCGGTTCCAGGTTCGTTCAATCCCGGTTCAAGAATCGCTCAAGGCCTCCGGTTCCGCCCTCAGCCACAGTTCGGCCGTCGTACCGTGCCCCGGACCGCCGCTCGCGAGGACCAGGCGGCCCCCCATCGCCTCCGCCCAGCGCCGCGCAATCGTCAATCCCAGGCCCATCCCCGGGCGGGGCGACCGCCCCCCGGACGCCTTGCCGCGGTAGAACGGCTCCGTCACGTGGGGCAGGTCCTCGGGCAGAATCCCCTGGCCTTCGTCCCGCACCGCGATCACCACGTAGCCCGGCTCCCCGCGGACGTCCAGCCGGACCGTCCGGCCCGGGGGCGTGTGCTGGAGGCTGTTCTGAAGCAGGTTGTCCAGCACCTGGGCGAGGCGGACGGGATCGGCCCGCACGACCGGCCGATCCCCGTCCGAAGCCGGGGCAATCAGCCCGACGCCGGCGCGCTCGAAGGCGGGGCGGTGGACGGCCAGCGCCTCCGCCACGGCGGCGTGGACCTCTACCCGCACCGGTTGGAGGGGAGGTGCGGCCCCCTCGGCGCGCCGGAGCGCATCCAGGTCCTCGGCCATCCGCTCGAGCCGGCGGATACTCTGTCCCATCCGGTCCAGGATCTCGCCGGACAGCGGCACAACGCCCTCGCGGGCGCCCTCGCAGTATGCCCGGAGCGCCGTCAACGGGGTCCTGAGTTCGTGACTCAGGCTGGCGATCGCGAGATCACGGGCCGCCCGCGCTTCCTCCAGGGACACGGCGAGGCGGTTGACCTCCCGCGCGACGGCGTCCAGTTCGGCCACGCCGACAGTCTCGACATGGGTGTCGTACCGGCCTTGGGCCATCATGCGCGCCGCCTCCGCCAGCCCACCGAGCACGGCACCCAGCTGGCGGCTGACGTAGGCCGTCAGGAGCACCGCCATTACGACGGCCACCGCGAGGGACAGGGCGACGTGTCCGAGCACGGCCTGCGTGAGCAGGTCGGCCAGTGCGCGGGCTCGCTGGGCCTCCGTGGCCGCCTCCGGCGGGGCGAGGACGGTCGCGACGGCAGCGCGGCTCACCACCGTGGGAGCCAGCCAGACGGCGACCAGTCCGGAGGCGGTGGCCGCCGCGCTGGCCACCAGGTAGCTGGCGAACAGGCGGGGTCCGAGGCGGGCGAGGGGCGACCTCACGGGTCCACCGGGGGACCGAGGCGGAACCCCACCCCGCGCACCGCCTCGATCCGCAACGCGTCGCCCAGCTTGCGGCGCAGACCGCCCAGGTGGACGTCGACCACGTGGTCGGTGACGTAGCCGTCGGGCCAGACGGCCTCCAGCACCGCGCTCCGGGTCAGGACGCGGTGCGGGTGGCGCAGGAACAGTTCCAGGAGGGCGAACTCCCGGGGCGTCAACCCCACCTCCTGCCCGCGGACGCGCACCCGGTGTTCCGCCGGCACCAGCTCCACGACGCCCCACCGCAGCACCGGCACCGCCGCGGTCCCGTTCCGAAGCCGACGCAGCAGAGCCCCGACCCGAAGCGCCACCTCGCGCGGTGAGAACGGCTTGACCACGTAGTCGTCCGCGCCGAGACCCAGACCCAGCACCCGCTCACTCTCCTCGCTGCGCGCCGTCAGCACGAGCACCGGGACCTCCGGCGCGGCCGAGCCCCGGATCCGCCGCAGGACCTCAAGCCCGTCGAGGTCCGGCAGCGTCAGGTCCAACACCACGAGGTCCGGCGCCTGGGCCGCGAGAGCGTCGAGCGCCTCCCGAGCCGTCCGGGCCCGCAGCACATGGTGGCCGTCGCGCTTGAGGTACGCCCCGAGGACCACTTGCACGTCCTCGTCGTCATCCACCAGCAGGACCCGTGCCACCCATGCCGCCTCCTCCGCGCCGCCCCCGGACCCGTCCCGGGGCCGGTGATCGCCCCCATCCTACACCACGACGGACTCGACGCCATACCGGCGATCCCGTCCGGCCGCAAAAGTATTGATATATGGCTATAAATGCATATACTGGAGCCATGGACAACCGCGTCTTTCGAGCCATGGCCGATCCGACGCGACGCCGGATCCTTGAGCTCCTCCGCCGGGGCGAGCTGTCGGCCGGGGAGATCGGACGACACTTCTCCGCGTCGCAGCCGACGATCAGCCGGCACCTGGCCGTCCTGCGGGACGCGGGCCTCATCCGGGACGAGCGACGCGGCACCCACGTCGTCTACCGCCTGAACACCACCGTGCTGCAGGAATGGCTCGCATGGCTCCTGGAGCGGTTCGGAGAGGAGCGACCCCGCCCATGAGAACATCACCCCTTCCGTGGTGGGCCTATCTCTGTCCCGCCGTGGCCCTGATCGCCGCCACCGCGGCCCTCGACCACCTGCCGCCGACCATGGCCGTGCACTTCGACGCGGCCGGGCATCCCGACGGCTTCCTCCCGCGCCTGGCGGGCGCCTTCATCCTGCCCGGCATGATGACGGCGCTCCTGGCCCTCTGGCACGTCCTCTGGCGCATCGACCCGCGCCGGGAGGCCTATGCCCACTTCTGGTCCACGTATCGGTTCGTCGGGGGTCTCCTCCAGGCCTTCCTCCTGGCCATCAGCCTTTGGGTGCTGGCCCGGAACCTCGGCTTCGGCATCGCGGGACCCGGGTGGTTGGGGCTGTTCGTCGGCCTGCTGTGGCTGTTGTTGGCCAACCTCCTCCCCCGCGTTGAGCCCAACTGGTGGATGGGGGTCCGCACTCCCTGGACCCTGTCCGATCCCGCCGTTTGGCGTGCCACGCACCGGTTCGCCGGGAGCCTCGGGGTGGCCGCCGGCCTGGGCTTGGTCGCCGCCGCCGTCGTCCTTCCGGACCGGTGGCTCGCCTGGGTCACGTTGGGCGCGGTCGGCGCCTGGGCTCTGGCCGCCGTCGTCGCGTCCTACTGGTTTTACGCCGTTCGCCGCCCGCACGTCTGACCGCCCGAAGACGTGCCGCAATTCGCGGCGTTGCCACATTCTGCATAACGCCTTCGCCGGCGTGGACGGCGAGCCGCCGGCGAAGGGAGGCCTGCCCGCCATGAAGTCCTCCCGCGACGTCGTCGTCGGCGGGGGCAGGACAGCGGCCGCGGACGAGGAAGCCATCCGCCGGCATGACCGGGATCACCGGATCGCCCTCATCTCCGCCGAACGATTCCCTCCGTACGCCCGCGCCCCGCTGTCGAAGGGACTCTGGAAAGGCGAACGTCTGGAAGCGGTAGGGCGCTACCGGGACCCCGAAGCCCTGGGCGTAGACGAGTACCTGGGCACCCGCGTGGTGCGCCTGGACCGGGCCGCCAAAATCGTCGAAGACCAATTCGGCCGCCGTTTCCGGTACGACCGCCTCCTGCCGGCCACGGGCGGGGTGCCGCGCTGCTTGCCCGGCGACCCCCGGGGGTCCTCTCTTCCGAACGCTGGACGACTACCTCTGCCTGGAGCAGGCGGCCGGAACCGGATCCCGCCGGGTGCTGGTGCTGGGGGGCAGGTTCATCGGAGCCGACCTCGCGGCGGCGCTTCACCTCCATGGTCACGCGGTGACCCTGGTCGTCCCCGAGGCCGGCCTCCTGGCGCGCATCCTGCCCGAGGACCTCGCGCGCCGACCGGCCGACGAGTATCGAACGGCAGCGTGACCGTCTTCACCCAAGACACCCTGGTGGCGCTCGCAGGCGACCCGGAGCGGGGCTATCAGGCCACTACCGGCGCCGGCCGTCGGTTCCCGGCGGACCTGGTGGTGGCGGGCCTGGGCATCACGCCCGAGACGACCCTGGCCGAGGCGGCGGGGCTCCTGACGGGGGGCCGTGGTCAACGGCTGCGGCCGCACGGCGGACCGGGCCGTCTGGGCGGCCGGCGACGTGGCTCGCTTCCCCGTTCCCGAACACCGGATCACCGTGCGCGTCGAACACAAAGAGAACGCCGTGGCAGGCGGCACCGCAGCCGGCGAGACCATGGCCGGTGGCGCCGCGCCCTTCGAGTCGCTCCCCCTCTTCTACTCCGACCGCTTCGCGCACGGCTTCGAGGCGGTCGGCCACGTGGACGCGTCTGGCCACCGTGGCCGATTGGGTGGAGCCCTACCGTCAAGGCGTGTGTACTACGTGCAGGACGGGCGCGTGGTCGGAGTGCTGGCCGGGAACGTGTGGGACGGCATCCCGCTGGCACGGCGGAGCATTCGCGCACGAACCGATGCCACCGACCCCGACCGACTCAAGGGCCGGATCCGTCCCGCGTCATCCCGCCGGATCTCCCGGACCGCTCCAAAAGCGCCAGCACCGTGTCGTCGCCGACCTCGCCGAAGTCGCGATAATACTGACTCACGGCGCGGAGGTCGGGGTCCGCCAGCAGCACCACGACCTCGTCGGCCTCCCCCGCCAGCATGTCCGCTGCGGCCGGAGTGGCCACGGGCAGGGCGACGACCACGGTGGCCGCACCGGCCGCCCGGGCCGCCCGAACGGCGGCCCGCACGCTGGCCCCGGTGGCCGCCCCGTCGTCGACCACAACGACCGAGCGCCCGGCGGGGTCCGCCCGACCCGCCGACCGGTACCGCTCCTCCCGCCGGCGCGCCGCCTCCTGGGCGGCCCGGGCCCATTCGGCCCGGAGGGCCGCCGGAGCGAGATCCGCCGCGACATCCGTCCACAGCGGCTCTCCGTAGGCCGTCACCGCCCCCAGGGCGTATTCCGGCGCGTGGGGCGCCGCGATCTTCCTGACCACCACGACATCCAGGTCGCCCGCCAAGCGCTCGGCCACCGGCTGAGCCACCACCACGCCGCCCCGGGCCACCCCCCACACCAAGGGGCGCGGTCCGCGCCAGGCGGCCGCGAGGCGCTCGGCCAACCGGCGTCCGGCGTCGTGACGGTCCTCGAACGGCCAGAGCACGCCGTCGTCACCTCCCCGCCAGCGTTACGCGGGACTGCCACGCCGCCGCGGGTCTTAGCGACGGCCTCAGGAGTGTACGACCCGTGAGGGCGCCCGGTGGGTCTCCGGCCGCGTCGAGATCCCCAACACCCGGTAGACGAGACAGTATCCGCTGACGCTCGTGGCGAGCAGGATGACGCCGACCAAGTCCCACACGTCGCCGATGGGGGTCTTGCCCCAGATCCCCAGCGCCAGGGCGCCGGCCCCGACGATCCCGCGCAGGACCCGGTCCCATCCGCCCACGTTCGTCCCGTTGCGCATCGGTATCCACGCCTTTCCCGGAGCCATCCGCTCCGCTCCCAGCGTAGAGACCTCCGCCGGCACGCAACAGGGTCCGACGCGCCGGACGGCGTCCGTCGGGCGACGGATCGACGCTGCGACCAAAGGCCCTGGGCTCCCGGGCGTTGGGCGCGGGATGCGGGGGCCGGTTCGTCCCGGCCGCCCCCATCCTTTGGGCCTACGTCGCCGCGTCCCGCGGCAGGACGTCGTGGTCCACGTAACGCGCGCCGTTCATCTCGCTCAGCACATTGATCGCCACCCGGGCGCCGTCGCCCGACGTCACGATGGTGTGGACGCTGACCCCGGCCACCGTGCCGCAGGCCCAGATGCCCTCGATGTTGGTCCGGCCGTCGGGGTCCACCGCCGCCACCATTCGGATCCGCGGCTCGCGGCCGGGCACGAGGTGCACGCCGATGCGCTCGGCCAAGTCGGTGGACGGGCCGGTCGCCAGGATTACGCGCCGGGCGGTGAACGTCCCGGCGTCCGTCTCCAACACGAATCCCTCGCCGTCCCGCCGGATGTCCCGGACGTCGGCCGTGACCACGTCGGCGCCGAGCGCCGCCGCCTGCTGCTTGCCGCGATCGACCAACTCCGGGCCGGTGATCTCCGGGAGACCGTAATGATTCTTGATCCAAGCCCGCCGCGTCACGCTTCGGCCATTATCGACCAACAAGGTCCGGACGCCCGCCTTGGCGGTGAAGATGGCCGCACTGGCCCCGGCCGGGCCGCCGCCGACGATGGCGATCTCATACACCCCGCGATCCCTCCCTGCACGGTCTCGGCGTACCCGCCGATCGTCGTCATTGCACCACATCGGCGACTTCCGCGACAACCCACGCGGCCGCCCTAAGGGCGCGGCGGTTCAAGCAGGGCCACCGTCTCCACGTGCGGCGTCTGAGGAAACAGGTCGACCGGCTCGGCCGCGACCAGCCGGTAGCCGAACACGGCGAGGAAGGTCAGATCCGCCGCGAGCGCGGCCGGATTGCAGGATACGTACACGACGCGCCGCGGGGCCAAGGCGGCCACGCGGCTCATGACCTTGCGGCCCGCGCCGGCGCGGGGCGGGTCCAGCACCACCAAGTCCGGGCGCCACGGTGTGGACGGCGTGCCGCCCAGCGTCGCCGGCCACCGGTCACCGCCGGCGATCCGCGCCAGCACCGCCCGGACGGTGCCCGCCAGCCACCGGGTGTTGGTCAACCCGTTCGCCACGGCGTTGGCCCATCCCGCACGGACGGCCGGTTCGACGTAATCCACCCCCACCACCTCGCCCGCCGGACCGACGGCCCGCGCCAACGGCAGTGTGAACGTGCCGGCGCCGGCAAACAGGTCCAGCACCCGCTCGCCGGGTCGGGGGGCGGCCAGGGCCAGGACGCGCTCCACTAGACGCTCGGCCTGGGCGGTGTTCGTCTGGAAGAAGGTCGGGAACTCGATCCGGTAGCGGAAGCCCGCGAGCCGCTCTTCAATGGCCGGGCGGCCCCGCAGGACGCGGGCCTGCTCCAACCCGTGCAGCGCGTCGCCCACCGATTCGTCGACGGTCCAGGCGAGCGAGGCGAACCCCGCCTCCGACGCCAGCCGATCCCCCAAACGCTCCACCGCGGCGCTCCAGCGCGCCGTGCCCCCCTCCACCCGCTCGGGTGCGGTGGTGGTGAGCAGGACCATCCACTCCCCCGTCGCCTCCGACGCCCGGATCATCAGGTGGCGCAGGAAACCGGTCGCCGTGCGCTTGTCGTAGCCCGGCAGGCGCTCAGACGCCGCCCAGCCGTGGACGGCGGCCAACGCACGGCTGATGGCGGGCAGGGCGATGGGGCACGCCGCGAGCGGGACCACGCCACCGAACCCGCCGCGCCGATGCAGCCCCGGCAAGCCCTCCGGGCTGAACGTGAACTCCATCTTGTTGCGGTACCCGTAGGGTCGCGGCGCCGGCCAGCCGGGTCGGACCCGGTCGGGCGGCACGCCGACGCGGCCGATCTCCCGGCGCACGCGCTCCGTCTTCCACGCCCACTGCGTGGCATAGGCCACATCCTGCGTCAGGCAGCCGCCGCACGTCCCGAACACGGGGCAACCCGGGACCGTGCCGTCCGGGGCGGGACGATCCACCACGGCGGTCTGCCGCCGGCCGCGCGGCGCCGCCGGCAGCGGAGAGCCCTCCGGAATCGGACGGTTGGCGTTCATGGCAGAGGGGATCGTACGACGGCGGCCTCCGCCGCGCAAGGGCGCGGGGCGTCGGACACGACGACGGCCCGCTCACCGGAGGAGCGGGCCGGTCCCAGCCAGCGGGCTAAGCCGTCTCTTCCTTCTGTTTTTTGCCGGGCTGGCGCTTGCCGCGCTCGGCGGTGACCATCAACGGGGCCTCGCGCCGCTCGACGACCTCCCGGGTCACGATGCACTTGGAGACGTCCTGCCGGCTCGGCATCTCGTACATCACGTCGAGCATGATGTCTTCGATGATGGCCCGGAGCGCGCGCGCCCCCGTGTTGCGCCGCATGGCCTCCGCCGCCAGGGCCTGGATCGCGTCCTCCTTGAACTCCAGGTCGATGCCGTCGAGCGCCAGCAGCTTCTGGTACTGCTTGATGAGCGCGTTGCGCGGCTCGGTGAGGATCCGCACCAACGCAGCCTCGTCCAGCGCGTCCAGCGTCACCGTGATGGGCAGGCGGCCCACAAATTCCGGAATGAGCCCGAACTTGAGCAGGTCCTCCGGCATGATCTGGGCCAGGATCTCCCCGATGTTCTTGTCCTGCTTGGGCTGCAACTCGGCGCCGAATCCGAGCCCCTTCTTGCCAATGCGCCGCTTAATGATCTTCTCGATTCCGTCGAACGCCCCGCCGCAGATGAACAGGATGTTTGTGGTATCGATCTGGATGAACTCCTGGTGAGGGTGCTTACGGCCGCCCTGGGGCGGGACGCTTGCCACCGTGCCCTCCAGGATCTTCAGCAGCGCCTGCTGCACGCCTTCGCCGGAGACATCCCGGGTGATCGACGGGTTCTCGGACTTCCGGGCGATCTTGTCGACCTCGTCGATGTAGACGATACCCTTCTCGGCCTTCTCCACGTCGTAGTCGGCGGCTTGGATCAGCTTGAGCAGGATGTTCTCGACGTCTTCACCGACGTAGCCGGCTTCCGTCAGGGAGGTGGCGTCCGCAATGGCGAAGGGAACGTTCAAGATCCGGGCGAGCGTCTGGGCCAGCAGGGTCTTACCGGAACCGGTCGGCCCCAGCATCAGGATGTTCGACTTCTGGAGCTCGACGTCGTCCACCTTGCTGCCCATGTTGATCCGCTTGTAGTGGTTGTAGACGGCGACCGAGAGCGTCTTCTTGGCACGCTCCTGCCCGACCACGTACTGGTCGAGGATCGCCTTGATCTCCTGCGGCTTCGGGATGTCCTTGAGGTCGAACTCGACGTCGTCGTTGAGTTCCTCCTCAATGATCTCCGAGCACAGTTCGACGCACTCGTCGCAGATGTAGACGCCCCCGGGACCGGCGATGAGCCGCTTGACCTGGTCCTGGTACTTGCCGCAGAACGAGCATTTCAGCTGGCCCTTCTCGTCGGTGAACTTGAACATCTCCCAACCCCCCTTGTAGCCGCCCGTCGCCTGCTAAGCGCCCTAAACCCGCCCGGTCAGGACTGAGCCGCCTTCCCCCGGGGTGTGGTGATCCCGTCGATCAGGCCGTACGCCTTCGCCTCCTCGGCGCTCATCCAGTAGTCCCGTTCGGTGTCTTTCATAATCTTCTCGGGGCTGTGCCCGGTGTGGTGCGCCAGGACGTTGACCACCATCTCCCGGGTGCGCAGCATCTCCCGGATGTAGATGTCCAGGTCGGTGGCCCGACCGCCCAGGTTCTGCACTCCGACCTCGTGGATCATGATCCGCGCATGCGGCAATGCGAACCGCTTGCCCGGCGCGCCGCCGGCCAGGAGCACCGCCCCCATGCTGGCCGCGGATCCCACGCACAGGGTGGACACATCCGGTTTGATGTACTGCATCGTGTCGTAGATCCCCATGCCGGCCGAGACCGACCCGCCCGGCGAATTCACATAGATTTGGATGTCGCGGTCGGGGTCCTCGCTCTCGAGGAACAGGAGCTGCGCGACGACGAGGTTGGCCACGTCGTCGTCGATGGGGCTACCGATAAAAATGATGCGCTCCTTGAGCAACCGCGAGTAAATGTCGTAGGACCGCTCCCCGCGGTTTGTCTGCTCCACGACCATCGGCACTAGGTAGCTCATCGTTTCCTCCTCCTGCCGCCCTCTCCTTACATTATGCCGTTTGCGGCTCCCTTACAAAATTGGCGGCCTTGTCCACCAGGAGGTTTCCTCGAAGGGCTTCGAACTCCCCGCTCACCTTGAGGTTACCGACCACCTGGTCGAGCGGCCGGCGGATGGCCTCGGCAACCGGTCGGAGCGCCTCGACGACTTCTTCGTCCGTCACTTCCAGCGCCTCGGCCTTGGCCAGCGCCTCCAGCAGCAGCTGATCCTTTACGCGCTCCACCGCACCCGGACGCATCTCCTCCGCCACGGCGGCCAGCGTCTTCCCTCGGGTCGCCAAGTACTGGTCCATGGTGACGCCGAGGTGCGACAGGGTGTGCTGCAGGTCGTCGAGCTGCCGCTGGACGACCCGGTTGACCAAGGGCGCCGGCACCTCGAACGCCACGCGCTCCTTGAGCCGCCGCAGCACGTTGGCCAACCGCCGCTCCCGCGCCTCACGCTCCAGGCGCTCGCGCACCCGGTTCGCCATTTGTTCGCGCAATTCCTTCAGATCAGCCAGACCCTTGGCCCGAGCCAACTCGTCGTCGACCGGGGGGACCTCCCGGCGTTTGTGTTCCTTCACGGTGACATCGAACACGGCCGGCTTGCCGGCCACGCTCGGATCGGGATAATCCTCGGGGTAGGTCACGGAGAGGGTGACGTGCTGGTTCAGCTTCAGCCCTATGAGCTGCGCCTCCAGCCCCTCGAGCAGCGTCCCGCGGCCGACCTCCACGGCGTAGTCGGATGTCTCGGCGAACGGCTCCTCCTCGCCCTCCCGGCGCCCGGTCAGATCGAGCACCACGCGGCTGCCCACCTCGACCGGATCCTCCTCGGTGGCCGGAACCCACTGGGCTTCCTCCTCCGCCGCCGCCTTGAGCTCGGCCTCGACCAACTCGTCCGTCACCTCGCCGACCTCGAGCGGCTCGTGGAGCAAATCCCGATAGTCGCCCAGGTCAATGACCGGCTTAACGGCCATCTCGGCCGTGTAGACCAAGGCCTGCCCGTCGCCCACTTGACGGAACTGAATCGACGGGCCCTCCACCGGTTCGACCCCGGCCTCGCGGACGGCCTCGGGGTAACTCTGGTCCACCAAGCGCTCCGCGGCCTCGCGCAGCAGCACGGAACGCCCCACGTATCGCTCGAACACGTGGCGCGGCGCCTTGCCCCGCCGGAACCCGGGGACTTCGTAACGGCGCACCAATGTCTTAAACGCCTCGTCCATCGCGCGCGTCACGTCCTCCGCCGGCAGCGTCACCACCAACCGCGCCCGCGATCCCGGGAGCCGCTCCACCTCGACCTGCATGAACCCGCTGACCCTCCCCTTGCCCGCCGCTCGCGTCGCGGGACACCCGTCCCGGCCGGAGCCCGAAATGCCAGGGTATTATATCACAGACAGGCCCTTTCCCGGACGGCCGCGCCGCCCTTGCGGGGGCGGCGCGTCAGCACGTCGTTCCCGTTGCCTGGGCGTAACCCGGATCGAAACACGGCCCGGTGAACCGGGCCGCCTGACATCTGGTGCGAGGGAAGGGACTCGAACCCTTACGCCTTGCGGCACGAGATCCTAAGTCTCGCATGTCTGCCGTTCCATCACCCTCGCCTGGCGCGCCCGGTAGGATTTGAACCTACGACCTCCGGATTCGAAGTCCGTCACTCTGTCCCCTGAGCTACGGGCGCGCTTGAAAAACGCCCCGCCAGACCACTGGCGGGGAGTAAAATTGGGGTGAATGAGGGGACTTGAACCCCCGACCCCCAGGGCCACAACCTGGTGCTCTAACCAACTGAGCTACATCCACCGTAAACTTTTTGGCGTCCCCGGCAGGATTCGAACCTGCGACACCGGGATTAGAAGTCCCGCGCTCTATCCCGCTGAGCTACGGGGACGTACCCGGAACCGGGTTCCTCATGGTCGGGGCGGAGGGATTCGAACCCCCGACCCCTTGCTCCCAAAGCAAGTGCGCTACCAAGCTGCGCCACGCCCCGGCCTCCTGATAGCGCCTTCATCTTACCACCGGTCCCCACCGCGCGTCAACCTCTCCGCGCCGGATCCGCGTCCGGACGGAACGGGCCGACCGCGGCCCACTGCTCCAGCAAGGCCCGCGCCGCCCGTCCCCGGTGGCCCACGGCGTCTTTCTCCTCCGGCAGGAGCTCGGCCAGCGTGCGACCGTCGGGCAGCACGAAGATGGGGTCGTAGCCGAAGCCGAACCGCCCTCGGGGCACGAACCCGATCCGACCCTCCACCACGCCCTCCGCCGCCAGCATGGTCCCGTCCGGGGACGCCAGTACCAGCACCGCCCGCATGCGGGCAGTACGCCGCGGCCAGGGCACCGCCATGAGTTCGGCCAAGACGGTGCGGACGTTCGTCCAGGGGTCCTGGCTCACGTAGTCTGCCGAGTGCAGGCCCGGCCTTCCGTCGAGCGCATCGACCTCGATGCCGGAATCGTCCCCCAGGGCGGGCAGGCCCGTCGCCCGGGCCACCGCGAGGCTCTTGATCCGCGCATTCTCCAGGTACGTGGTTCCGGTCTCCGGCACCACCCCCGCACCTCCGACGTAGGGCAACGCCAATCGGATGCCGGCCGGCGCGAGCAGGCGGCGAAACTCCTCGGCCTTGCCGGGATTATGGCTCGCGAGCACCCAGGTCGCGCTGGACATACTTCTCCCCCTCCGGAAACGCCGCCCGCATCCGGCCCACCAGCTCGTCGATCCCCGACGCGGCGACGTCCAACATCAGGTCCAGGGCAGCCCGGTCGAACAGCCCACGCTCCGCGGATCCCTGCACCTCGACCAGCCGATGGTCCGCCGTCATGGCGCAGTTGAAGTCGACGTCCACCGTGCTGTCCTCGTCGTAGCACAGGTCCAGCCAGACCTCGCCGCCCACCAGCCCGACGCTCACGGCCCCCAGCCAGTCGACGAACGGCGGTGCCGTCGGCTCGAGCCGGCGCATCGCCCCCATCAGGGCCAAAAAACCCGCACAAATGCCCGCCGTCCGCGTCCCGCCGTCGGCCTGCAACACGTCCACGTCGACCACCACGCCGCGCTCGCCCAACACCTCCAAGCGGGTCACCGCCCTCAGGGCCCGCGCGATAAGCCGTTGGATCTCCTGCGTCCGTCCCTGCGGCCGCCCGCGGGTGACCTCGCGCGGCGTGCGCTCCCGCGTCGCCCTGGGGAGCATGCCGTACTCGGCGTGCACCCACCCCTGCCCCTTGCCGCGCAGGAACGGCGGAACCTTGTCCTCCAGGCTGGCCGTCGCCAGGACGGCCGTCCGCCCGATCCGCATCAGGCACGAACCCTCCGCGTGGGCGTTGACATCCACCTCGAACGTCACCGGCCTGAGTTCCCGCGGCAGGCGGCCGTCGGCTCGCTCCATGCTCCCTCCGCTCGACTTCAAAAAAAGGGCCCTCTCTGGGAGGGCTCGTCAATGGATTTGGTGGAGGCGGGGACGTGCTGCCCGTCCCGTCCGAAGACGCGTCACGATGAGTCCCTACGAGCGTAGCCCTGCCTTCGATCTCGTCGACGCCCCTCCGGCAAGGCGGGAGGTGCGCCGACCAGCCTCATGCTTCCCGCATCCGGCCGAGGCGCTCCGGACCGGTAGCCTCCTGGGTTTACGCTGACGGGGCCCGGGAGGCGCGGCCACCGTCAGACGTTAGCTGACTTAAGCAGCTAAGGCGAGTTCAGTGTTCTCGTTGGCACTTAAAGCGCCCGCTGATTTACGAGGAGCGGACCTCGGCTCGCCACTCATCGCCCCGACGTCCCCGTCGAATCTAGTTCGCCCCCGAAAGAACCGTCAACGCCGGCTCTTCATGACCCGTTCGATACGCCGTTGCGCCTCGCGCGCCGCCACACTCTCGCGCTTGTCGTACTGGCGTTTGCCCCGAACCAGGGCCAGTTCGACCTTGGCCCGGCCCCGCGCATTAAAGTATATCCGAAGCGGCACCAATGTATAGCCCCGCTGCTTGACCTTCCCGGCCAGCTCGTCGATCTCCCGCCGATGCAGCAGAAGCTTGCGGGTCCGGTAGGGATCGTGGTTCCACCGATTGCCCTGTTCGTACGGAGCGATGTGGGCGTTTAGGAGAAAGCACTCGCCGTGTTGGATGATGGCGTGACTGTCGCGGATGTTGGCCCGTCCCAGGCGGAGGGACTTCACCTCCGTCCCGGTCAGCGCGATGCCGGCCTCCACCACCTCGTCCACGAAGTAGTCGTGCCGGGCCCTCCGGTTCTCGGCAACCACGCGCTCCTGCGCCACGGCCCTCCCTCCCTACGGCCGGCGCACCCCCGACTCCCCCAGCACCCGGGCCATGCGCGCCAGGGCCTCGCCGAGCATCGCCCGCGGACAGGCAATGTTCATGCGCTGAAAACCGCGGCCCTCCTCGCCGAACAGGTGGCCGGGGTCCAGGGCGACCCGCGCCTCCCGCAAGAGTACGCGATCCAGTTCCTCGGCGTCCAGACCGAGATCCCGGCAGTCCAGCCAGAGCAGGTACGTCCCTTCCGGCGGGATGATCCGGACCGCCGGCAGATGCTCGGTCAGATATTGCCGGACGAAGGCCAGGTTGTCCGCGAGATAGTCCCGGAGCGCGTCGAGCCAGGCCCCGCCGTGCCGGTAGGCCGCCTCCAGCGCCGCCACACCGAAAGGATTCGGGCGGTCCAGATGATACCGCTCCAGCACGGCCTGGTACGCCCGCCGGCGGGTCGGGTCCGGGATCACCCCGAACGAGGTGTTGAGCCCGGCCAGGTTGAACGTCTTGCTGGGGGCCATGAACGTGGCCGTCGCCGCCGCGCGGGCGGCGTTCTGGCGCGCGAACGGCACGTGTTCCACCCCGGGATACACGAGGTCGGCGTGCACCTCGTCCGCGACGACGAACACGCCCTGCTGTTCCGCCAACGCCCCCACGGCCTCGAGTTCCTCCGCCGTCCAGACGCGACCGACCGGGTTGTGCGGATGCGCCAGCAACAGGACCCGCGCCGTCCGGAGTTTGTCTTGGAGGTCGTCGAGGTCCATGCGGTACCGCCCGCCCTCGAGACGGAGGGGATTCTCCACCACCCGGCGGCCGTGGGCCGCGATGAGGCGCCGGAACGGATGGTAGACAGGCGGCTGGATCACGATCCCGTCGCCCGGCTCGGTCCACGCCTCGATGGTCGCCGCCAACCCCGTGACCACGCCGGGGCTGAAGACGAGCCACTCCGGCTCGACGTCCCACCCATGCCGCGTGCGAAGCCAATGACGGATGGCGTCCACGTAGTCGGCGGTCCGGATGGTGTAGCCGAATATCCCGTGGCGGGCCCGGCGCACCAAGGCGTCGACCACGGCCGGCGCGGTGCGGAAGTCCATGTCCGCCACCCAGAGCGGCAGGGCGTCGGACACCCCGAACCGGCCGGCCATCCCCTCCCACTTCAAGGAGGCGGTCCCCCGCCGGTCGATGATCTGGTCGAATTCTTCCCGCATCATCAAGCCTCCCCGCTGGGGGTCATCGCCCGGCTCCGCCGCCGGCGTCCCCCCCGCGGGCGTCGGGCTGGACGCTCCGGCCGCGGCGGCCCCACCCCGCGGCGTTCGATGGTGGGCCGGTGGTCGAGGAGCCGGAAGTCAATCCGGCGCGCGTCGGTGTCCACGCGGATGACGCTGACCCGGACCGGATCGCCGATCCGATATCGCGTGCCGGTCCTCCGACCCACCAGCGTGAAACGGGACGCCTCGAGCTCGTAGGCGTCGTCGGGCAGGTCCTCGAGACGAACCAGCCCCTCCACCAGGGTGTCCAACTGCACGAAGAGGCCGAACGCGGCCACGCCGGAGATGACTGCATCGAACTCCTCGCCGAGCTTGTCGGCCATGTACTGGACCTGTTTGAGCTGTACCGACGCCCGTTCGGCGTCCTGGGCCTGCCGTTCCCGCTCCGACGCCAAGGCGGCCACGACCGGCGCCTCCGCGGCCCAGCGGACGGCCTGGTCCGCCGTCATCCCGTCAGCCAAGTGGGCCACCAGCACCCGGTGGACGAACAGGTCCGGATAGCGGCGGATGGGCGATGTGAAATGCGTGTAGCAGGGGGTGGCCAGCCCGAAGTGCCCCGTGTTCTCGGCCGCGTACCGGGCCTGTTGCATGGAGCGGAGCAGCGCCGTCCGGAGCACCCGCTCCTCCGGCGTCCCGGCACAGTCGTCCAGGAGGCGCTGCAGGGCCTTCGGCGAGGTGCGCGCCGGCAGGCGATAGCCCAAATTGGCCGCCATCTCGCGGAAAACATCGAGCTTGTCCCCCGCCGGCGGCTCGTGGATCCGCCAGATGCCGGGCAGTTGCCGCTCGGTCAACCGGCGGGCCACCGCCTCGTTCGCCAAGAGCATGAATTCCTCGATGAGCCGTTCGGCCGGTCCGCGGTCGCGCACCCCGAGGGCCACCGGAACCCCGTCGCCCCCCAGTTCCACGCGAGGCTCGGGAAGATCGAAGTCGATGGCGCCCCGTTCCCGGCGTCGCCGATGGAGCCGCTCCGCCACCTCGTGGGCCAGAAGCAGCCAGGGGCGGATGGGGTCGAGGGGGCCGGACTCCCCGGCCAGCGCCGCGTTGACCGCCTCGTAGGTCAGCCGGTGCCGGCTCCGGATGACCGTGCGCGCAAAGCGCGCCCCGCGCACCGATCCGTCCTCCGCCAGGGCGACAAACACCGACACCGTGAGCCGATCCTGCCGGGGATTCAAGCTGCAAAGCTGGTTGGACAGCGCCTCGGGGAACATCGGGATGACCCGGTCGACCAGGTAGACGCTGGTGCCGCGGGTCCGCGCCTCCCGGTCCAGTGCCGACCCTTCGCGGACATAGTACGACACGTCGGCGATGTGGACGCCCACCTCGTATCCGTCGGGCGTTCGTTCTACCGAGATGGCGTCGTCCAGATCCTTGGCATCCGCCCCGTCAATCGTGACGATGAACCGGTCGCGCAGATCCTCGCGACCCGCCAAGTCCTCCGCCCGGACCCCGTGCGGCAGGGCCTCGGCCTCTTGCAGTACCTCCGGGGGAAAGCCCGTCGGGAGACCCTGCTCCTCCATCAGCAGGCGCATGTCCAAGCCCGGCAGGCCCTCGGTGCCCAACACCTCGACGACCCGCCCCACGGCCGGCCCCCTGGGCGTCTCGGGCCAGTCGGTGACTTCCACGCGGACCAGCGTCCCGGCCGGGACACGCCGACGGCTCCGGCCGCGTCCCACCCGGACCACGGGCAGCCGGTCGTCCCGCGGCTCGACCAGCCACAGGCGACCGGCGCGGACCAGACGACCGACCCACTGGCGGCGCCCCCGCTCCACGACCTCCATGACCTGGCCCTCGGGTCCCGGCGCGCCCCGGTCGACACGGAGCCACACGCGCACGCGGTCGCCGTGCACGGCCCCCCCGAAGGACTTGGGCGGTACGAAGACATCGGGTCCGCCCGTGTCGACGACGAACCCGAAACCCCGGGGGTTAACCTCGAGCCGCCCTTCGGCCTGTCGGATCCCCAGTCGTCCGTCCCCGCTGGTCTCGACCCATCCCTGACGCACCAGCCGATCCAGCATCTGGCGCGCACGGTGACCTTCGCCGCCTTGGCCCAGGCGGCGCAGGACCGCAGCCGGCGGCTGTCTTCCCGGCAGTTGCGCGAAGACCTGCCACACGCGCCGCATCCAGATGGCGATGGGTTCGGCGGCCGGCTTCGGCCGCGACAGGCGTTGCGGTCCTGCCCTACGTCCGACGCGGCGCATGGATCAGCGCCAGAGCCGGGCCCCCAGCGTGGTGAGGATCACCAGCAACGCGCCCAGCACGAGGGTAGCCCGCTCCAACAGTTCATCGAGACCTTTTTTCTTGCCGTACATCGTCGTGCTCTGGCCCGCCATGGCGCCCATACCGGCCGTGCGCCCCGATTGGAGCAGGACCGCACCCATCAATGCCACCGCCACGACGACCAGCGCCACGAAAACCACTGTAACCATCCGTGTTTCCTGCAACCTTTCCCGTCCGGCCCCCGGCGGGGGCGGCCCGTACGTACCCGTGTGTGCATTCTAGCACAGGCTTCCGGTAGACCGCCCCCCGGGGGGTCGCGCCCGCAAGACCGGCGCCCGGCCGGTCGCCTTGGGCGCTCGTCGCGGCTTCGCCTCGGACGGGCGGGGGCTGGGCCGGTCTTGCCGGCCGAACCCCCGACGGCCGGCGTTAGGCCTCCCAGGCGAGTTCGTCCCAGTGCCGCGCGGCCTCGCCCTGCCGGCTCAACACCGACGGCTGGAACGGCACCCCCAGTTCCTCCGCCAAGGCTCGGAGACGGTCCAATGCCGGCCGGACGCGCCGGGTGAGGGTCGTCGTAAGGGTGAGCGCCACGCCGGCGCGGCGGTAGAGGTGCAAGGACCGCACCACCCGGACGAAGGAACCGGGCGTACGGGTCATCCAGTCGTGGTCCGCCTCCCAGCCGAGCAGCGGCACCTCCACCGAGACGCCGGGTTGCGCCAGGGCCGCGACGACTTCCGGCCGCTGGGTCCAGCCGTTGGTCAGCACCCGCACCCGCGGAGCGGCGCGACGGGCCTCCGCCAGCAGGTCCACGAAGGCCGGATGCATGGTCGGTTCCCCCCCGGCCAACACCACCTCGGCGACATCCCACCGGCCGGCCGTCCGGAGCGCCACCCGAACCGCCTCCGGTGCCGCCACCGCCCCACCCAGGCGGTCGCCCAGATAGCAGTGGCGACACCGGTGCGGACACCGGGTGGTGAGTTCCAGCCAAAGGTAGCGGGCGTGTCGGTCGTCGTGGCCGGTCGGAACGAACTCCCCCCGCTCCCAGTCCCAGACGGCCACCAGTCCGCCGTGTTCGGTGCCGATGGCCCAATCGAACGGCTCCGCCGCCTGTCTCAGGGCGGGCCGCACCTCCAGCCACCGGTCCTTGACCGGCTGATACCCCGAGCCCGTCCGGCACGCCGCGCAGGACCCCTGCGGAGCGGATCCACACCGCGGGCACGCCGTCGTGGTCGTCGTCGCGTCCATCTCGTCGCGTCCTCCTCCTGCTACTCGACACGTCACGATCGCAATCCTCAGCCGCGGCCCTCGAACGGACGGATCTCCTGCCGCAGATCCCGCTTCAGAATCTTGCCGCTGGGATTCTTCGGCAGGCTGTCGCGGAACACGAAGGCCTTGGGGACCTTGAACGGTGCCAGGCGCTCGCGGCAGAAAGCCTCGAGGGCTTCGGCCGTAGGGGTCCGCCCCGCGCGCGGCTTGACCACCGCCACGACCGCCTCGATCCAGTAAGGATGGGGCACGCCGATGACGGCGCATTCCTCCACGTCGGGGTGCTGGTAGAGCACGTCCTCGATTTCGCGGCTCGAGACGTTGACGCCCCCGCTTTTGATGACGTCTTTCTTGCGGTCGACGACCGTCACGTAGCCCTCGTCGTCCATCACCCCGAGGTCGCCGGTGTGCAACCAGCCGCCCGCAAACAGCTCCGCCGTCCGTTCGGGATCCCGCCAGTAGCCGAGCGTGGCATGGCTCGTGCGGAGGACGATCTCGCCCTGCTCGCCCGGCGCCGCGAACTGGCCGTCCTCCCGCAAGATGGCCACCTCGACGTTGATCCCCGCCTTGCCCACGGATCCCGGCCGGATGGCCTGCTGCTCGGGTTCGAGCCCCAGGGCGAACGGTCCGACCTCGGTCAATCCGTAGAGGTTGGAGAGCGCCAACCAGGGCAGGGTGCGGCCCAACTCTTTCAAGACCTCCACCGGCATGGACGCCGCTCCCGTGACGGCCTTGACGAGTGTCCGCAGCCGTTGGGGATCGAACCGCGGCGACCGCAGCAGCGAAATCCAGACGGTGGGCGGGGCGAACAGTTCCGTGACCCCGTGCCGTTCGACCAGGTCAAGGATGGCGTCCGGCGTCGGACGGTCCAGGATGACGGACGTGGCGCCCAGATAGGTGAAGGGCATCAGGAACGCGTTCAGCTGCGCACTGTGGTAGAAAGGCAGCGCGTGCAGCACCACGTCGGAGGCGGCGAAGCGGCCGGCCACGATGATGCTCACGCTCTGGTCGAGGATCGCCCGGTGCGTGAGCATGACGCCCTTGGGCTCCGCCTCGGTGCCGCTGGTGAAGAGGATCTGGGCCAAGTCGTCGTCGGAGACCGGCGCCCACACGGGTCCCGCCCCGCGGTGACGCTCGGCCAAGGCCGTGAGCGAGGTCCACCCGGGATGTCCCACCGGCGCGTCGCCGTCCCCGTCCATGGCGAGGCGCAGACGAATCCTGGGGACCTCGGCGACGGCCGTGTCGACGGCTTCGGCGAATTCCGCCTGAGCGGCCACGGCCACCACCTCGCCCCGGTTGAGCAGTGCCCGGAGCTCCCGGGGCGTGAGCGCCCAGTTCAAGGGGACGAACACCCCGCCCATGCGCGCCACGGCGAAGGCCAGGGTGGCGAAGTCGAGAGAATTCCGGGCGACCACGCTCACGTGCTCTCCCGGCCGGATCCCGGCATCGAGGAGTCCTTGGGCGACGGCGTCCACCCGGGCGTCGAACGTCTGCCAGTCCAACGCCGTCGACCGATACACCATGGCCGTCTTGCGCGGCTCCCGTCCCCGTGCGCGCCGCGGCAGGTCCCCGAGCGTGTTCCGCCGGATCAAGGCGTCCGGCGTCAGGACTCGTTCCGGCACGTCGTCTTCCTCCCTCTACGCCCAATCTGTCCGCCCGGCCGCGACCGGCCGGACCCCTCCCCGACCCAGCGATTCGTTCGCGGCCGGCGGGTTCTTCCCTGCCGCCGACGGACCGGACGGCCCCAAAATGCGCCGATCGGCCCAGCCGCCCCGGGACCTTCGGCCCCCGGGGACACCCCGCGGCTACCCGGACCGAGCCGGGGCCAGGACGAACACCCACCGGCCGCGGCTGACGGAAAAGGTCACGCCCGGTTGGTCGAGCACGTCGCGTCCCAGGATGACGGCGATGTTGTCCCAGTTCAGCGTGGTCGAGTCGACGACCGGCAGGCGCACCACCGGCTGCCCCGCCGGGGGCCCGAGCGCCACCGCCGCGTACTCGGTGGTCGGCCCCGTCCCCGCCACGCCCTGGATGCTCGCCGCCCCGACGGGTTCGAGGCCGAGCGCCGCGGCCACGGCCGGCTGCACCAGGGTCCGCCAGCTCCCCGAGTCCACCTCGGCGCGGACGATCACCGAACGGCCGTTGGCCGGGTTGACCAGCTTCAGGTCGAAGGTCGCGGCTTGAAAAGGCGCCAGATTCCCTGTCCGCACCCACGAACCGGCCGGCCAGCTGGCGAGTGACGGAACCGGCTCCTTGACCACCTTGGTCACGACCCGCGGCCCGCTCCGGGCCGCGGACGATCCCGTGGGAGCGCCCCCCGTCTTCGCCGATCCCATGTTGCTCACGAACAAGCCCGGGTCCAGGGACATCAGAGCTTGGTGGACCGGACCCAGGGCCGAAAGATAGCCCCCCAGCCAGGCTGCCGGAGCCAGCAGCAGCCCCGCCACCCAAGCGACCCACGCTTGACGGTACCAGGGCGCCCGGTCGGACCGGGACGGCACGGATGCCTCCGGGTCCGCCACCGGGGCCGGTGGCACGAACGGGGTGGTCAAGAGCCATCCGCACGCCCGGCAAGCCACGGCGTCGGCCGCCTGGCGGCGACCGCAGCGCGGGCACGCCACCCGTTCGCCGCCGTCGGCTCGGGGCGACCCTCCGAGCGGAGCGAAGCAGGAGGCGCACAACGTCCGCTCCGGAGCGTTCCACAAACCGCAACGCGGGCACCAGCGGCCAGCGTCGGAGCCGCTTCGGACCGTGTCGTCCATGTCGCGCTCACCGTCCCGTTCCCTCGACCCGCCGTCACGCTCGCTGCGCAGGGCAGCGTCTTCCCAATTTTATCCGCTCCCGCGGCGACCATGCGTCCCCACTCGGGCCGTATCGCCCCCAGTCGTCCGGTGCCCGCCCCCGCCGTTCGCGGTCCCCCCCGCCGGCTCGACCGGCCACGGCCAGCAGCACGTCGAACGTCGTGCGGTCGGTTCCCAGGCACGCGAAGCCCATGGACAGGGTGCCGCGCCCCATCGCGGCGCGGAGGCTTTCAGCCAGCCGGCGGCCGTAGCGGGCCGCCGCCACGGGCGGCAGCCGCGGCATCCACACCGCGAACCGCTCGGCGGACAGGCGGCCGCCAGAGCCGGTCCCTCCATCAACGGCCGCAGGACCCCGCCCAGCGCCCGGGCGACGGTGTCCTCCTCTTCCAGCGGGGCCCGGAGCAGCCGGGGGACCCGCACCACGAACAGCACGCCGGGTGCGCGTTCCTGCAGCATGGCGGCGATGGCTGCCGTGACCCGGGCCGCAAAGACCGGGCGCAGGAGCACACCGCTCGCCGCGTCCTCCTCCGCCAGCCTCTGGAACCGGTCGGCCACCAGGGCAGCGTCCCACGCCAGCACGGCCCGCGCCGCGCCCGCCGCGTACGCCGCACCGCGGCGCTCCAGGCCCTGGAGGACGGCGTCGGTCAACGCGCGGTGCGCCAGCGCGAACCAGGACCAGCCCACACCGTGGCGGACGTGGGCGGCCGCAATGCGTCGCGCCCGCTCCCCGTCCGAGCGGTCGAGCGACCCCCGCAGAAGCGCCAGCACGTGGCCGTGCAGGAACCGAAGAAACGATCCGGATCGGACTGCAGATGGATCGGACCCGCGACCGCACTGCGCACGATCCAGGCCGCGGTGTGCCGGGCGGCCGCCTCGGCCGCCGCCGCCACGGCGGTGCGGGCGTCGGCCAACCGGGCCAGGTCGGCTCGGGTCACCCCGGCGAGTTGACTCAACGCCAGACCCGGCGCATCGAGGTCCCCGAGCGGCTCCAGGGGGTCGGGAACCGGCACCCGGGCCGGCCGGTCCGGACCGGGCGGAGCCAGCGCGAACCCCTGGCCGAACCGCACCCCGAGCGCACGGAGCCGCCACACCTGGGCCGGCCGCTCGACACCTTCCGCAATCACCCGCGTGACGTCCGGGTCGGTCCTGCGGACCAGCAGCTCCACCAACCGGTCCGCCTCGGGAGACGTCCCCACCTGCTGCACCAGCGCCACGTCGAGCTTGATCCACTCGGGTCGCAGCCGTACCAGGCGCAATGGGTCCGCCGCGCCGGCACCCCAGTCGTCCACCGCGACGGCGACGCCCCGGACCCGGAGTGACGCCAGGCCGTGGTCCCACGCCGAGAGGGTCCCCCCGTGCTCCGGAATCTCCACCACCAGACCGGCCGCCACCCCCGGAGGCAGGCTGACGACGGCCTTCTCCAAGGACGCCAGGAGATCGAGGCGCCCGTTGAGGCACAGGTGCGTGCCGAGCGGGTGGTCCGTGCTGTGGGTTAGCGCGTGGTCCTGCAAGGCGTGGAGCGCGCGCCGCAGACCGCCTCGGCCCCGGGCCGCGGCCCGGACGGCGGCGAACCCCTCCCCCTCCCGTCCGGCAACCCGTCCGAGCGCCTCGTAACCCACCACCTGACCCGTAACGAGATCCGCGATCGGCTGCCAATGCACCACCCAAGGCGTCATGACGGATCCCTCCCGGGCCCTTCGCCCCATCGCCCAAACTCTCGCGCGATTTCTGCAACATTATCGTCCTCGGCGTCGAATTGGCCAAGGGCACCGCCGGACGCCGGACACTGGGGCGCGAATCACTGCTTTGAGGCAGGACGTAGCAGAACGGGAATGATCTCGCAAAGGATTTGGGCGCCTAACCACGAAAACAGCTCCTCAAAACCTGGGGGGTCTCCCCTGATCCAAGGAGGAGGCGTAGCGTGAACGTGTAGCGCAAGCCGCCCCCGTGGACAAGGCCGCGGTGGCTCCACGTCAATCGGCATGGGATCCTTGACGGGGGCAAGACAAGAAACCGAGCCGCATCGCCCGGGGTTAGCGGTCCCGATGCCGAAAGCCGTAACTCAGTCGCTTGACCGGCTTAATCTTAGTGTACAGGCCCTCGATGAAGCCGTTCGTCCAGCGCCGCGGCTGGTCCCCGTGCGCCAGGATTTCCCGCCGCCACCGCCGAATGAGTCCCGCCTAGACACGCCCTTCGGCGTGCTCACACGCTGCGGCGTTGATGGCCAGCGACTCAAGGCCTCCGCCGCGGTTGGGTAGTGAAACAGGCTGCGCCGGTCCTCCATGAGGCGGTTGAGCGCTCCCAACGCGGCATCCTGGGCCTGAATGGCCGCTAACGGGGTGCACGGCCGCGCGGTGAGGCGTTCCGCGCCTTGACTAACGGCCAGCGGGGAATCGGCTGCCGGCCTTCGCTCGGCTCCAGCGGCGCACCGCGTCGAGGCGTGCGTTGGCGTCGGGGCTGACGTGATACGGGTCCGCCACCACTCGCACCGGGGGACACCCCCGCGCCAGCACGGTCGCATCGCCCCGCTTGAGGTCGGCGGTCGCCACCCAGATCCGCTGCCGGACGGCCTCCGGAATCCGCACCCGCCACGCCTCGAGGGCGCGCAGGTGGTCACCGCGGAGAAGGGCCAACAGCCGCCACACCGGGGCCTGCAAGGCCACTGATGAGCCAATCCTGGCCCCCGAAGCTGTGTTCGTCCAGGCTCAGCACCCAGTCCCCAGGGAGGGTCCCCCACATGTGCCGCCGCGACAACGTCGTGCCGCTTGATCACAATCCCGAGGCACACCCGTGTCCCGTGGGCTCGCGTCGGCGACGCCTTCCCTTTGCTTCGGGTGATCCACGACGGCGGCGCGCACTCGGTGGACCGCATGATCGCCGCCCTTGCAACAAGCGACCACGAAGCTCTGGATCCGGTCGAGGGTGCCGTCTGGCGCGTGAAGCAAAAGCCGTTTCCTAGGTCGGCATGACGCGGATCGTGCCGGCTTCGGCTGCCCCCGCCAACAGGTCTAACGCGGCTTGGACCCGCCGACGTTGTTCGCCGCGGTCGTGTGCCGGCCCGACCGGCTGCCCAACGGGGCCTGGCGTGACGACCGCCCGGGGCGGTTTGACCGGAACGGTCCGCGCTCGCAAGGAGGCCAGCATCACCGTCGGGAAGCCGTGCGCTTCGAGGTAGCGGGCGAGCAGTCCCACGGACTGGTGGCAGACAGGTCAGACGGGCACTAAGAGGACCCCGTCGACGGCATCGTACCGGAGCACCTCGGTGATCCGGGGCGCGGACTGTGCGAGAAACTCGCGGGCATTGGGGATATACCCCATGAACGTGACAGCCCGGGGCGAGAGGTCCCCGACGACCCGTTCGGCCACCAGTTCGCGCAGCACATCGAGCGGAAACACCACATTGTAGTCGGTCTGCGCGGCGGTGGTGTCGTAGTGCCCGTGGTCGATGCGCCACGCCGGCAAGGGACCCCGGTCCGGGATGATCCGGAAACTGGTGTCGCCTTCCGGGTTTCCGGCGTCGAATGGAGGCTGGCCGGGGATGGTTAAACCGCCGGAGCCGACGAGCGCGATGCGTGCGTGACGGAGCGGACGGGTCCACGGCGTCCAGGGGATGCCCGTCGGAGCGGCCCACGGATACTGCTCGAAGGCACGCCGCCACGCCTGCGCGGCGAGCCACGGTCGGGCGGCGGCCAACCACTGCTCGTAGCGGGCCTGCCATGCCGCGTCCAAGTCCATTGTCCACTACCTCCTTAAACCTCTTCCGGCGGCCCGATGCATCCGGCTCCTCCCGCTCGTCCCCGAGCCAGACGGCCGTCGCGTGGTCCTTGCCGACAGCGATCCCGGCACTCGCCTGGCGCGTGTTCGGGTGGCGGCTTGCGGCCTGTCGGGCCGCGGGGGTGTCTCCTTCGTGCACCGGACGGAGCCATATCGAAGACCCTGGGTCCGGGGGACCCAGGGTCATAGTTTAGCCGGCGTGGCAGCACTCACCGGCGGCCTGGCCGGACCCGCACGCACAGAGTTCCTGCCGTCCACAGCACGCGCCGTATGTCTTCCCCGATCCGCACGGGCAGGCGTCCTGCTGGGCCGGCTGCTTCGACTCAGCCATGTTCGTCACCTCCTTTCGAAGCGGCGACCGCCGGCGGGGCGTTCAGCGCCCTCCACACGGGGACGGTGACCAGCGCCAGCGCGACCACCCCGATCTCCCATCTCATGTGGACCTCGTAGACGGCCAGGGCCGCCCCGCCGGCGCCGTAGCTGGCTCGCCCCCAGGGCGGCACCCACCACCCAAACGTTCCGTAGGCGATGGTGCCGCCGCGAGGACCCACGGACGCATCGCGGCATAGAGATTGCGGGGCAGCGGCATGATTGCCGTGCAGACCACCTCCTACGGGCCCGGCAGCCATCCGAGAGTCGCCGGCCACGTGAATCCTGTGCTACGTACGTCGGGGGTGTGCTAACGTCGGGGGGTCGGCCCCTGCGCGATGGGCCCCTCGCAGCCGGCTGCTCCGTCCGCGCCGGATGCTACCCGGAGGGGCGGTTCCGCGCCTTCGCGGCCCCTCGCGCGTCCCCGTCGGAGGCGGGCAGGGTCGCCACGACATCCCGCCGCACGGCTATCCGTCCCCGGCCCGTCCGGACCAGGCCGTGCCGGCTCAATTCGGCCAGGATGGCACTCACCGATTCCCGCGTGGCCCCGATCATGTGCGCGAGCTCCTCCTGCGTGAGCTTCAGGTCGAGCGCGGCCCAGTCGCCGTCCGGGGCACCGAATTCGGCGGCCAGACGCGACAGGCAGTACAGAACCCGGCCCCGGACGTCTTCCAGCACCAGCGTGGCGACTAATTCTTGGGCTCGTCGGAGTTCCCGCGACAGGATTTCGACCAGCTTGAGGGCCACCGACGGGCGCTGCTGCATGAACCGGGCCAGATCCGCCGTGGTCATGGTGCACACCAGGGTATCTGTCAGCGTTTCGGCGTAACACGATCCGGCCCCCGTGGCGAAGCTGTCAGTTTCGCCGAAAATGTTGCCGTCTTTCAATATCGCGAGCGTCAGTTGTCGGCCGTCCGGCGACAGCCGATACAGCCGGACGCGTCCCCGCTTCAAGAAATAGAGTCGGTTGAGATCCTGACCCGGTTCGTACAGGACCGTGCCCGCCGGGTACGCCAGGAGCGGGACCATCTGGTCGACGGCTCGCAGATCCTCGGGCGCCAGATGCTGCAACAAGTCGATCTGCCCGAGGTAACGGAGCTTATGGTCCTGTCCGGGGACCGGCTTGTTCATCGGCGGCTCCTTTCTTGTCCGCGCCCTCCTGGACCAACGCGGCCTCCAACTCGTGCGGCTCGCAACCGAGCAGGATGCGCCGACCCACCACAACAACCGGCGGCGGATGGGATCCCAAAGCCTTCCATTCCGACCGCGCGGTCGCGTCGCGCGCAATGTCCCGCCACAGGAACGGGATGTGGTGTGCCGCGAGGTACCGCAGCGCGGCGTCGCCGCCCGGGCATCCGCGATGACTGTAGACCCGCACCGACCTGATGGACGACATGGCTTCCTTCCTCCAGGGCCTTGATGGCAGCCCGACCGGCGGGCCCACGGACACCCCCGCTCGGGCAGGTGACCAACCGGCATGGTCCCGGCGGAGACCCGCTGGGGATGTTGCGCGCATTTGCGCTGTCCGGTCGCCATCCGGATCCGATACGTTCATGATGCTCGGTTGGGCGGAGATGGTCTGTAATCTGCTTCACAGGTCCGCCGGCGACAACGGAAACTGGGTCGAGGCTTTGAGGGGCCTCGCCGACGCAGGCCCAGCCCGAAGGGCGACGGTTGTGGCACGCCACGGGGATGGCGGCCGGCCCACGGCGACGGCGGAGCATACCGCGCCGGCCATCGCTGATCTGGCGGTAACCTGGACAGGGCTCCCGTCCAGCCTCGAGGCCATGGGCTCGTCCCCCATCCGTACGGCTCAATGATGGTCCCGGTCCCTTCGGCCTTCGTCCAACTCGCGCCCGTCGGGGGACGGCCGGAACCGGCATGGCGCCCGGCTGTCTGTCTCGCGCACCGCCGTTAGCCTTCTCCTCTCCGCGCGGCCATGCGCCCTAGACCTCGGGCCGGACACCCTGTCGCGAGGCTTCGAGGATGGGGCAGTAGCCGTCGTCGTCGCCTGGCCCTTCGACCGTGTCGGCCCAGGTGCGGAGCGCCTGCAATTCGGCCTCGAGCGCACGCAGGGCATCAAGCTGTTTGCGGATCTCGGCTAACCGGTCGTCCAAAAGCTGGCGAACGTGGGCACACGGCGCATGCCCCCCCTCACGCAGGGCGATGACCGAGCCGATGGCCTCCAGGGTCAGCCCCAAGGCCTTGGCCCGCCGGAGGAGTTCCAGCCGTTTGACGTCGGCGGGGCCGTACCAGCGATAACCCGACGTGCTGCGAGGCGGGGGCGGTAGCACGCCCTTGGCTTCGTAAAACCGAATGGTCCGGGCGGGAATGCCCGTCCGCGCTGCCAGCTCCCCGATGCGGTAGCGCGGTGCGTCATCGCTCTGAGTCATTATCTTTCACCTCCTTCAGCGGGTTGCCGCTGTCCGCACCCTGCAGTGCCGGTCGAGGGGTCACGTACGTCCCGCTGCGCCGGTAGCTACGATGGTGCCCCAAGCCATGTCACTCGCACAGTGGAAGCGATACCGGCCCGGATGGGAGGCCCGTACGTGGCCACCCCGGTCTGCCCGACCGGCACGGTGACGACCGCGTTGCCGCCCGACACCCCGAGTCCCTCGAACACGGTCGTCAACCCACAGCCGCCGAGGTTGTCGGTCAGATGAATGGCCACGACGCGCCCCACGGGAATGGTGACCGCCGCCGGATGGTAAGGATACGGAGAGCCTGGCCGGCCCTCGACGATGCTGACAACCGGCGTCCCGGCGGGAACGGCGCCGGCCGTGTTTGCGTCGGCCCGATTCCGCCAGGCCCAGACGCCCACCCCGACGACGAGTCCCGCCATCCCGGCGGCGGCCACTACACGCCCTCATCGCGGCGTGCCGAGCCGGGCTCCGCTCATGGCACACTTCCGCCCTTCGCCTTCCAGGCCTCAGGTTGGTCGGCTGGACCCACGAGGGACGTTGTCGGCCGCCGACGTTTTCCGCGTTTACAGCACGGCGCCGGAATTCTGGGCACAATAGTACAGTCAGTACAGGCCGGTGAGCCGAAACAGCCCGCCGGTCGCCTGCAGCAGCCTCGAACCCCACGCAGGGCGTAGCCGCAGAAGGACACACGGCCCCAGGATCGCCATTGTGACGACGAGACCCGCCAGGGCGACGGCGTACAGGAGCGTGGTCGGCGTAGGACAGCAGGACGTTGCCCACCGCCAACGGCACCAACACGATGCCCAGAAAGATCGGTAGCCTGCACGTGTGCGAAGCGGCTCCAGACGCTGCACCGAAGGCCAGGAGATCCCACTCGCGCCGGCCGGAGACCAACGGAGCGGCTGCCTGGTCCGCGGTCGCCGCCTGAGACCGCCACCGGAATGGGCCCGCGAAGAGACGCGCTCCCTGGTCGGTGACCACCACGTATCCCAACCCGAGGAAGAGCAACCCGACGACAGGCACGAAGCAAGTCAGGACGTTGTACACGACGGCCCCGATCGTTCCCACCAACTGGCCCGCCACGGCATAGAACCCCAGCATGCCCGGCGCCACGAAGGCGCTTCGGCGGACCAGCCGACGGCGATCCCCGGCGGCGCCGGGCACGAAATAGGTGAGGAAGGCCGGCGTCAGCGCAATGCTGCACGGGGAAGAGAACGAAGCCGCCGCGCCGAGCACGGCCAAGGCCAGCAGGACCGGGGTCGGTACGCGGGCCGACGGGGCGGCGAAGAAGGCGAGGCGGCCCAGGTGGGCATACAACTCGTAGCCGGCGGCGAACAGCAGCGCGAGACCCACCATGACCGCTGCACCCCGCGCCCGGTCCGGCTTGCCCCCCGTGTGAAGCAACGCGGGATCCCCTCCTTGCAGCAGATGGCTCCGCCCGACCGTGCGCGGCTCGAGCGCATGTGACGCCGTGGTGTTCGGGTTGACGCCGCCCGGTCGGCACGATGCACGTAGAGCAGGGGCGCCGCCCCGTCAGGGCGGCATAAGGCTGGCGCGCCGGCGCCGTCCCCCGATGCGTCCGCCCAAAGAGTTCGCCAGCACGGTGCTGACGCTGGCGACCATGGCCACCATCGCCCAGACGGGCGTGACCCACCCTGTGATCGCGAGCGGAATACCGACACCGTTGAACGAGAAGGCAAGCGCGATGTTCTGGACCGTTTTCCGGTAGGATGCCCGGCCGATCTGGACGAGGTCCGCCACGGCGCCCACATTCGGTCGCACGAGCACTACGTCCGCCGCTTCGATGGCGATGTCCGCCCCGGCCCCGATGGCCACACCGATATCTGCCTGCATGAGCGCTGGGGCGTCGTTGATGCCGTCCCCGACCATCATGACCCGGTGCCCCGCCTCCTGGAGTTGGCGGATGGCCTCCACTTTGCCGCCGGGCAGCAGCTCCGCGCGTACGTGTTCGATGCCGACCGCGTGAGCCACCGCCTCGGCGGCGCGGGCGTTGTCGCCGGTCAGGATGACGGGCGTCATCCCCAGCGCCTTCAGCCGGGCGACGGCTTCGGGCGCTTCCGGCTTGGGGCGGTCCGCCAACGCGATCCAGCCGAGCAGGTGTCCGGCCAGGGCCACGCCAACCACGGTGTGGCCCCCGCCCACCAAGACGTTGCTGAGTTCGGACCCGACCGGGCAGACGACGCCCTCCGTCTCCAGAAACCGCGGCGAGCCGACCAGCAGGAGCTGCCCCTCCAGGCGGGCGCGAACGCCTTGCCCCGGCAGCGCTTCGAAGGCGTCCACGGACAGCCGGTCCAGGTGGTCAGCTGCGGCCCGCTGCACGATGGCGCGGCCCACAGGATGTTCGGCGGGCGCTTCGGCGGCCGCCGCCAATTGGAGCACCTCCCGCTCCGAGACCACCCCGACCGGCACCACATGCGTGACCGCCGGCTGGCCTTCCGTCAGGGTCCCGGTCTTATCCAGGGCGACCCACCGGACCTCCTTCAGCAGTTGGAAGGCCTCGCCGCTGCGAATGAGGATGCCCCGCTCCGCGGCTTGACCCCCGCCACGGATAAGGGCCAAGGGCGTCGCCATGCCCATCGCGCAGGGGTACCCCATCACCAGCACCGCCAGCAGAGCGAAAATCCCCCGGGTGAGGTCGACATGGCTCGTCAGCGCGCCAGCCCCCACGGTCCAGATCAGGAGCGCCAGGGCGGCCGCCCCCACGACGCCGGGGACATAGATGGCCAGCACCCGGTCGACGAGCTGCAGGATACTGGGTTTTTTCGCGCGGGCTTCGTCGATTTGCCGCGCTACCTGTTGAAGGAAGCTGTCTTCCCCGACGCGGAGCACCTCGATAATCAGCGAACCTGTCAGGTTGACGGATCCGCCGATCACCTCGCTGCCCACGGTCTTGGTGACCGGAAGGGACTCGCCGGTGACCAGGCTCTCGTCGACGTCGGACGCCCCCTGTACGACGCGCCCGTCCACAGGAATGGCCGCACCCGGCCGGACACGCACCCGTTCGCCCACCCGCACGGCTTCAACCGGGACCTCTTGTTCGGTCCCCTCCCGGATCACGGTCGCCACTGGCGGCTGTAGCGCCAGCAGTTTCATGACCGATTGGGAGGCGATAGTGCGGACCCGCAGGGAAACATACCCGGACAGGATGTGGTACGTCGTGATGAACGCGGCCACCGCAAAGAAGTCCGCGGCGGGAAACGTCAGAGCCGGCTGATGGGTCAAACTGCCCACGAGCCCCAGTGTGCCGCCCGTAAGCCCGCTGAAGGCACCCAATTCCAAGAGTACGTGCTGGTTGAGGATGCCCCGTCGCAGCGAGTGCCAGGCCATGCGGAGGATGTAAAACCCGGGTCCAAGGACCGTCACGAACGCCAAAAGCGGCATCTCCACGGCCATGATTGGCGCGAGGGCGGCCACGGACACGGCGTGCAACCACCTCAGCACCATGGAAACGAGGGTCAGCCCGGTCAGGGTCCCGGCCACGGCCAAGCGGCGCTTTTCCCGCTCTAGGTCTCTTCGCTGCTCCTCGTATGCCTTCACCCGCCGGGGATCCCGCACGGTGTATCCCAGATCGAGCAGGGTCCGCTGGATCTGCTCCGGCGTAACGACATCGGGGTGGTACTCGATGAGCGCCTCTTCGTGGGCCAGTGACACGTGGGCCCCTTCCACCCCTGGAAGCCGCGAGAGTCCTTTAGTGATGCTAGCCGCGCAGAAGGAGCAGGCCATCTGCCCGATCTTGAGCTGCAGCCGCCGTGTCTCCGGGCTCATGGCGCCGGTGGCACGACCTCGTAGCCGAGCGCTTCCAGACGCACGCGAATCGTCGCCTCGGTGGCTTCGGCCGGGTCGAAGGTCACCTCGATGACCTGGGTTTGATGGTTTGCCGTCACCGTGCGCACGCCACCGATCCGTTGCAACGCCTGTCCGACACGGGCCGCGCACCCTTCACAGTGCATTTTTTCGGCCCCGACGACCACGTAGGTGGCTGTTCGGACCATGGCTTTCACGCTCCTTTCCGTTCGGACCGACCCCACGTGCCGTCCTCACCGGTAGTCCGCGTCCAGGGTAAACCTTCTACCTAAGGGGAAGGTCAAGGACCTTTCAGGCCCACCGGCTCTCCGAGGTCGGAGGGTCCGTCCCCTTAGGAGGTGAGGGGGCGTACGATGCGGCGGAGCATGCCGGCGGCCGACCCTCCGCCGCCGACATTGGCGCCGTCGGATGACGTGCCGCCTCCGCCCGCGGATACACAGCCGAGTAGAGTCCCATCGCATGGAGTGGCTATGCTGGGGGTCAAGCCCCACCCCGGCCGCGGAGCGGCCGTCGCGCGCCAACGCCCACCGTACACGACGCCGCGTTGCCATCCCCGACCCCATACGCCCCGCGCTCGGCCAACAGATAGGCCGGCAAGGCCCGGACGGCAGCCCGAATCCGGCTGATTTTTTCCATGGGCCGGCGCCCATGTTTTGTATCCGGACGACTCGGCCGCGGCGGCCCCCGCCGTGGTGCAACGAGAACAGGCGTACTTCTCCTATCATGCCGACCGGATGGATACCCGGCCTATCGGCGGCAGGGGCTGCCGATCGGGTCGGGGACCGTGGAAAGCGCCTGCAAGGTGGTGCTCAAGCAGCGGGTGAGCCAGGGCGGCATGCGGTGGACGCCGCTGGCGCTCAAGCCGTCGCCACCCTCCGGGCGTGGCATCGGTCGGGGCGCTGGGGAGCGTTGTGGTCCGGTCGGCCCCTGGCGCAGCGGGTGCCGCCGCGGCGACGCTGTGCCGCCTGATCACAATCGTGAGGCGCACCCCGGGACACGGGTCTGCATTGACAACTCATCCGAAATCATGCATAGATATTCATATCCGGATTCGAGGAGGCTCCCTATGGCCGTCGCCCCCACCCCTATGCCGCCCGAGTGGCCCGCCCTCTATGGACGGGACTGCCTCCGGCTGGCCGACTTCGACGCCGCTGACGTGCTCGGTCTGGTTCGGCTGGGTCGCGAACTCAAGCAGCTGCACCAGCTCCGCGTCCCCTTCGAACCGCTCCGGGGCGCCACCCTGGCGATGATCTTCGAGAAACCCTCCACCCGCACCCGGGTGTCGTTCGCCGTCGGCATGCAGCAGCTCGGGGGGCAGGCGTTGGAGCTGTCCCCGTCGATGCTCCAGCTCAGCCGGGGCGAGACCCTGGAGGACACGGCGCGCGTGCTCTCGCGCTACGTCAACGCCATCATGGTCCGTACGGGCCCTCAGGCCAACCTCGAAGCGCTGGCGGCAGCTGCGGCCGTGCCGGTCATCAACGGTCTCAGCGACGCGTTCCACCCCTGCCAGACCCTCGCAGACCTGCTCACGCTGTACGAGCGCTTCGGTTATCTCCGTGGCTTGGCCGTGGCTTACATCGGCGACGGCGGTAACATGGCCGCCTCGTGGCTTGAGGCCGCGGCCCTCCTGGGAATGGGCCTGCGCGTCGCCACCCCGCCGGGCTACGAGCCGGATCCCGACCTGGTGGCGTGGGCGAAGCAGCAGGCGGAGCTGTCCGGCGCGGGGATCCATCTCACGCACGATCCCCACGAGGCCGTCGCGGGCGCCGACGTCGTGTACACCGACGTGTGGGTGAGCATGGGGCAGGAGGCCGAGGCGGCCGCCCGTCGCCAGGCGTTCGCTCCGTACCAGGTGAACCGTCTCCTGATGCAAATCGCGGGGCCCAATGCAATTTTTATGCACTGTCTCCCGGCGCACCGGGGCGAAGAAGTCACCGACGAGGTCCTTGACGGCCCGCAGTCCTGCGTGTGGGATCAGGCCGAGAACCGGTTGCACGCGCAGAAGGCGCTGCTCTTGAGCCTCTTGGCGCCGCGGCACCGGTCCTAGGCCGGAGCGGAGGCACCGACGCGGCCCGGTCCGCGCCGGCGATCCGGCGTGCTTGTCCCCTAACGTAGCTGGGAAGGAGTTCATGACGTTGAAAGATACGGTGATTCTGGCCTATTCGGGCGGCCTCGACACGTCGGTCGCCATCCCGTGGCTGGCGGAACGCGGGTACGACGTGGTGGCGCTGGCGGCCGACCTCGGCGCCAACCTGGACCTGAAGGCCATCCAGGAGAAAGCGCTCAAGGTGGGAGCGGTCCGGTCCTACGTGGTCGACGCCCGCGAGCGCTTCGCCGAGGAGTACATCCTGCCGGCCCTGCGGGCCAACGCCCTCTACGAGGGCGTCTATCCGTTGTCCGCCGCCCTCTCGCGGCCGCTCATCGCCGACCTGCTGGTGGCCGTGGCCCACGCCGAACAGGCCAAGTTCGTCGCCCACGGCTGCACCGGCAAGGGAAACGACCAGGTCCGCTTCGACGTCGCCATCGCCGCGATGGATCCCTCGTTGACGGTCATCGCTCCCGTGCGGGAGTGGGGCTTCTCCCGCGACGAGGAGATTGCCTATGCGGAGGCCCACCAGGTGCCCATCCCCGTCACCCGGTCGTCGCCCTACAGCATCGACGTCAACCTGTGGGGCCGGAGTGCCGAGGGCGGCGCGATCGAGGATCCGTCCCAGCCCGTGCCCGAGGACGCGTACGCATGGACGGTGGCCCCGGAACGGTGCCCGGACACTCCCACCCGGATCCGGATCGGCTTCGAGGCCGGACGCCCCGTGAGCCTCGACGGCGAGCGGCTGCCGTTGGTGGAGCTGATCGAGCGGCTCAACCGGATCGCCGGCCAGAACGGCGTCGGCCGGCTCGACCTGGTGGAGAACCGGCTGGTGGGCATCAAGTCCCGGGAGGTGTACGAGGCCCCGGCGGCCGTCACGCTCATCACCGCCCACCGGGCCCTGGAGCAGCTGGTCCTGACCCGTGACGTGGCCCACCTCAAGTGGAGCCTCGAGCCGCGGTACGCCGAGCTCGCGTACAACGGCCTGTGGCACAGCCCGGCCCGACAGGCGCTGGAAGCCTTCATGAAGGTGGCCACGCAGAACAACACCGGCGAGGTCCAGGTGGCCCTGTACCGGGGCCAGGTGCGGGTCGAGGGACGCACGTCGCCGGTGTCCCTCTACGCGCCCGAGCTGGCCACCTACGGGACCCACGACCTCTTCGACCACCGCGCCGCGAAAGGCTTCGTGGACCTCTGGGGTCTGCCCATCAGGACGCGCGCCCGGGTCGAACCGCTGGCCCAGGTGGACTTGTCGGCCCTCAACATTTCCGTGATGGAGCGATAGGATGGCGGACCTCTGGAGCGGTCGCCTGCCCGGCGGCCTGGACCCCGCCGTGCGGGCCTTCTCCGCGTCGCTCGCGGTCGACTGGCGGCTCGCCCCGTACGACATCCGCGGAAGCCTCGCCCACGTGGCCATGCTGGCCCACGTGGGGCTGCTCGACCCCGCGGAACAAGCCGTTCTGGAACGAGGCCTGCGGGAGTTGCTGGCCGAGGTCGACGCCGGCGCCGCCCCGTGGGATCCCGAAGCCGAGGATGTCCACAGCGCGGTCGAGGCCGAGTTGAGCCGGCGCGTGGGCCCCGTCGCCGGCAAGCTGCACACCGGGCGGAGCCGGAACGACCAGGTCGCCCTGGATCTGCACCTCTTCGTACGCGACGCGTGCGACCGCACCCAGGCGGCCGTCCGCGGCTTGGTCGCCGCCCTGGTCGACGGCGCCGAAGCCCACCGGGAACTGTTGATGCCGGCCTACACGCACCTCCAGCGGGCGCAGCCGGTCACCGTCGCCCACTGGTTCCTGGCCTATGCCTGGATGTTCCGCCGGGACGCCACGCGCCTGGCCGACGCGCGGCACCGCGCCGACTTCTCGCCCCTGGGGGCAGGCGCTCTGGCCGGGTCGACGCTGCCCCTCGACCCCGCGTTCACGGCCGGCGCGCTCGGCTTCGCGGGTCCCTACGCCAACAGCCTGGATGCGGTTTCCGACCGGGACTTCGCCGTCGAGTACGTGGCGGCCGCCGCGCTCATCATGGTGCACCTCTCCCGCCTGGCGGAGGACCTGGTGCTGTGGAACACCCGGGAGTTCGGGTTCATCGAGATCGACGACGGCTGGGCGACGGGGTCCAGCATGATGCCGCAGAAGAAGAACCCGGACGTGGCGGAACTGATTCGCGGCCGGGCCGGGCGGGTGTTCGGAGACCTTTCGGCCCTGCTCACCCTGCTCAAAGGTCTGCCGCTCAGCTACAACCGGGACCTGCAGGAGGACAAGCCCGCCCTCTTCGACGCAGCGGACACGGTGCTCGCGTGCCTCGAAGCGGCGGCCGGCCTGGTGCGGCACATCCGCTGGCGGCCCGACGCGCTGAGCCGGGCGCTGTCGGCCGAGCTCCTGGCCACCGACGACGCCGAGCGCCTGGTCCGCCAGGGCATACCCTTCCGGGATGCCCACGGGCGCGTGGCCGCCCGCTTCCGCGACGGCGGCACGGAACCGGCGGACCCCGAAGCCGTCCGAGGCAGCGTCGCCGCCCGCGGGGGGCTGGGTCCGGCGCCGGCCGCGGTCACAGGGCAGATCGCAGCCCTCCGGGACTGGCTGGCCCATCCGTTATAATCGGGCCGGAGGAGATGGTGTGAGCGAGAAGTGGCGCCGCCACCAGTTCCTGAGGGAACTCGTGGGACGGGTGGAGCTGGAGACGCAGGAGGCGGTCGCCGAGCATCTCCGGCGGGCCGGGTTCCACGTGACCCAGGCCACGGTGTCGCGCGACATCCGGGAACTCAACCTGGTCAAGATCGTCGGGCCGGACGGGCGGCACCGCTACGCCCTGCCCCCGGCCGCGGGTTTGGCCACGCCCGAGTCGCGGCTCGCCCGCCTGCTCGCGGAGACGTACGTCTCCGTCGCGCGGGCCCAGAACCTGGTCCTGTTGAAGGTGCTCCCCGGCAACGCCCATGCCGTGGCGGCCGTCCTCGACAGCCTGGAGGTGCCCGGCCTGCTCGGCACCGTCGCGGGAGACGACACCTGTCTCATCGTGCTCAGCGACGCCGACAGCGCGGCGGCGCTGGAGGACCGGCTTCGGCCGGCCCACGCGCCGCCGCCCCCGCCGCCCCGCAGGCGGTCCTAGCCGCCGTAGAACCACCCCGTATCCCACATCTCCAGCGGCTTGGCCTCGGGCTGGCGCACCTCCGCCTCGACGACCTCGGCCACGAAGACCGTGTGGTCGCCGGCCTTAACGGCGTGCAGCAACTTCGCCTCCACCGTCGCCGGACACTCCGGGAACACGGGGGCGTGGCTCGCCTGGCCGAAGGTGAAGGGGTGCCCGTTCAGGAGCATGCCCTCGCGTTTGGAGGGCTTGAAAAAGTCCTGGGCCATCGCCTTCTGGTCCTGGCCGAGGATGTTCAGAGCGAACAGGCCGCTCTGCTCGACCAACTGGTGGAGATGGCTGTCGGCCTTGACCCCCACCATGATCAACGGGGGCGTGAACGAGGCCTGCGAGACCCAGTTGATGGTCCCGGCGGCCACCTCGTCGCCGTTCGCCGCCGTCATCACGTACAGGCCGTACGTGAAGAGACGGAGGGCCCGCTTCTTGGCTTCCGCATCCATCGACAATGCTCCCTCCTCAATTGCCGTGGCACGCTCACGCCGCCCCGGTGCTAGGCGTCGAGCCGCACGCCCGCCGCCGGCCCGACCTGGGGTGCCAGGCTCTCGGCCAGATGCGCCGCCGTGTCCAGAAAGGAACAGATGCCCTTGTGACGATACTTCACCGCCGTGGCGAGCAGTTCCCGCTGGGCCGCCTCGGCCAGCGGCCCGCCCCGGGCCGGGCCCAGCTGGTCCGCCAGCACGCGCGTGCCCTTCACGCAGACCGGGCACTTGCCGCACGTTTCGCGGGCGAAGAACTCCAGGATGTCGGCCGCCACCTGCCCGAGCGTCCGGTTCGTGGCCACCGCGATGATGGAGGCGCCGAGACCGGTCCCGAGGGCGGCCAGGGCGTCGTAGTCCAGCGGCACCCCCAGCTGATCCGCGAACAGCGGGGGCATGGAGTATCCGCCCGGCAACACCGCCTGGAACCGCTCGCCGGGAGGCGGACCGCCCGCCCGCTCCAGTAGGTCTGCCAGCCGCGTGCCCAACGGAGCCTCGTAGACCCCAGGCAACCGGACGTCCCCGCTGACGGAGAACAGCATCGGGCGTCGTGCCCGGAACCATTCGGGGCCTTCACGCAGGATCACCGCCGCGGCGGCCAGCGTCTCCACGTTGTTGACCACCGTGGGCTTGCCCCAGAGGCCTTTTTCCGTGGGATAAGGGGGTTTGTGCCACGGCTGGGCCGGGTTGCCCATCAGGACGTTGAGGAGGGCCGTCTCCTCGCCGGCGATGTAGACGTGGGGCTCCAGCAGCAGCTTGACCGGTGCCTTCACCCGCCCGCCGGGTCCGGCCCATCCGGCTTCCACCGCCTCGTCTAAGGCCCCGCCAAGGGCCCGGGCGGCGTCCTGGAAGTCGCTGTTGACATAGACCAGCACGGCGGTCGCCCGGATGGCCCAGGCGGCGATGAGGAGGCCCTCCACGACCGCGTGGGGCGCCGTGGCCATCAGGCGGCGGTCCTTGAACGCCCCGGGTTCCCCCTCGGCCCCGTTGACGACCAGGTACCGCTCCGCCTCGGCGTGCCGGATCACCGCCTGCCACTTCTTTCCAGTGGGGTAGCCCGCTCCCCCTCGACCTCTGAGATCCGCCTGGAGCAGCCAGTCCGCCACCGTCTCGGGGTCGAGCTCCAAGGCCCGCGCAAGGCCCCGGTAACCGCCCCGACTGCGGTAGGCGTCAAGCCGCTCCCAGCCGGTCACCGAGTCCGGCAGGATCACCGCCAATGGGGGTCCCTCCCTAGCCGATATCCGTGGTCAGCATACGCCTCCGTCCCCCCGCCTTCAACCCGCCCGCCCGGCCCGGCGCGTGCCGAGCCACGCCAGCAAGGCGCGCGCGGATTCGGCCAATAGCTCCACCCCGCGGTCCTGGAACAGGTTCCAGGCCAGCGGTCCCGGTGCACCGCCCAGGATCCCCGCGAACAGGCAGGGCGGGAGGTCCGGATCCCGGTCGGTGAGGTAGCGGGAGGTCACCTCCCAGTCGTCGAGGTTGTCCCCCGCGTAGACGAGTAGGCGCGGCCGGACGCGACGGGCCAGGATGCGCAAGCCCTCCGGGTCGGGCTTCTTGATGCCGCTGTCCGCCGTGATCTGGAGTGCCGGGTCGAACACGTCGCGCAGCCCGAGTAGCTTGAGGGCCTGCTCCGTCTCACCCTGGGCCCGCCCGGTATACAGGCCGTAGGTGAACCCGGCGGGCAGGTCCGCGGCCGTCACCAACGCCTTCTCGCGCATCATGAGGCCCGGGCCGTGGTAGGTGTGGGGGACGACGCCGAAGACCGCCGGACTGTCGGATCCGGCGTAGAACTCCATGCACAGCTGGTCGATTCGGCGCCGGTTCCATCGGCCCAGGACCTGTTCGGCCTCGTCGGCGCGGAGCGGGTCCATCAACAGGCGCTCCAGCATCACGAGCCCGCCTCCGGCGCGAGCCAGCCGCTGGGTGATGTCCCGCAGGCCGGGAGGGCGCCGGCGGAGCTCGGCGATCTCCCCCACGCCCTCCCGGAACGCCTTGACCAGATAGACCAGGACCACGGCCGCGGCCAGGTCCCAATCGCTGTTGAACCCACCCGCCTGCTTGAACCAGGTCGTCTCGTCGGGCAGGACCGCCCACTCCTCGCCCGTCAGGCCGACCTCGTGCAGGAACTGTTGCGCCGCATGGGTGATCACCCACGGGTAACTGTCCCGCACGTCCACGAGGACCCCGTCGACGTCGAACACGATCAGATCGGCCACGTCGGCCAGGGCCACGGCGCGCAGGGACGCCCACACCCCGGGCCCCACCAAGGACAATGCGGCGTTCATCGGGCGTAGACGTCAGCTCCCGCGTAACGGAGATGCGGGTCGTCGGCCGCCAGCATCAAGAGCCGGTTGTACTTGGCCACCCGCTCGCCCCGGGCCGGGGCGCCGGTCTTGATCTGGCCCGCGTTGACCGCGACGGCCAGATCGGCCACGATGGTGTCCTCCGTCTCGCCCGACCGGTGCGAGACGACGGCCCGCCACCCGGCCTCCTGGGCGATGCGGATCGCGTCCAGGGTCTCCGACACCGTCCCGATCTGGTTCAACTTAATCAGCACCGCATTGGCCGCACGCTCGCGGATGCCCCGGCGGATCCGCTCGGGGTGCGTGACGAAGAGATCGTCGCCGACCAGCTGGATCCGGCCGCCCAGCGCCTGGGCGAGGGCCTTCCACCCGTCCCAGTCGTCCTCCGCCAGGCCGTCCTCCAGGCTCACGACGGGAAAACGGCCCACGAGGTCCGCATACCAGCGGATGAGGCCTTCGGCGTCCACGGCCCGCCCCCGCAGATGGTAGCGGCCGTCCCGGTAGAGCTCCGAGGCCGCCACGTCCAGGGCGAGGGCCACGTCCCGACCCGGTTCCAGCCCCGCGTCGCGGATGGCCTCCACCAGCAAGTCGAGCGCGTGCTCGTCGCCGGGCAGGTCGGGCGCGAATCCGCCCTCGTCGCCGACGGCGGTGCGCAGACCCCGGGCCTTCAGGCGGGCTTTGAGCGCGCTGTAGGTCTCGACGGCCATCCGCATCGCCTCGGGGAAGTCCGGCGCTCCCAGGGGCACCAGCATGAACTCCTGGATGTCCAGGTTGTTGTCCGCATGGGCCCCGCCGTTGATGACGTTCAGGAGCGGGACCGGCAGGCGGGAGGCCCGGCTGCCGCCCAGATAGCGATACAGGGGCAGGCCGGCCGACGCCGCGGCGGCGCGTGCGACGGCCATCGACACACCCAGGATGGCATTGGCCCCGAGGCGTCCCTTCTGGGGATCCCCGTCCGCCGCCACCAGGGCCGCGTCGAGCCCCGCTTGGTCATGGGCCGGTCGGCCTCGAACCAGCGGCGCCAGCACATCTTCGACGTGCCGTCGGGCGGTCTGGACCCCCTTGCCGCCGTAGCGGGCCGTCCCGTCGCGCAGCTCGACCGCCTCGTGGCGCCCCGTCGAAGCGCCCGAGGGCACCCGGGCCAGCCCTTCCGAACCGTCCTCCAAGCGGACGCGCACCGCCAACGTCGGCGTGCCCCGGGAATCCAGGATCTCGTAGGCCCGCACCTCGGTGATGCTATCCCGCATCGCGCCCTTCCTCCTGTCCTCGCTCGCCCGACCGCTCAACCGAGCCGTCCGACCCGTCTTGCGGCCCCTCCTCGACCAGGACCGTTCCGGTCATCTCGGGCGGCACGGGCCACCCGAGGAGCGTCAGAATGGTCGGAGCCACGTCCCCCAATTTGCCGGGCCTCAAGCGAAAGTCCCGCCGCGGCCCGGCCACGATGAGCGGCACGGGCGCCTTCGTATGGTTGGTGTCGGGTTGCCCGGCGTCGTCCCGCATCCGCTCCGCGTTCCCGTGATCGGCCGTGACCACGAGCCATCCGCCCCGGGCGCGCACGGCCTCGTGAATGGCCCGGATGCCGGCGTCGACCGCCCGCACCCCGGCTTCGGCCGCCTCTTGGATCCCGGTATGCCCCACCATGTCGCTGTTGGCGTAGTTGAGCAGGATGAAGCCGTAGCGCTTCGGGGCATCGGGGGCCAGGGCCGCCAGCACGGCCTCGGTGATGGCCGGAGCGGACATCTCGGGCTTCAGGTCATAGGTGGCGACCTTCGGGGAGGGGATCAGGATCCGGTCCTCCCCGGGATGGGCTTCCTCCACCCCGCCGTTGAAGAAAAAGGTGACGTGGGCGTATTTCTCCGTCTCCGCCACGTGGAGCTGCGGGATCCCGAGCTTGGCGAGCCACTCGGCGAGGTTGTTGGGCACCGAGAGCGGCTCGAAGACGTGGGGGAGCGGAAAGTTCTCGTCGTAGAGCGTCATGCCTCCCACCCACGCCACCGGCCCCGCCGGGCGGGCGAACCGGTTGAAGGCCGGGTCGGCCAGCGCCCGGGTGATCTGCCGCACCCGGTCGGCTCGGAAATTGAACACGAACACGGCGTCGTCCGGGCGGATGGTCCCCACGGGCCGGCCGGCCGCGTCGACCAGAACCGTGGGCACCACGAATTCGTCGGTGATCCCGTCGGCGTAGGACCGGGCCACCGCCTCAGGCGCACTCCGGGCCGTCGGTCCGGCGCCCTCCACCATGGCCCGGTACGCTTTCTCGGTCCGCTCCCAACGGTTGTCCCGGTCCATCCCGTAGTAGCGGCCCATGACGGTCGCGACCGCGCCCACCCCGATCCGGGCGAGGCCCTCCGCCAACCGCTCGAGGTAACGGAAGGCGCTCTGGGGCGGCACGTCCCGGCCGTCGAGGCAGAGGTGAAGGTACGCGCGGCGCACGTCGGCCGCGCGCGCCAACTCCAGGACTGCCAGGAGGTGATCCATGTGGCTGTGCACGCCGCCGTCGGACAACAGCCCGAAGAGATGCAGTGCATGGGACCGGCCCCGGGCGAAGGCCTCGGCCAGCACGGGGCTTCGGGCGAGGGTCCCGTCGGCCGCGGCCCGGAAGATGCGGGCCAGGTTCTGGTACACGACCCGCCCCGCGCCGAGGTTGAGATGGCCGACGTTGGAATCGCCCATCTGGCCCGCCACCAAGCCCACGGCCTCCCCGTGGGCCTCCAACAGGGTGTGCGGGTACGTTTCCCACAGCTCGTAAAACGCGCGGGCCGGCGCCCGCGTGATGGCGTTGTCGGCCGCGTCCTCCCGCATGCCCCAGCCGTCGAGCACCATGAGGACCAGCGGACCGGTCGCGTCCCGTGGGCTAGCCGCGGTCACCATCTCCCTTCGCTTGGAGTCCGTCCAGGGCATCCGCCATGGCGAGGAACTGTTCCACGTCCAGGGACGCGCCGCCCACCAGGGCGCCGTCGACGGCCGGGGCCGCGGCGAAGGCGGCCACGTTGCCAGGGTTGACACTGCCGCCGTACAGCACCCGCACCGGGGCGGACCCCTCGCCCCAGGCCCGGCGGCCCCGGGCGACGAGCAGCGCCGCCACCGCATCGGCCTCCTCGACGGTCGGCACCCGCCCGGATCCGATGGCCCAGACCGGCTCGTAAGCGAAGACGAACGCAGGCGGCGGCGTGGGCACGGCCGCCAGCACCGCGTCGGCCTGACGGCCCACCACCGCCTCGGTCGCGCCCTGGGCACGTTCCTCGGCCGTCTCCCCCACGCATACGATGGGAATCAGTCCCGCCTCCAGCGCGGCCCGGGTCTTGGCGGCAACGACCGCGTCGGTCTCCCCGAAGCCGGCCCGCCGTTCCGAGTGGCCTACGATGACGTAGCGCGCACCGGCCCCGGCCACCAGATACCCCGACACGGCGCCGGTGACCGCCCCCTCCCGACCCGGATCCAGGTTCTGGGCCCCCAGGGCGACGGGCCCGTCGGGGCCGAACAGGCGGGCCAAGGCCCACAACGCGGGCAACGTAGGGCACACGACCAGGTCCACCCGGCGGAACGGCCCGCGCTCCTCCAACCGCCTAAGAGCCGCACGTCCCCACGCCAACGACTCCTCGACCGTCTTGTGCATCTTCCAGTTGGCGACCAGCAAGAGTCGGCTCACGGCCGCACCTCCAGGGCCGCCACGCCCGGCAGGGTGGCCCCTTCCAAGTACTCCAGGGCCGCCCCGCCGCCGGTCGAGACATGCGTCAGGCGGTCCGCGACCCCCGCCTGTTCCACCGCCGCCGCCGAGTCACCGCCGCCCACCACCACCCGGGCCGGCAGGTCGGCCACCAGACGGGCCACGGCCCGGGTTCCCGCGGCGAACCGCTCCCACTCGAACACGCCGAGCGGCCCGTTCCAGAACACCGTACGGGCCTCCGCCAACCGTTCCCGGATCCGGGTCACCGTCCGAGGCCCGACGTCGAGAACCCACTCCTCGGCCCCGACGGCATCCGGCGTCGTCTCCCGGGCGGGCGCGTCGGCGGCGAAGGCCGACGCCACGACGACGTCGACCGGCAGCTCCAGCGGGACGCCGCGTTCGGCGGCCTCCCGCAGCAGGGCACGCGCCTCGTCCAGGACGTCCACCTCGACCCGCGAACGGCCGAGATCGTGCCCCTGGGCCGCCAAAAACGTGTTGGCCATGCCGCCGCCCACGACGAGACCGTCCACCTGCTCCAGCAGGCGGCGCACCAGGCGGATCTTGTCGCTCACCTTGGCTCCGCCCAGGACCGCCCAGTAGGGCCGCTCCGGACGACCCAGGATCTCCGTCAAAGCCCACAGCTCCCGCTCCATGAGGCGGCCCGCCGCCCCCGGCAGGCGCTCGGGGACCCCCACGGTGCTCGCATGGGCGCGATGGGCGGTCCCGAACGCGTCGTTGACGTAGAGGTCGCCGAGGGACGCCAGGGCGTCGGCGAAGTGTCCGTCGTTGGCCTCCTCGCCGGGGTCGAAGCGCAGGTTCTCCAAGAGTCCGATGTCCCCGGGCCGGAGCGCCGCCACCATCGCCGCCGCCTCCGGTCCCGTGACCGCGGGCGCGAAGGCGACCGGACGACCCAGGACGGTCGCGGCGTGGCGCGCGACCGGCGCCAGCGACAACTCCGGCCGAACCTGGCCCTTTGGTCGACCGAGGTGGCTCATGAGGATGACCCGGGCCCCACGGGCCGTCAATTCGTCGAGGGTCGGCTTCGTTGCCCGGATCCGGGTATCGTCGGTGACCCGTCCGTCTTGGAGCGGGACGTTATAGTCCACCCGCACCAGGACGCGGCTGCCCGGCCGTACGGGCAGGTCCTCCAACCGGCGCCACGCCATGGCTAGAGACCCTGCTCCGCCACGAATGCGGTCAGCTCGACCAGCCGGTTGGAGTAGCCCCACTCGTTGTCGTACCACGCGAACACCTTGCCGAGCCGGTCACCCACCACCAGCGTGAGCGGCAGGTCCACGATGGCCGAGTGCGGATCGCCCTTGAAGTCGGAGCTGACCAACGGGTCGTCGGTCACCGCGAGGTAACGGCCCAACGGACCCCGGGCCGCCTGCCGGAAAGCGTCGTTGATGGCTTCCACGGACAAAGGCCGGCGGGCCGTGAACGTGAGGTCGATGACGGACACCACCGGGGTGGGGACCCGCAGGGCCATCCCGTGCATGCGGCCCTTGAGCTGCGGCAACACCCGGTGGATGGCCTTGGCCGCGCCCGTCGACGTGGGGATGATGTTGACCGCGGCCGCCCGGGCGCGCCGCTTGTCGGAGTGGATGAGATCCAGGATCCGCTGGTCGTTGGTGTAGCTGTGCGCCGTGGTCATGAGCCCGTACTCGATGCCGAACGTCTCGTCCAGCACTTTCGCGACGGGCGCCAGGCAGTTGGTAGTGCAGCTCGCGTTCGAGAGGATGTGGTGCCGGTCCGGCCGGTACTCGGACTCGTTGACCCCGAGAACGATGGTCAGGTCGTCCCCCTCGGCCGGCGCCGAGATGATGACCTTCTTGGCGCCGCCGCCCTCGATGTGGGCCCGCGCCTTCTCGGCCTTGGTGAACAGCCCCGTGGACTCGACGACGATGTCGACCCCGTGGTCGCGCCAGGGGATGTCCTTCGGATCCCGGATCGCCGTCAGGGCGACCTTGCGCCCGTCGATGGCGATGTAGTCCTCCCCGGCGGTCACCTCGTGGGACCAGGTTCCGTAGTTGCTGTCGTAGCGCAGGAGATGGGCGCTGGTGGCCGGGTCGCTCAAATCGTTGATGGCGACCACTTCGATGTCCGACCGCTCCGCGGCGATCCGACAGAAACGCCGGCCGATACTGCCGAACCCGTTGATGCCGACGCGCGTCTTTGCCAAGGGATCCCCTCCTCCAGACGTCGGGGCGGATTCCGCTCGGGGCCGGCCGCCCCCCGGGAGATGGCCGGCTGCCGCCGGCCGTTACGGGGCCCATTGTACTGGAACGCGTCGACAGGGAGCCAGCCTACCCCAGGGTCGCGGACCGCCGGGCCGCCGCCGACACGGCGCGGCCCAGCAACCCCTTGAGGTCGCCGTCGCGGAGGATGCCCAGAGCGGCCTCGGTCGTCCCGCCGGGCGAGGCCACCTGACGCACCAGCTGGTCCAGAGGCACCGCCGGCCGGTCGGCCGCCAGGGCGGCCGCCCCCCGCACCGTCTCCACCGCCAGGGCGCGGGCCAACTCCGGATCCAGCCCGAGCGCCGTGCCGGCCTCGGCGAGGGCGTGCAGCACCTCGTACACGTAGGCCGGCCCGCTTCCAGACAGGGCGGTCACGGCGTCGAGCTGGTCCTCCTGGGCGCAAGGCACGACGGCGGTGCGCCCGAGCGCGCCGAAGACCTCCTCGACGAGGCGGGTACCTTCGGGATCGTCGTCCTGGACGCACAGCACGGTCGTCGAAGCCCCGACGGCCGCACAGATGTTGGGCATGGCCCGCGCCAGGGGGCCGCCGTCCACCTGCTCGGCCAGCCGGGCCAGGCGGACGCCGGCCGCCGTGGATACGAGGGGCGTGCCTTCCAGGCGGGAACGATGCTGTCGGAGCGCCTCGCCCACATCCTGCGGCTTGACGGCGAGAATGGCGACGTCCACGGGGGGCAGTTCGCGGACCGCCTCGACGCCCTCGAGACGCCCCGGCCGGCTCCGATAGGCCAGATAAACCATGTGCCGTCCGTCCCGGCGGAACCCCTCCGCCAGTGCCGTCCCGAGCCGTCCGTTGCCGATGATCCCGATGCGCATCGGTCCGCCCTTCCCTTGCCAAGACGTTTGGGTGGGTGCCATTACAAAAAGCGGCCGCCGCTCCGGCGCCGCGACCCCCGCCAGCGCCCTCCGCTGCCGCCAGACGTTTCCCTATCGATTTTGATTATAGGTTCGGGTTCCCGGACCCGTCAATGCGACCCCGCGTGCGGGAGCGGTCGCAGCCGGGGAAGGCCGGACGACCGGTCACCTGGCCTCGGGCCGTCGGGTCCCGGAGGCGTCGGCAAGAAGGGGTGTGACCCGCGAGACACGAGCGATCCGGCCGTCCTTTGGGCCGCACGAACCGCCGGCCCCGCCAGGCCCGTGGGCGGCCTGGGCAATCGCCGGGCGGTCGCGCCGGCCACCCTGGCCGTCGACCCCGCCCCCTCGGCCTCCGGGGGGCGGCCGGCCGCATACGGCGGCGCGGCTCCGCGGCCCGTCAGAGCTCCGCGACGTCGTCGAGGACCCCGCTGCGCCGGAGGCGGTCCGCCAAGTATTCGAGGGGGGTGTGTTCCACGCCCCGGTAACTGGGCTTGGTGTACAGGTTGATGGCCTCGGGGAACACGTCGCGCAGGATGCGGCGGATGCGTCGGCCCGAGGCGTCGGCGTCGGTGAAGATGATGACCTGCCGGTCGCGGGCGATCCGCACCAGGGCGTCCAGCCGTTCGGCGCTGGGCACGCCGTAGGTGGGCTCGATGGGGATGTCCTCGGGCACCAACTGCCGCAGTCGCCGCCGGTCGTTCTTGCCCTCGACGATGATGACGTAGCCCGTGTCCACGGCGAGCCACCTTCTTGCGGAAAGTCGCCCGGTCCGACCCGGCGTCGGCCCCATTCTAGCAGGCGCCTCACGGGTCGTCACGCCGGCGCGCCGCGCCGTTCCTTGCGTCGCCCCGTGACCATGTACTGGACCCACTCGCCGAGGTTGGTGGCGTGGTCGGCGATCCGCTCGAGATAGTTGGCCACGAACAGCAGGTAGGTGGCCTGGAACACGCTGTCGGGGTCCTGGCGCATGATGTCCAGGAGTTCGCGGAAGATCTGCCCGTACAGCCGATCCACCTCGTCGTCCATCCGGATCATGTCCCGGGCCATCTCCACGTCGCGCGCGATGTACGCGTTGAGCGCGGAGCGGACCATGTGCGCCGCCACCGTAGCCATCCGGGGGATGTCCACCAGCGGCTTGATGAGCGGTTCGTGGCCGAGCCGTCGGGTCACGTTGGCGATGTCCGCCGCATGATCCGCCATCCGTTCGAGGTCGGTGATGATCTTGAGGGCGGTGGACACCACCCGGAGGTCGCCCGCCATCGGCTGCTGCAGGGCCAGCAGCGTGAGGCACCGCCGCTCGATCTCCATCTCGAGGTCGTCGACCCGGTCGTCGTCGGCGATCACCTGCTGGGCCACCTTGAGGTCCCGCGTCGTCAGCGAGTCCACCGCCCGGGCGATCTGCTCCTCCACGAGCGTGCCCATCCGCAGGATCTCCTGCTCCAGGCTCTTCAACTCCGTATGGAACTGTTCGCGCGCCACGCCGCCGCCTCCTTAGGACAGGTCCCGCCCGGTCAGGTAATCTTCCGTGCGCCGGTCGCGCGGCGCTGTGAACATGAGCGGCGTCGGCCCGATCTCCACCAACTCGCCGGCGGCGAAGAACGCCGTGTGGTCCGACACGCGCGCGGCCTGCTGCAGGTTGTGCGTGACCAGCACGATCGTGTACCGCCCCTTGAGCGTGGTGATGAGCTCCTCGATGCGGGCCGTGGACACGGGATCCAGGGCCGACGTCGGTTCGTCCATCAACAACACGTCCGGCCGGACGGCCAGGGCCCGAGCCAGGCAGAGGCGCTGCTGCTGACCGCCGGACAGCGTGGAGGCGGGCCGCCGGAGCTTGCCCCGGACCTCGTCCCAGAGACTGGCCTGGCGGAGACTGTCTTCGGCGATGGCCCGAAGCGTCCCCGGGTGGGTGATCCCGTGCAGGCGCGGCCCATAGACGACGTTGTCGTAGATGCTGAACGGGAACGGGTTGGGCTGCTGGAAGACCATGCCCACGCGCCGCCTCAACTCGACCAGGTCCACGCGCGGGTCCAGGACATCCAGGTCGCCGATGCGCACGCTGCCGGCCAACCGCACGCCGGGCGCACGGTCGACCAACCGGTTGAGCACCCGCAGGAAGGTCGACTTGCCGCAGCCGGACGGCCCGATCACCGCTAACACGGAGCCGCCCGCCACGTCGAGCGTGATGCCCTTCAAGGCCGGTTGGGTCCCGTACCACACCTTGAGGTCCCGGACCCGGATGTCCGGTGCCACCGCCGCCCATCCCCCCGTCCCGGCCGCCGCTAGCGCATGCCGGCCCGCCGCGAGAGCATCGCCGCCAGGCCGTAGCCGAGCGCGAGACCCAGGCTCACCAGGGCCAGAAGCACCACGCCGGTCGCGGCCGCCACGTGGTCCGCATCCGGCATGAGGCCCTCGGTCCGAACGTACCACAGGTGCACGGCCAGCGTGGCGCCCGGCGCCCAGATCCCGCCGCCGCCGGCGTTGACCCCGGCCGAGAAGATGAGGGCGGCGGACTCGCCCAAAAGGCGCGCCGCTCCGATCCCGATCCCCGTCGCCAGGGCCGGCCACGCCCAGGGCAGCACTACGCGGACGACGGTCTGAAACCGGGTGGCCCCGAGCGCCAGCGAGGCCTCCCGCAAAGTGTCGGGAACCCGGGCCAGGGCCGCCATCGCGGTCTGGGCGACCCACGGCACGTTGAGCACGAACAGGGCCACGGTCCCGGTGAGGCGCGAGAACGGCCAGTGCAGCCCGCCCACCAGGAAGACGAAGACACCCAGCCCGACGACCACGGACGGCAGGGCCGCCAGCAAGGTGGCCGCCGTCTCCAGGGCTTCGGCCCATCGGCCCGCGCGCAGGTACTCCACGCGCAGGATGGCGGCCGCCAGGCCTAGCGGCACGCTCGTCGCCAAGGCGCCGCCGACCATCACTAGCGTGTTGACCAGCTCGGGCCCGACACCGCCGCCCGGTTCCAGTTCGCGCGCCGGCTCGAGCAGGAACCGCCAGGAGAGGACCGGCATGGCCCGGACGACGAGTTCCGCCACCAGGCCGAGCGGTAGCGCCAGGCCGACCAACGCCAGGCCGAACAGGGCCGCGGTCAGCCCCCGGCGCCTCACGGCCCGCCCTCCCAGCGTTTGAGTTCCCGGGCCAGCCACCAGGTCCCCGCGAGCAGCAGGGCGGCCATGACCGTCAGCGCCCGCCCGCCCGGCGTCCCGGGCGGAGACGCCGACAGCTGCGTGAGGATGGCCGTGGTGAGGGTGCTGCCGGGCGCCGTCAACCTGAGCGTCAGATTGGGCTGCCCGCCGATGACCATCTGTACCGCCATCGTCTCGGCCAGCGCGCGCCCCGCCGCCACCATCAGGGCGCGCACGAAGCCCGGCAGCGCCGCCACCACCGTCACCGACCACAGCGTCTGGTCTTCGGTGGCCCCCAAGGCCCGCGCCGCGTCCTCGACGATCTCCGGCACGGCCGCGACCGCCTCGGCTCCCAGCGCGGCAAACGTCGGCACCAGCATCACCCCGAGGGTGAGCCCCGCGGCGAGGAGGCTGAACCCGGGCCCCCCGAACCCGGCCCGCACCGCGGGGACGACGGTATCGAGCCCCCACCAGCCCCACAGGACCGAAGGAATGGCCATCATCCCGGCCAGCGCGGCGGTCAGCACCCGGCCGACCGCCGGCGGCACGCGCCGCCGGACCACCACCGCGAGCGGCCCCCCGAGCAGCACGGCCACGACCAGGGCGAGGACCCCGACGACGGCGGTGCCCCATTCAAAGGGCAGCAGTCCCACCCACCCGGCGTGCGGGGCCCAGCGTGTTCCCAGCAGCACAGGAAGGATGCCGTACCGGCTCAGGACGGCCGCGGTGTCGCGGGCGAACCAGGCCAACAGGGCGGCCAGCAGGAACGCCAGCACGCCGCCCGCGGCCAGGAAGAGGTGCCGCTGCCGCGCCTCGGTCCGCAGATTGCGCTGATGCACCGACACCGCCCGTGGCCCCCTCTTCCGTCGCGATCCCGAACGTGGCCCGTTCGGGGCGTCCGGCCGCCCAACGGGCGAACCGCCATACGGACGCGGGCGCGCCCGGTCGCGCGTACAGCACGGCCGGCGCGGCATAGGGCCAGCGGCCCGGATGGGCCGGGTCGAAGTGGCGGCCGTCGACGGCCGGCACCACCGTGCCCGGCCGGGCGAAACCCGCGTCGACGAACCCGATGGCCCCCGGTGTGTCCGCCACGGTGCGCCAGACCGCGCCGTTGGACAGCTGGACCACCGCGTCGGACGCAAAGCCCCACCCGCGCATCACGTCGCGGGCCATCACCCAGCGTGCGCCCGAACCGGGCGGACGCACCACGACCACCACCTTCGCGTCCCGCCCGCCCAGCTCCTGCCAGTTGCGCACCCGCCCCGCCAGCACCGCCCTGAGCTCCGCGCCGGTGAGCGCCCGGACCCCGGCCGCCGGATTGATGATCGGCACCACGGGCAGGCGTCCCAAGGCCACGCCGCGGAGGACGTCCCGGGGGATGCCGGCCGCCTCCGGAGGGATGTCGGACGCCCCCAGGTCCACGCGTCCCGCCAGCACGCCGGCGAGGCCCGCCAGCGAGCCGCCGCCGCTCACGTGCACGGTGGTCCCCGGCGTCTCGCGCATGTAGAGCGGCGCCACCGCGCGCAGGAAGGGGACGAGGGACGTCGCGCCCATGACGCGCACGGCCGCGTGCGCGTGCGTCGGGCGCGGCCAGGCCAGCAACAGCCCGGCCAAGCCCACCAGACCATATCGCCACCATCGGCCGCTCATGCCCTCTAGGCTACCCGGATTCCTGCACCGCCGGCAGCTCCACCGTGAAGCGGCTGCCGCGCCCCGGCTCGGACTGGACGAAGACGCGGCCGTCCAACAGTTCCAAGATGTGCTTGACAATCGCCAGCCCCAGGCCCGTGCCGCCCGAGCGTCGGCTGCGGTCCTTGTCCACGCGGTAGAAGCGTTCGAAGATGCGCGGCAGATCGGCGGCCGGGATCCCGATGCCGGTGTCCTCCACCTCCCACCGGCCGTATCCCCCCGCGAGGCTCGTGGTCACGGTGACCCGCCCCCCGGCGGGGGTGTACTGGATGGCGTTGGAGACGAGGTTGAGGAGAACTTCCTTCAGCAGGTCCGGGTCGCCCCAAACCCGCACACCGGCGGGACCTGCGGTCGTGAGGGACAGGCCGGCCGCCGCCGCCCGGGTGGTCATCTGCAGCGCCACCTGGTCGGCGAGCGCGCGCAGGTCCACGGGTTCGCGACGGACGGGCACGCTGTGGTGTTCCAGCCGGGACAGCGCCAAGAGGTCGTCCACCAGTCGCGACAGCCGCACCGCCTCGCTGTGGATGAGTTCCAGGAAGCGGCGGGCCTGGTCGGGCGGGGGCGGCACGTCGTCTACGAGCGCCTCGGTGAACCCGATGATGGTCGTGAGCGGCGTCTGCAGTTCATGCGACACGTTGGCCACGAAGTCGGCCCGCATGCGGTCGGTCCGCCGCTGCAGGGTGATGTCCCGGGCCACCAACACGGCCCCGTAGCCGCCGCCCGGCTGTCCCACCGGCGCCATGCTGCACTCGATGAGGGTGTCCTCGTTGGGGTCGGGCGCCCACTCGACCACCACCGGCGTCCCGTTACGCGTCACCTGTTGCAACGCGTTCTCGATGGCCGTGGCGCGGATGACCTCGAGGACGTGGCGGCCGACCACCTCCTGGTCCCCCAGGCGGAAGATGAGCTGAGCCGCCCGGTTGATGAGGGTCACGTACAGGGCCCGGTCGACGATGAGGATCCCGTTGGCCATGCTGCCGACGATCGCTTCGAGGCGTTCCTTGTCCTCGGTCAGGTCCCGCGTGCGCTCCGCCAGCACCTCCGCCACCCGGTTCATTCCGTGGGCCAGCGCGTCCAACGGGTCGTCGGCGTCCAGGTAGACGCGGGCCGACAGGTCTCCGCCGGCCCACCGCTCGACCGTTTCGAACAGGAGGGTTACATTGTCGGCCAGGACCCGGGCGTAGCGGTGGGCCCGGACGGCGGCCCGGATGGCCCAGATCCACGCCACCGCCAGGATGACCCACCCGTCGGGAGCCGAACCTTGGTTGACCGCCAGCGCCGCCGTGGCCAGGACCGCCAGCCCGAGCGGCACGACCCAGTCGCGGCGCGGTGCGTTCATACTTCCCGGAAGCGGTAGCCGACGCCCCGAACGGTTTCGATGAACCGGGGCGCCATGGGGTCCTCGTGCAGTTTCTCGCGGAGGTGCCGGATGTGCACGTCGACCGTCCGGGCATCGCCGTAGAAATCGGCTCCCCACACCCGGGTGAGGAGTTCGTCGCGGGTGAAAACCCGGCCGGGATGCGCCGCCAGGACCCGCAGCAGCTCGAATTCGGTATAGGTGAGCTCCACGGGCTGTCCGTCGAGCAGGACGCGGCGCCGTTCGGCGTCGACCACGAGACCCGTCTCGGCGGCCGTCTCGCGCTCTGGCCCGCGCACGCGGCGCAGGATGGCCTTGACCCGCGCGGCCAGTTCCCGCGGCGAGAAGGGTTTCGTGACGTAGTCGTCCGCGCCGAGGTCGAGGCCCTGAACGCGGTCGCTCTCCTCCTTACGGGCCGTCAGCATGAGCACCGGCACGTCCGACGTCGCCCGAAGGGCGCGGCAGACCTCGAAGCCGTTCAGTCCCGGCAGCATGAGGTCCAGCACGACCAGGTCGGGCTTGAGGCGCTCCGCCTCGGCGAGAGCGGCCCACCCGTCCTGGGCCACGCTGACCTCGAAGCCTTCGCGCTCCAACGCGAACCGGACCAACTCCTGGATGGCCGGCTCGTCGTCGACTACGAGCACCTTGCCGCGCATGGCCCCGCCCCCCTCAGGACCGGGCCGCCGTCGGCTCGGGTTCCATCAGGATCCGCCGTGCCGTGACATCGACCGCCAGGACGTACAGGGCGGTCGCGTGCTCCACCGCCTCGCGCACCGCCCCCTGCACGGCGTGGAGCACCTCGGGCAGGACGTATCCGGCGCGCACCGCGAGCTCCAGGTTGAGCGTCACCCCGTCGGGCCAGGAGGTCATGGTCGTCTTAAGCACGCGGGCGACGCCCGGGACGCGGGCCGCGGCGTGGGCGGCGAGGGCGTACACCACGGTATCGGCGATGTAGAAGCGCCCGAGGCCCGAATAGGTGGGGCGAACCACGGACCGCTCGACCACCCGACGCTGCTCGTGGCGCCGGAGAATCGAGCGGAGCGGGTCGACCAGGTAGCCCGAGAACGTCCGGCGCACCTCGAAGGTGGGGGCCGGAATGACGTGTTTGCCCTGTTGCTGGCGCGTGGCCTGGGCGGCCCGAATCTCGTCGGGCGACGCCACGTCCTCGATGCGGATGACGTGCAGCGGCTCGTCCTGGAGCCCCAGGGCGGCGAGCACATGCCGGACCATGTGGAGGGAGGTCCCCAGCACCAGGAGGCGTTCCGGCTGGAACACCGCCAACGCCCGTCGGATCTCCTCGGCGTGCTCGGGGTCGTCCAGCACTGCGCGCTTGACGGCGGCCAGCATCGTCTCCTCCCGCTTGGCCGACCGTCCGGCGACGATGCGACCGCCCCGGACCAACAGGCCGTCGTCCAGGATCATGTCGATCCCGTGGTCGGCGGCTACCATCGGCGCGCGGTGGCTCTTGCCCGTCCCGCTCGCGCCGACGAGCGCCCAGACCTCCACCTCAATACCCCCTGACGCGGTCGACGACCCCCCGGAGCGGTTTGCCCTGCTCCCAACGGGTCAGGTTGCCCAGACTGTAGTTCACGGCCTCCGCGAGTCGCGTCGGCCCGGCGACGTGCGGCGTGAGCGTCACGCGCGGATGATTCCACCACCGCGACGACGGCGGTAGCGGCTCCTCCCACGCCACGTCCAGGTACGCGTGGGCCACGCGGCCCGCCTCGAGGGCGTCCCACAACGCCTCTTCGTCGATCAAGGCGCCGCGCCCCACGTTGATGACGACCGTGCCCGGCCGCAACAGGGCCAGGCGCTCCCGGTTGAGAAAGCCGCGGGTGGCGTCGGTCAACGGAAGAGCGAGGACGAGGACGCTCAGACCGCCCAGGAAGGCCTCCACGGCGTCCGCGCCGAAGACCGCCCCGGCCACGGGCAAGGCCCGCGGCTCCCGGGCCAACAGCGTCACTTCCGCGCCCAACTGGTCGAGCAACTGGGCGACCCCCGCGCCCACCTGACCACTTCCCGCGACGCCCACCCGCAGGCCGGCCACCGTACCTACCGGATACGGGGTCCAACGCCGCTCGGCCTGTTGCGCCCGGGCCACGGCGAAGCCCTTCACCCAGTCCAGCACACAAGCCAACACATATTCGGCCATGTCGCGGGTGAACACCCCGACCATGCGGGTCAGCACCGCGTCGTCCGGCACCCCGACCGCGTCGTCCACGCCCGCCGCCCACCATTGGACCCACCGCACACCCGAAATCCGCCCGAACACAGCCGCCGGCACCTCGGAGCCGAACACGGCGTCGAAAGACGTCGGAGGCACCTCGTCGACCCGGTCGGCCGCCACCCAGTCGACATCGGGTCGGGCCGCCCGGAAGCGGCGGACCGCCTCATGGCTGTCCGGCCCCCACACCAGAATCCGCCATCGTGCGTCCATCACGACTAGTGTAGCCGAAGCCGGGGCGCTCGGGACGGTGCGGGGCCCCTCGGGGACACCGGTCACTCCCCCGGACGGAGCGCGAAGCCCCCGGTGCGGAAGCGGCGGAGCCGGTCGGGGTCCGGCACGACACCGATGCCGGGACCGTCCGGGACCCGGAGCGTGCCCTGCGGGGTGAGCTCGAACGGTGTGACGACCAAATCCACCGCGAAGTAGCGGGACGAGGCGGACAGGTCGGGAGGGCGGTCGAAGGCGGCCAGCGAGGCGACGTGGAGCGCCGCCGCCCGTCCCACCCCCGACTCGAGCATCCCGCCGCACCACAGGGACGCGCCCGCCGGAGCGGCCCAGCGGGCTATCCGCCTGACCTCCGCCAGGCCCCCTACCCGTCCCGGCTTGACGTTGAAGATGCGGGCAGCCCGCAGGGACCACGCCGTCTCCGCGTCCTCCCGGCAGCGGACGGACTCGTCGAGCGCCACGGGTGTCCGAAGCTGCGCCTGCAGGCGGGCGTGGCCGACGAGGTCCTCCGGCGGCAGGGGTTGCTCCAGGAAGTCCAGGTGCAGCGGGTCCAGGGCCCGGATGGCCTCGGTGTCCGTCCGCCGATACGACCCGTTGGCGTCGGCCGCGAGCACGGCGTCGGGCAGCGCCCGCCGCACCGCCTCGAGCGGCTCGCGGTCGAACCCCGGCCGAATCTTGAGCTTGATCCGACGGTACCCGGCCGCCCAGGCCGCCTCGGCCCGCCGGACCAAGACGTCGAGCGGCGCGAACCCCAAGACGATGCCGGCGGGGACCTCGCCGCCCCGGCCGCCGATAAGCCGCCAGAGCGGCTCCCCCCGGCGCCGGGCGAACCAGTCCCACACCGCCATCTCGAGGCCCGCCTTGGCCATGCGGTTGCCCCGCACGGCCGCCAGCCGCCCGGCGGCGTCCTCCGGCCGGGCCAGCGGCTCGGCCATGAGGCGAGGCCCCAGGTGGCGGCGGACCACATCCGCCACGCCGGCGTGGGTTTCCTCGGCGTACAGCGGCGCGTCGCCCGCCACCGTCTCCGCCCAGCCGCTCAACCCGTCGGCATGCACGCCGACGAGCCAGAAGCGGCGCACCGGCTCGGCGCCCCAGGCCGCTTGGAGGGGCTCGCGGAGCGGCAGGGCCACCTCGTCCAAGCTGATCCGCTCAATCCTGAGCGGGGTCTCCACGGAACGCTCCACCGTCGGTCCTCCCGATCTCCCCCATCAGGCGGTCCACCTCGGCCGGGGGCCAGAGGGCGAGGAGGGTGTCGAGGAAGATCGCCGTCGCCCCCCAGACCCGTCCTTCGGCCAATTCGAACTCGGGGAAGGGGCCGGTCACGCCGCCCCGGACCCGCACGACCGTCCGTCGGGTCCGGCGCAGGGCGCCCAGCGGAACCCAGAAGGCCGCCGCCACCTCGCGGGGCTCGGGTCGGAGGACAGGCCGGCGGGCGAGCCACCCGACGAACGGCACCAACGTAAAGCGCGTGCGCGGGATGTAGACTGCCGGCAGCGGCCCCACGCAAGCGACGGCTCCCGGCGGGATGCCCACTTCCTCCTCCGCCTCGCGCAGGGCGGTGGCCCAGAGCGTCGGGTCCGTCGCGTCCCACGACCCCCCGGGGCACGCCATCTGCCCGGCATGTTCGTGGAGGTCGTCCGGGCGCCGGATAAGGAGCACGTCCACGTCGTCCGCCCCCGGCACGACCGGGACCAGCACCGCCGCGGGCCGCTCGCAGTCCGCGACGGCCGGGATGGTATGGGCGCGCAGTCGTTCCGCCAGGGGCTCCAAGGCCGGCGGCAGCGTATTCGTGTAGGCCATGACCGGGGGTTCGCCGTCGGGAGGCCGAAAGCCTGCCCGGCGGTGACCCGCTCCGCCGCCGGTTCATACGCTGCCGGCGGGGGCGAGGTCGTTGGCCATCGAACACGTGGTGGTCGTGGTCATGGAGAACCTGACGTTCGACGCACTCTACGGCAGCGATCCCCATCTGGTCCCGGTGCGCCTGGCCCCCTGCTGCCCGGTGGTCGGCCGCCTCTGCGACAACGGCCACCGGGCCGCCCTCGCCGGCGTGGGCGGCCCGGGATGCCGCTGCGCCGTCCCCGCCTCGGCGGCGGGGTGGTTCCGGCAGTTCGCGGAGACGGCCACGCTCCTGACGCACTGCTTCTCGGCCGTCCGGGGCCCGTCCCTGCCCAACCACCTGATGCTCATGTGCGCTGATTCCCCGTTCGTCACCAACGCCCCGTTGTCGGCGATCCCCTCGTTGACCTCGGTCTTCGACCGGCTCGACCGGCGGGCGCTCCCGTGGAAAGCCTACTCCGGCCGGACCGACGGGGGTCCGGCGCTCTTGCCCCAACTGCGCGGACGCCCCGAGATCCAAGCCTGGTCCGCGTTGTTCGAGGACGCCCGCACCGGCCGCCTGCCCGCTCTGGCGTGGGTGATCCCGCCGTTCGCCCTGTCCGGCCACCCGCCCATGCCCTGGCCGTGGGCGGCAGCGTTCCTGAGCCACGTGCTCGACGCGATCCGTCGGGGGCCTCAGTGGCTCTCCACGCTCACCGTCGTGGTGTTCGACGACTGGGGCGGCTACTACGACCATCTCTGGCCGCCCATCGTGGAGTTCTGGGAAGACGGCACGCCGTTCCGGGACGGCTTCAGGGTGCCGGCCTGGATCTTCTCGGCGCACACCGCCCCCGGCCCGGAGCCGGTCCCGTGCACGGGGCTCAGCCTGCTCAAGCTGGTCGAAGAGATCCTCGACCTCGAGCCGCTGACCTTCCGCGACGCCGAGGCTCCCTCCCTCCGGGGACTGATCCGGTCCGCGCCCCGGGACGTCCTCCCCTTGCCCCTGGTACCCTGGCCGCCCGCCTGGATCGTGCGGACCTGGGACACCCTGGCGCAGGTGGCCGGGGAGTTCGGCATCTAGCGGCCGCCGCCGGGACACACTGGTCCCGAGGAGGTCCGAAGCGCCATGATCTCGGTGGTCGGCGGCGCCCTCATCGTCGTCGGGCTAACCCTCGCCGGCATCGCCGCCTTCGTCCCGGCGTTGGTCCGCCGGGCCATCCAGGTCCTCCTGACGCGTCCCATGAGCGACACGCTGGCGGAACTGTACCTCTCCCTGCGCTCGACGCCGCCCGTGGACTTCCTTTATTCGAGCCTGCGGGCCGCCACCGGCGACATGGTGATCCGTCCCATGGGGTCCGCCCGGCCAGCCCACGGCTTCGACGACCTGGCCTTCGTCCCGGCTCAACTCGCCCGGCGCCCCCTCGAGGCGGACGAACCGGTCGACTTGGCCGTCCGACTCGGCCCCCGCGCCGCCCGGCCGCTCGCGCTGTCCATGCCGGTCTACCTCTCGGGAATGGCCTACGGGCTGGCCCTCACCCGCGAGGCTCGGCTCGCGCTGGCCACCGCGTCGGGTCGGGCCCGGATCCCGCTCAACTCCGGCCAGGGACCGTTCCTCGAAGAGGAACGGCGCCGAGCGGACACCTATGTCCTGCAGTTCGGCCGCTGGAGCTGGAACCGGGACCCGCACATCCTCCGCCAGGCGGACATGGTGGAGGTCCAGGTGGGACAGGGGGCTATGCCCGGCAACGCCGTGGTCGCGACGCCGACCGAGGTGGCCCCGGACATCAAGCGCCTCATGGGCTTGGCACCCGACGCCCGACCCATCATCCACGCCAATCTCTTCTGGGACCACCCGGGGGACGGCATCTCCCTCCGGGATTTGGTGGCGCGGCTCCGGGACATCGTGCCGGACATCCCCATCGCGCTCAAACTCGGCGCCGGGCAGGACCTGGAGCGGGATCTCGACGTCGCCCTGGAGGCGGGGATCGACGTGGTCGTCGTCGACGGAACCGAGGGCGCCACGGGCAACGCGCCCATCACCCTCTCGGACCATTTCGGCATTCCGACGTTGATGGCCCTGGGGCGGGCTGTGCGGCACCTGGCGGGAGTCCGCGACCGGGTGAGCCTCGCGGTTTCCGGCGGCTTCCGCGAACCCGGCGACATTCTGAAGGCTCTGGCGCTCGGAGCCGACGCCGTGGGGATCGGTACCATCGCCATGTTCGCGCTGGCCCATCGGCAGATCACCACCGCGGTGCCGCTCTACCCGCCGACAGATCTCGTCTTCTACCGCGCCCGGCCGCGCATCCCCCTCGATGTGGCGGACGCGGCCCAGGGCCTGGTCAACTTCCTGGAGAGCTGCCGCACCGAGATGGCCATCGCGCTCCGGACGCTGGGGCACCGGTCGGTGCGGGAGTTGTCGCCCCGCGACCTCTGCGCGCTGGACCCGGAGGTGGCCCACTGGACCGGCGTGGTCTACGCGGGCGGATAGAGGCGCCCGAGGATCGCCGTGGCCACGGCGCCGAACCCTTCGGGGTCCTGGAGCATCGGGACGTGCCCCACGCCCGGAAGCCACGTCACGGCCACGCCGGCAAGCGCCGGCGCCAGGCGGGCGACGGGGAACAGCGGGTCGCGGTCCCCGGCGACGACATGGACCGGTACCGAAAGCCGGGCGACGTCCCGCGCCATCTCGGGGTACCGGTAGAAGCGACCCATCCGGGCCATCTCCCGGGCCCGCCGCCAGCCCCGGCGGAGGGCCTCGCGCTGGGCGGACGACAGCCGGTCCGGCACCAAGCCCAGGCCTTCGGCCATCCGCCGCCCGAACCAGTCGCCCGACGTGAGATAGATGAGCAGCCGGTTCAAAAGCGGCCACGGGGTCGGCGACAGCGCCCCGACGGGCTCGACGAACCCCGCGGGGGCGACCAACAGCAGCGCCGCCGCCGCCCGGTACCGGGCGGCCGCCTGCACCGCGACCATCGCCCCGAACGAATGCCCGACCAGCGCCGGCCGCTCGGGCAGCCCCAGGGCTTCGATGGCGCGGGCCACGCTGACGGCGTAGTCGGACAGGTCCTGCCGCTCCCGCGGCAGGTCCGAGTCGCCGAAGCCGGGAAGGTCGAGGGCCACGCAGGCGTACGGGGGGCAGAAATCGCGCCAGATCGCTCGCCACGAGCCCATGCCGTGGAGCAGGACCAACGGGCGTCCGTTGCCCCACCGCTCCACGGCGAGCGCCAGGGGACGCCCGCGCCCGTCGACGATCCGGACGCGGGCGGGTTCGACCGCCCGCGTCCCCCGGTCACAGTCCATGACGGTGCCGCTACGGACGGATGGCCACCGTCTTGGTGTGGGTGAAGAACTCGATGGCCGCCCGTCCCTGCTCGCGCGAGTGCGAGCTCGACGCCTTCATCCCGCCGAAGGGCGCCTGCAGCTCCACGCCGGCCGTCTCCTCGTTGACCCGCACCATACCGGCCTCGATCCGGTCCACGAACAGGAGCGCCGTCTTCAAATCGCGGGTGAACACCGAGGCCGACAGACCGTAACGCACGCCGTTGGCGATGCGAATGGCATCCTCGATGTCCGCCGCCTCTTGGATGGCGACGACCGGCCCGAAGATCTCCTCCTGGGCGATCGTCATCCGGCTGTCGACGTCGTCGAACACGGTCGGGGCGATGTAGAACCCCCTCAGTCCGACGTCCGCCCGGCCGCCGCCGGCCAGGATCCTGGCCCCCTCGTCGCGCCCCTTCTGGATCATGGCCAGAATCTTTTCTTCCTGGGCCGCCGACACCACGGGTCCCAGGTAGGTGTCCGGATCCAGCGGATTGCCCTGCTTGAGCTGTCGGACCCGCTCCACCAGAGCCTCGGCCAGCCGCGGCTTGATCCCCCGCGTGGCGATCACCCGCGACGTAGCCGTGCACTTCTGCCCCGCCGACCGCATGGCCCCCGAGACGGTCAGCTCCACAACCCGGTCGAGGTCTGCGTCATCCGCCACGATGACCGGGTTCTTGCCCCCCATTTCCAGCTGGTACTTGGCTCCGCGCTCGACGGCCACCTGGGCGATGTGCTGACCCGTGTCGCCGGATCCGGTGAAGGAGATCCCGGCCACCGCCGGATGCCGCACCAACGCTTCCCCGACGACCGAACCCTTGCCCAGGATCAGGTTGACGACGCCCGGGGGAAACAGGGGCCCGATGAGTTCGATGATCCGGGCCGCCGTCAGCGAGGCCCATTCCGCCGGCTTGAGCACCACGGTGTTGCCGTACGCCAGGGCGGGTGCCATCTTCCACGCCGGGATGGCGAGGGGGAAGTTCCACGGCGTGATAATCCCCACCACCCCGAGCGGCACGCGGAGGGTGAACTGCAGGGTGGTCGCGTTGGCCGACGGAATCACCTCGCCGATGGCCCGGCTGCCCTCACCGGCGTAGTAGCGGAAGATGCTCACGGCGCGAGCGGCCTCCGCCCGCGCCTCGCCGATGGGCTTGCCCATCTCCCGGGCGGCCAACGCCCCCAGCTCGTCCACGTGCGCCTCAAGCACCGCCGCGGCCCGGAACAGGATATTGCCCCGCTCGACGCCCGAGAGGTGGCGCCATCCGTCCTGGGCGCGGGCGGCCGCCTCCACGGCGGCCTCGACCTCCGCCGTGGTCGTAAGCGGCACGGTCCCGAGCACCTCGTCCAGGTTTCCGGGCGCCCGTACCTCCGGGCCCCGGGCGTCGGTCACCCACTCCCCGGCGATGTAGTTCTTGGCGGCAACCATCCCGACTTCCCTCCTCGTCGACCTTACCGGTCGACCCAATTCGCGGCCAGCACCCGCTCGCACTCGTCCCAGGTCGGATACCCCTCCCAGTCGCCCGGATGCGCGACGGCGAAGGCCCCGACCAGGTTCGCGAGCCCGAGCGCGCGTGGCCAATCCCAACCTTTGAGGCGGGCCGCGATGAGGCCCGCGGCAAACCCGTCGCCCGCCCCGACCAAGTCCACGACGCGCCGCACGGAGAAAGCCGGCGCGGCCGTCCGTTCCCCGTCCACCGTCATCCACGCCCCCCGTTCGCCTTCCTTGACAACGAGGGCGCGCCCCGGCGCAAGCCACCCGGCCGCTCGCAGCCGGTCCGGGTCGGCCGAGCCGAACACCGCCTCCAGTTCGTCGCGGCTCGCCAGGAGCACGTCGCAAACCTGCACCAGCGGCGCCAGCACCGCCCGCCAGGCGTCGGGCGGAGCGAGCTTGCGGCGCAGGTTGATGTCCAACGAAATCACCAAGCCGCGCGCGCGGGCGGCCTGGATGAGGGCCTCGGTGGTGTGACGGGTGCGTTCGCCCACCATCAGGGTGATCCCCGACGTGTGGAGCCATCCGATGCCTTCCAGGAGCGCCTCCGGCGGCACCGCCGGCGACCAGGCGCTCCCGGCGCTCTGATGGCGGTAGTAGTACACGTTGGGGTCCTCGCCGAGGCCGAACCACTCCTTGAAGAAGATGCCCGTGGGTTCGGGCCGGACCTCGATCCGGCTGATGTCCACGCCCTCGCCCGCCAGGGTGTGCCGGATGAAGGTCCCGAAAGGATCCCCGCCGACCGCCCCGGCAAAGGCCACCGGGATCCCGAGCCGCGCCAAGCCAATCGCGACGTTGGACTCGGCCCCGGCGACCCGAGCTTCGAACCGCCGCACCGTCTCGATTCGCCCGCGCTCCGCCGGCTGCAGGAGCACCAGGGCTTCGCCGACCGAAAGGACCCGGGTCACCCTAGCCTGCCTCCCGCGCGGCCGCCACGGCTGCCCGGAACGCCGCCAGATTCTCCCGGATCGAAGCGTGCGGACCGCGCCGGATGGCGCCCCCCATGCCGACCGCCACGGCCCCGGCGGCAATCCACGTCGGCGCGTCGGCCCACCCGATGCCGCCCGTCGGCACGTAGCGCACGCCGCCGAACACCTCCTGCATGGCCTTCAGGTGGCCCGGCCCGACGGTGGCCGCCGGGAAGAGCTTCTGCAGCCGGAAGCCCGCCTGGTAAGCCCGAAGACTCTCCTCCGGCGTCAGTACGCCGGGGAGATAGGCCAACCGCTGCTCCTCAGCCCACCGCCCGACCTCCGGGGCGAACGTGGGGGCCACGAGGAACTCGGCCCCGGCCGCCGCGGCCTCCCGGGCCCGGCCCAGATCCAGGATGGTCCCGGCCCCCACCGTCGCACCGGCATCGCGGAGCGCCTCCACCGCCCGAGCCGCGTCCGGCGTCGTCCACGACACCTCGAGGAAGGAGAGGCCGGCGGCCATGAGTTCCCGGCCCAGCTCGACCGCCGCCTCCGCCGACGCCGTTCGGATCACCGGCAGGAGACGCACGTGTTCCAACATCTGGTGCAATGCGTCCTGCTGCAAGCCTGCGCTTCCTTTCTGGGGCTCGCCGCCCCGGATGGCCGGGGGATCGCCGGGTCAGGTCAAGCGGAATTCCGCGAACGGCGGGCCGTACACGAAGGGCGCACTGAGCGCCTCGAGGCGGGCCGCCGCCTCGGGCGGGATCCGGACCTCAAGACTGCCCAGGTTCTCCTTGAGCTGCTCGACCCGGGTCGCACCCGCGATGGCGCTCGTCATCCCCGGTCGTCCGTACAACCAAGCCAGGGCCACCTGGGCCGGAGTGGCGGACAGCTCCCGCGCCACCTCCGCCAAGCCCTGTGCCAGCTCCAGCCGCGCCCGGTCGAGGCGCCGGGCGAAGTTCGGGTCCTTGTCGGCCCGGGAGCCGCTCGGAGGCGGTGCCTCCGGCCGATACTTACCGGACAGGATCCCGCCGGCCAAGGGGAAGTAGGCCACGAGGCCCAGACCCTGGTCCCGGCACAGCGGTATCAGCTCCTGCTCCGGAGTGCGGTCGGCGAGCGAATAGGACGGCTGGACCGCCTGGTAGCGCACAAACCCGTACCGATCGCTGATCCCCAGCGCCTTCGCCAACTCCCACGCCCGGTAGTTGGACGCTCCGACGTACCGCACCTTGCCGGCGCGGACGAGGTCGTCCAGCGCCCGCAGGGTCTCTTCGAGCGGCGTGCCCGGGTCGAACGTGTGGACCCAGAACACGTCGACATAATCGGTCTGCAGGCGGCGCAGGCTCTTCTCCAGCTCCCGCACCAAGTGATAACGGGACGAACCCCGGTCGTTGGGTCCCGGACCCATGGGCAGACCCGCCTTGGTCGCGAGAATGACCTCGTGGCGCCGTCCTTTCAGGGCCTGGCCGAGGATGGTCTCCGACTGGCCCTGCGTGTAGCCGTTGGCCGTGTCGATGAACGTCACGCCGGCGTCGATGGCGGCGTGTAGGATGGCCTCGCTGGTCGCGGCGTCGGCCCGGCCCCCGAAGGCGTTGGTGCCGAGGCCCAGCACCGACACCCGCAATCCGGTGGCGCCGAGTGGGCGGAACTCCACGTCTCGTCCCCTTTCCCGGGCACAGCCCCACGTCGGTGGGCGCCCGTCCGTCTCGCCCTCAGTGTACCATCCGCCGCGGCCCGGCGACGCCCAGGACCGTTTTCACCCCCCTGGTGGGGCCGGGCTCCGGGGACGCCGCGCGCCCAGGTGGCCGGCACCGCCTCCGGCTCCTCGGCAACAGCCGGACCGCAGGGGATTGGCCTCGGCCCTCGGGAGAGCCCTTCGGAACCGGCGGACGGCCGGCCGGTGGTCCGCCGGGTTCCTCCCCCGCCCCGGATGGACCGTCCGGGGTCGGGGCTACGCCCGAGGCCGCGCCGGCCTCGCTCCGATCCCGGCCGCCGTCCCCACCAGAGCCAACGGCAGGAAGCCGGTCGCCAGCGGTACCCGTCCGACCAACACGGCCGCGAGGAGGGCGCCCGACACCATGGCCGCGATGGAGATCCCCTGCACGCCGAGGACGGGACGCCGGTCGCCGGCCACGAGGCGGGTCACGATGTAGGTCAGCGTGCCGGTGAAGTACGTGGTCGACAGGCCGCTAACGCCCAGGCGCTGCACCGCTCCGCTCTGCAGGCCCATGGACAGGGCGGACAGCACGATGAGCGGGAGCATGCCGGAGGCGGACGGCTGCCCCCGCGCCATCCACCATCCAGCGGCCAGGCCCAGTTCGCTGGCGACTTCGGCCACGAAGACCCACGTCACCGCCCGGGGCCACGCCACCTCGCGGCGCGGCTCGCCTTCGGCCGCCTCCAGGTGCCGGAGGATGAGCGACGCCGCGGCGAGGCCCGACGCATAAACCGGGACCACGACGACGTTGCGGAGCACGCGGGCCAGCGACCCTTGGGCCACGGCCACGCCCAGCAGGACCAGATTGCCCGTCACCACGGCGGTGAACGTCTGGCCCAACCCCAGGAAGCTCAGGGCGTCCGTGGCCCCCGACGCCGCCGCCAACAGCACCAGCGCCACCTTGAGGTTCCGGGACAAACGCGGTCGTCCTCCCTCCCGGCATCGTCCTCCCCTCGCCGCGCCCATCGCCTGGGCTTCCGCCCACCCCGGGCCTCGGGGGGAGGGGCCGGCTTTTACGATAGCGCTTCCCGCTTCCGGGTCGACCCGCCGCTCGGCGGGTCTTCCGTCCGGACCCGGGCCCCCGGCGCCCCCGGGCCGACTGCCTTCATCATGCCGTGCGGAAGTCGGACGGGAAAGCGCGGACCGGGCGCCCCGCCCGCGGACACGGCCGCCCGCGGACGGGCCCTCCCGCCGTCGTGGTTTCGTGTATAATCTCACTACCCCGACGGAACGGGCGGCCGAGCCCGCGCCGGGGGTCATCCGTGAGGGAGGGATGAAGGTGGCCAAGCCGCGGATTGAGATCGAGTACTGCACGTCCTGAGGCTACCTCGATCACGCCACCCGTGTGGTGGGCGAGATCCTGGGTGCCATGAAGAACGATGTCGAGCAGGCCACATTGATTCCGTCGAGCGGCGGGGTGTTCACGGTCCGCGTCGACGGGAACGCGGTGTACTCGAAAAAGGAAACCGGCCGCTTCCCCAATCCGGGCGAGGTGCTGAGCCTCGTCAAGGCCCGGGTGTAGCCCGCGCCCGACGGTTGCCAGGCGGCTCCCGGATCACCGGGAGCCGTCGTCGCAGAAGATGTCCTCGAACCGAAGGCCGAGCCGGATCACGCCGGCGATGAACTTCGGCCCCGGCTGCCGCTTCTGATGGAGAACGCGGTTGACGTGGGAGTGGTCGACGCCCAACGCCTCGGCCAGCTGGCGCTCCCCCCAGCCCCGCTCCGCCATGACCGACTTCAGTGCTTCGACACGGACTTTCAGCACGGCCTCCCCCGTCCTGCATTGCCATTTGGCAATATTCAACAACACCCGAGGCCTATCGGCAACTCCGGCGCGAATTTTGCCTCGGCCGGGCCGGCGGTCCTCCGCGTGCGGTAAAATGGATTGCCTCAAGGCAACAGGCGGCGAAGGGGCGGTGACGATGTTCGGCCAGCGGCTCAGAGCCCTGCGACGCGCGCGAGGTTTGGCATTGACCGAACTGGCTCGCCGGGCGGGCGTCAGCGCGTCCTACCTCTCGCGCGTGGAGCGCGGCGCGCGAGGGACGCCCGGCTTTGCGGTCCTCCGGCGCCTGGCCGCCGCCTTGCACGTCTCGTTGGACGATCTCGTGGGCCTCGAGGACGAGCGCCCCGCTGAGCACCACGCCCACGAGCCCCCGTCGCTGTACGGGGTGCCGGATCCCATCCGGCGCCAGCTGGAACAGGGTGCAAGCCTGCTGACCCCCGACGACTGGGCCGACCTCGAAGCCCTGCTGGGCAGCAAGATCCTGCGGCGGCACCGTCGGTAACCGCCGCGAACCGGCGGGCCCCACGGGCCCGGACGCCGCGGTATGATGGGAGGCAAAGAACGGGAGCGACCTTGCGTCGCCGCGGGAAACGGGGACGGGGAGGCTCACAGGATGCCCGAGGTGCTGGACGACGCCGCCTTAATCGTCGTCGACCTCCAAAACGACTTCTGTCCGGGCGGGTCGCTGGCCGTGCCGGACGGCGATGCAGTCATCCCCCGGGTCAACCGCTGGGTGGAGGCGTTTTCCGCTCAAGGGCGCCCCATCGCCTACACCCAGGACTGGCATCCGGCGGACCATGTCTCCTTCCGCCAGCGCGGCGGTCCCTGGCCGCCCCATTGCGTCCAGGGCACGTCCGGAGCCGCCCTCCACCCGGCCCTCCTGGTCCGGGGGACGCTGTTCCGCAAGGCCTTCGAGCCGGACCGCGACGCCTACAGCGGCTTCGAGGGCGTCCGTACCGACCCCGACGGCCGCCTGACGGACGAGACGCTGGCCCGCTGGCTCCACCGTCTCGGCGTCCGACGCCTCCTGGTCGTCGGCCTGGCGACGGATTACTGCGTGCGGGCGACGGCACTCGACGGACTCCGCGGCGGGTTTGCCGTCGAGGTGGATCCCGCCGCGTGTCGGCCGGTGGACGTGACACCCGGCGACGGCGAGCGGGCCCTGGCCGAACTCCGGCGGGCCGGGGCGGTTCTCACCCCACCCGACGCCTGACCACACGCGGTCCCCGTCGCCCACGGCCCGGGACGGGGACCCAACCCCTGCCGATCCCTGCCGCGCGCGGAAATTTCTTCGTCACCCGGCAAGGATTTCGTCGTTTCGTGCCGAAAAGGTCCCGCCGTCAGCCGGGCGCAAGCCGCAGGCCATCCTGACCGGCGCGAGGGGGGAACGGGGTGCGTCGTTCGCTTTGGGCCGGGGTCGCCGCCCTGGCACTGGCGGCGGCCTTACCGGCGGCGGGCGAGGCGGCGAGTCTCCAGCAGCTGGAGCAGCAGCAACAGGCCGCCCAGCAGCAACTGGCCGCCACCCAGCAGGCCTACCGCACCACCCAGTCGTCCATCGCCTACACCTTGAACCAAATGGAGCTCACGAACCAAGAGCTCGCGGCCGCCCGGGCCCGCGCCCAGAGCCTCGACGCCCAGGTAGCCCAGACGCAGGCGGACCTCCAAGCCACGGCCCAGCAGTTGGCGGCAACGCGGGACCGGCTCCACGCCGAGGCGGCCCTCCTGGCCAACCAGGTCCGCCTGATGGAGGAGCACGGCAGCATCGGCTACCTCGACGTGGTGCTCGGGGCGCACTCCTTCGCCGACTTCGTCAGCCGGCTGTACATGCTGACCCAGGTCGCCGAGATGGCCGGCCACATCGTCGCCCAGATCCGCTCCCAGGAGGCGGCCGAACAGGCCCAGGCGCAGCAGTTGGCGGCCCAGCAGGCCCGGCTGGTCGCCCTGCGCGATCAGGCCGAGGCGGCGGCCGCCCAGGTCCAGGCGGACTTGACCCGGCAGCAGGTCCTGATGGCGAGCCTGAGAGCCCAGGAAGCCTCGGAGCAGGCGACCATCCAGGCCCTGAGCAGCCGCATCGCGGCCCTGACGCAACAAATCCAGGCCCTGCTCACCCAGTACCGGGGCGGCGGCCTCACGCTGCACCAGCTGTACAACGCGCTGTACCCCCTGGTCCAACCCATCGGGGCCCAGTTCGGCCTGCCGCCGGCCCTCATCATCGCCGTCATCACGGAGGAATCCGGCGGCAACGCCCAGGCCGTAAGCCGAACCGGGGCGATCGGGCTCATGCAGGTGGAGCCGGGCACGGCCGCCGAGATGGGCTTTCCGGTCTCGGACCTCTACAATCCGCAGGAGAACGTCGTGATCGGGTGCACCTACCTGCACCAGATGCTGATGCTGTTCGGGCACACGGCCGCGGTGAGCCCCGCGCTCGCCGAGCCGCCCGGCAACGCCACGTCGTACCTGAGCGCCGCCCTGGCCGCGTACAACGCCGGTCCCGGCGCGGTCGAGCAGTACGGACTGGCGGGGCTGTACGCCCTGGGGTGGGGCGTGCAAGGCTACGTAGCGAACGTGGAGAGCCTCTACCTGGAGTACACCGCCTGGGGGACGCCGTAGGCGACCAGCCCGTCAGGGCCGGGGGACCTCGGCGGGCGGCCCCCCGGGCTCGCCGTGCCAGGCCGACGTCCCGTCCGCCCAGAGCTCCCGTTTGAAGATGGGGACGCGCGCCTTCAGGCGGTCGATGCCCGCCCGGCAAGCCGCGAAGGCCTCGGCGCGGTGCGGGGCGGCCACCGCCACCAGGACGGCCGCCTCGCCCACCCGAAGCCGCCCCACGCGATGAACCATCACCACGTGGCGCACGCCGAACTCCCGCCGGAGTTCCCCGCCGATGGCGGCCATGGTCCGCTCGGCCAGCGGCACGTAGGCGTCGTACTCCAGTCCAACCGAAGGGCGGCCCTCGAACTCGGCGCGCACCACCCCCACGAAGACCGCCTGCCCGCCGCACGCCGGATCCTCCAGCCAGGGCAGATAGCTTGCGACGTCGATGGGCTCGGGCTGGATGCGATAATGCTCCACGGCCCCCTACCCCCCCGACACCGGCGGGATGACCGCCAGCACGTCGCCGTCCCGGAGGACCGTCTCCGGGGGCGCCCACACCTCGTTGACGGCGAACACGAACCGATCCTCGGGCGCGCCCAGCCGTTCACGCCAGGCGGCGAACAGCTCCCGCACGGTCGTGCCGTCCCGGATGGGGACCGTGAGTTCCCGCGCGTTCATGCGCTCGGCCGCGAAGGAGAAGAATAGCACCCGCACCGCGGGCGTCGGGGACGGGGTCCCGGTGGGGGAGGTTTCGTTCGCCATGCGCACCACCATGTACTGGTACTGGATCGTCGGCTTCCTGATCTTCGTGGCCGCGGCGGCCGCCCTGCTCCTCCGTCCCGCCCCGCGGGCATCCATGCCCCGGCCGGGACCGCTGACCGCCCACTGGACTCCGCCGAGCGGCCAAGTCGTCGGCGTCGACGCCCACCTGTATGTCACCGTGCCTTTGGCGGTCCCGGTCGCGCGCGTGCGACGGGCGCTCCGGCTGTCGGTGCCGGAGCCGGTCACGGTCGCCGCCGCCGGCCCGAACCGGTTCGTCATCGCGCCCCGGGACGCCTGGCCGGCGTCCGCGGACATCGTGGCCCGCCTGTCCTGGGCCGCCCTCTACCCGCGCCTCGCCCGGGAGGGATGGACGGTCGAGGACGTCCATACCGACGACGGTCGTCGGCTTGTCGTCGACCTCACCACCCAACGCCTCTTCGCCTACGAGGACAACCGCCTGGTGCGCACGCTGGTCGTCTCCACGGGGGTGCCTCCCCGGTACGCGACGCCCACCGGGACGTTCTGGATCTGGCGCCGTGTGGCCGTGGACCGGATGCGGGGGGGTCGTCCCGGGGAACCGGGCTACTACGACGTCCCCCATGTCCCCTGGTCCCAGTATATCGTGGGCGGCGTGGCGATCCACGGGGCCTGGTGGGCCCGCCGCTTCGGCGTCCCCCAGAGCCACGGCTGCATCCAGCTGGCAACCCGCACGTTCAATCCGCATCCGGAGGGCGTTCCCGAAGACGCCGGCTGGGTCTGGCGGTTCGCCCACCTGGGCACGCCCGTCACGGTGATCGGGACGACGCCGCGTCGGGCAGCGCACCTGTTGGCGTACCCGCCTCCCGCTCGGCGTTCCGCTTCGAGCGCCATATCATGTAGGCGGCGAACGCGAGAATCGGAGGCGTGAAGAGCTGCGTCAGGGTCGTGAACCCGATGCCCCACACCGGATTGACGTAGTGGATGAGGTACAGCGGGTTGTCGCGGGTGGTTTCCCCGATGAAGCCGCGCAAGACCTGATACCAGAAGACCATCGACCAGAACTGGAAGCCGAGGTACGGCGGCGGCTGGCGCCGGGCGACGACGAAGTAGCGCACCAGGAGGGCGACGCCGATGGCCGAGCCGATGAGCTGTTCCGGCCATCGCCCGAAGCCGAGCTCGGTCATCCGCCCGAGAACCTCGTGGTTGAAGATGTTCCCGATGCGCACGAGGGCGATGCCGATGGCGATGCCGGGCACGGACCAGTCCAGCAGCCGGCCCAACAGACGCTTGTCGTCACGCAGGAGGTACACCAGGACCAGTGCCCCGCCCCCGATCGCCCCGTGGAAACTGAGCCCGCCGCCCCAGATCCGGATGACCTGGAGGGGGTCCTGCCAGAACCACTGCGGGTCGTTGGCCAGCACGAAGACCAGGCGCGCGCCCACCACGCCGCCGATGACGGCCCAGAGCGCGATGCTCGACAGTCGGTCGGGGTCGTAGCCGTAGCGCTGCCCCTGGCGCACCACGTACCAGCCCCCGAGAAACATGGCGGTCACCATGAAGATCCCGTACCAGTGCACTCCCACCGGCCCGATCTTGAACGCATAGGGGCTCAGTTGCGGCAGATACACGGCGGTCCTCCTACAATCCGGCGAACGCGGCGTCCGCGGCCGCCAAGGTCGCCTCGACCATCTCCGGCGTGTGCGCGCGGGAGACGAAGGCCGACTCGTAGGGCGAGGGCGGCCAGAAAACGCCCCGCTCCAACAGCGCATGAAAGAAGCGGCGGAAGCGCCCGTGGTCGGTCGCCTCGACCTCCTCGAACCGCGTCGGCGCCCGGTCGGCGAAGAACACGCTGACCATCCCGCCCGCCACGGCACTCGCCAACGGCACCCGGTGGCGCCGCGCCCGCTCCACCAACCCGTCGGCCAGCGCCGTCGCCAGGTCCTCGAGGGGCGGATAGAAGGCAGGACCGCCGATGGCCTCGAGCTGGGCCAAGCCGGCCGCCATGCCCACCGGGTTGCCGGAGAGCGTCCCCGCCTGGTAGACCGGTCCAAGGGGCGCCACCCGGCGGAGATACTCCGCCCGGCCGCCGTAGGCCGCCACCGGCATCCCCCCGCCGATGACCTTGCCGAGACACGTCAGGTCCGGGTCGATGCCGTACCGACGCTGCGCGCCTCCCCACGCCACCCGGAAGCCGGTCATGACCTCGTCGAAGATGAGCAGGGCGCCCGCCTCCCGGGTCCGCTCGCGGAGCGTCTCGAGGAACCCCGGACGCGGCAGCACCGTGCCCATGTTGCCGGCCACCGGTTCCACGATGACGGCGGCGATGCGCGCGCCCTCTCGCCGGAAGACGTCGGTCACGGCCTCGACGTCGTTGTACGGCAGCGACAGCGTGAGCCTCGCCCATGCCGCCGGCACGCCCGCGGAGTCCGGCACGCCGAACGTGGCGGCCCCGGATCCCGCCCGCACCAGGAGGGAGTCGTGGTGCCCATGATAACACCCGGTGAACTTCACCACCACGTCCCGCCCGGTGACCGCCCGGGCCACGCGCAGCGCCGACATCGTCGCCTCGGTCCCGGAGTTGACCATCCGGACCATCTCCACCGACGGGAGCGCCGCGACGATGCGTTCGGCGAGTCGCACCTCGTCCGGGGTCGGCGCCCCGAAGGACAACCCCCGGGCCACGGCCGCCTGGGTCGCCGCCACCACGTCCGGATGGGCGTGACCGAGAATGAGCGCCCCCCAGCTCATCACGTAGTCGATCCACCGTCGGCCGTCGACGGCGACGAGCTCGGCGCCTTCCCCCCGCTCCACGAAGAACGGCGCGCCCCCCACGCGGCCGAAGGACCGCACCGGGCTGTTGACGCCGCCCGGCAGTACCGCCTGGGCCCGGCTCCACCAATCCACCTCGGGCATGTCCGCCCCCTTCCCGCTCGGCCCGCTCTCCGGGCCGCTCGCGACGTCAGACGTTGAACCGGAAGGTGATGACGTCGCCGTCCTGGACGACGTAGTCCCGCCCTTCCATCCGGACCAGTCCCCGTTCGCGCGCCCGGGCCAGGCTGCCCGCCTCCCGGAGGTCCTCGAACGCCACCACCTCGGCCCGGATGAATCCCCGCTCGATGTCGGAATGGATCTTCCCCGCCGCCGCCTTCGCCGTGGTACCGGCCGCGACGGTCCAGGCGCGGACCTCGTCCTCGCCCGCCGTGAGGAAGGAGATGAGTCCGAGCCGGCGGTAGACGGCGCGAGCCAACCGGCTGATGCCGGTCTCCTCCAACCCCAGCGCCTGGAGGAACGCCCGCCGCTCCTCGGGGTCCAGGGCCATGGCCTCCATTTCCCACTGCCCCGCCGTGACCACGAGCGGAATTCCGAGCGAGGCCGCCCGCTCCTCGAGTTCCGCCCGGCCCGGCCACGTCCCCGCCTCGAAGGCCGCCTCGGTCAGGTTGACGACCCACACCATGGGCTTCTGCGTAAGGAACTGGTAGCCCCGGAGGAGCCGCGCCTCGGCCTCGTCGAGGGCCACCTGCTCAATCCGCCGTCCCGCCTCCAGGGCGGCGATGAGCCGCTCCACCACGTCCCGCTCCAGCCGCCCCTCGGCCGTGAGCTTGCGCTGCTGATCCAGCCGTTCCCGCCGGCGCTCGAGGAGGTCGAGGTCGGCCAGGCCCAGTTCCAGCTCCATGTCCACCGCGTCCGCCACCGGTTGCGGCGGCTCGCCGAGCGCGTTGGGGAAGCCCCGGATCACATGGACGAGCGCGTCCACCGCCCGCACCTCGTTGAGGAACCGGTTCGGGCCGCCCGTCTCGCCGCGGCTCAGCCCCGGCACGTCCACCACCCGCAACTGGGCGTACGTCACCTTCCGCGGGTGGAACATCCCCGCCAACACCTCGAGGCGGGGGTCAGGAACCGCGGCCAACGCCTGGCGCGCCTCCACCCGTCCCCCGCCGAACGCCGACGTCTCGGCCCCGGCGCCGGTCAGCAGGTTGAACACCGTGGTCTTGCCCGACCCCGGCAGGCCGATCAACCCTACGTCCACCGTCGTCCTCCTGTCTTGGCGCCATTATAGTCAAGCCGGATCCGGGGAACAACGTAACCACGGGCTCGGGGATTCGGCGCGGAAGCCACTTCCGTTTCGGAAGTCTTTTGGCTACACTGTCGGGCGGGCGGATCCGCCCTCGCGGGTCCTGCCCGGCAGCGAAGGAGGTCCGTGATGAAGATCACCGTCGTCTACTACTCCATGACCGGATCCGTCTACCGTCTCGCCCGTGCCGTCGCGGAAGGCGCGGAGTCGGCGGGCGCCGAGGTCCGCCTGCGCAAGGTGCCGGAACTCATCCCCCTCGAGGTCATCGAGGCCAATCCCTCCATCAAGGCGGCGCACGAGCTGCAGCAGAGCGTGCCGGACGCGACGCTGGACGATTTGGTCTGGGCGGACGGAATCGCCCTGGGTTCGCCTACCCGGTTCGGCAACATGACGGCCCAGCTGAAGAACTTCCTCGACCAGACGGGCCCCCTCTGGGCTCAGGGCAAGCTGTTCGGCAAGGCGGTCGGATTCTTCACGGGCGCCAATACGATGCACGGCGGGCACGAGAGCACCATCCTCACGATGTCCACGTTCGCCTATCACCACGGCATGGTCATCGTGCCGGCCAGCTACGCCATTCCCGAAGTGCACAGCACCCGCACCGGGGGCAGCCCCTACGGTCCGTCGGAACTGAGCGGCAAGGGGATCGAGCTGTCTGAGGAGGAGGCGGCCATCGCCCGCGCGTTCGGCCGGCGGCTGGCCGAGGTCGCTGGCAAGCTCGCAGGCTAGGAGCCTCGCGCGGCCGCCCGGACCATCGCGGCGACGGCGCGGCCTTCGGCCGCGACGTCCGCCGCCCCGGCCGGCCCGAGGTTGACCAGCATCGCATCCCATTCCCGTCCGGACCGGTCGATGACGTAGACGGGCGCGGTGTAGACGAGCCGTCCTCCCGCGGGTGCCACGTCGACGTGATACGCCTGCCACACCGCCAGCAGAACCGGCGCCGCCCCGGTGAGGAACCGCACGTCCGGGTCCAGCCTTGCCCGTCGCGCCGTCGCGCGCACGGCGGCCGTCCCGGTCGCCAGGGGATTCGTGTTCACGAGGGCCCACCGCACGTCGCGGGCCGCGGGTCCCAGATCGCGGCGCGCTGCCGCCAGGACCCGGGCCGGGCGCACGGACTGGCCCGCTCCGGCCGCCATGAACCCCAGCACCACCACGTGCCCCCGCCATCGTTCCGCGTCCACCGTCTGTCCGTCCTGGTCCGTCAGCACGACCGGCGGGGCCACGACCCCGCGCACGGGATAGGCGGGACGAGCCACGCCGGGCTGGAACGGATTGTCCTGGACGATTTCCAGCCCCAGTGCGCCCACGACGGCGAATGCGGCGAGGACGGCGGCCGCCGCGTAGCCCAGGGCGCGACGAAGGCCCCCGCCCCGGGCCGTCTGGTCACTCACGTCGCCGCCCTCCCGCCGGCTAGGCCTGGGCGGTGGGCACCGGCTCGAGTTCCGTGCCGTTCAGGATGAGGCGCCGGTCGATGGTCGCGGTGCACGCCAGCATCGCCGACACGGAGCAGTAGCGGTCCGCGGACAGGCTGACCGCCCGGCGGAACTGCTCGGGGGTACATTGATCCGCGTCCAGGGTGTACGTCAGCACGATGTGCGTGAAGACGCGGGGATGCGTTTCGCGCCGCGCGGTCTCGACCGCCACGTCGAACCGCCGGATCGCCACCCGCATCTTCTGCAGGATCGAGACCACGTCGATGGCCGTGCAGCCGGCCAGCGATATGGCCGTCAGTTCGGTCGGGCGGAAGCCGGTGTTCTGCCCGCCCACCTCCGGAGCCGCGTCCATCCGGACGGTGTGGCCCGACTCCGCCTCGGCGTCGAACGCCATTCCGCCGGCGTATCGGATCGTCGCTTTCGGCATGCTGTCCTCCCTTCGGAACCCGGCCCGCCAACCCGCCGGTTCGCCCGGCAGCGGCGGGTCCGGCCTCCACGTCGGCGTAGCGCCGACCGTCTGCGCTCGTTCCGCCCCGCTCGCAAAACAGTGAAACCAACGGTCGCATGTCAGACAGGCGGGGCCGATTTCCCGGGGCGGCAAGACCCCTTCGACGGCCGCCCGGGCCCGGGCCACCCGTTCCCGAAGCCAAGCGGTCCAGGCGGGATTCGGGACGACAACGGCGTCAAGGCGCCGGCCGGTATCGTCCTCCACCACGAGAAGCCCCCGGGGACGCCGGGTCACCGCCAAGTAGAGCAAGACCTGCGCGTAGTAGCGGACCGGCACGCGCCCGGCGGCCCACCAGGCTTCCAGCCGGTCGCGGGTCGTGGTCTTGTACTCCACCAGGAGCGGTCCATCCGCCCCCTGGACCCACGCGTCGACCCGTCCGCGCACGCCCCAGGTCGGGTCGGCCACCTCGGCTTCCGCCGCGATCAAAACCCCCCGGCGTCTCAGCTCGGCCACGAACATGCGGTGGCGGCGACCGCCGCGGGCCATGGCCGCGCGCGCGTCGGCGCCCGGCCGCCGCGCCTGCCCCGCCAGCTCCAGCGCGGCATACAGCAGGCAGACGCCGGCCAGCGCGGGAGGAAACCAGGGCAGGCCGTCGGGAGCCGGGCGGGCCCCGGCCCGCCCGCCCCGATCAGGCGTACGTGCCGCCCGGTTCCAGCACCACGACCTCGGCCTGGTCGCCCACCAAGTCGCGGAATGCCTCGGGCGTGCCGGCCAACACGGGGAAGGTCCCGTAATGCATGGGGATGACCACCTTCGGGCCAAGCAGCCGGACGGCGTACGCCGCTTCCTTGGGCGCCATGGTGAAGTGTCCCCCGATGGGCAGGAGCGCGATGTCCGGGCGATATAGCTCCTTGATGAGGGCCATGTCGGAGAAGACGTTGGTGTCCCCGGCGTGGTAGATGACCAGCCCGTTCTCCAGCTGGATCACGAACCCGCCGGCCTCCCCCCCGTAGACGAGACCATGATCCGTCGAGATGCCGCTCGAATGGACGGCGTGCACCAACGTCAGCCGGATCCCGCGCACCTCCACGGTGCCGCCCTTGTTCATGCCGACCCCGCCGTCCACTCCCTGCGCCTGCAGGTAGGACACGATCTCAAAGTTGCTCACCACACTGGCACCCGTCCGCTTGGCCAGGTCGGCGGCCGAGCCAAGGTGGTCGAAGTGCCCGTGCGACACGGTGAGGATGTCCGCGCGGTCCAGTTCGTGGTACGCCGGCGGACACTTGGGGTTGTCCTTGAGCCACGGATCCGTGACGATCCGGATCCCCTTGGGGCTGTCGATCAGGAAGGTCGCGTGGCCCAACCACGTGATCTTGGTCCCGTCCAGATTCATGCAGGCCCTGCCTCCTCTCGCTGCTGCAACCAGTGTACAAAATCACGGAGGTCCGCGAGTACCGCGGCCGCGCCGGCGGCCCGGAGTTCGGCCGCCGTGAACCCCGGCGTCCGCACGGCGACAGCCGTGACCCCCGCCGCCGTGGCGGCGGCCATGTCGTAGGGGCTGTCGCCCACCATCACGGCCCGCGCCGGCGGCGGATCGCCCAGCAGGGAGAGCGCCAGGCGCACCGGCTCCGGATCCGGTTTGTGCCGGGTCGTGCTGTCGGCATCCACCACGGCATGGAACGCCCCCTCCAACCCGAGGGCCGCCAGACCTCGGCGGAGCAAGGCCCTCCGCTTGGAACTGACCACGGCCAGTCGGAGTCCCGCCGCGGCGAGTCGCCGGACCGTCTCCACCGCCCCCGGGCACGGGCGCACCGCCTGGTCGTGTCGCGCCGCCTGGTGAGCGCGGTACGTCATCAGCAGGCGCTCCAGCGTGGCGGCGTCCGCGTCGGGCACGAGCTCCCGGAACTGGTCCTCGAGCAAGCGCCCGAAGTACGGACGGAGGCGGGCATCCTCGACGTCCAGCCCCAGGACGGCCCGGAGGGCGTAATGCGTGCTCTCCCGGACCAAAGCCGCGGAATCCATTAAGGTGCCGTCGAAGTCGAACAGCACCACGTCCTTGCGCCAACCCCCCGCCTGCATGCCCCACCATTCGCTCCAGACGCGCGCCGCTCCTCCCACCCCCGTTCCCGCGCACCGCCCAGCCGGGGGCGGGTTCCGTGAGACAGACAGCGGAAGACCTGGAACACGACGATTTTGCAAACAACTTAAGGCGGCCGGGCCCGAAGACAGCTCGTCAAAACCTGGGGGTCTCGAAGACCCAAGGAGGAGCTGTCGCGTCCATGTCACGCCGTTCGAGCCCGTTGACAAGACGGCCTCGACATTGACAGGGATGGGTCTCGAACGTCGTGATGCGGATTACGAGACGCCGTGGCACTGCCGGGGGGATTCTGGGCGGGAGGGCTAGCCCGGCTGGACTTCGACATGAACAGGCCAAAAATGGCGTCCTGATGCGGATCACGGGACACCGTGGCCTAGGCCTGAGGCGCGATGGTCGGCGGCACCGCGATGCCCGCGACCCGGAACGCCTGCGCGGCGGCGCCGACCAGCGGTGTGCGGCACAGGTAAGCTTGGTGGTTCACGGTCGGTGGGACCGCTTGCACCCGCTCTAGGTCCGCCAGCACGCTCCGGGTCGAGGCGGTGACGCCGGCGTCGCGGAGCAACCGGTGCAGGCCGCAAGCAGGGTGTCCGCGAACACCGGCCCCGCGTGCTGGGCGACCCATCGCACCGTGTCGCTGAGCACCATCCATGCGCCGCGCGGAACGGGGCCACCACCTCCCACAGGGAGTCCGGGTAGAGGCGCCAAGTCAGGGCGGCCCGGGGCGCGGCGGCCAGGCCCGCCCTGCCGGCCCGCCGGAAGACCGGGAGCCACGGGATCGCCAGCGCGTTGACCAACAGCGCCAGAGCGAGATCAGAGAAGCGTCCCGAGGTCGTCGGTGGCGGCGCCCAAAGGCCTTGCCGAAAGACCGCGACACCCGCCGGGCTCGGCTGGATCGCCCAACTCCGGCGGCACGGGCGGGGTCATGGGTCGCCGTCCCTCGCCGCCGCCCCTGCCGCCGGCGGGGTCCGCCCGTTGCATCGGTCGGAGCGCCGGGAGGCACCGGGGGCCTGCCGGCGCCTGACCCAGCGGGTGCCGCCTGATCCCAGTCGTAAGGCACCGCTCCCGGTTAACAAATCCTTGAGGATCGTCGCACCCCCCACCGTATACTGATCGTATGGGTGCGCGTGTCATGATCGCCGAGGACGAGCCGGCTCTGCAGCGGCTGCTCCAGGCCTACCTGGAGCGCGCCGGCTTCACCGTGACGTGCTGCGGCAACGGTCGCGAGGCCCTCGAACACATCCGCCGGGATCCCCCGGACCTGCTCCTCCTGGACCTGCTCCTGCCGGGTCTGGACGGGCTCAGCTTGGCCGAGCAGCTCCGGCGCGAGCGGCATGCCCTGCCCATCATCATGGTCACCGCCAAGAGCACGGAGGCGGACCGCATCCGAGGGCTCGAAGTCGGCGCAGACGACTACGTGGTCAAGCCCTTTTCGCCGGCCGAAGTCGTCTTACGGGTGCAGGCCGTGTTGCGTCGGGTCCGGGAGGGCCAGCCGCCCTCGCCCGTCCTGCAGCAAGGGGCCATCGTCCTCGACCGGGGCCGCCACACGCTCACGGTGGCGGGCCGGCCGGTCGACCTCACGCCGACCGAGTTCCGCCTCCTCGCCGCCCTCATGGAACGTCCGGGATGGACCTTCACCCGCCAAAATCTCCTGGACCTGGTGGCTGGCCCGGACTTCCTGGGGTTCGACCGCAACGTCGACGTCCACATCGCCAATCTGCGCAAGAAACTGGGTCTCAAGCCGAGCCCGATCCGAACCGTCTACGGCGTCGGGTACCGTTTCCAGCCGACCGACCCATGAACCGCCTCCGCCTGGGGCTCCGTCCCCTGCTGTTCCTTGCCGCCGCGCTGTCCATCGCGGTGGGCCTCGGGACGGTCGCGGTGAGCGTCCACGCCGTGGCGAGCCGGCAGTTGTCCGCCTACGCCGCCCGCCGGGACGCCGCCTTGGGCCACCGAATCGCCACCTCCCTCCAGGCTCTCTACGCAGCCGACGGCTGGGTCGGAGTGATGCGGGGCACGCAACACTACGCCGATCTGTTCGACACCCCGATCAGCATCCTGGGACCCCGAGGCGCCCACCTCTTCACGGTGGCCCCGACAGGCGCGGAAAGCGGCACCGCGCCGCCGCCCCCGCGCGGGCCCGTCCTGCGGGTGGCGCTGGCGGGACCGGAGGGTCAGCCGTTGGGCACCGTCCTCCTGCGCCGCCCGCCGGCCCTGGAACCCAAGCTCTCACCCATCCTCGAGACCATCGAAACCGCCCTGTTGCGGGCCTCCCTGGTCGGCTTCGTGGCCGCCCTGGGGCTGTCGATGCTGGTGGGGGACCGGATCGTCGCGCCCCTCCGGCGCATCGCGGAGGGAGTGCGCCGGCTGGGCGCCGGCGACCTCGGCCACCGGGTCCAGCCCGGTGGCCCGGTGGAGGTGGCCGGCCTCGCCGAGGACTTCAACCGCATGGCCGCCGCTCTCGAGACCAGTGAGCGCAGCCGCCAGCAACTCGTGGCCGACGTGGCCCACGAACTGCGCACGCCGCTCACGATCCTGCGGGGTTACCTGGAGGCGATGGCCGAAGGCGTCGTCCCCGTGGGCGCGGAAGCACTCGGCATGGCCACGGACCAGGCCCGCCGCCTGTCGCAGCTGGTCAGCGACTTGCAGGACCTCGCCCTGGCGGACGCGCACCAATTGACGTTGGAACGGCGCGACGTCGACGTCGCCGACCTTCTCCACCGGCTGCACGCCGCCTGGCGGCTCGAAGCCGACAAGAAGGGCGTGACCCTGCGGCTGGCCCCTCTGCCGGCGCCCTTGCCGCCGGTCCGCGCCGACGCCCGCCGCCTCGAGCAGGCCCTAGGCAACCTCCTCGACAACGCCGTGAAGTACACTCCCCCGGGCGGCCGGGTCATCCTGAGTGCCGAGGCGCTGGCCGACCACGTGGCCGTGGCCGTCACGGACAACGGCCCGGGCATTCCCCCCGACGCCTTGCCTCACGTGTTCGACCGGCTCTACCGCGTCGACCCGGCGCGGACGCAGGCCACCGGCGGTTTCGGCCTCGGGCTGGCCATTGCCAAGCAACTCATCGAATTGAACGGAGGCCACGTGACCGTCACCTCCACGGTCGGCCAGGGCACCCGCTTCTTGGTCACGCTCCCGACCCGCGGCGCAGCCGGACGTTCATAAAGCCTTACGGCCATCTTGACAGCCTCTTAACGATTACCGGGTACGCTACCCGCCAGGAGGTGGATACCCCCATGTCCTGGTGGTCCAAGGCGCTTCTGGGTGTCGCCACGACCGGCATGCTGGCCGCGGGGGCGACGGCGTTCGCCGCCGGCCAGTCCGGGACGGCGACAGGCGGGTTCTGGAACCAGGTCGCAGCCGACCTGCACGTGTCCCCCACTGCCCTGGAAAACGCCATCCGGACGGTGGAACTCCAGCGCTTCCAGCAGTACGCCCAGACCCATCACCTCACGGCCCAGCAGATCGCGGCCCGCACCAACGCCATCGAGCACGGGCCGATCCGGGTCGTGATCGGCGGGTCGGGACGACCCTGGGTGCTTCGGGCGCTCAACGTGGTCGTGAACACCACGGCCACCACGGTCAACCTGACTCCGGCCCAGGTGCGACAGGAGCTCGGCCAGGGTAAGACCCTCACCGACATCGCGAACGCGCAGCACGTCGACCCGGCCGCCCTGCAGCAGAAGCTAGTGACTGCCCTTGAGAACCAGGTGCAGACGCTCGAGGACGCCGGCAAGCTCTCGGCGAGCCGGGCCTCCGCTCTGGACCAACAGATCCCGAAGATGGTTGCGGACTGGATGACGCGCAAGATCCCCCTGGGACGGCACGGCCGGCCGTGGGCCGGCGGGCCTTGGCTGCAGCCGGCGGCGCAGTACCTGGGGATCTCCGTGGCGCAACTGAGGCAGGACCTGGCGCACGGCCAGTCTCCGGCGACGGTCGCCCAGAACGCGGGCAAGTCCGTCGACGGGCTGATCCAGGCCCTGCAGAACGCCGTGGCGACCCGGTTGGGACAAGCCGTCCAGGCGGGCAGGATCTCGTCTGCGCAGGAGCAGCAGATGGTGAGCCGGATGGATCAGGCCATCACCGCCTGGGTCAATCGGACGCCAGGAGCGCCCCCTGCCCCCTGAGACGACCCGTGCCGAAGCGACCGGCCCTCCAGGGCCGGTCGCTTCGCTCTATATCCGGGGGCTTGGCTTCAATAGGTCGTCAGGTATTGGTCGACCTCCCAGCGGTGCACCTCGGTCCGGTAGACCTCCCACTCGATGTGCTTGGCCTCGTAGAACCGCTGGACCAGGTGTTCGCCCAACGCCTCCCGGACGAGCGGATCCCGTCGCATCTCGCGCAGCGCCTCGATCAAGCTCGAGGGCAGGTGGTCGATGCCCAGTTCCCGCCGTTCGGCCTCCGTCATCCGGGAGATGTTGCGGTGCACCGGCGGGGGCGGTTCCCACTTCTCCTTGATCCCCTGCAGCCCGGCCTTGATGGTCACCGCGAGAGCCAGGTAGGGGTTGCAGGCCGGGTCCGGTGACCGGAGTTCGAGGCGAGTGCGGCCGCCCCGGCCGGCCGGCACACGGATCATGGGACTCCGGTTGACCGTGGCCCAGGCGATGTAGATCGGCGCCTCGTAGCCGGGAACCAGCCGCTTGTACGAATTCACCAAGGGGTTGGTGATGGCGGTGTACCCTTTGGCGTGGCGGATGAGACCGGCCAAATAGCTCCGCGCCCACTCGGAGAGGCCGTCCGCCTTGCCGGGGTCGTGGAACAAGTTGCGTCCGTCCCGCTCCAGCCACTGGTGCAGGTGCAAGCCGGACCCGTTTATCCCCGTCACCGGCTTGGGCATGAACGTCGCGTGATGATGGTGCATCCGGGCGATTGTCCGCACCACTACGCGCAAGGTGGCGATGTTGTCGGCCGCGGCGAGGGCGTCGGCCGCCGCCAGATCGATCTCGTGCTGCCCCGGCGCCACCTCGTGGTGGGTGGCCTCGATGGCGAATCCCATCTGCTCCAGGGCGAGCACGATCTTCCGCCGCACTTCCTCGCCTTCGTCGACGGGGGAGAGATCGAAGTAGCCCGCCTGGTCCTTCGTCCGCGTCGTCGCCTGTCCCTCGGCGTCCCGCTCGAACAGAAAGAACTCCACCTCGGGAGCCACCCGCACCTCGGCCCCGAGGGCGCGGACCTCGGCCAGGACCCGCTTGAGGGCTGTCCGCGGGCAGCCCGCGAACGGCGTCCCGTCAGGGTTGACGATGTCGCACATCAGGCGGGCTGTCGGCGCATCCTCCACGCTCCAGGGAAAGACCGCGAAGGTGGCGGGGTCCGGCAGCAGGTACATGTCCGCTTCCTCGATGCGGACGAACCCCTCGATGGACGACCCGTCGAACATGATCTCCCCGTTGAGGGCCTGCGGCAGGCACTCCACAGGGATGGCCACGTTCTTCATGACCCCCAGGATGTCCGTGAACTGGAGCCGCACAAAGCGGACGTTGGCGTCCCGTGCCATCGCCAGCACGTCGTCCTCGCGCACGCGTTGGGCCTCCTTCCGCGCCCTGCCGGGGCCAAGACCCGGCCCGGCCGCGCACTCCTGTCGGCGTCCGCCCGTCGCCCCGGCCGCTCTATGCCCGGTTGCCCACCGAAGCCACCGGCTGCTCGCGACGACGCTTCAACTCTTCGCTGACTCGGGCGAGCGGGACTCCCGCCGTCAGCAGCGCGGCCCAGAGGTGATACAGGACGTCGGCCGCCTCGGCCGCGATCTCGGTGGGATCCTGATTCTTGCAGGCGACCAGGAACTCCGCCGTCTCCTCGCCGACTTTCCGCAACACCCGGTCGATCCCCTGCTCGTACAGACGCCGGGTGTAAGAATCCTCCGCCCGGGCCGTGGCGATGCGCTGGGCCATGGTCGCCCACAACCGCCCGAGCTCGCCGACTTCGGGACCCGTCTCGCCGAAGCAGCTGAACGCCCCCGTGTGGCAAGCGCCGTGCGGCGCCCGCACCCGGTACAGCACCGTGTCGCCGTCGCAGTCGGCCTGCATGTCGACCAACTCCAGCACCTGACCGGACGTGGCTCCCTTGTCCCAGATCTCCTGGCGGCGCCGGCTCCAGAAGTGGGCCCGCCCGGTGGCCCGCGTCCGCTCCAGGGCTTCCGCGTTGGCGTAGGCCATCATCAGGACGGCGCCGGACGCCGCGTCCTGGACCACCACAGGCACGAGGCCGTCGGCGTTAAACTTCAACCCCACGGATGCTCACTCCCCACTGCTGAAGGTCCCCCTTGAGCCGGCCGACCGTCGTGGCGCCGTCGTGGAGGACGCCGGCGATGAGCGCCCCGGTCACCCCGGGGACCGCCAGGGCCGCGGCGAGGTGCTCCGGCGCCGCCCCGCCGCCCGACGCAATGATGGGCAGCCGCACCGTGCGTCCGGCCACCGCGAGTGCCTCGAGGTCATAGCCCTGCCGCATGCCGTCCCGATCGATGGAGGTCAGGAGAATCTCGCCGGCTCCCAACTCCGCGACGCGCCTGAGCCACGGCTCAAGGAACCAGTCCGTGGGGGTCCGGCCGCCCCGCACGTACACCCGCCAGTCCGCAGCCTCCCGTCGGACATCGACCGCCACCACCACCGCCTGGCTCCCGAAGCGGGCGGCCGCTTCGGCCACCAAGGCGGGGCGGGCGACCGCCGGCGTGTTGAGGGACACCTTGTCCGCCCCGGCCGCGAGCACGGCGCCCACGACGTCGACGGTCTCGAGGCCGCCGCCGACCGTCAGCGGAATGCTGAGCCGCCGCGCCACCCGCTCGACGACGTCCATGCGGGGCGTCCGCCGCTCGATGCTCGCGGTGATGTCCAGGTACACGATCTCGTCGGCGCCTTGGTCCTCGTACCGGGCAGCCAGGTCGGCCGGGTCGCCGAGGCGCCTGAGTTCCCCGAACTGCGTCCCCTTGACCACCACGTCCCCGGCGACGTCGAGGCAGGGGATGATGCGCACCTTCAACATACCGCGGCCCGTGCCTCCTCGAGCGAGAATCGGCCTTCGTACAAGGCTCGGCCGACGATGGCCCCGCGGGCCCCCACGGCCTTGATCCGCACCAGGTCCTCCACCGACCCGATCCCCCCCGAGGCGTAGACCACGCCGCCCCGCTCCACGAACCGGCGGGTGAGTTCCAGGTCCGGCCCGCGTTCCGTGCCGTCCCGGTCGACCGCGGTCACGATCCAGCGGGTGATCCCGAGCGAGGCGGCCAGATCCGCCGCCTCCAAAGGGGAGAGCGCCGCCGCGCGCGTCCAGCCGGCGACCTGAAGCGTGCCTCCCCGGACGTCGATGGCGGCGATCAGACGGTCGGGCCCGACGGCCTCGACCACCCGGCGCAGCGCATCCGGCTGGGCGAGCAGGGAGCCGACCACGGCGTCCGTCGCGCCGGCCTCCAGTCGTGCCAGGATCGCGGCGGCATCGCGGAGGCCCCCGCCGATCTGCACGGCCACGCCGCGCGCCTTCAGTCCCATCAAGACGGCCGGGGCGGTGGACGTCTGTCCCCACGCCCCGTCCAGGTCCACGAGATGAATCCGGCGCGCTCCCTGGGCGATCCACCGCTGCGCCGCCTCCAGGGGGTTCTGGCCGTACACGGTGGCGCGGCTCGGATCGCCCTCCGTCAGGCGGACGACGCGTCCGGCCGCGACGTCGACGGCCGGGATGACTTCGAACATGCCTCGACCTCCTCGAGGAATGCGGCCAGAATACGCCGGCCGTACACCCCGCTCTTCTCGGGATGGAACTGCACGCCCAGCCACCGACCGGAGCGGACGGCCGAGACGAATCGACCCCCGTACTCCGTCTCGGCCGCGACGACCCTCGGGTCGTCCGGGACAGCCGCATACGAGTGGCAGAAGTACGCCTCCCCCCGCGGCAGCGACCCGTCGCGGGGTTCGATGGTGTTCCAGCCCATGTGGGGCAGGGGACGTCCGCCGGTGTCCAGCAGGGCCACCCGTCCGGGCAGAAGCCCGAGCCCCTCGCCCCCCTCCTCGGACCCTTCGAAGAAGAGCTGCATGCCCAGGCAGATACCCAGGAGCGGCACACCGTCCTCGGCCCGGCGCCGCACCGCCCGGTCTAGGCCCGTCGCCCGCAACCGTTCGGCGCCGGCGGCAAAATTGCCGACGCCGGGAAGGACGACGCCGTCCGCCGCGGCAACGATGTCGGGCGACCGGGTCACCACCACGTCCGCCCCCACCCGTTCAAGCGCCCAGCGCACGGAATTGAGGTTGCCCAGCGCCAGGTCGACGACGGCAATCACCCGATCACCCCCTTGGTGCTCAACGCCTCCTGCCCCCGCGGCGCCGTGGCGGCCCTCAGCGCCAGCCCCGTCGCCTTGAACGCGGCTTCCCACTGGTGATGCCGATTGCTTCCGGCGCGGACGGCGACGTGCACCGTGGCTTCGGCCCCCCGGGCGAAGCCCGTGTAGAACTCGGCGAAAACCTCCCCCTCCACGCCGCCCACCGGTCCCCCCGGGAATCCCTCGAGCCAGGCGCCGGGCCGGCCGGACAGATCCAGCGCCGCCTCCACCCGGGCCTCGTCCATCGGCACGATGGCCCATCCGTAGCGGCCGATGCCGGCGTAGCCCGGCCAAGCCTGGCGGACGGCTCGTCCCAGCACGATCCCGATGTCTTCGACCAGGTGGTGAGGGTCCACGGACACGTCGCCGCCTCCACGAATATCCGCCGCCACGCCCCACGTGGTGAGGAGGGCGGTGAGGAAATGCGCGAAGATGGGTACGGGAAGCTCCACGGCACCGGGAGTGCCCAGCCGGACGACCACCGTCGTCTCCTTGGTGGTCCGCTCCACCTCGACGGGGTTCATCCCACCGCCTCCCCCGTGCCCCCGAACGCTTCCAGGGCGCGCTGATGCATCACCAATCCCTCCGTGGCCGCCAGCACCGCGCCGGCCCGCACCACGGCGGCGGACGCCCCGGCCGTCGTGATCTCGGTGCGTCGGCGCAGGAAGTCGTCCACTCCGAGGACCGACGCGAACCGCGCCGTCCCACCCGTCGGGAGCACGTGGTTGGGACCCGCCACGTAGTCGCCGAGCGGCGTGGGACACCCGACGAACACCGCGCCCGCCCGCCGGACGGCGTCCCGCCACCGCTCCGCCCGGCCCCACAGCTCCAGGTGTTCCGGGGCGAACGCTTCGACGAACGCCAAGGCGGCCTCCGGTCCGTCAACCGGCACGGCGCCCACCCCACGCTGCGCGAGGAGGTCGGCCACCCCCCACTCCTGCGCCCGGCGGGCGGCAGCCGCCGCGATGGCGTCGAGGAGAGTAGGATCCGTGCTCACGGCCAAAGCCCAGCTTTCCGGATCATGCTCGGCTTGGGCCAGCAGATCGCGGGCCACCTGATCCGGGTCGCAGGGCGCCTCGGCCCAGATGACCACCTCCGACGGGCCGTTCAAGCCGTCGATGCCGATGCGCCCCTGGACCTGCCGCTTGGCCTCCGTCACCCACCGGTTGCCCGGTCCGACCAGCTTGTCGACCCGGCCGATGCTGGCCGTCCCGTAAGCCGCGGCCCCGACCGCCTGCGCCCCCCCGACCCGGTATACCTCCCGGACGCCGAGCAATGCCGCCGCGGCCAGCGTGGTGGGATCGACCTCTCCGTCCGGGCGTGGGGGCGAGAACACCGCAATCTCCCGCACCCCCGCCACCTGGGCGGGCACCACCCCCATGACGACGCTTGACGGCAGGGGCCAACGGCCTGCCGGCACGTAGACCGCGACCCGGTCCAGGGGTTCCCGGTACAGCCGCCCCTGCACCCCGTCGGCCATCGGTCCGGCGACCGCCCGAGGCGGCGCGACCGCCTCATGGAACGCCCGGACCCGTTCCACCGCCCGCTCCAGCGCCGCCCGCACCGGCGCGGCCAGAGTGTCCACGGCCCCCGCCAGCCGTTCGGGTTCCACCGCCAACCGTGTCAGCCGGACGCGGTCCAACTGCTCCGTCCAATAGAAAAGGGCCTCGTCGCCCTGTCGTTCGACCGTCCGGAGAATCCGTCGCACCGTCCGTTCCGTCCCCGCTGCCGCAGGGCGGGCCCGGCGGGCCAACACCGCCTCCGGCTTACGCCTCGCAAGCCGCACGGCCCATCTCCTCTTCCGCGGCCGTCAAGCGTTCCGCCAAGGCCTGCTCCTGAGGGCGGGTGACCAATCCGGCGTACGAGTCGAGCACCGTGGCCACCGGCTTCAGCCCGTTGGCCCGCAGGGTCTCGCCGGTCTCCACCACGTCGACCACCGCATCGGCGATGCCGAGTCGCGGGGCCACCTCGACCGATCCGGTCATCTCCACGATGTCGACCAGCAAGCCCTCCCGCTCGGCCCAAGCGCGCGTGATGCGGGGGTAGCGCGTCGCCACACGGAACCGTCCGCCGGGCATCGCCTCCATGTCGTTGGGCAGAGCGAGCATCAACCGGCACTGGCCGAATCCGAGGGACGGGCCCATCCACAGCTCGTAGGGAGACTCCTCGACGACGTCGCGGCCCAGGATGCCAACGTCCACCACGCCCCGTCGGAGCAGTCCGGGGATGTCCCGGCCCCGCACCACGGCGATCTCCCACCCCGGCCGGGGCGTGTAGACGAGCGCGCGACCGTGGCGGGAACCGTTCACGAGTCCCTGGCTCTTGAGCCAGTTCCAAATCGGCTGCTCCAGACGGCCCGCCGCGATCGCGATACGCATGACCTACACTCCTTCACACTATCGCTGCACTGTATTAAAGCATCATCACTGTACCACGTGACCCCCGGTTCGTCAACGTGCGAAGCGGCCTCGGCTGCGGTTCATCCCGCCGCGGCGGCGCGTCGCTTCGGTCCATCCCCCTCGGGGCGCCGCGGTTCAGCGGTCGGCGGCCCCCGGGGTTTCGGCGACGGCCGGATCCTCTCCCGCCGGGGGCCAAAGCCGGCCGGCGGCCGCCAACCGTTCGAAGACCGTGCGGTATCCGTCGGCCCCCCGGTAAAGGGCCCGGCGAACTCGACTGATTGTCGTCGACGAGGCCCCCGTCTCGGTCTCGATGGTCTCGTACGTCTGGCCGAGGAACAGTCGCCGGGCGATGTTCAGGCGGAGCATCAGCTCCTCCTGCTCCCGAAAGGTGAGCCAGTCCTCGAGAAGCCGTCCCAGCTCCTCCGCATTCCGAACCTGGCTCAACACGGCGAACGCGAATTCGAGATCCCCGCTCACGGCCGCTCCGCCTCCAGTACGTCCAACGCCCCGAGGAACCGGTCGATCTCCTCGGGACGACCCACGGTGATCCGCACGTGCGTCTCCACTCCGAACGGTGCGCCGGCGCGAATCAGGATGCCGCGCGCGCGCAACGCGGCGACCAACCGGTCCGCCTGCCAGGGCGGCGGGGGCGCCGCCCAGACGAAGTTGGCCTGGCTGGGATGGACGTCCCAGTGCCGCTCGGTCAAAGCCCCGATGAGCCGCCTCCGACCGCGGTCGACTTCACGGGCGACGAATTCCAGGTACGCCGTGTCCTGGACCGCCGCCACCGCCGCAGCCAGGGCGGGCGAGCTGACCGGAAACGGTTCCCGTACCCGTCCGACGGCCCGGACGATCTCCGGCGGCGCCACCAACACGCCCAGGCGCAGCGCCGCCAGGCCGTAGATCTTCGAGAACGTGCGCAGGATGGCCAAGGGAGCCCCCGCCCGGAGCGCCTCCCCCCAGTCCGGCACCGTCTCGGCAAAGGGGGCGTAGGCCTCGTCCAGGACCAGGAGGCCCGTGTCGCCGAGGACCTGGAGCAGCGTCTGCACGACGGTGGGCGGGGCCATGTCGCCCGTCGGGTTGTTGGGGCTGCAGAGGTAGACCAATCGCGGACGCAGCCGGTCCACCCACTCCGGAAGGCGGTCGAAGGCCACCGTGTGCCCGTCGCCGGGCAGGGCGTGGACTTCGGCGCCCATCAGTCGAGCCGCTTGACCATACAGCGAGAATGTCGGCGCCACCGTCACCACCCGGTCGCCGGGACGGAGGTAGGTCTCGGCGAGGCACTTGATGAGGTGACCGCTGCCGGTGCCCAGCAGGAGGGAGGCCGGATCCACGACCCAGGCCGTTGACAGGGCGTCGATGAGTCGGTCGCCGGTCATGTCGGGGTATCGTGCTGGGTCGACTGCGCTGGCCAACGCCGCCCGAGCCGCCGGCGACGGCCCCCAGGCGTTTTCGTTGGCGGCCAAGTTGACCCCGTCCGTCACCGCGTACCCTTGCGGCCGACCCGGTTGGTACGGTTTGAGGGACGCCACCTCCGGCCGTGGAGCGATCACAGGGGCACCGCCTTTAGCCCGGTAATGAGGTACAGACCCAGCGTACACGCTGCCCCGCGGCGACTCAAGGGGCGGCGCGCGGTCACTGGAGACCCGGCGCGGAGAGCGCTACCGGCGCCACGGATCGGGACGGGTCGACGCGGAGCCGACGGGCCCGGATCGCCTCGATCTCCTCGTCCGGAATCGCCCGTTCGAAGCGGCGGAAGCCCGCCATCTTAAAGCCGTGGCGCGCCGCAATGCGATCGATCTCCAGCACTCGGTCCGGGTCCACGGTCGGTCCCAACGTAAAGTTCTCCAGGCGCCCCTCGAGCGCCAGGGCCATGGTCTCGGCCATGCACGCCTCCACCATGCGCGGCGGGAAACCGAAATCGAAGCCCATGTCGGCCTGCTCGCCAGGAACCTCGATCACCCCGCCGTCGATGACCAGCACGTCCGGCCGGCGTTCGGTGACGACCCGGGACAAGTTGCGCGGCCGGGCGACATCACATACGACCGCCCCGGGCTTGAGATCCTCGGGTGCCACGATGGCGTCGGGCGACGACGACACCGCGATGACCACGTCCGCCCGTCGGACCGCGCGGGCAATGTCGGTCTCGACGGCCAGCGCCACCGAGGGATAACGTTCGTGGAGCTCGTCCCGGAACGACTCCAGTCGTTCGCGGTTGCGCGCCACCAACGTCAGCGCGGGGACCTGACGGGCCAAGAGGTGACAGCACGCGGCGCCGATCGAACCGGTCGCCCCGATGACCGCCACCTCGGCCGCCTCGGGCGGGATCCCGAGCCGGCGGGCCCCCCGAAGCGCTCCCGCCACGGCCGTCGCCGTGGTGTAAGAATTCCCGGTCGTCACCGGAATGCGCAAGGCGCGCGCGACACTGATTCCCCGATCCCCGGCAATCTTGGTGAACGCGCCCAATCCGACGATCTCCGCCCCCAGCTGCTCGGCCAGGCGGCCCGCCGCCACCAATCGGGGCAGGATACGGGCGAAGGGGGTCTCCAGAAGGACGCGGGGCGTCATGGCAAGACCGATGAGCCACCCTTCCAGCGTCTCGCCGGTCGTCGACACCACACCCGTGACGTGACCGACCTTGAGCGGCGGCACATGGCGGAAGATCCCTTCCACCAACCGTTCGGGGAGCCAACGGGTGAACGGAAATTTCCGCGCAAAGTCGTCGAACCGCAGGGGATGCAGGATGAATGCGAACCGCCGCACGCGCCAACCTCCTTGTGCACACTCATGTGCACATATTCTATCCCAAAGCGGACAGCCGGCCCACGACCATCCGCCGCGTCAGGGTCGCTCCTCGATGATCCGGGGTCCTGCCGACACCTCCCGGGACCGGACGGCATAAGATTCGAGCGGTTCGGGCCGGGCCACGGCGCCGTGATCCCTGCTCTTTCCATGGCGCGCACGGTCCGCACCCGGGCCCCGGGAGGGATGACGACGGACGCCGAACCGGATCTCCGCCTGCAAGCCGTGCGCGATCTCCTGCAGCACGCCCGCTGGCACGAAGCCCTGGTGCGCGCCCGGGCGTTGGTGGAGCAGGATGCCCGCAACCCCCAGGCCTGGGTCTTCCTGGGTGAGGCCTTGGAGCACCTGGGCCGCAAGCACGAAGCCTGGCTGGCGTACGAGCGGGCATGGGTCCTGGACCCGCCGGCCGAGTGGGTTGACGCGGCCAAGCAGCGGCTGTTCCCGCTGGCGCCCGCACCGGCGGCGGACTGGCTGACCGCCGCCTTGCGCGTACCCGTCGTCCGCGTCGCCGCCGCGCTCATCGTGCGCAACGAGGCCCGCCTGCTGGCCGACGTTCTGGCCGCGGTCCAGCCTGCGGTCGACGAGATTGTCGTGGTCGACACGGGCAGCAACGACGCCACACCGGACATCGCCCGTAACGCCGGCGCACGGGTGTTCTCCTATGCGTGGCAAGACGACTTCAGCGCGGCCCGGAACTTCGCGCTGGCCCAGGTCCAAGCGGACTGGGTGCTGTGGGTAGACGGCGACGAGGTGCTGGACCCCGAGGACGTCGGAGTGCCCCGGTTGGCGGCCGGCTTGTTCGACGGACTCGGCGAGCCGGTGATCCTGCGCATCGTGCAGGTCAACAAACTGGGCACGCGCGTCGAACCGAACTACGACATGTCGCGGATGCACCCGACCCGTTACGGGATCCGATGGTGGGGCCGGGTCCACGAGCAGCTGGGGCCGCCCGCGGGCGGCGTCTACGCGCGGGCTTACCTGCGACCGGTGGTGCGGATCCGGCTCCATCACGACGGTTACGATGCCCAGACGCGCGGCGACAAGACCAAGATCCACCGCAACATCAGCCTTCTGCGCCGAAGCGTGGAGGAAGACCCGCACGACGTAGCGTCGTGGGGCTTTCTGGGTCGCGAACTGCTTCTCGCGGGAGACGTGGATGCGGCCATCGACGCTCTCGAGCGGGCCGAACAGCTGGCTGCCGGACAGCCCCTCTACGCCCGCGTTCCGGAAGTCCGGATGTACCTTGGGGAAGCGCTGCTCATGCGCCAACGGCTCGACGAGGCCTTGGCCGTGGCCGAGCGGGCCGTGGCGCATCACCCCGACTTCCCGGCGTCCTGGTTTCTGCTCGGCCGGGTGCAGTTGGCTCAAGCCGTCCAGCTGCTGCACCAGGCCCACCGGAGCTTCGGTCAGGCTCAGGCGACCGCACTTGGCTACCGCGGCATCGTGAGTGTCGACAGCCAGATTGCCCAGTGGGGTGCGGCGGCCGGCCAAGCCGATGCCCTCAAGCTGCTGGGGGACTGGGTGCGAGCCCGCGCTCTCTACGAGGACCTGCTCGCCCGCCATCCGGAGCTGGATCCGGTCCGCCGGCAGTTACGGCACATGGACGAGCAGATCACCGCGCTTCGGCCGGATCCCCCCCGCACACCGGAACCCGCCCCCATGTAGTCCGCGCCCGCCCCGGAAGAGCGTTGCACCCACCCACGCGGGGCCGCCGGGTCGCGGCCTCCCCTCGGGTCCCCCCCGGCTCCCCTCAGACACCACACCTTGCGACCCACGGCAGGACCCGCGCCGCCCGGCCTCGAATCCCCGGCATCGGGGGGAAAGGGAATGTGCGGCCGCTACACGTTGACCACCGACCTCGCGCTGGTGCAGCAGGTGCTGTCCTTCCACTTCCCGGCAGACCCGCCGCCGCCCCGCTACAACATCGCTCCGGGCCAGGCCGTGTTGGCCATCCGGCCCGAGCCGGACGGCTCCCGAACTGGCACGTGGCTCCGGTGGGGCTTTGTTCCGCCCTGGGCGTCCGCCCCGAAGCCGGTCATCAACGCTCGCCTGGAGACCCTGGCGACGAAGCCGTTCTTCCGCGCTGCCGCCCGTACGGGCCGCGTGGTGCTCCCGGCGGACGGCTACTACGAATGGGCACCGGGCCCGGGTCGCAAGCAGCCCTACCGCGTGGTGGCCGCCGACGACACGCCCTTCTTCCTCGCCGGCGTGGCGAACAGCGAGACGCCGCCCACCGGGCCCGCCGTGGCGACCTGCGCGATCGTGACCCGACCCGCGTGGGAACCTCTGGCTTGGCTCCACCCCCGCATGCCGCTCGTCCTGACGGCCGAGCAGGCCCAGACGTGGCTCCATACGCCGTTTGCCGTCTGGCGGGCCGTGTTTGCCGTCCCGCCGGAACCTCCCCGGCTGCGCGCCTACCCGGTGTCGTCACGGGTCAACCGGCCGACGGTGGACGACCCGGCCTGCGTCATGCCCGTGGCGGCCGGCTGAACGCCGCCCAGGTCCAGGCCATGGGATCCGTCCGGGAACGCGAACCCGGCGGCGTATCCGTCGGGAAGGCCCGGACAGGGCGCGTTCAGGCTCGTCGGATGCCCCGCCACGCGTACCATCAGGCTGAACCACGGATGCCACGCCGTTCCCCGCCGGTGGGATTGGGGCTTTCGGCAACGCCGCCGCGTCCTACCGTGCGCGGGTCCGAAGACCGTCCCCGGCGCCGGCGGGCGGCGGCCCGGGGGCTTGGCCGATGGTTCCGGAGTCGGCTCCAACCTCGGCAGGGCCCCTCTGGTGCCGCCTTGGACTTTCGAAGCAGCGAAACGGGTCCCAGACAAGAAGAAGCCCCGCCAATCCTTGCGGGGCTGAAATGTCGGGAAACTTGGTGCGCCCGAAGGGACTCGAACCCCTGCTTCAGGCTCCGGAGGCCTGCGTGATATCCACTTCACCACGGGCGCAACGTCGATTGCATGATAGCACGAATCATGGCCCGGTGCAAACGGGGGACCTTGCGGCTCCGGCGCCGACGATGGGCGGCGCAGGCACGCCGGACGCAGGGCGGCACGCCAAGTCGCACCCGGCCGGGTGCATTCCGGCGGCTTGACGGGGGGCTCAGATGCGGCCGAGTACCAGCAAAATCCCCAGGATGACGAAGGCGACCCCGGCCCCGGCATGGATCAGTCCGGCAGGGACCACGCGCGTGATGGCTTCTCCGAATGCGGCCCCTAGCGCCGCACTGAAGGTCAAGGCAGCCGCGGCGCCGACGAAGACGGGGAGTGTCGCACGGCTCTGCGCGGCGAGCGTCATGACCGTCAACTGGGTCTTGTCGCCGAGTTCGGCCAAAAAGATCAGGCCGAACGTGGTCAGCATCATCTTCCAGTCCACCGAACCCCTCCTCGCGCCCCCGGGCTTCGGCCGTCCGGCGCCCCGCGCCACCGCGTGGCGGCAGCCGGGCATCGTCGTCTTCGGAGAAGGTATGGCCCCGCCGGCAGCCTGAGACCTTTCCGGCCGCCGGCCGCCGTTACCGGGCCCCCGCGGGCGGGGTCGCACGCGCTGTGTCCTATCGCCACCCTTCACGGAGCGGGCCTCTTCCCGTCGCCCCGGGGCCTCAAGTCGGCCGGGACGACACCACGAGCGGCGTCAGCAACGGCACGTCGGCATCACGCGCGTGACCCAGGTAAGGAAGGTTCCAAGCGGCTTCGAGGGTCTTCAGGATGCTGTAATGATCCGCCCAGATGGCCGCCTGCAAGTGGCGCGGCCCGTTTCGGGCGATGACGATAAGCGGCGCCCGACCGCCGCCGATGCGGAGCAGGCCGGGGACCGCGGGCCACACCGGCGGAGCACCGGGCCCTGCCGCAAGGTAGCGCCATAGATTCGGCGGCGTGGGCGGCCAGGGCGAGCCGGCCCCTTCGTCCCAGACCACGAAAATCACCGCGTTGCCTGTCCAGGCCGCCGAGTGCTGAATCCGCTCCACCCACGTCCGAACGAAATGGTCCGCGGCGGCAACCAGCTGCGCCGGGCGGCTTTCGGGACAACTCGCCCCGGGAGCGTCGGGCTGGCCGTGCATATCGTGACACAGGTCCGGAGAGATCCAGACGAATCGGGGCACGTTCCCGGAGCGCAACTCCCCCGCCAGGACGTCCAGCGGGACGACGCGGGATGCGTCATGCGGTGCCAGGCCCGTCAGGAGGAGGAAGGGATCATGCTTTTTGGCGTACCGCGCATCCGCCGGAGGGGTCGTCGGGGGCGTGCCCGGTGGGGCAGGCGGGTACCAGTTGCCCGGATAACCGGGATACGGCAGCCCCTCCATCGCCGCCTGCCACGAAATTCCGTGCCGGTCGAGCTGGGCCGGCAGGGACGGGAAGGGGAACCGCTGGGTCGGGTTGTCGCTGTGGGTGCCCCCCGTCCGGCCCGTGACGGCCGCGACGTAGTTCGGCAGGCTCGGGTGGGTCACCCCGAAATAGTCCGTGTCATAAGCGTACTGCGCCGCCAGCCGCCGCAAGTCCGCCGCCTCAGGCGAGGCGAGGACGGCCGGGGACTGGTTCTCCAGCATGATGACGAACACGTGGGAAAACGCCGGAGGGCGGGCCGTCGGGCGCGTCGAAGGGGAACGGGACACCCAGCCCGGCGCCGCCACGGCCGTCAGCCAGGCGAGAACCCCCAGGGCCAGGCAACCGAGCCACCGGCCTATCCCCTTGCCCCCCCGACGCATCGGGCTCCGCCCCCTTCCACTGCTTGGCCCCGATTTTACCCGAGCGGTGCCCCGGCTCCCGGTCCGTGCGCCGCCGGGCCCGGGACCATCGTTGCCCGTTCGCTCGGCGGAACCCGCCAATCCGCCCCGCTCCCGGTTCATCGCGCGCTTTTGCACCCGATTTCGCTCCGTCCTGCCCCCAATCAACACCGTTCAGTGGGGGTGTCCCGAAAAGACAAGTTATGGTATAATCAACCGTGACAGGCAGTCGCTTGGAATGCGAGTCGCCGAGCTGCCGCAGATCGCGGTGGGCGGGGGATCACATGGGTTGCCGGCGGCAACTAGGGGCTAATGCGCAAGCAGGGGCGACTTCACCGTCCTAGCCCGACAACTAACCTCGTAGGCGTGGTGGAGGTTCGATCCGTCCAGGCGGGTGCGTAGATTACCGCACCGTCTTCGCGAACGCCTCCTGAGCAACCGCTCGCGACAGCGATAGCCCCTGGAGTCCCGGCGACCGCCGGCGGACGCTTCGTGCCGTCGTGCGGAAGTCCGGACGTAAAAGGCCGCCGCGATCGTACGTTTTGACGATCGCCGATGGGGTTGTGCCCGCGTCGGGCCGACGGGGCCCCCCGCGAGAAAGGAGCGTAGGGGCATGGTGCAAGACTTGCGACCGTTGGTGGTGGTCACAAACCGGGAGCCGTACGAGGACGTCCTCACCGCCACCGGCTGGCAGACCATCCAGCGGGCGGGCGGCGTGACGGCCGCCCTGGACCCCGTGATGCAAGCCACCGGCGGGGAGTGGATCGCATGGGGCAGCGGTTCGGCGGATCGCCTGGCGGCGCCGGACGGCGTCCGCCGCGTGCCGCCGACGCGCCCCCGGTACCGCCTCCATCGCGTCGACCTGTCGGCCCGGGAAGTCGCCGGGTATTACGCCGGCTACGCCAACCAGGGGCTTTGGCCCCTGTCGCACCTGTTGGTCGAGCGGGCCCGCTTCCGCCAGGCGGACTGGGAACAGTACCGGCGGGTCAACCGGCGGTTCGCCGAGACGGTGGCGGAACGGGCCCCGGTGGGAGCCCGGGTGTTCACCCACGACTACCACCTGACGCTCGTGCCGGAGTTGGTGCGCCGGCTGCGGCCCGACGTCGCCCTGGCCCATTTCTGGCACATCCCCTGGGCCCCGTGGCGGGTGTTCCGGCTCTGCCCCCAGCGGGACATCATCCTACGCGGCCTCCTCGGCGCCGACGTCCTCGGGTTCCAGACGCCGGCCGACCGTGAGGCGTTCGTGACCGCCGCCGAACAGGCCGTAGGGGCCGTCGCCGACGGTGAGGGCTGGGTGCGGTGGGAGGGGCGCCGGATTCGGGTCGGCGTCTTCCCGGTTACCGTCGACGCCCGCGCCATCGCGGCGGAGGTTTCGGATCCGCGGCTGGCGGCCTGGATCCGCGGCGTCCGACGGCGTCTCGCCCCGGGCGGTCGGCGCCTCGTCGTCTCGGTGGACCGCGCCGACTACACCAAAGGCATCCTGGCGCGCCTGGCGGGGGTGGAAGCCTTCTTCGCGCACCACCCCGAACACCGGGGACAGGTGACATTCGTCCAGGTGGTGGTGCCCACCCGGCTGGACGTTCCCGAGTACCGCGAGCTCTTCGACCGGATTCTGGCCGAAAGTGACCGGATCAACGCCCGTTTCGCCAGCGGCCGCTGGCAGCCGCTGGTCACGGTGCGGCGTGCCGTGGATCGCCGGCGGGTCCTGGGCCTCCTGGCGGCCGCGGACATCGGTCTGGTGACGTCCCTCTACGACGGGATGAACTTGGTGGCCAAGGAATTCGTGGCCAGTCACGTGGATGAGGACGGCGTCCTCCTCGTCAGCCAAAGTGCGGGAGCTGCCGACGAACTCGACGAGGCGCTCCGGGTCAATCCGCTGGATCCCGACGGCATGGCGCTCGCGATCGGCGCGGCGCTCGCGATGCCGGCCGCGGAGCGGCGACGCCGCATGCGGCGGATGCGGGCGTACCTTATGCGCTACGGCTCCATCGAATGGCTCCACGCCATCCTGGAGGCGCTGGACGAGGCGGTCCTGGCCCGCGACGCGTTGGGCGTGCCGGCCCGCTGAGTCACGTCGGGGCGGGCGCGCGGCGGGTACCCGCCCCCCTCAGCGCCCCACGTACGCCGTGGGATCGGCCTGAAAGTGCTCCCAGCAATCACGACAGCAGAACGCGTAGACGTACCCGTCCCATTCGGCCCGATAGAGCGCCGTGGCCGCATCGACAACCATCCCGCACACGGGGTCGACGGAGCCTTCCGGGGCGGCCGGGGGCGGCTGTGCCTCGGGCCGCCCGCGCCAACGCCGGGTGACGTCGGCCAGAATGCTGACGGCTATCTCCTCGGCCGTCCGGGCGCCCAGGTCCAGGCCGGCAGGCGCCGCCAACCGGTCGAGGATCCCCTCCGCGCCCCGTTCCCGAAGATAAGCGGCCAGCTGCTCCGCGCGACGACGGCTGGCAACCAGCCCCACGTACCGGACGGGGCACGGCGCCAAGGCCAGTAACGTCTCCTCGTCGTACGCTCCCTGGCTCGCCACGACAACCCAGGCGTCGTCCTGAGCGGTCTCGGCCAGCTGTCCTTCCAGGGCGGTCCCGCCGAGGTCCGCATCGGGCGCGACCACACGGACGTCGTACCCCATCCAGCGTCCCAAGTCGGCGACCCGGCGAGCCACCGGCGTATCGCCCACCACCACCAGGCGGGGCGCCGGGTTCCGGGGCTCCACGAACAGGTCCACGGTGCCCCCGCTGTGGCAGGTCATCGGACGGATTACGACCCCGGGTTCCGCGGGTCCGGACGGATCCGGCGTGATCCGCACCAGCACCGCCTCCCCGGTCCGGATAGCCTCCCGTGCCACGTCGGCCACCAGCGTGCGCGTGCACTGGCCGCCGATCCAGCCGGTCAGGCGACCGTCCGACCCGACCACCGCCTTCATGCCGGCCCGAGCCGACGAGGGCCGCACGACGCGGACGACGGTCACCACCGCATAAGGGTGTCGCGCCGCCTCATAGGCGCCAATGGCCTCGGCCACCGCCGCATCGCCGAAAAAGCCGAGGCCCCGGGCCGCCTCAGTCCCCGTCGATGCCATGGCGCCGCAGAACCTCCCAGACCTTCCAGGGAAACAGAGGGATGTCGATGTGGGTCACCCCGAACGGGGCCAGGGCGTCGATCACCGCGTTGACGAAGGCGGCCGGCGACCCCACATTGGGCGACTCCCCGACCCCTTTGGCACCGATGGGATGATGCGGAGACGGCGTGACGGTCCGATCCGTCTCCCAGCGGGGCGTTTCCACCGCGGTCGGCACCAAGTACTCCATGAAGTTGGGGGTCAGGCAGTTGCCGTCGGGATCGAAGGCAATCTCCTGCAGGAAGGCAATGGCGAACCCCTCGGTCAGTCCTCCGTGGATCTGCCCTTCCACGATCATGGGGTTGATCACCGTACCGCAGTCGTCCACGGCCACGAAGCGGCGGACCTTCACCTCACCCGTCCCCTTGTCGATGTCCACGACCGCGATATAGGCTCCGTTGGGAAATGTCAGGTTGGGGGGGTCGTAGTAGAACGACGCCTCGAGCCCGGGTTCCATGCCCGGCGGGAGGTTGGTGTAGGCCGCCAGGGCCACCTCCGCCATGGTGACCCGCTTGGCGGGGACGCCTCGAGGCGAGAACGCCTGGCCGTCCCACTCCACGTCCTCCTCCGCCGCTTCGAGGAGATGCGCGGCAATCCGGCGCGCCTTGTCCCGGACCCGTCGGGCCGCCAGGGCCGCAGCCCCGCCGGCCGTCGGGGTGCTCCGGCTGGCGTAGGTCCCCAATCCGTACGGCGCCGTATCGGTATCCCCCTCCTCGACCAGGACGTCGTCGGCCGACAAGCCCAGCTCCTCCGCGATGATCTGGGCGAACGTCGTCTCGTGCCCCTGGCCCTGGTGCCGGGTCCCCAGCCGGGCAATCACCTTGCCGGTGGGATGCACCCGGATCTCGCAGCTGTCGAACATCTTGATGCCCAGGATGTCGAAGACCTGACTGGGCCCGGCCCCTACGATCTCCGTGAACGTGGAGACCCCGATCCCCATCAGCTCACCCCGAGCCCGCCGCTCGGCCTGCTCGCGCCGGAGCTCCTCGTATCCGATCAGGTCCATGGCCTTCCGCAGCGTGGTTCGGTAGTCCCCGCTGTCGTACGTCCACCCGAACGCGGAGCGGTACGGGAACTTCTCCGGCGGGATGAAGTTCCGCATCCGAAGTTCCGCCGGGTCCAAGCCGAGCTTGAGCGCTAGCGACTGCATGGCTCGCTCGATGAGGAAGGACGCCTCGGTGACGCGGAAGGAGCAGCGGTACGCGACACCCCCAGGCGCCTTGTTGGTGTAGACGCCGTCCACCTCGGCGAATCCCACGGGAAAGTCGTAGGATCCGGTCACGATGCTGAACAGGCCGGCGGGAAACCGCGTCGGGTCGGCCGCCGCGTCAAACGCCCCGTGGTCCGCCAGAGTGGACACCTTCAGCGCCGTCACGCGCCCGTCCGGGTCCGCGCCCAGCGTCACGGTCATATGGTAGTCGCGGGCGAAATTGGTGCTGGTGAGGTTCTCCGTGCGCGTCTCGACCCACTTGACCGGGCGCCCCAGCCGGATGGAGGCCACGATGGCCGCCACGTAACCGGGGAAGACGGGCACCTTGTTGCCGAAACCGCCGCCAACGTCCGGCGAGACGACGTGGATCTTGTGCTCCGGCAAGCCCGTGACCAAGGCCAAGACCGTCCGGTGGGCGTGGGGGGCCTGGGAGGTCACGTACCATGTAAGTCGCTGCATGGCGGGGTCATAATCCGCGATGCAGCCGCACGGCTCCAGCGGGGCCGGGTGCACCCGGGGCATGCGCACGTGCTCGGTCACGGTGACCGCCGACCGCGCCAGAGCGGCCTCGGTGGCCTCGCGGTCGCCCACCTCCCAGTGGAAGATGCGATTGGAAGGCGGATCCCGATCCTCGCGCAGGACGGGGGCACCCGGCTGGAGCGCGGCGTGGGGATCCACGACCGCCGGCAGCGGCTCGTACTCGACTTCGACCAACTGGGCCCCGTCTTCCGCCACCGCCCGGCTCTCCGCGACCACGGCGGCGACCTCCTGGTATTGGAACAAGACCTTGCCGGTCGCGAGGACCATCTGCTTGTCGCCGGCCAGCGTTGGCATCCAGGCCAAGCCCAGCGCGGCCAGGTCCTCCCCGGTGATGACCGCGATAACCCCCGGCAGCGCAAGCGCCCGGGAGGCGTCGACACGTTTGATGCGGGCGTGGGCGTACGGGCTGCGGACCAGCGCCAGGTACGCCATGCGGGGCAACACGATGTCGTCGAGATACCGCCCTTGTCCGCGGATCAGGCGGGCGTCCTCCTTGCGCCGGATCGGTTTCCCCAAGGGTCGGAGTTCGGTGACGTCCAGGGCCATACGGTGGCTCACCCCTTATCCGCCGCGACGGCTTCGCGCCGGGCCTCGGCCGCGGCGCGGATGGCCTTGACGATGTTCTGGTAGCCGGTGCATCGGCACAGGTTGCCCGCGATGGCGCGTCGCACCTCCGCCTCCGACGGATCGGGATGAGCGGCGAGCAACGCGTGGGCCGTCATCAACATGCCGGGGGTGCAGAACCCGCACTGGAGCGCATGATGCTCCCAGAAGGCCGCCTGCAGAGGATGCAGCGTGCCCCCCGCGCCCAGCCCCTCGACCGTCGTGACGGTCCCGCCGTTCGCCTGGACGGCCAGAACGGTGCACGACTTCACCGGCACCCCGTCCAGGAGGACAGTGCACGCCCCGCAGCTGGTCGTGTCGCACCCCACGTGCGTCCCCGTCAGCCGGAGCCCGTCCCGCAGAAAGTACGCCAACAGGGTTCGCGGCTCGACCTCCGCCGCCACCGCTTCGCCGTTCACGGTCAATCGGATGTGCATGACCGTCCTGCTCCTTTCTCCGATCAGGGTTCGGCCGCCGCTAAGCGGTCCGGGCCAGCCGGGCCCGGATGGCTTCCAGGCCCCGGACGACGAAGACGCGCACCACGTCCCGCTTGTAGGCCGCGGAGCCCCGCTGATCGGACACCGGGTCGGCGGCTTTCTGGGCCAAGTCGGCCGCCTCGCGCGCCAACGCCGGACCCAGGGGCTGGCCGATCAAGGCCGCCTCCGCCGCCTCCGCCCGGATGGCCTTGGGGCCCACCGCCGCCAGCCCGATCCCCGCCCGCCGGACGATGCCCGCCGGATCGCACTCCACGGCCAGGGCGACGCCCACCACGGCGAAGTCGCCCACCTTCCGCTCGAGCTTGAGGTAGGCGCCGGCCGGACGCCCCTCTGGCCGGGGGATCTCGATGCCGGTGATGATCTCGTCCGCTTCCAGGGACGTGGTGAAGACATCCACGAGCAGGTCCTGGACCAGGATGCGGCGGGTGCCCCGGGGGCTCCGGACGGTCGCGCTGGCCCCCAGGGCCACCAAGACCGCACCCCAGTCCGCCGCCGGGTCGGCGTGGGCGAGGGATCCCGCCATGGTGCCGCGGTTGCGGACGAGCGGGTCGGCGATCTGCCCCGCGGCCTCCTCCAGCAGGGGATACCGCCCGCTCCCGTCCCCGCGGCCGGTGAAGGCGTTGTGGCGCACCAAGGCGCCCACGCGGAGCCCGCTCTCGTCCTCCACCAGACTCTCCCATTCCCGGACGCCGTTGATGTCCACCAGGACCCGGGGGGCTGCCAGGCGCAGCTTCATCAGCGGCAGCAGACTTTGGCCCCCGGCCAGCACCTTGGTGTCCGGCCCGTGCGCCCCGAGCGCCTCCAGCGCCTCCTCGGCCGAGCCGGCCGCCACGTAGTCGAATGCATGGGGAAACATGTTTCCGACCTCCCGCGCGCCGTGGCGCCGCTTTGTCCCCATATAGCACCACACGCCGCCGGCCTGCCAGATCCGTTCGGATCGCGGTTCAATACCCAACCAGGTGTCACATCCGACCTTTCCGGAAACTTTCCCGCGGGGGAGGTTGCAGGCGGTTCCGAAAGCATTACACTTGAGGATGAGAAAATTCGGTCAGCGCCGGCCGGTCGCCGGCGGGAGGCCCCATGGCGCACACGTCGTCCTCAGACCTCACCGCGGTCCTGGAGCGAAAGGTCCAGGAACTCAACTCGCTCATCGCCGTCAGCGCGCGCATCACGTCCCAGCTCGGTCTGGATCCGGTCCTCCAGGGTGTCGTCGACGCCGCGCGGGAACTGGTCGGAGCCGACATGGGCGGACTCCTGGTGCTTGACGCGGACCGGCCAGGGCGCTACGCCTTCTTCAAAGTGTCAGGGTGGCCCGGCCCCGCCGGCTTTCCGGAAGGCCGCGGCCTCTTCGCCCTCCCCTACAAGACCGGCCAAGTGGTGCGGGTGGCCGACATCCGCCGGCATCCCGACGCCGTGGGCACGCCGCCCGGGCATCCTCCCGTCGGCGCCTTCCTGGCGGTTCCCCTCTCGATGCGCGAACGCGTGTTGGGGTCGCTCTTCCTGGCCCACCGGCCCGGCGGGCCGACCTTCTCGGCCGCGGACGAGGAGCTGCTGGTCGCCTTCTCCGTCCCGGCGGCCATCGCCATCGAGAACGCGCGCCTCTACGCCAAGGCGGAACAGCTGGCGGTGCTGCAGGAACGCGCGCGCATCAGTCGGCGCCTGCACGACACGGTGTCCCAGATCTTCTTCGCGCTCGGCATCGCGGCCGAACGGCTGGGGCGGACGGCCGCCGCCGACCACGTGTGGCGCGAAGGCCTGGGGGAGATCCGCCGGCTCGTCCAGCAAGGGCTGGTGGAAGTCCGGGCCGCCCTGTTCGCCCTCTCGGACGACCGCGGCCCCGACGACGCGTCGGAGCAGAGCCTGGAGGACCTGGTCCGGCGCTTCGAGCGCACGAGCGGCGTCAAGACCATCCTGGCCATCCGGGGATCCTTCGACCTGGTGCCGGCCGCGTGGCGCCGCGGAGTCCGCCAGGTCGTCGCCGAGTCGCTCAACAACGTGTTCCGCCACAGCCGCAGTCCCGTAGCCTTCGTCTCGGTGGTCTACGACGGCGCGCAGCTGGCCGTGTCGGTACAGGACGCCGGCGTCGGCATCGGCGAAGCGGAGATGGCGCGGCTGGGTGACAGCCCCACCCATTTCGGCGTGCGCTCGATGAAGCACCTGGTCGAGGAATTGGGAGGCACCTTCGCGATCTTCCGCAACGACGAAGGAGGGACCACGGTCCGGGTGCAGATCCCCCGGCCGGCCGCGCCATGACGGGTCCCGCGCGCGTCGTGCTGGTGGACGACCACGAGGTCGTGCGCCGGGGCATCCGCTCCATCCTGGCGGAGACGGACGAATTCGTCGTCGTCGGCGAGGCACGGGAAGGCCGGGAAGGGTTGCGCCTCATCCGCTCCCTCCGTCCGGACTTGGCCCTCGTGGACCTCCGGATGGACGGTGGGGACGGGCCGGCCCTGTGCCAGGCCGTGCAGGCCGAGAATCTGCCCACCGCGGTGGTCATCCTGACCAGCTTCCTCGACGAGGCCTTGATCCAGACCTGCATCCGCCTCGGTGTGCGGGGTTACCTGCTCAAGGACGTCGAAGGCTTTGACCTCCTGAACAGCCTCCGCAAGGTGCGTCAAGGGGGGTCGGTGCTGGATCCGAAGGCAACCGGGCTGGTGCTGCAGTGGATCCAGCAGGGCCGGGAGGATGCGGGCACCACGCTCACCCCCCAGGACCTCGAGGTCCTGCGCCTCGTGGCGGACGGCCTGACCAACCGGGAGATCGGGCGCGCCCTCTACCTCTCCGAAAACACCGTGAAGGTGCGCGTGATGGACATCGCGCGGCGGCTCGGAGCCAAGAATCGCATCGAAGCGGTGATGATCGCCCACCGGCACGGGCTGCTCTGACGGCTTCAGATCTTCCGCAGCCGGATCCGCTGGACCGCGTGGCGCTCGCCCTTCTCCAGCACCAGCATGGCCCGCCCCCGGGTGGGCGCGATGTTCTGCCGCAGGTTCGGCCCGTTGATGTCGTTCCAGATGCCCATGGCCACGGCGCGCGCCTCGGCGTCCGACAGGTTGGCGTACCGGTGGAAGTAGGAGTCCGGCCGCCGGAAGGCCACGTCCCGGAGCTGCAGGAACCGTTCCACGTACCAGCGCATGATGAGCGCCTCGTCGGCATCCACGTAGATGGAGAAGTCGAGAAAATCGGAGACGAAGACGCGGTCCGGCTGGCGGCCGTGGTCCGTCTGAAGAATGTTGAGCCCCTCCACGATGAGGATGTCGGGCGAGCGGACCACCTGCCACTCGTTGGGCACGATGTCGTAGCGCAGGTGGGAGTAGACGGGCGCGACCACCTCGGGACGGCCGGACTTGATGTCCGCCAGGAACCGGATGAGCCGGCGCACGTCGTAGCTCTCCGGGAAGCCCTTGCGGTTCATGAGGCCGCGTTCCTGGAGCACCCGGTTGGGGTAGAGGAACCCGTCCGTCGTCACCAGATCCACGTTGGGATGGTTCGGCCAATGGGCCAGGAGCGCCCGGAGGATGCGGGCGGTGGTACTCTTCCCCACGGCTACGCTCCCGGCGATCCCGATGATGAACGGCACCTTGGCCGCCCCGTGGCCCAGGAAGGTATTGGTGGCCCGGTACAACTCCTGCGTCGCGGCCACATAGAGGTTGAGCAGGCGGGACAGCGGCAGGTAGATGTCGACGACCTCCCGCAGGTCGACCTGCTCGTTGAGCCCCCGGAGCTGCGCCAGGTCCGCCTCCGACAAGGTCAGCGGCGTGTTGGCCCGGAGTTCGCTCCACTCGTGCCGGGTAAACGAGAGATACGGCGAGAACGCCGGTTCTTCCATGGGGCGGGGAATCACGCCTGACACCGCTCCTTACGGCGCACGGACCAGGGCTCGTCCCGGGAGGTCCTGTCCCGCCGCCTCCGTCGTCGTGCACACGCCTCGTACGGCACCGCGCCCGCCGCGTCGGCGCCGGTCTCTCCCCGACGCCCGGCGCAAGGGCGCCCTCGGCGGACCGACCCGGCCTAGACGCCGATGACCTGATACCCTTGCTCGACCAGCTCGACCAGGACCTCGCCGGCCGGACGGAGCCCCACGCCCGCCCCTCGGACCGCATCCTCGGCCAAACCCAGCTGCTGCACGTTGACCGGGCACGCCTGCACCGGCACCTCATGGCCGCCGAGGTCCCGAAGAGCCTGACGAACCGCCTCGTCCCCCTCCACTGCGAGCCTGACTCCGGGACCGTAGAGGTACACCTGCACCTCCTGGTGCCGCACCGACTTGAGGCGGTCCGCCAACCTCAAGGCCGCCAGCGCCTTGGCCGCCTGGTCGGGTCCCGACATGATCCAGAACGCCAGTTTCGCCACGTTGAGCCCCCCTCGCCAGCGGGGGTTCCCCGCCGAAGCCGCCTTGGGCCCGCACCGGTTCCCCCGCGATACCGCTCTCACCATACCGCAAAAAATCGGCCCCGGGGACCCGACGCCCCGCGGGACAGCCGCAAAATGATGCGGAAGCCCCGGCGAGGTTCGCGGGGCTTCCGCAGGCATCCGACTCAGGCCCCCACCGCCTGGCGGATGACCGACACCAGGCGGCCTTCGGGGACCGCCCCCACCACCTGTTCACTGCCGTTGACGACGGTCATGGGCACGCTCATCACCCCGAAGCGCATGGACAGCGCCTCGAAGCTCTGGGCGTCGACCATGTCCGCCGTGATCCACTGCGGGTTCACCCGCGCCATTTCGTGTGCCAGGCGTACCGCCCGGGGGCAGTACGGTCAGGTGGGGGTGGTGAACACCTCCAGGTGCACCGGCTGGTGGATCTGGGCCAAAAACGCCCGCGTCGCCTCGGACAGCGTCGGGGCCGCCTCGGTGGACACGGTCACCAGGGCCTCCAGGAAGGTGCCGAACTCCCGCCCCCCCGGGAAGCCCAGATAGCGGATGCCGGTACGGCGACCGTCCACTTCCAGCACCGTGACCACGCTCTCGATGTCCTCGGGCCGCTCGGGAGCGATGGCCTCGGGTGGTCCGGACCGCCGCTCCGGACGGACGAGCGGGTTGACGGCCGCCAACTCGTTCAAGAGTTGTTCCATGGCCTCGGATGCCCCGTCGCCGTCCTTGGGGTAGTAGGCCACGGTCACCGGGGCCGTCATCTTCGCCAGATATTCCCGGACTTCCTCACGAATCTCGTCTGACATAAGCGCCATAGAACCGGTCCACCCTTTCCCTCGCCTGTCCCTCGCCTGTCCCTCGACTCCCTCGCACCGCGGGATCCGGGCGTCCGGCGGGGCGACGCCGCGTCAAAGTTTTCACCGACCCGCCCCAATTATACCCCGCTAGGTATATAATACCCTATGGATAGCGTCGGCGTCAGCCCGCACGCAAGTTTTCCCCGGAAACCCCACCAGGTTTCACCGGCATGCGCCGAAGGGGTCCGTCGGCGCGCCTGCCTTCTCCGTCCGCGGACGGCACGGCCCCACGTGAAGGCGCATTCCCAGCCGCCGGACCCGCCTCAGGCTCTCCGCCCGCGGCCGGGCGTCGAGTCCGGCCGGCCCCACGGGGATGCCGGACGTCGCCCCGGCAAGAGCGGCCTGATGGGGTCGGTCGGAGGGAGCGAGCCGGTCGGGCACCCCAGGGAGGTGTTGCGTACGACGCGCGAACGACAAGTGTTCTGGCAGGAAGAGGAACTCCTGCGTCGGCTCAAGCGAATCGAAGGCCAAGTACGCGGGTTGGAAGGGATGATTGCGCGGCGTGAAAGTTGCCGCGCCATTCTCACCCAGCTCGCGGCCGTGGAGGGGGCGCTGGAGCGGGTCAAGCAAATCGTCCGCGCCTGCAGTCTGGTCGAGGGCCTGGCCGAGGCATCGGTGCTGGCCGACCCGCTCGCCGCCCGGTCGGTCCTGGCGGGGTTTTTCAGCGAGCGCCCGCACGAGGCCGCGTCACTCCGACCGGATACCCAGCGCCCGCGCGAGCTTCGCACGGTTGAAGCCGATGATGATCTGCCCGTTGACGTCCGTGACCGGGACCCCGGTCTGCCCTGACTTGCTCTTCAAGGCCGCAAGACCGGCCGCCGACTTGGTGACATCCACCTCGCGGTAGGGGATCTTGCGCTCCTTCAAGAACTGCTTCAGGGACCGGCAGTGGGGTCAGGTAGGCGTCGTGTACACGATGACCATGATGCGCTCAGCCCTCCGCTGCCTCGTCGACGGCGCCGACCAACAGCCCCTCGACCTCCTCGGCCAGCGGCCGCAAGGCCGGGTCGCCGATCAGGTCCACCATCAGTTGGGGGCGCTGCAGCCCGATCCGGGTCCCCCCCGTGGCTTGGTCGCTGTAGACGACGACCTTGCACGGCAGAAAATACCCCACCTGCTGGGTCGTGGTGAGGGCGGCCTTGGCGCGCGGGGCACTGCACACCTCGAGCACGTGGAACGCCGGCCCCGGTTCCAACCCCTTCTCGACGAGCTTCGCGTTGATGTCGAGGTGCCACAGCACCGCGAACTGGCGTCGGGCCAAGGCCTGCTCCACCGCGGCGAGAGCGGCTTCCACGGTCTTGGTCGTCGCCACCGTGTAGTGGGACGCGCTCATGCGACAACTTCCCTCCTCGCCCCCGAGGATAGCAAATACCCATACGGGTATCAACGTCGGTGCGGGACCAGGGCGGCCCATTGTCGGGCCGGCAAGCCGTCTGGTACCATGAGGCCGACTTCCCAGCCCGGCGCCCGTCTCCACCGCGGAGAGCGCCGGTTCTGACGCCTCGACGAAAGGGGGGACACGGCGCCAGCGCCGGTCCTGGTGCCGTGTAACAGCATGAGCGACGTTCCGCGGGACTATCGCTTCGAGACCGTGGCCATCCACGGCGGCACCGCGCCCGACCCGACCACCGGGGCCCGCACCGTGCCCGTGTACCAGTCGACCGCCTTCGTCTTCCGCAACACCGCCCATGCGGCCGAGTTGTTCAGCCTGGACGAGGCCGGCAACATCTATACCCGTATCGGCAACCCCACGGTGGACGCGCTCGAGAAGCGGGTGGCGCTCCTCGAAGGCGGCGTGGCCGCCGTCGCGTTCGCCAGCGGCCAGGCCGCCACCACCGCGACGGTGACCAACCTCTGCCGAGCCGGCGACGAGGTCGTCGCGTCCACCGACCTGTATGGGGGCACGTTCACCCTGCTCTCCTCGACGCTGGCCGACCTCGGCATCCGCGTGCGCTTCGTGGCCTCGCTGGAGGAAGCCGAAGCCGCCTTCACGGATCGGACCCGGCTGTGCTTCGTCGAGACCCTGGGCAATCCCAAACTGGCCGTCGCGGACCTTGCCGCCTGGGCCGACCTGGCCCATCGCCACGGCGTCCCCCTCGCCGTGGACAACACGTTCGCGACGCCGTACCTCTGCCGTCCCATCGAGTGGGGCGCCGACATCGTCATCCATTCGGCCACCAAATGGCTGGGCGGGCACGGGGCGGCCCTGGGCGGCATCGTGGTGGACGGCGGGCACTTCGACTACGACCGGCCGGAGTATCCCGGGTTCTCCCAGCCGGACCCGAGCTACCACGGCATCGTGTATGCCCGGGAGATGGGCAGCCTGGCGTTCTCGACCCGTATCCGGGTCAAGATTCTCCGCGACATGGGGGCCAGTCTGGCTCCCTGGAACGCATTCCTCATCCTGCAAGGCGTGGAGACGCTCGGGATCCGCATGGAGCGGCAGTGCGCCAACGCCTTCGAACTCGCCCGACGGCTGTCGGAACACCCCGACGTGGCCTGGGTGAACTACCCCGGGCTGCCGAGCCATCCCTCCCACGCCCTGGCCCGGCGCTATCTGGACCGCGGCCTGTTCGGGTCCATGCTCAACTTCGGCATCCGCGGCGGGGTGGAAGCCGGCATGCGGTTCATCAACAGCGTCGGCCTCTGGTCGCACGTGGCCAACGTCGGCGACGTGCGCTCGCTGGTCATCCACCCGGCGTCCACCACCCACCAGCAACTGTCCCCGGAGGAACAGGTGAAGGCCGGGGCCGACCCGGACCTCATCCGCCTGTCCGTGGGGCTGGAACACGTGGACGACCTGTGGGCCGACCTCGAGCAGGCTTTGGCGCGCGCGCGGGGCCGGCGCCCCCGGTCCCCCTTGCTCAACGACGAAGCCGTCATCCGGCGGGTGGCCACCTCCCCGGAGAAGCCCGACGGCACGCCGTGGACCATCGCGGTAGTGGGGCTGTCCGCACAGTCCGGTCGTCCCAGCTACCGTGTCGCGCGCAAGCTGCAGCGCATGGGCTACCGCATCATCCCGGTCAACCCGGCCTACGCCGGACAGACCATCCTGGGCGAGCCGGTCGTCGCCCGGCTGACGGACATCCGTGAACCGGTGGACGTCATCGAAGTCTTCCGCAGCAGCGACAAGGCCCTCGAAACCGCCCAGGAGGCCGCCGAAGTGGACGCGGAGGTCTTCTGGATGCAAGAGGGCGTCATCAACCCCGACGCGGCCCGGATCGCATACGAGCAGGGCAAGGCGGTCGTGATGAACCGGTGCCTGTTCAAGGAGATCCAGCGCCTGCGCGGCAGCATCGTAACGTATCCGCAATACGCGGACACAGCGGAGTGACATGGCCGGCCGCCCAGGGACCGTGGAGGAGGGCCCCGCGGCCCGCGGCGGACTCCCGCCCCCGGGACCGAACCTCCGGACGGACCCGGTTCCCGGCGGCCCCCGGTCGGCGGAACGAAAAGGGGGAAGGGACATGCGGTGGGCTTTTCTCGGGGCGGGCGCGGTCGGGGGCTACTTCGGCAGCCGCCTCCTCATGGCCGGCTTCGACGTGACGTTCGTGGTCCGACCGGGCCGCCTGGAGCAGCTGCACCGCCACGGCTTGGTGGTCAAAAGCCCGCTCGGAGACTACGCCGGGCATCCACCGGCCACGACGGATCCGGCGCAGGTGCAGGACGCCGACGTCATCGTGGTGGCAGTCAAGGCTCCCCACCTCGCCGGCGCCCTGGAGACCCTGGACCGCCTGCCCGATGTGCCGATTCTGCCGCTGCTCAACGGCATCGAACATATGGACGTGCTGCGGGCCCGCTACCCGGGGCGTGTGATGGGCGGCGTCGCGCACATCGAGGCCACGCTCGACGAGACCGGAGCCGTGATCCATCCCAGCCGCTTCGCCCGGCTGACCGTGGGGGCCGTCGAGCCGCACCATCGCCCGCTGGCCGAGGCCCTCGGCGAAGACCTCGGGCGCGCCGGGGTGGACCACCGGGTGACCGACGACATCTACCGCGCGCTCTGGGAGAAGTACATCCTGCTTGACGTGCTGAGCGCGCTCACGGCGGCGACCGGCCTTCCCATCGGGCGGCTCCTCGCCGAACCGGCGACCCGGCTGGCGGCGGCGCGCCTGGCCGAAGAAGTGGCCGCGGTGGCGCGGGCGGCCGGCGTCGACCTGGGCGACGACGCGTGGCCGCGGGTGCTGGCGCAGCTGGAAGCCTTCCCGCCCACCATGCTGGCGTCGATGGCGCGGGACAAGGCCAAGGGCTTACCGCTCGAGACGGACCACATCCAGGGGGGCATCATCCGGGCCGGGGAACGGCACGGGGTGCCGACACCCGCCCATGTCGCCGTCTACGGCGTGCTGGCACCCTACCGGGCCGGAGCCCCGCTCACTTGAGCCAGGGCGCGAGCGCGGCCACCGCCTGCTCCCAGTCGGGCAGATCGCGCATGCTGCGTCCGAGGTGTCGCCAGACCACCGTGCCGCCGGGAGCGACGGCGAGCAGGGCCGGCAGGCGACCCGGCCACCACCGCCGCGGCTGTCCCAGGACTTGGAGCAGCCCGGCGTCCGCCACCACCCACAGGTCGAGGCCTTCCCGGATCCAGAACCGGCGAACCACCTCCGCCGGGTCCGGGGCCACCACGAGAACGGTCAGACCCCTCGCCCGCCATCCGGCGACACGGCTTTGAAGCTCCCTGAGCTCCCGTCGGCAGTAGGGTCAGCCGAGACCCCGGAGGAGCACCACCAGGGTGGGGTCCCGCTCCAGCGCCGCAGCCGAGACCGGCCGTCCCTCCAAGTCCACGGCGGAGAACGGCGGCAGCCGGTCCCCGGGATCCTCCGTCATGCTCCATCCCCCCGTGTCCCCAGAGCGACCGGCACGGCGGCCCCCACGGCCGCCAACACCGCGTCGGCGGCCCGGTGCCCGTCCGCGACATTGTCCGGGATGCCGACGCCGTGGTAGGCCTGGCCCGCGAGCCTCAGCTGCGGCCACCGGGCCAGCACCTGTTCCAGCCGCGCCACCCGATCAAGATGCCCGACCCGGTACTGGGGCATTCCGGCCGGATGCCGGAAGACCCGGGCGGTCTCCGGCTCGGCGCGCACCCCCAGCACCCGTTCCAATTCCGCCCGGGCGCGAGCCACGAGGGCGTCGTCGTCGTGCTCGAGCAAGCCCGCGTCCCCGGCCCGGCCGAGGAACACCCGCACCGCCTCGTACGGAGGAGGCTCCGGGTACGCCCACTTCGACCCGACGAACGTGACCGCCGTCAGGGCGAGACCTTGGCCGGCCGGCACCAGCACCCCCGTCTTGTCCCGCGGCGGCGAAAAAGCCGCCGGGCGGAAGAGGAGCCCCACAACCGCCAGATCCGTATAGGGAATCTCCGCCAACAATGCGCCGGCCTCGGGCACCGCTTCGCCCAGCATCTCCCGGGTGCGGGGGGCCGGTGTGGCCAGCACCAAGCCGTCCACCGCGTACCGGCCACGGTCCGTCTCCAGACGGAATCCCCCGCCTTCGGGCACCACCCGGCGCACCGGCTCGCCGAAATGCCACGTCGCCGACGTCTTTTCGACCAGCACCCGGACCATGCGCTCCAACCCGGTCCGAAGGGTGAGAAAGGGAGGCCCCCGGTGGCCGGCGGGCGGCGGCTGGCGGCGGGCGGCGCGGATGAGACTGCCGTACTGGTCCTGCCAAGCGGCCAACTGGGGGAAGGTCGCCTTGAGACTCAAGGTGCGGATGTCCCCCGCATAAATCCCGGCAAGAAGCGGCGCGACCAGCCGGTCCACGACTTGGGGGCCGAACCGGTAGGCCAACAGCTCGCCGAGGCTGGCATCCGGCTCGGTCGGCTTCGGCGGCCGCCAGAGGTCCGCCAACGCGCGCAACTTGGCCGACCACGAGAGCAGTCCGCTGCGCCACAGGGTTTCGGGGCGCGAGGGCACGCCGGCCATCAGGCCCGGCGGGATGGGATGGAGCCGCCCGGCCCAGAAGATGTCGGCACCGCGCGCGCCCGGCGCGGGCCCGATGAGTTCGTCCGCCAGCCCCAACGCCCGACACAGCTCCACCGCCGCCGGCTTGCGCGTCAACAGCGAGTCCGGGCCGGCTTCGAGCACCACCCCGGCCGTGATCTCCGACCGAATCGCACCCCCGGCCCGAGCGTTTGCCTCGAACACATGCACGACTGTCCCGGCGGGCGCCCGTTCGACCAACCGGCGAGCGGCGGCGAGCCCGGCGATCCCCGCCCCCACGACGGCCAACTCAGGCACGGAGCACCACCTCTCGTTCCACGATGTCCGCCAAAACCTCCGCCAGGGCCGGATCGTCGTTCAGCGACCGCGTTCGGCGCCAGCGGAGCCCGCGGGCCGCAGCCGCGGCGGCCGCCTGGATGTCCAGGTCGTACAGGACCTCCAGATGGTCCGCCACGAATCCGAGCGGGCAGACGAGGACCCCCGGCCGGCCTTCTCCCGCCAGGCGGTCGACGACCTCGAGGATGTCCGGACCCATCCACGGCTCGCCCGTCCGCCCGGCACTCTGCCAGGCTACCTCCCAGGCCGCCAAGCCGGCCAGGTCGGCCACGGCCCGCGCCGTGGCACGGACTTGGTCGGCATACGAGTCCCCCTCCGCCCGAATCCGTTCCGGCAGACTGTGGGCCGTGAACACCACCGGCACGGCGTCGCGTTCCGCCTCCGGCCAATACGCCTGCGCCTCGCGCACCCGGCTGGCCAGGAGGTGGACAAGGCGGGGTTCCAAGTGCCAGGAGGCGACGTAGGTGAACGGCGGGGCTCCGTCCACCGCGGCCCGCGCCTCCTCGGCCGCGGCCCGGTAGCGCCCGCCGCTCAGGGCCGAGTCGTGGGGGGCCAGCACCACACCGATCCCCCGCTGCACCCCGTCGGCTGCCATCGCGGCCACGGCGTCGGCAATGAACGGCGGCGCATGGCGAAAACCATGATACACATGCCAGTCGACCACCCCCGGCCTGACCCCCAGCACCCCGGCCAGGCGGCGCGCCAACGCCGCCGTGATCTCGTGAAGCGGCGAGTAACCCCCGATGGCCCGGTACCGGTCGCTCAGTTCGCGCAGCACCGCCGGCGACAGCGGCTGCCCGTGACGGATGTGGGCGTAGTAGCGCGGGATGTCGTCCAGGCCCCGAGCCGCACCGTGGGCCATCAGCAACACGCCGACCTTCACGCGGCGCCTCCCCGGTCATGCACGTAGGCCACCAGCCGCCGGACCTGCTCGGGGTCCGTCTCGGGCAGGACGCCGTGGCCGAGGTTAAACACGAAGGCGTAGTCCCCTCGCATCGCCGTGAGAATGCGGTCGGCCGCCGCCGCCAACACCGGCCACGGCGCCAGCAGAGCGACCGGGTCGAGGTTGCCCTGCAGCGCCGTCCCCGGTCCCAGGCGACGCCGCGCCTCGGGCAGCGGGGTACGCCAGTCGACCCCCACCACGTCCGCGCCCGTGGCTTGCATCAGCTCAAGCAGCGAACCGGTCCCGACGCCGAAGTAGATGCGGGGCACGCCCAGTTCGGCCAGACCGGCGAAGATGCGGCGGGTGGCGGGCAGGACATACTGCCGGTAGTCAGCAGGCGAAAGCGCGCCGGCCCAACTGTCGAAGAGCTGGACAGCCTGCGCCCCCGCGCGGATCTGCGCCGTCAGGTACCGGACGGCCGTCTCGGCCAGGACGTCCATGAGAGCGCCCCACGTCGCGGGGTCGGACCACATCAGCCGCTTGGTGGCGACGTACTGCCGCGTCGGCTGGCCTTCGACCAAGTAACTGGCCAAGGTGAAGGGGGCACCGGCGAACCCGATGAGCGGAACGCCGTGCAACCGGGCGACGATGCGCTCCACCGCCTCGAGGACCATCGGCAGATCGCGGGCGGGATCCAGTTCGCCCAGTCGGGCCACCTGGGCTCCCGTCCGAATCGGGTCCGGGACCACGGGACCGACGCCTTCCTGGATCTCGTACCGGATCCCGAGCGGCCCCAGGGGGACCATGATGTCGGAGAACAGGATGGCGGCATCGACCCCGAACGCCTCGACGGGCCGGACCGTGACCTCCGTCGCCAGGGCCGGATTCAACGCGATCTGGAGGAGGCTGTAGCGTTCCCGGAGCGCCCGATACTCCGGCTGGTACCGCCCGGCCTGGCGCATGAACCAGACCGGCACCGTGTCGTGGGGTTCCCCGCGGCACGCCCGGAGAAAGCGATCGGCCTGCGTTGCGGCCCCTCCTTCCTCAGACGGCGAGCAGCCGTTCGACGTCTCCGAAGTCCACGCGCGTCCCCACGTAGAAGGGGCCGAAGTCCGCGTAACGCGCGCTGGCCTCGTCAAAGCGCATCTCGTACACCAGCTTCTTGAAGTCGAGGGCGGTGTCGGCGAACAGCGTCACCCCCCATTCCCAGTCGTCCAGACCCTGCGAGCCGGAGATGATCTGGATCACCCGGTCGTGGTACCGGCGCCCGATGGTCCCGTGGCTCCGCATCAACCGGGCCCGCGTCTCGCGGTCCAACATGTACCAGTTGTCGGCCCCCTGCCGCCGCTTGGACATGGGGTAGAAGCAGACCGCCTGCTTGTCCGGGACGGCCGGTTCCAGGCGGGCCTTGAGATACGGGTTGGTGGCGGGATCGGCGTCGCCCTGGGCCAGGTATTTCGACAACTCGACGATCGAGAGGTACGAGGAGGCCGGACGCAGGACCCGCCCCATCGGCGTCTTGTCGAGCCGGAACTTGACGTCCACCAGTTCGCCCAAGGTGGGGCGGAAGTGCAGGAGCAGGAGGTCGGCCTTGTGCCCCACCACCTGGTAGGCGCCGAAGCTGCCGGATCGGGCCCGGTCGACCGCCGCCCAGTCCGCCCACAGGGCCTGGAAGGCCTCCAGGGCGTCCCGCCGTTCCCGGTCCGTCCACGCCGTCCAAACATCCCAGTCCACTCGGCGAAAATCGTGGAGGACATGCCATCCGTCAAGGGTTTCCACCGCTTCGCTCACCGCCCGAGCCCCCCTTCCGTTCTCGCCGCGCCCGCCCGCGGTCCGGTCGCGTCCCGCTCGTCCGCCCGACCGACGGCGGTCGTTCCGCCCCACGCCACCCGATCCGCCGCGGACCGCCCCGAGTGTAGCCCGTATCCGCTCCACCGTCGCAGCGGGTATCGCGGTGGTCTCGCCATGCGCCCAGGATCGTGTCCGACGCCTTACGCCACGCGACGGCGTCGGTCAGGGCAGCGTCGGGAATCCGCCGGCGGCCCCCGAAAGTCCGATACCCAGGCAGGCGGCCAGGCGCGCACCGACGGCGCACGGGGGCGGGACTCGGGCCGGGTTCCGCCATGCTTCCCGCACCCCTTGCCTCCGCGCCGGCCCATCAGGACCTGTCGGTCCGGGGCCCGGGGGCACGGCAGTCAGCACCCCTTCGACGCCTTACGGGTGGGCCGGGAGTCTCCCTCACGCGCGCGGCCGTTCGGTGCGTAGCGCGGCCATCCGCGGCTCTCTCCTGGTCCGAGCGTATCACAAACCCCGCCCCAGCCGCGAAGGCGGCCTCCCCCTTCGGTCACCCTCACCCCGTCGGACGCCGGCCTGGTACCGGGTTCCCGGCTACACCGCGTCGCCCGGCGGGTCGAGCCGCCGGCTCGCGTTGGCTACGGAAGAAGGAGGCGGGGCCTGTCATACCCCCGTCGGCCTGGGGGTCGAAGGTGGCGGAGGGCCGACCATCGCGGAGGCATCCGCCGCGTGACGGGCCGATGCACCAGGGAAGGAAGCGTGGCCGTCTCGACGGGAACATCGAGAGGCTCGGCACCTGCCGCAGGCGTGCACCCAGGCCGGCCGCCGGCAAACGCGTCGCCCCGGGAGCGGGCGGCATCCCGGGGCGACGAGCCCACGGCCGACGCGGCGTCACCGTGCGGCCCAGGCACTCCGACACCGGCCAAGGCGTTTACGGGAACGGCGAGGCCGTGCCGTCCCCCGGGATGGCCGAGGACCGCATGGCCACCGACGAGCGCCTGCACCGCGCCGCGATCCGGGATCCCGCCCACGCCGGGCCGCGGTCAAGGAATCCGTCGACGTCGGGAACGGAGTCCTCGCCGTACCGACCGACCTCAGGATGCTATCCGTGTACCGCCGAGAATCCCGGCACGCCGTCGAAAAGATAGAGGTTCTCCGTCTTGATCGGGTCGAAACCGGCTTGGATGACCCGTTCGAGCAGTTGAACCACGTGGGCGGGCTGCACGTCTTCGCCCTCCCGACCCAGAAACCGACACCGCCAGTGATCCGTGCAGAATGTCTCCGGCAGTCCGTCCGGCCAGACTTTCACGCCGCGGTTGGTGATGACCCGCAATTGCAAGGGGCCCGCCGACACCTGGCTGAGCGAATTGCCGAGGTCATTGGGCGATCCCTTGTCCCAGTCCAGGAATACGTCGACGCCCACGAGCCGTTTTTCCGCCTTGGGCCGGTCCTTCTTCCGCCACAACGAGAGCGACTCGGACGTCCCGTACGATACGGGCTTCAGCACTTGAGGTTGTTCGCCCAGGCGGTCGATGACGGCGTCGGCGAACTCCCGCGTGCCGACTTTCTGCCGGCTGACTCCCTCCTTGAAGATGTCGTACGTATGAATGCCGTCCTCAATCGTCTTCAGCCACGCATTGTGCACCCGCATGGCGACGTCGGGTTGGCCGATGTGGACCAGCATCATCACCGCCGCGAGCAACAGTCCCGACGGATTCGCGAGGTTTTGTCCCGCCCGGCGCGGTGCCGAGCCGTGAATGGCCTCGAACATCGCAAAGTGCTCGCCGATATTGGCCGAGCCGGCCAAGCCCACCGACCCCGCGATCTGCGCCGCCACGTCGGACAGCACGTCGCCGTACAGGTTCGGCATCACGACGACATCGAATTGTTCCGGCGTATCCGCGAGCTTGGCCGCGCCAATGTCGACGATCCACGTTTCGTGTTCGATGTCCGGATACTCCGCGGCGATCTCGTCGAACACTTTGTGGAACAGTCCGTCGGTGAGCTTCATGATGTTGTCTTTGACGAAACAGGTAACCTTTTTACGATTGTGGACGCGCGCGTATTCGAACGCATACCGAATGACCTTTTCCGAACCGGGACGCGTGATGAGCTTCAGGCACTGGTACACCTGGTCCGTCTGCCGGTGCTCGATGCCCGCGTACAGATCCTCCTCGTTCTCCCGGACGATGACCACATCCATGTTGGGGTGCTTCGTACGGACGAAGGGGTGATAGGACACACAGGGGCGGACGTTGGCGTACAGCCCGAGCGCCTTCCGGACCGTGACGTTGAGGCTCTTGTAACCACCGCCCTGGGGGGTCGTGATCGGGGCCTTGAGAAACACCTTGGTCCGCCGCAGGGAATCCCACGCGCCCGGTTCCATCCCGGTTTCCACGCCGCGCAGGTACACTTTTTCCCCAATCTCGATCGTCTCGATCTCGATGTTAGCCCCGGCTGCCTGGATGATGCGTAGCGTGGCCTCCATAATCTCCGGACCGATCCCGTCTCCGTAGGCCACGGTAATGGGGACGCGCCCTGCCATGAGCTGATTCTCCTTTACTCGCACTGTTCTACCTGGCTGGTCGGCCACCAGTTGACCCGATCACTCAGCCGATCCCGCCGCACCGGGGGCAAAGACGCGCAGCCGATCGCCGCCCAACGGGGCCGTGGCGCCGGCGCGTGCCGGGCGTGGCCGCACTCGTCGCCGTCCTAGCTGTCGAACCCGTTCCTTCTCGCCGCAGCGAAGTCCGGACGGAACACCCCGGGTTCCGGCCCCATCCCCGGGTCCTTGGCACGCGGTGCTCATGTGTCGGATCCCGGACCGGCACATGGCCTTGACCCTATGGCCGCCTCCGCCGGAACGCGATCAGCGACAAAACGTCCGCTCGGGCATCGTGACCGCCTCCTCCACTCACTTTAATGCGAAATCGCATCCATGATAAAGCAAGCCCGGGTTCCTGACCCGTTGGAACCCGCCCGCTTGAACCCGTCGCTCACCCGTGGCCGGCGTCAAACCGGCGGGCATCGCGGAACGGCACGGTTCTCCAGGATGCTCAACCCGGTCCCAACCGCCACGCCGGGCGGTGCCACGCCCGTCGCCGGCCGGGTTCCCGGCTCCTAGCGTGCCCACCCGGTTCATCCCCCTGGGGGCCTTGGCCCCGAACCCTGCACCGGCGCCGCGTCTTGGCGGCTTGCTCTCCAGCCCGGACCGCCGCGTCCCCCCTCACCCGCTCCGCTCGTCCCGCAACCTCGCTCGGTCTCTGCCGAGTCCGGTCGGGTCGGCTTCGGCCAAGCCACGCCGACATGCTCCGTCCGGTCGATGGTCAGCCGGCAGCGGACGTCTCCCGCTCGGTCACCCTGCCCGGTGCGCGAGGGGGCGTCCCGCCGGCGCCGGGTTCCCCGCGCTGGTCTGGGTGGCGGCCCCGACGGGACAAGCGGTGTCTACGAGACACCGCGAGGGGCCCGTGCCCGCGGGCCGGGGCCGCCGGACCGCCCCGCATCGCTCCCCCGACCGGCATCACGCCCAGCAGATCCATCATCAGGGAGCGCACCGGCGCGATGACCACCTTTTTCGACGCGGAGTCACGCCCGCTCGCTCAAGCGTGATCCTCCGGGGCCGGCGCCGGTGCCGGATAGGCGCCGACGAGCCGCCGGACCCGCTCCTCCACGCCGGGGTGCGACTGGAAGAGGCGGAACACCTTGTCCCAGCGGCGCGGCAGCGTGTTGGCGACGGCCAGCCGCTCGAGCGCCGACGCGAGATGTCGCGGATCCACGCCGAGTTGGACCACGTAGCGGTCGGCGGCGAGTTCCTGCCGACGGCCCACGGCGTTGACGCCCACGACGAAGTACCCGACCAGCAGCACCAGCCATCCGCCCGCCGCGGCCCAGACGGGGGGCGTCGTCGGCAGGCGGGCCAGCAGGGCGGAACCGGCGCCGGCCACGGCGATCCAGAGCCACGCCAGGGCCGCGCGCCACCACACATGGTGCAACCGGATGTGCCCGAGTTCGTGGGCGACCACCGCCTCGACCTCCTCCGGCGTGCACTGGGCCAGGAGATAGTCCGTCACCAGAATGTGGGGACGCCCGTACCCGACCACCATGGCATTGGCGATCCGTTGCCGGGACCACGGGATCACCGAGACACGCTCCACACGGACCCCCGCCCGCCGCGCCAGCGCGCGGATGGCGCCGGCCTCCGGCTCCCCGAGGGGCCGCGACCGGACGAGGCGCGGCCACACCCGGGGCGCCAACACCAAAAGGAGCGTGACGTACGCCGAAGCCAGGATCAGGAGGGTGACCGGGCGCGCGACGACGCGTGTCCGCCAGGTCGTCTCCGCGAGCGCGAGGCCGAGATTCCACACCAAGTTGGGCACCACGGCCACCACCAGGAACACCATGGCCGGTGTGAGCTGCTCGCCCAGCGACGCCTCGAGCCCGCGGACCGCCTTGACCCAGGGGTACAACCCCGCTTGAATCCCCAGCAGGACCCCGCCGAGCCAGATGAGGGCGCCCACGGCGAGGATCCCCACCAAGGCCGGCATGGACGTGCCGGGCCAGCGGACCCCGGACAGGTAGTCGAGGGCCGCCGCGCCGCCGGCGACCAAGTAGACCCCGCCACCGAACCGGAAGACCTGGGTCGTGCGGTACAGCCGTTCCCCCGCCCCGGAGGAGGTCAGCGACCCCAGGCGGCGGAGTTCCCGGAGGGCGACGGCCCGGGCCACCGCGCCGGGCAGGGCTGCCCCGGCCGCCAGGACCATCAGGAACGCGATGGGCCCCACCGCCGTCGTCTCCTCCCCCACGCCCACCGCGTGCCGCCGGCCCCTACCGTTCGCCCAGCCCCATCCGGCGCGCGATGATGGTCTTCATGATTTCGTTGGTGCCGGCATAGATGGAGGTCACCGCGACGTCCCGATAGCGTCGGGCGATGGGGAACTCCTCCATGTACCCGTAGCCGCCGTGCAGTTGCAGGCACCGGGAGGCGACCCGCTTGGCCATGTCGGTGACCCACCATTTGGCCATGGAGACCTCCGTCACCAGATCGTCGCCCGCCATGTAGCGGCCGATCAAGTCGTCCACGAACGTGCGGCCGAGGCGCACCTCGGTGGCGACTTCCGCCAGCGTGAAGGCGACGTGTTGGAACGCCCCGATGGGCCGGCCGAACGCCGTCCGCGTCTTGACGTAGGCCAGGGTGTCTTCCAGCATGACCTCGGCCGCCACCTGCGCCCCGATCGCGACCACCAGGCGTTCCTGTACGAGGCGCTCCATCAGGTACCGGAACCCCTGGCCTTCCCGGCCGAGCAAATTCCCGACCGGGACCCGGGCGTCGCTGAAGAACAACTCGGCCGTGTCCTGGCTGTGCTGCCCGATCTTTCTGAGCTTGCGCCCCCGGGTGAACCCGGGGGTGTCGCGCTCGACGACCAGCAGGCTCAGTCCCCGGTGCGGCTCGGCATCGGGATCGGTGCGCACCACGACGACGACCAGGTCGGCCAGGATCCCGTTGGTGATGAAGGTCTTCTGCCCGTTGACCACGTAGTGCTCGCCCGCGCGCCGCGCGACGGTCCGGATCCCGGCCAAGTCAGACCCCGCGCCCGGCTCCGTCATCGCCACCGCGGTGATGGTTTCCCCCGTCACGCAGCCGGGCAACCAGCGACGCTTCTGCTCCTCGGTCCCGTACGCCAGCAGATACGGCACCACGATGTCGTTGTGCAGACTGATCCCCGCCAGGCCGGACCCGACCCGCTCCAGTTCCTCGATGATGGCCACGGCGTAGCCGAAGTCCGCCCCGGCCCCCCCGTATTCAGGCGGCACTTCCGGGCAGAGGTACCCCTGCTTCCCGAGTCTTTGCCAAAACGAGCGGGGCACCTCCCGCTCCGCTTCCCAGGTGTCGTAGTACGGCCGCGCCTCGCGGTCCAGGAAGGCGCGCAACACGTCCCGAAAGCGCTCGTGCTCGGCGGTCCAGTAGGCGCGGCTCACGCCGGCGCCTCCCCGCCCGAGGTCGGGCGCCGCGTCAGCTCGCGGATCCGGTCCCAGTCCTCCGGCGTCAGGCGCCGCAGGGGGTTGAAGCCGACGTCGTTCAGCCACGCCCCGCCGTCTATGGTGACGACCTCGCCGTTGATGAACGCCGCGTAGTCGGAGACCAGGTAGGCGGCGAGGTTCGCCAGTTCTTCCGGTCGCCCCACCCGGCCCAGCGGGACGCCCCCTTCCAAGTGCTGCGCCAGTTCCGGCGTGGGGGCCAGTCGGGCCCACGCCCCCTCCGTCGGGAACGGACCCGGTGCGATGGCCACGTGGCGGATCCCGTAGGGGGCCCACTCGACGGCCAGGGATCGGGTCGCCGCGAGCACGCCCGCCTTGGCCACCGCGGAGGGCACCACATATCCCGAACCCGTCCAGGCGTAGGTGGCGACGATGTTGAGCACGGTGCCCGGGTGCCGCCGGGCAATCCACCGCTTCCCCGCTTCGAGGGTGCAGTACAGCGTGCCGTGCAACACGATGTTGACCACCGCGTCCACCGCCCGGGGGGAAAGCCGCTCGAAGGGACTGATGAAGTTCCCGGCGGCGTTGTTCACCAGCACGTCGAGTCGGCCGTAATGCTCCCAGACGGCATCCACGGTCTCCGCCACCCGTTCCGGTTCACGGACGTCGAGCGGCCGCACGTAGGTCTCGATCCCCGCGCGGCCGAACTCCTCGGCCGTCTGCCGCAGCACCGCTTCGCGACGGCCTACCAGGGCCAGGCGCGCCCCGAGCTCCCCGAAGCGCCGGGCCATGGCCTTGCCCAATCCCGTACCGCCGCCGGTCACCAAGATCACCTTGCCTTTTAGCACAGGGCCGGAAAACATCCGTCCTCCCCCTCCCCGTCGGTGCCCCATGCGTCGTGTCCCGCGCGCCGGCGGTCGCCGTCCCCCGAGGGTCCGCCGCCGGCCCCACGCTCTCTGTTCCGGTTCGGTCGCATCAGATCCTGCCGGGGGGTCCGGCCCAACCTCTCCCCCGACGCCCGGCGCGACCCGTACGGATGGTCCCGGGGCCGCCGCCTCCCGGACGCCGGGGCCGCCACGAACGGCGGGCCTCTCCGCCGACCCCCGCCGCCCCGGGACCGCGAGGCGGCGGACGTCAACCGGTGCGACCATCCTCGCCGCCCTTGACCGACATGACCCAATTTCCTAGAGTACAACTAGGGATTATTACGTCTCCGGAAAGGCAGGGAAGGGACACGATGGCTCTCCTGACGTTTTCGGTCTCCAGCACGGCGTCCGACATGACCGCGGAGCATCGCGTCGAAGACGGCGTCCGCTTTGTCACCACCGAGCGCCGCCAACCCGCGAGCCCCGCGGCGCCGAATCCCCTGGAGACGCTCTTGGCAGCCCTCGCCGGTTGCATGAACGTCGTCGCCCGGATGGTCGCCCGCGAGATGAACCTGGACCTGCGGCGCCTGACGTTCGTCGTGGAAGGCTCGCTCGACCCCCGCGGGATGATGGGGGCCCCCGACGTCCCGCCGCACTTCCGCACCGTGTCCGTGCGCGTGACGGCCGAAGGCGACCTGACCGACGCCCAGGTGGCCGCCCTGCGTGCCGAGGTGGGGCGGCGCTGCCCCGTCCATCGTCTCTTCGAGGCCGCCGGCGTCGTTTTGGACGAAAGCTGGGGCGCGGCATGAGTCGCCCCGGGGAGCCGACCGCCTACGCGTCCGTCCTGGAACTCATCGGGCGTACCCCGCTGATTCGCCTGCGGGCGGTCTCCGAGGCCACCGGCTGGCGCGTGTACGGCAAGTGGGAGGCCAAGAATCCGGGCGGCAGCGTCAAGGATCGCATCGCGCTAGCCATGGTGGAGGCAGCCGAGGCCGACGGCGTGCTCCGGCCGGGAGGCACCATCGTCGAGCCGACCTCCGGGAATACGGGGATCGGACTCGCCATGGTGGCGGCCGCCCGCGGGTACCGGTGCGTGGTCACGATGCCCGAAACGGTGAGCGTGGAACGCCGCTTCATCCTGAAGGCGCTCGGCGCCGAGGTGGTCCTCACGCCGGGGTCCGAGGGGATGCGGGGGGCTATCGCCAAGGCTGAAGCCATCCGCGACGCGACGCCGGGGGCGGTGATCCTCCACCAGTTCGAAAACCCGGCCAACCCGCGGATCCACTTCACCACCACCGCCGAGGAAATCTGGGCCGACACCGGTGGCCAGGTCGACGCGTTCATCGCGGGCGTGGGGACGGGTGGGACCGTGACCGGTGTAGGCCGGCTGCTGAAGGCTCGCCGACCCACCGTCCGGGTCATCGCGGTGGAGCCGGCCGAATCCCCCGTCCTGTCGGGCGGCGCGCCGGGGCCTCACGTCATCCAGGGGATCGGGGCGGGCTTCGTTCCGCCCGTCCTCGACCTGGCCGTCGTCGACGACATTGTCGCGGTCCCGGGTCAGGAGGCGCTCCGAACGGCCCGCCGCCTGATGCGGGAGGAAGGACTCCTGGTCGGCATCTCCAGCGGCGCCGCGGTGGCGGCCGCCTACGCCAGCCTGGCGCCCCCGCCGGCCGGTACCCATCCGGTGGCGGTGGTCGTCCTGCCGGACCATGCGGAACGTTATCTCTCAACGCCGCTCTTCGAGGAGGACTGAGTTGTCGTGGGGTTGACCACCGCTTTCAAGACGGGACTCCGATGTCTCGTGGTCCTGGCCCGGGCCGGGACCGGCCCGCTGTCGGCCAAGGCCCTGGCGGAAGAACTGGGCACGTCCGAGAAGTACCTCGAGCAGGTCCTGTTGCCGCTCCGACGGGCCAAACTGATCCGCAGCCAGCGCGGCACCCGCGGCGGCTATGTGCTGGCCCGCTCTCCGGCGGCGGTCTCCATCGCCGAGGTCATGCGGGTCCTGCAGGGTCCGCTCACGCTTTGCGACTGCGAGGACGGGCAGTGCCACGAGTGCGTGCGGCCGGAACTGTGGCGTTCGCTGGAAGTCTGCTGGGACGCGACCCTGGGTGCCGTGACCCTGGCTCACGTCGCCTCGGACCAGGAGCTCATCTTCTCCCCCAGTCGGCCGACGCTGCGCGTGGGCATGCTGTGCCAGGACGGGGCCGGCATCTGAAGCGGCCCGGGCGTGCGCCGAGCCGCGGCGCCACGACGCATGGCCGCCGGCCCGGCCCCGGACGGGAAACGCCACGGTGGGGAAGCGAGGGGACGCCCGGCCCGGCGGGGCCTCACCACTCCACGTCCTGCGGCAGCGAGTCGTAGCCGCCGGTCAGGAAGATGTCCCGCAGACGGTCGACCACCTCCGGGCGGTCCGCGATCCCCAGGCGGGCCACCAACTGGCCGAATCCGTTCAGCATGGCCGTCCGTTCCCCCACGAACTCCCGGACGACCGCCCACGCCTCGCCGTCCCACTCGACGCGGAACACGAGCCGGCGCGGGTCCGCCGACGGCCGTTCGGGTTGTACGACGCGGATCCGCATGCCCTTCCCTCCCTGCCTCGGGTGACGGCGCTACGATCGTACCCGTCTCCGCAGTCGGCGACAAATGCCTTCGAACGACGGCGCCCCGCAGAGGAGGACCATCGTGACACGCCGTCAGCGCCGCCCCTGGCATTTCCCGGGCATTCGGAGCCGCCTCTTGACACCCCCCCGGAGATCCCGTTTACTTGATTACGACATCCCAGCCGGGATTTCCAACTGAATAGCCGTTCGGTTATCCAGAGTGGCGGAGGGACTGGCCCGATGAAGCCCGGCAACCCAGCGACACGCTGAAGGTGCCAACTCCTGCAGCCGCAAGGCTGAGAGATAAGCGGATGAAGGCTCGGCATCGTCTGCTTATCGCACGACGATGTTTTTTTGTCCCGGCGGCAGACGCCGCCCCAACGGAGGGATGCTCGTGGCGGTGACCCGTCCCCTGGCCCAGCTCAACGACACGTCGCCGCGTGTGCCGGTCCGCCGTGCCCGTCTGACCCTGTTCGAGGACGAGCCGCTCCGGCTGGAATGCGGAGTCGAACTGGGACCGATCACGGTCGCCGTGGAATCCTGGGGGCCGCCCGACCCGGAGCGCGCCGTCCTGATCTGCCATGCGCTCACCGGCGACGCGCATGCGGCCCGACACGGACCGGACGACCGACCGGGCTGGTGGGACGTCTACGTCGGTCCGGGACGCGCCCTGGACACCAACCGATACTGGGTGATCTGCACCAATGTACTGGGCGGGGTGGCCGGCACGACGGGGCCGGGCTCGCCCGGCCCCACGGGCGAGCCGTGGGGCTTGGCCTTCCCCCTCGTCACGGTCCGCGACATGGTGCGGGTGCAGGAGGCCGCCCTGCGGGCCCTGGGCGTCGAGCGCCTGCTGCTCACCGCCGGCGGATCCCTGGGCGGCATGCAGGCCTTAGAGTGGGCGGCGCTGTTTCCGGACCGGGTGCGCGCCGTCGCCGCCATCGGGGCGACCGACCGGCTCTCTGCGATGGGGATCGGGCTGAACGCGGTTCAACGGGAGGCGCTCCTGCTCGGGCTCAAGCACGACGATCCGGTGGGCGGCATGCGCACGGCCCGGATGCTCGCCATGCTGAGCTACCGCTCGGCGATTCACTTCGCGACCCGGTTCGGGCGCACCGTCCAACCCGGGTGCGACCTGCTGCAGGCGGACTACGGGCCGCGGTTCGCCATCGAGTCGTATCTCCGCTACCAGGGCGACAAGCTGGCGGCCCGCTTCAACGCCTGGAGCTACCTGACGCTCAGCCGGGCGATGGATCTCTTCGATCTGTGGGCCGGCCGCGAGCCGGGCCGGGGTATCCAGGCCGAGGTGCACCTGGCGGCCATCTCGACCGACTGGCTCTTCGAGCCCGCCGACATCGCGCGCCTCGCGGATCTCATCCGGCAAGGGGGCGGCCGGGCGGACTTCACGCTCATCGAGTCACCCCTCGGCCACGACGCGTTTCTCATCGATCACCCGGACATCGCCGCGTGGCTGGCACGGGCGGTCCGCTCCGCCGAACGGCGCCAGGCCGTCTCCGCCCTCCCTTAGCGGGCCGCGGATCGCGGAACGCCCCCGGCGGGCCGACCGGCCCGCCGCGCGCTATAATGGCGCCAAACGGCCCACCGCCGGCCGGGCCGGGGCGGAAGGGGTGGCAGTATGGCCGAATGGTCCTTCGACGCGCTGGCAGCCGCCGTACGCGCCGCCAGCCGGGATCTGGCGACGTTCCACGAGGTGCTGGCCGGGAAGCTGGCCGCGGCCCTGCCTCCGGGTACCGTGGACGTCAAGCGGGCCGGACTCTTCGGGCGGCGACCGCTGGCCGAACTGGTGGTCACCTTGGACGACACGGCGTACCGTTACCGGAACGAGGGCGGACACGACACGTACGAGGTGGCCCGGGTGGTCCGGGGCATCGTGCTGAAGACCGAGCGGGTGCCGTTCCCCGAATGGCTCGACGCCCTCGTCCGTGCGTTGTGGCGCGAGGCGGAGCGACGCGAAGAGACGCGGCTCCGCCTGGAGCGTTTTCTCACCGCGGGTGAATCGTGACGCGGGAAAGGGGGCGCCCATGCGCTGGTTCCGCCGCCGTCGGCCTCCCGACCCGAATAGTGAACAACGGGCGCGCCAGGAGGCGATCCTCGGGGCCCTCGAGGCCGGCGGGCTGCCGCCGCCGGTCGAGGCCCGTCTGGATCGGCAACGGTCCGGCGCGTTGCCGTGGACCAGCACGCTGGCGGTCCCCGGCTTCGCCGCGGCACGGCATCTCGCACTCCGCCCGGTCGGTCAGGTCATGGGATCCGCAGTCGTCCGACCGAGTTGGAGCAGCCAGTGGGTTTACGGAGCCTGGCAGAACGGCGAGATCGTCCCGCTGACACGTGCGTTGACGGGCGCCCGCGATCTGGCCGTGGAGCGGCTCCGGGCCGAGGCGGACCGGCTGGGGGCCCACGGCGTCGTCGCCGTCACGGTGACCGAAACCCGGCCCGATTGGGGCAACGGCGTCATCGTCTTCCAGCTCACGGGCACCGCTGTCGTCTTCGAAGGGCAACCGCGTCCGCCGCAACTCTTCCTGGGCAACATCTCCGCCACCGACGCCTACCGTCTCTTCGCGGCCGGCTACGTTCCCCTGACCGTCGTGGCGGCCTCGACCGCCTACTACATCATGACCACGGCCAGTGCCGCCTGGACGGAGGCATCCTGGGCCAACCAGGAGGTGACCGACCTGTCGCGCGGGATCTATGCGGCCCGGGACGCGGTGGTGGTCCGGATGCGGCAGCAGGCCCGGGAGGTGGGAGCCGACGGCGTACTCGGCGCCCGTTGGTCGATGGCGGTCGACGAGGTGGAAGTCGAGCGACCCGCCGTCGACACCTGGGGTCCGTACGGGGTGACCGCCACGTTTACGGATCACATTCTGCACCTGACGGTGGTCGGAACGGCGATCGGGCGGTTCGCGGGCGCCGGCGCCCCCCCGCCCGTGGAGCCGCTGCTGCCCCTCCGGGACCCGGCGCCCACCGACCTTCGGCCGTGACCGAGCGGTCACGGCCCTCGACCCCGCGAATGGAGGAGAGACGCGTGAACCAGCCGTCGGACCTGCCGCGCCACGCCCTCGACCGTTTGAACCGGATGAGCCCGGGCGGCCGTCTCTGGACGTCGGATTTGACCGTCAATGAGTTCCTGCTCGTCCGGGAAGCCGGCTTCGAGCCGCTGGGGCTGGTCGTCGGCAGCTCCATCTACCACATCGGCTACCAGTCCCAGATGTTCCGCGGCAACGAGGAGATGACCGTGCTCACCCAGGCGATGTACCACGCGCGGGAACTGGCCATGAGCCGCATGGAGGAGGAGGCCGACGCCCTCGGCGCCGACGGCGTCATCGGGGTCCGTCTGGAGGTCAATCGCTACGAATGGGGACCGTCCCTGGCGGAATTCATGGCCATCGGCACGGCGGTGCGGGCCCTCGGCGAGAGTCATCGCCCCGCGCACGGTCGGCCCTTCACCAGCGACCTGTCCGGCCAGGACTTCTGGACGCTCCTCCAAACCGGCTATCGGCCCGTCGGGTTGGTGATGGGCAACTGCGTCTACCACGTGGCGCATCAGACGTTGGGCCAGGCTTTGCGCACGCTCGGGCAGAACGTGGAGATGACCAACTTCACCCAAGCCCTGTACGACGCCCGCGAGCTGGCCATGGAGCGGATGCAGGCGGAGGCCGCCGAACTTGGCGCCGAAGGGATCGTGGCCGTCCGCATCCAAGAACGGAGCCACGGCTGGGGCAGCCACGTCATCGAGTTCTTCGCCGTCGGCACCGGCGTCGTGCCGGCGCGCCCCGACCACGTCGTGCCCGCTCCGACGCTGACACTCCCGCTCGTGGACAGCGCGCCGTGACCCGGTCCCGGCCCGCCTAGCCGGGAAAGACCCGCGGCGCCACGAGGAAGGAAAGGAAGAACAGGCCGAGCAGGATGGCCACCACGGCCGTCGCAATGAGCACGATGACCGTGAGGCTCAGGTGGCGAAAGCCGAACATTGCGCATCCCTCCGCCCGGCACGCTGGTCCTAGTATGACCGGGCGGGTGGTCGACTAGCCGGAGGCGGTCCGCCAGCGGGCCAGCCGACGGAGCGCGGCGAGGGCGTCGGGCTGCCCGCGGCGGGCCCGTTCCAGCGCCCGCTCCAGCACGTCGATGCTCTGGTCGTAGCGGGTCCGGTCCACCGGATAAGGGTGGCCGTCCTTGCCGCCGTGGGCGAAGCTGTACCGCACCGGGTCGGTGCGCGCGGCGCGGACGCCGTAGATCATCTCCGCCAGCATGACGAGCGCCCTGAGGCTCTTCGGGCCCACGCCGTCCGTCAGCAGGAGGTCCCGGAAGTCCTCCGGAGGACGGTCGTACAACCTGAGGAGCAGACGGTCCAGGACGTCCGCTCCGGGGATGGCATGTCCCACCGCGTAGGCCCAGTCGCCGTCCCGCAGCGTGGCCAGACCCCGGCTGACCTCGGCCCGGGGCACCTCCCGCAGGAGGCGCGGGGTCGCGGCGCGGACGGCCGCGGAAGCGCCCGCGGTCAGGTCCAGCACCTCGGGGACGACGGCGACATCGCCTACGATCCCCGTGTGGGGTTCCACCACCGGGTCCGCCACCCGGTCCGACAACCAGTGGTAGCGCCGGGCCATGGTGCCGCCTGCCGCCGCCGGCATCCCTTGCTGGATGACGGCCCACGCACCCGCGGCGGTGAACACGAAGACATGATGGTAGAGCTGGTAGCCGTCCTGAACCGCCGCGTTGTCGACCTTGGCGACCAGTCGCGACGTCGCCACCAGCGGTTCGGGATCCACGCGGAGCCACCCGCTCTCCGCCGCGCCCCGGATCTCGGCCGGCGTCCGGCGGGCGTGGGCCCCCTTGCCGCCGGCCACGTACACCCCAAGGTCCCGGCTGCGCGCGGCGAGGCCCGCCTTCAGCGCCGCGGCCGTCACCGTGGTGAGGCCCGACGAATGCCAGTCGAAGCCCAGCACCGCCCCGAACGCCTGGAACCAACCGGGATCCGCCAAGCGCTCAAGCAGCGTGGCGGGCGAGAATTCCTCCACGATGGCTTCTGCGACCGCCCCCGCCAGGGACGCCATCCGCCGGAAGAGCCAGGGCGGGCACCGGCCGTCGTGAAGCGGCAGGGTCGCCGTCCCGGTGCGCACGGCCCGCGCCTTATTCGCCCAGCCCGAACGCCTCGTGGATGGCCCGCACGGCCTCGTGGCCGTGCTCCGCGTCCACCAGGCACGAGATCTTAATCTCCGACGTGCTGATCATCTGGATGTTGATCTTCCGTTCCGCCAACGCGGCGAACATCGTCGCCGCCACCCCGGGATGGTCCGCCATCCCCGCGCCGACGGCCGACACCTTGGCGACGTTCTCGTCCGCGCTGACCCCCGCCGCGCCGACGGCGGACGCTACCTCTCGGGCCAGGTCGAGCGCCCGGGTCAGGTCCGCGCGCTGGACCGTGAAGCACAGATCCGTCACCTGGTTTCGGTCCACGCTCTGGACGATCATGTCGACGTTGATGTTGTGCCGGCCGAGCTCGGAGAAGATGCGGGACGCCACGCCCGGGCGATCCGGCACCCCGATGAGGCAGATCTTTGCCACCTGCCCGTCGTAGGCCACACCCGTCACGACCTGTCCCCGCTCCATCGCCCCCGCCTCCTTCGCCTGCTCCGTGATGAGAGTGCCCGGGCCGTCCTCGAACGTCGAGCGCGCGTGGATGGTGACGCCGTGGGCCCGGGCGTAGTCGACCGCCCGCCCCTGCAGCACCTGCGCCCCCAGACTGGACAGCTCCATCATCTCCTCGTAGGACACCACGGCCAGCTTGCGGACCCGCGGTACGATGCGCGGGTCTGCGGTATAGATGCCCGCCACGTCGCTGTAGATCTCGCAGGCATCGGCCCGCACGGCGGCGGCGAGCGCCACCGCGGTCAGATCGGAACCGCCACGCCCGAGCGTGGTGATGGTCCCGTCCGGGGCGACGCCTTGAAACCCCGCCACCACCGGTGTGACCCCCCGGGCCAGCCAGGTATTGAGGGGTTCTGGGTCGACCGCGACCACCCGGGCCCGCTGGTGCACGCCGTCGGTGCGGATGCCCGCCTCGCCGCCCAAGAGCGCCCGCGCCCGGATCCCCAGTTCCATCAGCGCCAAGGCGACCAGCGCGATGGACACCTGCTCGCCGGTGGCCAGCAGCACGTCCATGGTCTGGGGATCCGGACGGGAGGAGATGGCCGCAGCCAAGTCCACCAGTTCGTCCGTGGTGTGCCCCATGGCCGAAACCACGACCACCACTTGGTGGCCCGCCCGCACCGTGGCGGCGACCCGGCCCGCCACCCGCTTGATCCGCTCCACGTCGGCGACCGACGTGCCGCCGAATTTCTGCACCACGATGCTCATGGCTTGTCGCATCCCTCCACCCGCGCTCCGGCTCCCGAGATGTCCAGCACCACCACGCGGGCCGGGATCTCCAGTCGCCGCCACGCTGTTTCGACGGCCGCCCGGACCGATTCGGCCTCCGCCCGGCGGGCCAGGGCCAGGACGGACGATCCGGATCCGGACAGACTCGCCGCCACCGCCCCCGCGTCGAGGGCGGCACCCACGGCCGCCTCGAAACCGGGCACCAGCGCCGCCCGGTAGGGCTGGTGCAACCGGTCCCGGCACCCCTCCCGGAGCCACTCGAGCCGGTTCAGCATGAGACCCGCGACCAGCAGGGAGGCCCGCGCCACGTTGAAGGTCGCGTCGGCCAGCGGCACCGCCTCGGGCAGCCGGGCCCGTGCCGCCTTGGTGGCCAGCGGCTGCTCGGGGATCGCCACCACGGCGACCAGGCCGTCGGGATGCGGCAGCGCCACGGCATGGTAGCCCGCCGTGCCGTGATAGACCAGGGCCATGCCGCCCAGCAGGGCCGCACTGAGATTGTCGGCGTGCCCTTCAATCCCCGCCGTCAGATTCAGGATCTCGTCCGGACCCAGCCCGCCGCCCGTCAGGTGATCCGCCGCCAAGGCCCCGGCGAGCACCGCGGTCGCGCTGGAACCGAGTCCACGGCCGATGGGGATGCGGCTCGTGATGTGCACCGTCAGGGCGGGCGCCGGGCGGCCTTTGTAGCGGAAGACCGCCTCAGCCGCCAGGAGGACCGGATTCGCGTCGGGCCTGACGGGAACCCGGTCGGCGTCGACCCCTTCCACCGTCACGGCCGATGCCCCGGCGGCGGGCGCCAGCTCGAAGCGGTTCCACAGGTCCAACGCCAGCCCGAACGCGTCGAGCCCCGGCCCGAGGTTGGCACTGGTGGCGGGCACGCTGACGCGGATCACGACGGCGTCGCCAACTCGAGGAGCGCCTCGATCTCCGCGCGGCTGGACGCCCGGATGGGCTCGACCCCGGACACCGCACGGGCCGTGTCGGGGTCCTTGAGGCCATGACCGGTCAGAACCACCACCACCTCGTCCCCCGCGGCAAAGTACCCCTCCCGCTCGAGCTTCAAGACGCCGGCGACGGCCGCACAGGACGCCGGTTCGGCCAGGATGCCCACCGTGGTGGCAAGCCGCCGGTAGGCATCGAGGATCTCCGCGTCGGTCACCGCCTCGACCCGACCCCCCGACTCCGCCACCGCCGCGAGGGCGCGCTCGCCGCTGGCCGGTCGGCCGATGCGGATCGCGGTCGCCACCGTTTCGGGATGCTCGACCGGATGCCCCAGGACCAGGGGAGCGGCCCCGGCCGCCTGGAATCCGAGCAGCCGGGGCAAGGCGGGGATGCGGCCGGCGTCCCGGTAGGCCCGGAATCCCATCCCGTAGGCGGTAATGTTGCCTGCGTTGCCCACCGGCAGGGCGAGGTGCGTCGGGGCATGGCCCAGCGCGTCGACGATCTCGAAGGCGGCGGTCTTCTGGCCTTCCAGGCGGAAGGGGTTGACGGAGTTGACCAGCGCCAGGGCGGGGTGCTGCTCGGCCAGCGCCCGGACGTGGGCCAGCGCCTCGTCGAAGTTGCCCGCCAGCGCCACCACCCGGGCGCCGTGGGCCAGCGCCTGCGCCAGTTTGCCGACGGCGATGCGGCCGTCCGGGATGACCACCACGCAGGTCATGCCCGCCCGGGCCGCGTAGGCCGCCGCCGCTGCCGAGGTGTTGCCGGTGGAGGCACAGATGACGGTGCGGGCGCCGGCTTCCTTGGCCTTGCTCACGGCCAGCGTCATGCCCCGATCCTTGAACGAACCCGTGGGGTTGAGCCCCTCGAACTTGAGCCACAAGGTCTTGCCGCGGCCCAGCAACCCCGGAGCCTCGACCAGCGGGGTGTTACCCTCACGCAGGGTCACCACCGGCGTGTGCTCCGATACCGGCAACCACGCGCGATACCGTTCGATGACGCCCGGCCACAAGACTAGTCCACTCCCTCGACGCGGATTGGGGGACCCATCGACAGGACTACGGGAAGCCGCCCGGTGTTGGCCACCGCCTGGCGCAGGGCCCCTTCCCGGCACCGGTGCGTCACCAACAACAGCGTCGCGCGACCGTCCGGCTTGGGTCGCTGTTCGACGGATCGCAGGCTCACCGACGCCTCCGAGAGCGCCTGGGCCACCTGAGCCAAGGTCCCGGGCCGATCCACCACGTCGAGGCGCCAGTAGGCGGCGAGTTCGTCCGTGGCCGGGTCCTTCAGGGGACAGGGCCGATACCGCACCGGCCGCGGCGCCGACACGCCTTGGTGACGGCCCCAGGCGATCTCGATCACGTCGCCGAGCACCGCACTGGCCGTAGGACCTCCCCCGGCCCCGGGGCCGAAGAACATGACCTGCCCGACCGGTTCCCCTTCGACCAGGATCGCGTTGTAGGCCCCGGAGACGCCCGCCAGGGGATGATCCTGCGGCAGGAAGGCGGGGCCGACCCGCAGCAGGAGTCCGTCGGCCTCCAGGCGGGCACTGGCCACGACCTTGAGCCGCCAGCCTTGCCCCTGGCCGTAGCGGATGTCCTCGGCGGTCACGTGCCGGATGCCCTCGACGGCCACGTCGTCCGGGCTCACGTGGGCGCCGAAGGCGATGGAGGCGAGGATGGCGATTTTGCGGGCGGCGTCGTGGCCGTCCAAGTCGTCCGTGGGGTCCGCCTCGGCATAGCCGGCGGCCTGGGCCGCCGCCAGCGCCTGCTCGAACGAAGACCCTTCGTCGGTCATGCGGGTCAGGATGTAGTTGGTGGTCCCGTTGACAATGCCGACGACCGACCGCACCCGGTCCGCCGCCAAGCCCTGTGTCAGTCCCTGCACCACCGGGATGCCGCCGCCCACGCTCGCCTCGAAACGCAGGTCCGCTTGGCCTGCTTCCGCCGCCGCCCACAGCTCCGGGCCGGCGTACGCGAGGACCTCCTTGTTCGCCGTCACCACCGACTTGCCGCGGCGGAGCGCCTCCAGCATGTACGTGCGGGCGGGCTCCCGGCCGCCCATCACCTCGACCACGACCGAGATCTCGGGGTCGTCCAGGATGTCCCGCGCATCCGTGGTCAACCGGTGGCGTTCCTCCGGATGCCGCGCCGGATCCCGCACCAGGATGCGGGTGACCTCCAGCGGTTCGGCCAGCCTTCGACCGATGTCGTCACGGTTTTCGGCCAAGGCCCGCAGGAAGGCCCGGCCGACCGTGCCCAGCCCCATGAGTCCAATCTTCAAGTGCTGCCCGTTCCCTTCCCGTCGGCTGACGCCGCCTGCGGCCGACGGCCCGGATTCACGCCTCCTCCAGCCGCTCCTTGAGCCGGGCCAATTCCTCGCCCAACTGGCCCATCTGCTGTTGGGCCAACCGGTAGAAGTGCGGCAGGTTCGGATCGTGTTCGCCGGGCTCCGCCATGAGGCGCCTCAACTCGCCGTAGATGTCGAGGGTGCGGTCAACTTCCTGGCGGAGCTGCTCGATGCGGGCCTCGAGGTCCCGTCGGCGCTCGCGCTGTTCCGCCGGGTCCATCTGGGTCCGGAGCAGTTCCGTCAGCGTCCGGTCGTCCGTCAGGACGCGCACGGCGATGGGCGCCGTGCGGTACGGGCGAGCGGCATCGATCCACAGCAAGGGGTCGGGGATGGGCACTCCCCGGATGAACCCTTGCCAGGGCACGATGGGAACCTCGATACGGCGATGGACGCCAAAGCTCATCGCCAGTTCGGCGTCACTGCGGATGCGGCTGACGAACCGCACCCGCTCGGCGTTGCCCAGAAGGTAGCCCACCATCAGTTGCGCCGGCGGGGCCCCGACGGTGAGGCGCGCCAGTTGAGCCAGCGCCGCCAGCAACTGCTCCAATGTCAACCTCCCGCGTGCCCTCAGGACGGCCCGGCGATCGCCTGGACGTCGGCCCTGCCCGCGTCCGCTCCCCGACCGGTGCGGTCGTCGCTCCGACCGGTCCGCACCATTCTAGTGGGCCAGTCTATCACAATTCGGCGGTCCGTGGGGAGGCCCGCCCCCTCAGGCGTGCGGCGTCACCCCCGTGCCCTGGCGGGCCTGGGTCACCTTCTGGGCCACCGCGGGCGGAGCCTCCTGGTAGTGGTCGAAAGCCAACTCAAACCGTCCGCGACCCTGGCTCAACGCCCGGAGGTCCACCGCGTATCGCTGCACCTCGGCCAGCGGCACCTCGGCGTGAATCACGTCCTCCGCTCCCTGGCTGTCCACCCCCAGCACATGGGCCCGGCGCCGATTCAAATCCCCGATGACGTCGCCGGTCAGGGTCCGGGGCACCGCAACCTCAAGTCGCCCGATGGGTTCGAGCAGGACCGGCCGCGCCTGTTCCACGGCCTTCTTGAACGCCAATGCCCCGGCAATCTTGAAAGCCAGCTCCGACGAGTCGACGGGGTGGTAGGAGCCGTCGACCAACACGGCGCGGACCCCGGTGACCGGGTAGCCGGCCAGCACGCCCTCGGCCATGGCCTCCCGAATCCCCTTCTCGACGGCCGGGCGGTACTGTTGCGGCACCACGCCTCCGAAGATCCGGTCCACGAACTCGAACGCCCCCGGCTCGAGCGGCTCGATCTCCAGCCACACGTGGCCGTACTGACCGTGCCCTCCCGTCTGCTTCTTGTGCTTGCCCTCGGCCTTGGCCTTGGCCCGGATGGTCTCCCGGTACGGGATGGGGGGGTTGGCCAGACTTACCGTGACGCCGAACTTCCGCTTGAGCCGTTCGACCACCAGCTGCAGGTGGAACTCCCCCTGGCCGACCACCAGCAACGCGCTGCCTTCGTGTTCCACCCGAAGTCCCGGATCCTCCTCCAGAAGACGGCCCAGGGCCGGACCCACCTTGTCCTCGTCGACCCGCCCGGCCGGAATCACGACCTGGGCAAACCGGGGTTCGGGGCAGACCGGCGGATCGGCGGGGGAGGCGTCGTCCGCGAGCAGGCTGTCGCCCGTGCGCAGCTCGGTCTTGGCCACGGCACCGATGTCGCCGGCCTCCAACCGGTCGACGGGGGTCTGGCGGCTGCCCACCAGCTGCAAAAGCGTCCCCAGCTTCTCCCCCTGTCCCGTCCGGCTGTTGGTGAGCACGTCGTCCGACCGAATGGTCCCGGCGAGCACCTTGAGATAGGACAGCCGCCCGACGAAGGGATCGGTCCGGGTCTTGAACACCAGCGCCCGCGTGCCGGGCCCGGGATTCAGCGGCGGACAGAGCGGCAGGCAGGTCAGCAGGACGTCGAGGCCGACGCCGCTCAGCCCCGCCATCGGCAGGACGGGAACCCACCGGCGCGCCCTAAACGCCGCGGCCAGTCCGGCCAGCCGTTCCTCCGCGGACAGGGGCTGGCCGTCCAGGTAGCGCTCCAGGACGGCGTCGTCGCTCTCGGCCGCGAGGTCGGTCAAGGCGTCGTACCACGATTCGGCCCCGGCGACCGGATCGGTCCCGAGCAGGCTCGCGACGCGACCGAAGCCGGGCCCTTCGGCGTCCGGCACGGCGGCGGGGACGACGGCGGCGCCGAGACGTGCCCGCACCTGCTCCAGGACGGCGAAGAAGCGGGCGTTGGGCCGGTCCAGACGATTGACGATGATCATGAGGGCACGCCCGAGGGATTGGGCGCGGTCGAGAGCCTGCTCCGCCCCCACCTCGAGGCCGGCGGCCGCATCCACCACGACCACGGCCGTCTCAACCGCCGCGAGGGCGGCCTCGCGGTCGGCCACCAACTCGAGGTAGCCGGGCGCGTCGACCAGATGGTAGCGCACGCCTTCGTGTCGTACCGTGAGGACGCCCAGGACGGCGGTGAGCCGGTGCTCGACCGACTCCGGCTCGCTGTCCAACAGCGACGTGCCCGCGTCGACCCGGCCCGGGCGGTCGACGACGCCCAGGCGGTGCGCCAGCGTGTCCAACAGGGTGGTCTTGCCCACGCCGTGATGTCCGAAAAACCCGATGGCCCGCGGCCGATCCTCCTGCATCGTGGATCCCTCCCGCTTCGGCGGCGCTCGTTGTCGGAAGAGTTCGCCGATGACGGAAGGGATCCTGCCGTGGCGGGAAATTGTCGGCTCGGCTTACGGAGCCTCCTCGAACCGGTGGGGCCGGAACGGGCCCAGGTCCATCGGCACCTCGGCGCCGGTCACGGCCGCCGCCACGATCTCCGCCGTCAGCGGGGCCAGCAGGATCCCGTTCCGGAAGTGCCCGGCTGCGACGAACAGGCCGTCGAGGCCCGGCCACCAGCCGAGGCAGGGCAGCCCGTCCGGCGTCCGCGGACGCAGGCCGGCTCCCTGGCCGCGGATCACGCCGTCCGCCAGCGGCGGGTAGAGATCCTGACCCTCAAGAACCCGCCGGAGCGCCCGCGTCGTCACGTGGGCGGCAAACCCCGCCTGTTCTTCCACGCCGCCGACCAGGACCGTGCCGTCGGGTCGCGGCACCACGTGGTGCGTCCGGCCGAACACCGGCCAGGGCGGAACCGGCACTCCCTCGATCTCCGCCAGGATCCCTCGCACCGGCACGATCGGAAGCCGCCCCCCGACCGAGGCGAGCAACAGTCCGCTCCACGCGCCGGCGGCCAGGATCACGGCGCCGCCGGGCACGATCTCGCCCATGAGCCGGACCCCGCGCACCCGGGTGCCGCGCCGCTCGAAACCCACCGCGGGCGTGCCCCAGCGGATGCGGACGCCCGCGGCGAGGCAGCGCGCGACGAGGGACCGGTAGAGCGAACGGGCGTCCAGCCACGCCGCGCCGGGATAGAAGAGCCCGCCCTGGACCGAAGCGGCCGTACCGGGCACCGCCTGGCGGACCTGGGCCGCGTCGAGGAGGCGGGCGTCCTTGTCCACCGCCTGAGCCAGCCGCTCCAACTGCCGCAATTCGGTCAGGTGGAAGGCGGTCTCCGCCACCACCAGCACTCCATGGCGCAACGTGGGCGCCGTTCCGGCGTCGTCCCACTCCTCCAGCCAGCGGGGCCACCGGGCCGCGGCGTCGATGAGCATCGCCAGCAGCGGTTCCGGCTTCGCCTGGTCCAGAAGCGGCGCCAGCACGCCCGCCGCCTGGGGCGAGGCCCCCGCCCCGGGTCCCCCCGCGTCCAGGACCGTGACGTCCAAGCCCTCCTGGCGGAGCCTCAACGCGGCCGTGAGTCCCACGATCCCACCGCCCACCACAACGACGTCCGTCACCATGGCATGCGATTCCTCCCCGGACCATCCGCTGCCCGCGGCATTCCCTGCCAGTCTTGGCGGAGCGGCGCACGAATTCCTGCCGGCGGGCCGGCCGTCTGCAGACGTCGGGTCCTGTTGCCAAGCGAGCGGGGATCCCGTATCACTAAGACGGGTCCGTGAACCGCAAGAGGCGCGACCGGGAGGCGGAAAAGGGTGGCGGTGGTGCAGGACATCCATCTGGTCACGGCGATCCTGCTGCTGGCCGGCGCGTTGGTGCTGGGTGTCCTCGCGCTTTTGGACCGCCCGCGCGGCCACCTCTCCGACCGCTTCTGGCGCGGGGCCGCCCACTTCGAACGCCTCATGCTGTTCCAGGCGGTCCTCGGCGTAGCCTTGTACCTCACGGGGGCGCGCGCCGCCAGTCTCCTGCACTACGTGTACGGCGGCGTCGTCCTGGTCGTGCTCGCCCTCGGACGCGGGCTCAGGCCGGGAGCCGGCCTCCGGTCCACCCTCGAGGCCGACTACGGACGGTTCAACGAGCCCGTGATCCTGGCCGTCCTCTGGTTCTTCACCTTCGGGCTGTTGGCCCGCGCCACCATGACCGGCCTCTGGGGCGTCTGAGTCCCGACCGCTGAGCCGCCAACAATTGGCCCGCGGCACCCGGCAGGATCTCCCCCGGTCGGCCGCGAAATGCGAGGCATCGCGAGAGGCCGTGGTCGACGTGACTTCGTCCGCAGGTAATCCATATAATGGATGACAGGAAGCCGGACGGACAGCCACCGCCGCGACGGCGGTCGGCGCAGGGTGAGGGACGCAGCGCAGTCGGGGCAAGGGGGAGACTCATGAGACCGCTCACCGACGGGGAAATCAAGGCGCTCATCGTGCTGCTGGGGGACGACGACATCAAGACGGCGGCCATCGCCCGCAAGACCCTGCTGGAGGCTCGCCACCAGGCCCGACCTTTCCTCGAGGCTTCGCGCCAAGCGGCTGATCCGCACGTTCGGACCAGGGTCTACGGCATTCTGGAGACCCTGCGGCTCGACGAACTCGGCGAGCGCTTCCGCAGCTTTGCCGCCCTGCCCTCGGCGTGGCTGGACCTGGAAGAAGGGGCCTTCCTGATTGCCGAGTCGGCCTACCCGAACATCAACCGGGCGTACTACCGGGCGATGCTAGACGACATGGCCGAGACCCTGAAGGCCCGCCTGACGCCCATGCCGCGGGGCCGCGAGGTCATCGACCGGATCAACCAGTACCTGTTCGACGAACTGGGCTTCCGGGGCAACGAGGAGAACTACTACGACCCCGACAACTGCTACCTGAACCGGGTGCTGGACCGGCGCCTCGGCATCCCGATCAGCCTGTCCACGGTCTATCTGCTGCTCGCCCGGCGGTTGCGCATCCCGGTGGTGGGCATCGGCATGCCGGGCCACTTCCTGCTGCAGTACAACGACAGTCTGTTCATTGACCCCTTCCACGGGGGCCAGCTGCTGACGCGGGGCGACTGCGTGCAGTTCCTGATGAACAACGGCTTCGGCTTCCACCCGGCCTACCTCAGCCCGACACCGACGCGGTTCATGTTGGTCCGGATGCTGACGATCCTCATCCAGCACTACACGGCGTCGGATCCCGACCGGGCGGAGAGCCTGACGCAGTACCGCGACATGCTGACCCACACCCAGGCGGGCCTGTAGACGGCTACCCGCCGATCCGGTGCATGGTGCGCTCGGGCTTGACAAAGCCCGGGCGGTTGATGAGGTGGCCCGCCCACTTGCTCCAGACGGCGTCGCGGACGACGGCGGCCAGCTCGTCGTCGGAGGCGCCGCGGCGGACGAGATCCCGCAGGTCCGTCTCCGTGGTCGCGAACAGGCAGTTGCGGACCCGGCCTTCGGCCGTGAGCCGCACCCGGTCGCAGGCCGCGCAGAACGGCCGGGACACGGACGCGATCACCCCGAACGTGACCCCCAGGCCGCGCACGCGGAACAGGCGGGCGGGGCTGGTCGGGTCCTCGGCCACGGGTTCGACAGCGCCGAGGGTCTCCGCCCGCTGGAGGATCTCTGCGAGCGTCACCACCCGCCGCCGCTCCCAGATGTTGTCCGCGTCGAGGGGCATGAACTCGATGAAGCGCACGACGAGATCCTCCTCGGCGGCCCACCGGAGGAACGCCGGGATCTCCTCGTCGTTCACGCCGCGCATGACGACGCAGTTCACCTTCACCGGATCGAGCCCGGCCGCCCGCGCCGCGCGGATGCCCTCCAGCACGGCCTCGAGTTGGTCGCGCCGCGCCAGCAGCCGGAAGCGACCGGCATCCAGGCTGTCGAGACTCACGTTGACGCCGTCCAGGCCGGCCGCCTTGAGCGGTGCGGCAAGCTGAGGCAACCGCACGCCGTTGGTGGTGAGCGACACCGTGCGAATACCGGGGATCGCCTTGATCCGCCGGGTGATGTCGACCACTTCGGGCCGGAGCAGGGGTTCGCCCCCGGTCAGGCGGACTTTTTCCACGCCGAGGCGGGCGAAGACGCCGACGATCCGGACGATTTCGTCCGCGGTCAACAGTTCGTCGCTCGGCATGAACGTCACATGCTCCGGCATGCAGTAGACACAGCGGAAGTTGCACCGGTCCGTCAACGACACGCGCAGCTTCCGGGCCACGCGCCCGTACCGGTCGATCAGCACTTCCCCGGTCCCCGTGCCCGGCGCGACGGGCTCCACGGCCATCGTCCCGCCCCCTTTCCGCCCTGACCCGCCCCGGTCCGGCCACTCTTCGTTCGCCGGATGCCTCATTATAAACCAACACGCCGTTTTGCTCCGCGGCAACCCGCGGCCACGCCACCTTCGCCGGCCGCGGGGCCCTTCCCGTGGTATCCTAGAGGACACGGAACCGGACGGTGACCGGACGAGGAGGCGGCATGGCAAGGCAAGTGGATGACGTCCCCGCGGCGGGCACGGGCGGGTGGTTGAACCGTCGGACCCTGGGTCCCCTGTCCATGTCGTGGCTGACCGCCGTGAACCTGCGGGCTCCGCTCGTCGCGACGGGCGCCGTCTTGCCGTTGATGCGGCCGGCGCTCCACCTCGACGCCACCGTGGCCGGTCTCCTGACCGCGTTACCCCTCTTGCTGATGGCCGTGCTCTCCCTGCCAGGTGGCGCCTTGGCGGACCGCCTGGGCGCGCGGCGCGTGCTGGCGCTGTCGCAACTGGCCACCGTCGTCGGCGGGGCCGTCCGCGCCGCGGCCACCGGAGCACCCGTGCTCCTGGGCGCGGTCGCCCTCCTCGGAGCGGCCATCGGAATCGCCCAGCCGGCTCTGGCGCGCGTGGCCCAGGCCGTGGCGCGGGCCCGGGCCACGCAGGCGACCACGGTCTATGCCAACGGCTTGGTCCTCGGCGGCTTGTTCGGCTCGGCCCTGTCCGTCCCGGTCCTGCTGCCGCTGGCCGGGCCCCTGGGCTGGCGCGGCGTCTTTCTCGAGTGGGCCGTCCTGGGGGTCCTGGCGGCCGCGGGGTGGGAACTCATCCGCGTGCCGGAGCCGGAGGCGGCGCCCCAGGTCTCGGCGCACCGCGCCCCCACCCGTCCGATGCCCGGCATGGTGCCGTTCATGGTCACCTTCGCGGCCCAAAGCGCCATGTTCTACGGCTTGGCCACCTGGTTGCCCAGTTACTTCCTGGCGACCGGCTGGCATTTGGCCGCCGCCACCCTGGTGGCCAGCGTGGTCTCCGTAGGGTCGGTCCCCGGCGGACTCATGGCCCCCCCGCTCACCCGTCGCTGGGGAGGCTTCCGTCGGCCCATCGTCGTAGCCGGTTTGGCGGCTGCGGCGGCCGGGTTCGGACTCTGGCTCTGGCCCACGGGTGCGTTTCTGTGGACCTTCGTGGTCGGGGCGATGTCGGCGCTGGTCCTCACCGTCGACATGGCCGCCCCGGCCGTGCTCTCCCCGCCCGAGCGCGTGGGCCGGGACGCGGGGCTGCTCCTCACCGTCGGCTACGGCGGCGCGGTCATCGGCCCGTTGGCCATCGGCGTGCTCCGCGACCTGACGGGCGGATATGGGGCGGGCCTGGCTTTCCTGGGCCTCACGGGGCTCTTGTGGGCCGTCGCCGGCCTCCGGGTCCCCGCCGGCGTCGGCCGGTCGCCCGCGTCACTCCCCGGCTAACAAGGCCGCCCACCGGTCGGGATCGAACCCCACCGCCACGCCGCGATCGGTTTCGAGGATGGGGCGCCGCACCAGACGCGGCTCCCGCGCCAGGATCGCGAACCACCGCGGATCGTCGTCCGTCAGCCCGGCCTCGCGGTGAATCCGGTAGGCGGGGCTCCGCCGGGACACCAGGTCCCCCACGCCGCCGACCCGACCGGCCAACTCCCGGATCTCACCCTCGTCCAAGGGGTGTTCCACCAGATCCCGCTCGTCGAACGGGACGCCTCTCTGCGAAAGCCACGCTTTCGCCCGTTGACTGGTGGTTCAGCGACGATAGCCGTAGTAGCGGACCTCCCGGCTCACGGCCCATCCCCCCCGTTTCTCCCGCACAGCCGGCAGATCCCGTAAAACTTCAGCTCGTGGTCAACCACCTGGAACCCTTTTTCGGCCAGGATCCGGCCCTCCAGGTCGTCCAGGAGGTCCTCCGTGAATTCCTCCACCTGCCCGCAGCGGATGCACACCATGTGGTGGTGGCGGTGGACCTCCTCCTGGTTTAGCTCGTAGCGCGACCGGCCGTCGCCGAAGTTGATCCGTTGCAGGATGCCCAGCTGATGCAACAACTCGATGGTCCGGTAGACGGTAGCCAGGCCGACGGCGACGCGCGCCTCGCTCTGGATGAGACGCTGGACGTCTTCGGCGGAGAGATGTTCCCCCGGGTGGTTGGCAAAGGTCCGGACCACCAGGTCGCGCTGCGGCGTGATCCGGAAGGACCCTTGTTCGAGCTTGCGGTAGACGCGGGCCAGCTGCACCATCGACACCACCCGTTGAACCCGTCGGATTATCAACCGTTCTCACCGGTTCCCTGACAGAATACGGCCGCCCGGGGCGAAAAGCAAATCCTTGCGATGGTCCAACCGACCCGGTGTGGTACGATCCGGGCGGTGTACGTGGAGCCGGAGACCGCCGCGACCGGCCTTCCCCTCGGGGCGCCGCCGCTCCCGTCCCGCCCGGCTCGGGCCCGTGGTCGACCGGGCCGAATGCTCCCCGAAGGGAGGAAGGTCGGTGCGCCCAGCCGCCCGTCCCACCCCGTCGTCTTCCCGATTCAAGCGCTGGCGGATCCTGGTGGGTTCGGCCACCCTGGCGATGGCCGTCGGTCTGGCAGGGTGCGGGACCGCCGCGGTGCCGCACCCCACGCCGCCGCCCGCCGCCGGCCCCACCCCGCCGCCCCCGAACCCGCAGGGTCGTCGTGATCCGCTGACCGGGCAGGTTGCGCCCCGCCATGGGCCGTTGGTCGCCGTGATGATCGAGAACTCCGAATACGGCCGGCCCCAATACGGTCTCGGTGCCGCCGACGTCGTCTACGAGGCGTATACGGAGAACTTCTACTACAGTCGCTTCATGGCTTTGTATTACGGCCGGGCGCCGGCGGTCGTGGGCCCGGTGCGGTCGGCGCGTCCCTACTTCGTCGACTGGGTGCGGGCGTGGAACGCCGCGTACGCCCACGCCGGGGGTTCCAGCCCCGCCAACGCCCAGATCGTCGCGCAAGGCATCCACGACATGGACGCCATCACCCGGGATCCCGGCCTGTACTGGCGTTCCGCCAGCCGGGCCGCCCCGCACAACCTGTTCACCGATGTCGCCCGGTTGATGCAGGCAGCGGCCACGACCTGGGGCAACCCCCCCGTCAGCGCGCCATGGTCCTTCGCCGCCGACAACGGCCCCGGCACACCCCCCTACACGCGCATCACGATGACCTGGAACGCCCGCAACACCGTGGAACAATGGCGCTGGAACGCCGCCGGGCAGGACTGGGTGCGCTACGTGGCCTGTCCCGACTGCCGGGATCCCGCCCTGCTGCCGGTCATGGACCCCGGCTCGAACCGGCCCGTGACGGCCGCGAACGTCGTCATCCAGTACACCAACGAGTCGCTCGACCTGGCCGACGCCAACGTCAACGACCGTTGGATCCAGGTCCAGACCGACGGGCAAGGCCGATGCCTGCTCTTCCTCGGCCACCGCTTCGCCCGCGGCACCTGGGTGAGCGACGGGTCCGGCCAGCCCACGCGCTTCTACCTCGACAACGGCCAGCCCGCCGCCTTCGCCCCCGGTCCCACCTGGATCGAGGTGGTGCCGCAGCACTTCGCCCTGACGCTCGGGTCCAACGGTGCCTAGGCTAGCCGCCCGCCGGTCCGCGAAGCAGCTCGGGGCGGGCCAGAAACACCCGGACCCCCCGCTCCAACACGGCGACACCCAACGGGAGAGCGGCCTCGTGGAGGCGGAAGCGGGGTGAGTGGTGCGGAGCGGGATCACCGCCCTCCGGGCGCGCGCCCAGGTACAGGAAGGCCCCTGGCCGGTGCTGGAGGTAGTAGGCGTAGTCCTCGCCGACCATGGTGGGCCGGATGTCCACCACGGTGACCACGCCTTCGAGGGCCTCCCGCCAATGCCGGACCACGGCGGGATGGTTGACCACGGCGGGATAGCCCGGCCAGTACGTGTACTCGGCCTGGGCCCCGTGCATCGCGGCGGTGTGTTCCGCAATCTGCCCGATGGCCGCCTCGACCAGGCGCCGCGCCTCCGGCGAGAAGGTCCTGACCGTGCCGTACAGTTCCGCCCGGTCGGCGATGATGTTGAACGCCGATCCGGCCCGGATGATCCCCACGGTCACGACTGCCGGCTCCTGGGGATCCAGACGTCGGCTGACGATGCTCTGCAGGGCCACCACCGTCTCGGCGGCGATGAGGGCCGCGTCTTGGGTCCGCTGGGGTTCGGAACCATGGCCGCCCCGGCCCTGGACGATGATCTGGAACCGGTCGGCGTTGGCCGTCACGGGGCCGGCGGCCAGCCCGGCGACCCCCACGGGCATCTCGGCCCACACGTGCAGACCCAGGACCCCGGCGGCGTCCTCCAAGGCGCCGGCGGCGATCATGTCCAGCGCACCGCCCGGCACGACCTCCTCGGACGGCTGGAAGAGGAGACGGACACGGCCGGGGAATCCGGGGTCCCGGACCAGCCGGGCTCCGAGACCGAGGGCGATGGCCATGTGGGCGTCGTGCCCGCACGCGTGCATCACGCCCGGATGCTCCGACGCGAACGGTTCCCCGCTCTCCTCCGCCAGCGGCAATCCGTCCATGTCGGCCCGCACGACCAGGGTGGGCCCGGCCCCCCCGCGTCCGTCGATGTCCGCCACCAACCCCGTGGCCGTGAGCCGACGCGGCACCAGGCCGAGTTCGTCCCGCAACACCCGTTCGAGGTAGTCGGCCGTCTGGTACTCCTGGTGACCCAGTTCCGGGATGCGATGCAGGTCCCGCCGCCAACGCACCAACGTATCGTCCGCCATCACGCACGCCCCTCCCTCATGATCGGCGAGGGCTTCGGCGGCCAGGCCGGCGGCTCCTGCCGGCGGCGAGGACCGCTCGGGCGGGACGATCACCTCAGAAGATGCGCTTGCCCAGCGCCGACGCGATGAGTTCGGCCGCCAGGACGCCGGTGCGGTTGCGTTCGTCGAGGATCGGATTGACTTCCACCATGTCCATGGAGGTCATGACGCCGGCCTCGCTGATCAATTCCAAGGCGAGGTGGGCCTCGCGCTCCGTCAGACCGCCGGGGTACGGCGTGCCCGAACCCGGTGCATAGAGCGGGTCCACGCAGTCGATGTCGAAGCTCACGTGCACCGCGTCCGTGCCCTCGCCGACGATGTCCAGCGCCCGGGCGATGACGTCGCGCATCCCGTACTTGTCCACCTCGTGCATGGTGAACACCGTGACCTGGGCTTGCCGCATCAGCTCGGCCTCCCCCGGGTCCAAGGTACGGACACCGACATAGACGACCTTGCGCGGCTCGACGAACCGATCCCGAAACGGGGCCTTCAGCGCGGGATGTCCCAGCCCGACCGCCGTGGCCACGGGCATCCCGTGGATGTTGCCCGACGGGGTCGTGGCATCGGTGTTGAAGTCCCCGTGGGCGTCGAACCAGAGCACGCCGACGCGCGCATGGCGGCGCAGCAGTCCGGCCAGGGACCCTATGGCCAGCGCATGGTCGCCGCCCAGCACCAGGGGCAGCGCCCCTTCGTCCAGCGCGCGTTCGACCGTACGGGCCAGGATGCGGTTCACCTTCACGATCTCGTTGAGGTACTTCAACCGCGGCCACTGCGGGCGACGGCTCTCGGGCACCGGCACCGGCACGTTCCCCACGTCCACGACCGTGTGGCCGATCCGTTGCAGCCGCTCCTGAAGACCCGCGTACCGAATGGCGCTGGGTCCCATGTCGACGCCGCGCCGGTCCGCGCCGAGGTCCAGCGGTACCCCGATGATCCGTACCTGTCGCGGCTGCATCACGGCCCCCCCTTTGCGCCCCTTATTATATGCGGCGCCAAAGGCCTCACCGGACGAGCAGTTCCGTCGGCGGCGCGGCCTTGATGAGGCTCGGGGGCCAGTGGCTCCTCAGAAACCACCGCTCGGTGCCCACGAAGATGTACCAGGCCAGTTCCCGCTGGTACATCGGGTCCAGGAGCTGCCGTTCCTCGCGCGGGTTGGTGATGAATCCGACTTCGACGTTGATGGCCGGCATCCGGGCATGGCGGAGGACGTACTGGTCGATCCGGGCCACCGCCCGGTGAGTGTGGGTGAAGTAATGGAGTTCCTCGGCGACGTAGTCCGCCAGCAACCGACTTGGGGTCCCGTCCCAGTAGAACACCTGGGGCCCCCAGGCCCCCGCACTGGCATTGCAGTGGATGTCGATGAGCACCTCGCCGTCGGTCGCGTTGATCCATCGGACTCGGTCCTCGACACGGTATTTCCGGTTCGGGGGGATGTCCGCCGGCGACGACCACGTCATCAACACCCGCGCGCCGGCCCGCTCGAACCAGTCCCGGAGCGCCAGCGCAATCTGCAGGTTGATCCGGGCTTCTTCGGACTGCCTGCCGATGGCCCCGGGGTCGAATCCGCCGTGACCGGGATCGATGACGACCACCCGCCCTTGCATCAGGTGACCCGCCAAGGGCGTGGCCGGTGTGGTCGCGGTCATGGCGGCGGGCCCTCCCGCCCGGGCCGCCGCAGCGAACGCGACGGCCAGCACCAGCGCGGGCCACCATCGGTGCCCCATGCGTCCCGTGGGCGTCACCCCTGGGTCGAAGGTATGGACGGCAGTCACGCCCCATGCACGCGAAAACGCCGCCCCCCGGGGCGGCGTAAGTCGGGACCCAAATCGAATCGTCAGCGCTTGGAGAACTGCGGCCGCTTGCGGGCCTTCTTCAACCCGTACTTGCGACGCTCCTTGACCCGAGGGTCCCGGGTCAAGAATCCCCCCTGCTTCAGGGTGGGCCGAAAGTTGTGATCCGCCCGGATGAGAGCCCGGGCGATGCCATGCCGCAGCGCCCCGGCCTGGCCCGAAATCCCCCCGCCGTTGACCCGGGCGAGGACATCGAACTTCCCTTCCGCGCGAATCGCCCGCAAGGGCTCCAACACGTGCACACGCAGCGATTCCAGCGGGAAGTAGTCCTCGAAAGGCCGGTCGTTGACCCGGATGACGCCGCTGCCCGGCAGGAGCCGCACACGCGCCACGGCGTTCTTGCGTCGGCCCGTTCCCCAGAACTGCATCACGGTCGCCATCTCAGAGCTTGACCTCCCAGACCTCGGGCTGTTGGCCCGCATGCGGATGCTCGGGCCCCCGATAGACGCGAAGCTTGCGGAACATGGCCCGACCGAGGCGGTTCTTGGGCAGCATGCCCCGGATGGCCTTCTCCACGACGAACTCGGGACGCCGCTGCATCAAGCTCGAATAGGGCTCCCGTTTGAGGCCCCCGGGATACCCCGAATGGTGATAGTAGATCTTCTGCTGCCGTTTGCGGCCGGTCAACACCACCCGCTCGGCGTTCACGATGATGACGTGGTCGCCGGTGTCGATATGGGGCGTATAAATCGGCTTGTGCTTCCCCCGCAGCAACGTGGCCGCCACCGCCGCCACGCGCCCCAGGGGCTTTCCGGCCGCGTCGATGACATACCACTTCCGTACCACGTCCTGCGGCCGCGCCATGAACGTCGACACCGCAACGCTCCCCCCTGCTTCCGGACAAGGCGGCAGACGCCGTCCTGACGAACATAGGTAGTCTACGCAGGAAACAAACCCCCTGTCAAGCCGCGGATGACGGGGCGGGGGCGCCGTGCTCCGGGAGGAGGGTCCCTGGCGGGGCGGCGGACCCGTCAAAAACCTGGCTGGGATCCTTCCGAAGATGGTCGAAGGGGCTAAGATGGGAAGAGACCGTCGTGCCACCGCTGTGTCGTATCCGGGAAGGGAGGAAAGCGCCTCTGGGCGCGGACCAGGATGGTCGATACGACGACGCCCGATTTCCGTTTCGCTTACCACCAGGGTATCCGGATCGCCTTTCGGGACCACCCCGGCCCGGATCCGGCCCTGGTCCTCGTCCACGGCTACCGCATGCACGGGGGGATCTGGGACGATGTGATCGCGGCACTGGGAGCACGCCACCGGGCCGTGGCGGTGGACCTCCGCGGTAACGGCGCCTCCGATCGCCCCTCGACCGGCTACGACCTCCCCGCCCTGGCCGGGGACGTCCTCGCGGTGATCGAGGCGGCCCGCCTCGATCGGCCCGTGCTGATCGGCCATTCCATGGGCGGCACCATCGTCCAATACGTCATGGCCGAGCGGCCCGAGATGCTTACCGCTGCGGTGTTGGTCGCGCCCGTGCCGGCCAGCGGGGTCGAGCTGCCGCCGGAAGCGGTGGAGACCTTCCGCCGATCCGTCCACGACAAGGCCGTCTTGCGGCAACTGTACGAGGGGTCGGTGGCGCCGGGAACCGCCGTCGTCGACCGACTGATGACCTTGTCCGCCACGGCGTCGCCGGCGGCCGGCGAGCAGAGTCTCGACACCTGGCGGCGGGCGTCGTTCGCCGATCGGCTGGCCGGATGCCGGGTGCCGACCCTGGTCGTCGCGGGAGCCCACGACGGCCTGTTCTCCCGCGACTTCCTGGCCGCCACGCTGCTGCCGCGGCTCGCGGATGCCCGTCTCACCGTGGTCGAGGCCGCGGGCCATTTCGTCCCGGTCGAGGCGCCCGCCGCCCTCGCCCGGCTCATCACGGACTTCGTCGCCACGGTGACCGGCGCCTCGGCGTGAGGCCGCCGCGGCCGGGGCGCGGCCCCGGCCCTTGGACTTCGACCGGAGGAGATGTGGTGCATGCTGTTGCGTGAAGCCGAGGCCTTGGCCGATCGGCTGGTCGCGTGGCGCCGGGCCATTCACCGGCGTCCGGAACTCGGATTGGAGACAGAGGAGACGGCCCGACTGGTCGAGGGGGTTCTGGACGAGCTCGGCATCCCGCATCGCCGCTTCGCCGAAACAGGCGTGGCAGGCTACCTGGGTCGCGGTCGGCCGGGTCTGGCGCTCCTGCTTCGGGCCGACATGGACGCCCTGCCGATCGAGGAAGACAACGACCTCCCGTTCAAGAGCGAGATCCCCGGCCGCATGCACGCCTGTGGCCACGACGGGCATACGGCCATCGCCCTGGGCGCCGCGGCCCTGCTCAAGGCTCACGAGGCCGAACTGCCGCAGCCGGTGGTCGTGATCTTCCAACCCGGGGAAGAAGGCCCCGGCGGCGCGCTGCCCATGATTCAGGCCGGCGTGATGAGGGACCCGGCGGTGGGGGCCGCCATGATGGTCCACGCGGATCCCTTCCTGCCGGCGGGCTCCGTCGGCTTCAAACCCGGCTACAGCATGGCCAACATCGACGATTTCGTCCTCCGCGTCCTGGGGCGCGGCGGGCACGGCGCCCATCCGGACACCGGCGTCGATGCCGTCGTGGCGGCGGCCCAGATCGTGGTGGCCGCGCAGACCCTGGTCAGCCGCATGACCAACCCCGCCGAACCGGCGGTCCTGACGTTCGGCACCATCCACGGCGGCTGGCGCGAGAACGTGCTGGCTGATCGCGTGGAACTCACGGGAACCATCCGCACCTTCGGGGAAAGCCGCCGCAAGGGGATGGAGCAGGACCTCCGCCGCTTGGCCGCCTCCGTGGCCCAGGCCTTCGGGGCCCGGGTCGAGCTCGAGGTGACGCACGGGTATCCCGCCCTGTACTGCGACGAACGCATGACCGAACGGGCACGCGAGGTGGCGACCGAGCTGTTGGGGTCCTCCCGCACCGTCACCGTGCGGGAACCGTCGTTGGGCGGCGAGGACTTCGCCTACTTTGCCCAACGCGTCCCGGCGACCAACTGCATCGTCGGCGTGGGCAACCCGGACCGGCCGGCCACCGACGGCCTCCACTCGGCCAAGTTCCTGCTGGACGAACGCGCGCTGCCCGTCGGGGCGGCCGTCATGGCGGGCGTCGCGCTGCGTGGCATCGCCGATATCGCCCGGCCGGCGACCCCCGACAGCTAGTCGGGCCGCGCACCCGGCGGCACCGTGCCCGGAGCCGACCCGGACCGGGCCAGCCACCGCTCGCGCACGACCCGCCGCACCACCTTTCCCGCCGGACCGAGGGGCAGTTCCGGCCACACCGCGATGGTGCGGGGCCGCTTGTAGTCCGCGAGCCGCTCCCGGCAGAGGGCCTCCAGCGCGGCGACGTCCACGGTGGCCCCCTCCCGGGGGACCACCACCGCCACCACCATCTCGCCCCGACGCACGTCGGGGATGCCCACGACCGCGGCCAACGCCACGTCGGGATGGCTCAGCAGCACGTTCTCGACCTCAGTGGGGTAGACGTTCTCGCCCGCCACGATGATCCGGTCCTGCTTGCGGTCGACCAGGACCAGCCGGCCGGCGGGGTCCAGGTAACCCATGTCCCCCACGGTCAGAAAGCCGTCGCGAAAAGCGGCCGCGGTCTCCTCGGGACGCCGCCAGTATTCGCGCATGAGGGTCGGCCCTTCCACGTAAACCTCCCCGACCGCTCCCGGGGGCACGTCCCGGCCCTCCTCGTCCAGAATGCGGATGCGCTGCCCCAACACGGGCCATCCGACGGTGCCCACCGCCCCGCCCGGACGATGCCGGATGACCGTCACCCCGCCGTACTCCGTGGATCCGTAGATGTCGTAGAGGCCGGCCCGGGGGAACAGCCGCAGCAAGCGGTCCCGCAGGGCTTCGTCGAGGGGCGCCGAGGAGGTCATGGCCACGCGGAGGTGAGTGGGATCGAGGGCGCCCCGCTCCGCCGCGTCCGCCAGGAACGTCAGCATGCTGGGCACGAACATGGAGTAGGTCACTTGGCGGCGGTTGAGTTCTTCGATGACGTGGCCGGGATGGAACGTCCGGTGGGGATAGATTACGCACGTGGCGCCGATGGCGAGCGAGAGGGTCACGAACCACATCGAGTTCACGTGGAACATGGGCAGCAGGGCCATGCCCACGTCGTCCGCGGACAGCCCCAGCTCCGTGACCAAGATGAGCGCCACCATCACGTTGGACCGGTGCGTCCGCACGGCGCCCTTAGGCTTCCCGGTGGTCCCCGAGGTGTACATGATCACGCATGGGTCCGTCTCCGCCACCGACACCGCGGGGTCATCGGCCGGCGCCGCGTCGACCCGCCGCACCCAGTCGGCCGCCGTCACCACCGGGGCCCCGGGCGGGAGGGCCGTGGCCCACTCGCCGTCCGCGATGACCAGCCGAGGCTCGGCATCCGCCAGGGCGAAGGCGATTTCCCCCGGCGCCCACCGGGTGTTGAGCGGTACGGCCACCACTCCCGCGCGCGCCGTGCCGAAATAGGCCACGGCCATCTCCAGGCCGTTGGGCAGCAACAGCGCCACGCGGTCGCCCGGCCGGACGCCGGCCTGGAGGAGGGCCTGCGCGAACTGGCTGGCCCGTCGGTCGACCTCCGCAAACGTCATTGTCCCGGCGCCGAACACCAAGGCCGTCTTGTCCTGGTAGCGGCGCGCAGCGGACCGGAGCGCTTCTCCCACCGTCAGCATGACGCGGGTCACCTCATCTCGGTCACGCTGAATCGGGCGCGTCCGAGGTCCAGTGCGCCAGCTTCAGGTGGCCGTAGTAGTCAAGCCAGTCGGCGGCCCGGTAACCGCACCGCCGACACGTGCGAAACGGGCGCTCGCCGAAGACCGTGCGCAGGAACGCCTCGTCCTCCGGACTGGCCAGGGCCCCGTTGACGGCCACCCGCAACAGCGCATGGCCGCGGCGGTACAGGTCGTTGGGGTAGCCACGGGCGTCGACCACGTCCAGCGTGAGCCACCGCTCGCGGCGGTCGTGCACGGCGTACCAGACATGGTACGGCTCCGCTGTCTGCCGGTCGTAGTCGACCTCGAGATGCTCCCGCAGCATCTCCGCCAGGCTGGGCGAGTGCGCCGTCGCCTCCACCAACTCGTTGACGTACCGCCGTAGATGATACGTGGTCAGCTTCGCCGTCAAAGGCCTCGCCTCCCGTACCCGCCGACCGTCCCCCCCCCCGCGGGGCCCGGGGACGCCCGTTCCCCTTTTCATTTTATTGCGCCTGGCGCAACGCGGGAGGGGCGTCCGGCCCATCGTCGGCGGGCCGCCCGCCCGGGACCCTCACACCATCGTCAGCCCGCCCGACACGCTCAACACCTGCCCCGTGATGTATCGGGCGCGCGGTCCGGCCAAGAACACCACGGCCTCCGCCACGTCCTCGGGCTCGGCCACCCGACGCAACGGGATGCGGCGGATCATGCGGTCGATGAGTTCCGGGTGCTGACCCAGGTTGTCGGTCAGGACGCGTGTGTTGGTGGGGCCAGGGCTGACGCAGTTGACGCGGATGTGGTGGCGGGCCATCTCCTGTGCCAGGGACTTGGTCAGCGCGATGACCCCGCCCTTCGCCGCCGCATAGACGGCTTCGCCCTGCATTCCCACCCGACCCGCGTCCGACACGACGTTGACGATGCTGCCGCCTCGTCCGCCGGCGACCATGGCCTCCAATGCCCGGCGGCTGGTCCAGATGACCGCCCACAGGTTCACCCCGACCACCCGGTCCCAGTAGGCCTGTTCCTCCTGCAGGAACGCGGACGTGCCGGTCCAGCCGGCGTTGTTGACCAACACGTCGATGCCGCCGAGCCGCTCGATGGCTTGGTCCATCACCGCCTGGCAGGTCTCCCGCTGCGCCAGGTCGCCCCAGAGCGGCCAGACCTCGCCCCACGCGTCCAGGCGGGCCGCCGCGGACTCTGCGCTCTCGCGGTGCTGGGCCAGGACCGCGACCCGCGCGCCGTGCCGCACCAGACGCTCGGCCACGGCAAAGCCGATGCCGCGGCCCGCCCCCGTCACGACCGCCCGGCATCCCCGGAGGTCGTCCGCCCCCGTCATCGCTCCCGGGCGCGGTTCGGCCAGACCGCCGCGCGCATCGCCTGCCGTTCCCGCTCGAAGATCTCCACCAGCCGCTCCGCCGCTTCCCGCCCGGCGAGAAATTCCAGCTTGCGGACCTCGAGCGGGTCGGCCGCCCGGATGATGGCCACGTCATTGCGGGACGGTGGCTCCGTCACCGGGACGTCCTCGGGAATGTCGATGGGAAAGCCCGTGGAGTTCTTGACCATGTTGGGCGTGATCCCTGGGTGGAGGGAGACCGCGCGCATGGTGTGGTCCGGTCCCGACCAGTCGAACACGCCGAGGTTCGTCACCAGCCGGGTCGGCGCCCCGTAGGAGCCGAGGTACCGCTCCCGTTCCGGACCGAAGCCCGCGCCGCTCCGGAAGTCGACGCGCTCGACCACCGTCCGCGGCGAATGATTCGTCAGGTAGTAGAAGATGGCCGAGAGGTGGCTCGTGTCCTCGGGGATGCCGCGCGAGCCCACGAGCGCCACGCGGGGTGCCTCCCAAGGGCCGATGGCGGTGATGTTGACGTTGCCGTATCGGTCGATCTGGGCCGGGTTGATCCAGATGCGGAACCGGTCGAGGAAGATGGCGTCGAAGATGTCTTCCATGGTGAGCGGGACGCCGCGCTGCACGTCGGTCAGGAACTGCCCCAGGGTCAGCGTCGGCATGGGCGTGACCTCCATGCCGGATTCCGGCGTCGACAACACCGCCAGGTCAGGCGCATGGGTCCGCTTGGCCAAATGCGCGGCGAGCGCCCCCAGCGCGGTCACGGAACTCACCAGCACCTCGCCGGTCAACTCGCGCGCCATGCAGGTGATAATCAGTTCATCGATGGAGTAGTCCACGGGCGTCCTCCTTTTCCCGGCCGGGATCCGTCAGACTTCCAGCCGTCCGACGAGCGTCTCCGGCCCGCCCAGGGCCTGGATGTAGTCCTGGTGCCGGTCGGTCACGTACCGCTCGCAGTACTGCTGCCAGCTCTCCGGTGCGCGGGCGGCGTTGAGGTACTCCTGCACGTGGCGGAGATCGGCGCGGTAGTACGGGGCGCAGCCGGTGAAGTGCGCCCCCCAGGGGGCTTCCACCACCCCGTCGACATGGATCCGGTGGATCTGCACGTCCCGCCCGTACCGCTGGAGCTCCTCCGCCGAGACGATCCGCTCGGCCGACAGGACCGTGCGCTTGGCGGCCTTGGCGCAAAGGACGTCCACATGGCCGTCGCCGAGGATGACCCCGTTGCCCTGGGGATCGGCCAGATTGACGTGCACCAGGGCGAAGTCCGGCTTCAAGGCGGGTATCGCCACCAACGGCTCCCCCTCGAACGGATCGTTGAAGATCTTAAACGCCCGGTTGACGGTGAGGACGTCCGTTCCGAAGCCCACGTGCGTCGGCAGGAACGGCACACGCTTGACGGTCGCGTCGAGTCCCGCCATCACGGTGAACTCCGTCCACTCCTGGAACTCGACCGTTCCGCTCTCCCGGGCCCGCCGGAAATGCGGGGCCAAACCCATGATCTCGAAGCCGACGAACGCGTAGACGACGGACCGGACTTTCCCGGTCCCCAGCAGCAGGTCAACGTCGGGACCCCCGACATCCACGATGAGTCCGAAATCGCCCTGTCCCCGGGCCGCCAGCGCACGGACGAGCGCCATCGGCTTGCGGGACAGGGACGAACCGCCGATGGCGATCGTCGCCCCCCGCGGGATGGCGTCGACCACCTCGTCGATGCGCATCAGCTTGTTCATTCCCTTTGCTTGCCCCCTTCAGGCCGTCTCCCGCCGCATCGCCGCCGGGCCGACCTACGACGTCAGTCCTTTGCCGAGCCACTCCCCGCCGTCGATGACCAGGACCTCACCGTTGATGAAGTCGGCGTAGGGAGACAGCAGATAAGCCGCCGCGTTGGCCACCTCGGCGACGGTCCCGAACCGTCCGACCGGGATGCGGCCCAGGACCCGCCGACTGATCTCGGGGTCCGACCACAGGGCGGCGCGGGCCCCCTCGGTGTCCGTCGGTCCCGGCGCGATGGCGTTGACGCGGATGTTGTAGCGCGCCCACTCGACGGCCAGCGTCCGGGTCATCGTCACGACACCCGCCTTGGCCACGGCCGAATGCAGATTGCGCGGGCCGCCTGTCCAGGCGTAGGTCGCCACGATGTTCAGAATCCGTCCCCCCCGCCCGGACGCAATCATCTTCAACCCGCAGGCGCGGGTGCAGTAGAACGTCCCGTGCAGGACGCTGCCGACCACGGCGTTGAACCCGTTGACCGACAGCTTCTCCGCATCCACCGTGAAGTTTCCCGCCGCGCCGTTGACCAGGAGATCAATGCGGCCCAGGCGCGACATCGTCTCTTCCACCATCCGCTCCACCTGGTCGGGCTGGCGGACATCGGTCGGGATGCCGATGGCCTCGATGCCCTGTTGCCGGAGACGTTCCGCAGCCGGCTCGACATGTTCGGGATTCCGGCTGACCAGCACCACGCGCGCGCCGAGCTGTCCGAGGCGCTCGGCGATGCCGTAGCCGAGCCCCGTCCCGCCTCCGGTCACGATGGCCACCTGGTCGGCGAAGGTCGATTGTGGCAGCACGCCCATTCCTCCTGTCTTCTGGGGGTTCCCCGCGCCTCAAGTCCCTCGGTAGGTCGGCCGTCGCTTCTCCAGGAACGCCGCAATCGCCTCCCGGTGGTCCTCGCTCCGCCCGAGGACGTCCTGCAGCCGGGCTTCCGCGTCGACGACGTGCTCGAAGGCTCCGTCGGCCGCCTCATGCATCACCCGTTTGATCGCCCCGTAGGCCAGCGGCGGACCGGCTGCGAAGCGCTCGGCCCAGGCCCGCGCCCGGGCTCGCATGGTCTCCACGTCGGGCGCCACGTCGGCCAGCAAACCCCACCGCTCCGCGTCCGCCGCCGCCAGCGGCTCGCCGCGCAGGACCAAGGCCATCGCCCGCGACAGCCCGAGCATGCGCACCAGCATGTGAGCCGCGCCGGAATCGGGCACCAATCCGACGTTGACGAACGCCGCCAAAAACGCCGTACGCGGCTCCCCGAGGCGGACGTCGCACGCCAGCGCCAGGGACAACCCGCCGCCGGCCGCCGTCCCGTTGACGGCCGCGATGACCGGCTTCGGCAACTCCCGGACGGCCCGCACGAGGGGCGCCCACTCGTCGTAGATGAGCCGCGCCAGTTGGGGGCCGGTCGCCTGGTAATCCCGGGTGAGCTCGGCCAGGTCCTGGCCGACGGAGAACGCGCGTCCCGCTCCGGTCAGGATGACGGCCCGGATGGTCGGATCTTCCGCGGCGGCCAGCGCCCGTCGCAGTTCCTGCCGCATCGGGCGGTCCATCGCGTTGAGCGCCGCCTCGCGGGCCAGCGTGATCGTCGCGATGCCGCCGTCGGTCTCGTAGTGCACCACTGAAGCGTCGATGAGGAGGCCCTCCCTTCTTTCGTTGAGAATTCTGATCCAGCCGCGGCAACTCCTGCTAGGTCCCGGCCGGGTCGGTGCCCGACGGGCCGGGACCGCTCCCGCCCCGCAGGTGGTACAGTGAGCGAAGAGGGAGGGATAGGGCGTGCGCGTCCTCGTGACGGGGGCCGGCGGGTATGTGGGAACGGCGCTGCAACGCGTGCTCGTCGCCGCGGGGCACACGGTCCGGGCCCTGTCGCGGCGCGGCCTCGCCGTCCCCGGCAGCCGGGGCGTCGCGGCCGACTTGCTGACAGCGGATCTCAGGGCGCTCGTGGCGGATGTCGACGCCGTGATCCACCTTGTCGGTATCATCCGCGAAGTACCAGCCGCGGGCATCACCTTCCGACGCCTGCACGTGGACGCGACACGTCGGTTGCTCGCCGCGCTGGCCGACCACTCCGGGCCGTACGTGCACCTGTCGGCCCTCGGCACCGGCCCCCGCGGCGGAAGCCGCTACTTCGAGACCAAATGGGAAGCGGAGGAATGGGTGCGCCGGGAGCGTCCCTCGGCGACCATCGTCCGCCCGTCCCTCGTGTTCGGCGGGGGCGCGGAGTTCTTCGCCGCCTTGAAGCGTCTGGCCAAGAACCCCGTCGTGCCGATTCCCGGTGACGGCTCGGCTCCGTTCGACCCGGTCTACCGGGAAGACTTGGCCCGGGCCCTGACGGGGATGCTGGACGACCCCGAGGCCCGAGGGCAGACGTTCGAGATCGGGGGGCCGAAACGGCTGACGCTGGACCAGTTGGTCGACCTGGCCGCCCGCAGCATCGGCCGGCCGGTCCCCGTCCCCAAGCTGCATCTCCCGTTGGGCGCCCTGGCTGGCTTGGTCCGTCTGGGCGAACGGCTGCCCGGTTTCCCCCTGACCCGGGACCAGCTCGCCATGCTGCAGATTCCGAACATCACCGAGGACCGCCGCTGGCACCGTTGGGTTCCCGACCCGACGCCGCCGGGAGTGGATCTGTGAGCGGCACGTCCCCGCCGCCCCGACTCGGTCCGGGCGCCGGTCGGACCGCGACCCGCACCCGGGACCGCCCAACCCGCCCGACGCCTTCTGGAACGCTCTCTCCGCGCCGTCGCGGCGCCGTGCCGGCCTGCTGGGTGTCGACCGCCTCCCTGCCGTGGCGTACGGGCCGAGGTGTTGCCGGTGCCGATCCCTTCCGCAGAGGGGTTGGTCGCGAAAGGAATTCATCGCCCCGTCGCGTGCCCGACCGTGAGGGCCTCCGGCAGGTGCCAGAGCGAGCGCGACACCTGCGGTCGCGGCAAGCGGCGGGCGACGGCCATGGGATTTGCAGCGCCGTGCACCGTTGAACGAACCGGCCGCTATGGCCGCCCGACACCGGTCGTCATCGATCTGGACCCGCTCGGCACACCCGGGTCGTTCCACCGTCGCGGCCGAGGCGATGCCGCATCGCAACGCGGAAGCCCGCGATCGTCAAACGCCCACCGGAATCGTTCCTGCCGTGGCCGTGCCGCGACCCCGGCGGCCCTGGCGAGGACCGCCCCTCGTCGCCCGGCACCGCGGGCGCCGTCCCCGCGTTCCGGTGCCGCTGGAAGGCGGCACCGTCATGGAGACGGGACGTGGGTGGCACGCTTGCCGGCAGGAGGGATTGCCCGATGCGAGGTCGCGTCCGCTCCGGCGTCACCGCCGCCTGTCTCCTGCTCGCCGTCGCCGGATGCGGCCAAGCTCATCCCAAGCCGCGGCCCACGCCCCCGGCGGCGGCGCAACGGGCTCCCGTCCTGCGGGGGTTCGTCATCGTCGTCGACCCCGGGCACGGGCGGGACCCCCGGACAGGTCGCTATACCGGCGCGACGGGGGTCAACGGCGTGGCCGAGGACGCCAATGTGCTGGACATCGCCGTCCGCTTGGCGCACCTGCTCCGGGCCGACGGGGCGACCGTCGTGGTCACCCGCGGGACCTACGACCCCGGCCCGCCCCCCATCCGGGGCTTGATGGCCCGCGTGCGCACGGCGGCTCGGGTCCACGCTAACCTGTTCATCTCCATCCACCAGAACGATGATCCCCGCGGGCGCCCGTCCACCCACGGGGCCGCGACGTATTATTTTACGCCCGCCTCGCGGGCCTTGGCCCTGGACGTCCAGCGGGCCCTCGTCGCCGGGACGGGACTTCAGGACGACGGCATCCACCGCCGCGCTTTCTTCGTGCTGCTTCCCTGGTCGCGTCCCTCCGTCCTCGTCGAAGGCGGCTATCTCAGCAATCCCCAGGAAGCGCGACGCATCAGCACGGCCCGGTTCCATCAGGAGGAAGCCGCCGCTCTGGCCCGCGGCATCGTCGCCTACGCGCGAAGCCGCCCGCTCCGACCGTAAGGCCCCGCTCCCCGGGCGTCAGACCCCGGGAATCCACCGAGCGCTCAGCACGGCCATCAGAAGCCCCCCGGCCGCGAGGCCGGCCGCGATGACCCGGGGATCCTCGCGCGCGGCCGTCGGCAAAGCGTCCTGCAGCACCACCGTCAGCATCACGCCCCCCGCGAAAGCCAAGACGGCAGCGACCCAGACGGCGGGCACGTCCCGCAGTCCCGTGGCGACCCACGTGGCAAGGGGGGTGACGCATCCCACCGCCGCCGTGATCAAGGCCACCCGGCCGCGGCCGGCTCCCGCCGCCAGCATGGGCGCGGCGATGCTCATCCCTTCGGGAATGTTGTGCAGCGCAATGGCCGCCGCGATGAGCAGCCCGACATGCGGACTGACGATGTCCCCCGCTGTGATCGCCAGACCCTCGGGGATGTCGTGGATCGCCAGGGCGACGGCGATGAGACCGCCCGTGATGCCCAGACGTTCGTCCCCGAAGGGGGTGGCCTTCCCCGCGGGACGCAGGATTCCGGCGCGGAGGAAAACCATACCGATGCCTCCGGCCGCCAGCCCCGCCACCGCCGGACCGAGCCCACCCAGTCGGATCCCGCGGGGGATCAGCTCCGTAACGGCCACGGTGATCATGACCCCCGACGCCAGGGCCAGGACGAAGGCCAGGACCCGCCCCGACACGTGGCGGAGGCCCATCATGACCGTGGCGCCCAAGGGCGTGGACAGTCCCGCGATGATGCCGGGGATCCACAAACTGTCGCTGGACGTGCTTGCCCCACCTCCTGACGGGCCGGCAGGTCTCCGCCCCAGGTGTATGCCGGCCCGGCACCGTCCATGTCTTGCGCGCGCTCCACATCGGGGAGATCCCGGCCCAAGGCGGACCCGGCGGCCCGTCGGGTTCGGACGCCGCGGCCCGGTCGGCCCGAGCGTTCCCGGTAGTACCTGCCGCGAGGGTGGGATGGAGGCGGATGCAGGCCGACGACGCGCCCCCGGCTCGAGTTTCGCGCGCCAGTCCGGCAACCCCGGGGCGAGGACCGCCGGCACCGTCGCCTGACCGCCGGCGCTACGGGCCGCCGGTGAGCGGCCCCACCCTTGGGTCGGCCGGTGTGCTGCAGCCGTCCGGACCGCGGAAGCCCACGGCTCAGCCCACCAAGCGACTCCAGGCCCACACCGTCGCGAGCGCCGTCGCCAGCACCGGCACGGTGACGACCACCGCCACGCGCGTGTACTCGCCCCAGCCGACGCGCATCCCGCGGCGCTCGAGCACGTGCAGCCACAGCAAGGTCGCCAGGGAACCCACCGGGGTCAGCTTGGGTCCCACGTCCGCCCCCACGACGGCGGCATAGGCCAGCAACCGGGCGGCCGAGGCGCCCAGGCCCGCACCGTGGATGGCGAGCACCGTCATCAGGATGGCCGGGAGGTTGTTGAGGCCGGCCGCCAAACCGCCGGTCAAGCCGCCGACGGTCAGCACGCCCGCCCCGGCTGGGCCGCGGGCGGCCGTTGCCACGATCCGGGTCAGCGTCGCGAGCAGTCCGGCGTCCCTTAGCCCGAACACCACCACGTACAGGCCAATCGAGAAGGCGACGATGTGCCACGGGGCCTCGCGCACGACCCGGCGCACGCTGAGAACGGGACTCCGCCGCGCCTGGTACAACAACACCACCGTGGCGGCCGACACCACCAGGGACACCGGAATCCGCAACGGCTCGCTGGCCACGAACCCGACCACCATGAGCGCCAGGACGGGCCACACCCACCGGAACAGGGCCGGATCACGAACGGCGGACGCGGGATCGCGGCCGGGATTGTCGAACCGGACCGGCAGGGCGCGCCGGAAGACGGCGTAGAGGACCGCCGTGGTCACGGCCGCCGTGACGACGTCGACAGGAACCAGATGCAGCGCGTACCGGTCGAATCCGAGCCGGAAGTCGTCGGCCGCAATGATGTTCACCAAGTTGGACGTCACCAACGGCGTCGAGGTGAAGTCGGCCACAAACCCCCCGGCCATCACCAGGGCGAACCGGGCCGACCGTGGCCAACCCAAGGCCCGGGCCTGCTCGTAGAGAATGGGGGTGAAGATGAGCGCCGCGCCGTCGTTCGAGAAGAGTGCCGCCACCAAGGACCCCAGGCCGAGCGCCCCCAGAAAAAGGCGACAGCCGTCCCCCCTGGCCCTGAGGAGCAGGTGCAAGGCCGCCCAATCGAAAAAGCCGACATGATCCAGCACGAGGGAATTCAATACAATCCCGACGAAGGCCAGCGTGGCGTCCCCGACCAACCGGACGACGTCTTCGACGCGAGACAACGGGACGACGCCGAGCACGACCACCAGGACGGCCCCGACGGCGGGAGGCCACCCCACGCCGAGTCCCCGCGGCTGCCAGAGGACGAGCGCCAGGACCAGGGCGAAGACGGTCACCGCCACGACGGCATGCCCCATGGGCGCGGCTGTCACCCCCCTCCGGACCGGGACCGGTCTGCACTCCGCCAGTGTACACCAACCGCCCGGCGGAGGCGGCCGCACGTCCCGGGTCGAGACCGCCGCACGCGTGCCGACTGGCCGCGGGAACCGGTTTCACGGACCTGTCCGCCGGTCCCGGCGGAAGATGGGCGATGTCGCGGATGCCGAACGGGGGCGTCCGGTCACCGTCGGTCGGCCGGGACAACCGAGCCGCTTTCGGCCTCCGGGCCGAAGGCCGCCCGCGAAGGAGTCGCGCAACGCCGCTTCATCCTCAGCCCCGGACCCAGGCCCGGAGAACCAAGGCGAGATTTTCCGGCCGCTCGGCGAGACGGCGGACCACGTACCCGTACCAATCCTCACCGAAGGGAACGTATATCCGGCAGGGTTCGCCCGCCCAAGCTAGCCGGAGGAGCTCCGCATAGCCGACCCCGTACAGGGTCTGCCACTCGTAGCGGTCGCGGGGGCAGTCCCGGAGGCGAATCCAGGCCAGGACGCGTTCGCGGAGCGCCACGTCGTGGGTGGCGACGGCCACATGGTGGCCCGCGGCGAGGGCTCCGGTCGCCAACCGCCAGAACGCGTCGGCGATGTCCCGGCGGCGGCGCAAGGCTACCGTGGGGGGTTCCCGGTACGCCCCCTTCACGATGCGGAACCGGCGGGGCCGGTCGGAGAGCCGCTCCAGGTCGGCGGGAGTACGGTGGAGATACGCCTGGAGCACGGTGCCCACGCGACCCGGGAACCGGTCGTCGAGCGCGCGAAACAGCTCCAGGGTGACATCGGTGAGGGCGCTGTGTTCCATGTCGAGGCGGACATACGTGTCGCGCGCCTGAGCCCGCGCCACGATGCGTTCCAGGTGCTCGTAGGCGGTCGCGGCCGACAACGCCGCTCCCACCGCGGAGGGTTTGACGGATACGTGCGCGTCGACGCCCGCCGCCGCGGCGGCATCCAGCAGGGCCAGGTACGTCTCCCGCACGCGCTCGGCAGCCTCCGGGTCGCGGACGTCTTCGCCGAGGACGTCGAACGTGGCTCCCACGCCCTGGCGGTTGAGGCGGCGGGCCACGGCGACGGCGGCGGCGACAGACGACCCGCCGACGAAGCGGTCGACGCCGAGAAGAGCCGCATGCCGAAGAACGAACCGCCTGACCGCCGACCGGCTTGCCACCGCCAGCAGGCATTCGCGGTACACGTGGGTCCCTCCCGCCGCGGCAACTTTGGGTCGGCCGGCGGCGCCGACGGCTCAGAACTCGACCCGCTCCAGGCAGAGGCCGTGGGCCGGGGCCAACCGGCCGACCTTACCCGCGTGGGGTGCGTCCAGTCCCCGCTCGATGGCCTCGAGCGTGCCCCGGCGCGCGCCGTCGACCATCGCGCCGACCATCAGCCGTACCATATGGTATAGGAACCCGTCGCCGGTTATCCAAAACACCCAGTAGGGTGGGCGGATCTCCCAGCGGGCCGCCAAGACGGTGCGCGCCGTGCTCCGGGCGCTGGACCCTTCGCCGCGGAAGGCCCGGAAGTCGTGCCGGCCTACGAAGAGGCGCGCCGCCCGTTCCAGGAGCAGCGGGTCCGGAGCCTCGTCGACCACCCAGGCCCGGCGGTCGGCCCAGGGATCCGGCGGTCCCCCGAGCTTGAGCGTGTAGCTGTAGGTCTTGGATCGGGCCGACCGGCGGGGGTCGAAAGTGGCGGGGACGGTCCAGGCCGCCAGCACCCGGATGTCAGGCGGAAGCCGGCGGTTCAGCACCGCCGGGACGCGATCGACGGGGATGGACCACGCGTCGGTGCGCCACACCGCCACCTGGCCGCGCGCATGGACCCCGGCATCGGTCCGGCCCGCCCCGACGACGGGGGCGACGATGCCGGTCAGCCGGGCCAGCACCTTTTCGAGGGTGCCCTGGATGGTGGGGCGGTCCTTCTGACGCTGGAATCCGAAGTACGCCGTCCCGTCGTAAGCCAGCCTTAAAGCCAGAGCCACCGTCCCACCCCCCACGCCAGGATCACGACCGCCGCCACCCCGACGACGACGGCGACGTCCCGGCGCGTCCAGCGCGGCGGGACGACGGCCGTGCCCCGGGTGGCCCCCTTGAGCCACAGCACCATGGCCATCTGGTCCGCCCGCCAGAAGCCCCGCACCAGGAGCGGCACGAAACAGCCGGCCGCGAGTCGAAGCCGCGCCCCGAATCCCCGCGGCGGATCCTCGAGGCGCGCCGTGTCGTAGAGATGGCGCCACTCCGCCCGGAGCAGGGGGAGGAACCGGACGGCCGATGCCAGAACCACCCCGATCTCCTCCACCGGCACGCCCCATCGCCGCCAGCGGGCCAAGCCCCCCGTCAGCAGGCCGACGGTGCCGCTGACGTCCAAGCCCCCGAGGGCGAGCTCGAACGCCACGACCACCAGGACCGTCGCCGCCCCCAGAGTGAGCGCCGGGATCAACTCCCCGGGCCGGAACCCGTAGCCCCACCAACTCGAGACCGTCCAGACGGCGGCCCAAGGGAGATACCGGACGCCGGCGCGCAGGGTCCGAAGACGCCGGTCGACGTCGGACCGGACCAAGAGCAGGCCGAGCATCCCGGCCTGTCCGAGCAGCACCGGCCATCGCGCGAGGAACGCCGCCACCGACCAGCCCACGAGAGCCCACAGGGCCGCTTCCGGGTTGCGGCGCGCCAGGGTCACGGTCTCACCCGGTGGCATTCACCAGGGCCTCCCCGAAGCGGTGCGGATCCCACCAGGCGCCCGTCGCCAGACCGTGGCGAGCCAGTTCGCCGGCCCAACGCCACGCCGCCGGCGGCACCGCCAAGCGGGGCAGGAACTCGTCCACCCGCCCTGCCGCCTGGACCCGGAACTCCTCCACCCACCAGCAGGTCGCCCCCAGCGCCCCCAGCCACGGCCAGTCGTGGGTGGCCACCACCACCAGGGCCTCTTCCGCCCATCGCGCCACCAGGGTCTCTACCATCCGGCGCCCCGGCCAGTCGAGGCCCGCCGTCGGCTCGTCGAGCAGCACGAGCACTGGCCGGCGCGCCAGGGCCCGGGCCAGGGCCACCCGCCGGCGCTCGCCGCCGGAGAGCTGGTAGGGATGGCGCGCCTCGAGGCCGCCCAGTCCGAGGGCCGCGACGGCCGCATCCCGTTCCGGGCCGGGCGGACCCAGGCATTCCGCCACCGTCCGGCCCCTGAGCTGCCACTCCGGCTGTTGCGGCACCAGGGCGCGCCGCCCGTCGGGGGGATTCAGGGTGAGGCGACCGCCCGCCAACGGATACAGCCCGGCCAAAAGATGCAGCAGGGTGGATTTCCCACCCCCGTTCGGACCGACGACCGCCAGCAGTCCCGGGCCGGCCACCGTGTGCGTGCCCAGGCGGAAGGTGCCCCCCGGCGTCCGGGCTTCCGCGGCTTCGGCGGTCAGGACCGGAGCCATTGCCCCAGAGCCTCCCAGGAGGCCGTGAGCGGCGCCGGCCGGCCGTGGCGGCGCAGCGTCCGCGCCACCTCCACCGGGAACGGCGGTTCGATACCCCAGCCGGCCAGACGCGGATCCGCCAGGACCGTCGCCGGCGGCCCATCGCAGACGATGCGGCCCCCGGCGAGTACGACGACCCGATCGGCCTCCCGGGCGTCCTCCGGGTCGTGCGTGGCCCACAGGATGGTGGCCCCGTCCCGTCGCAGTTCCGCCACGGCGTCACGCACCTTAAGGGCGCCCTCGGCATCCAACCAGGCGGCGGGTTCGTCGAGCAGCCAGACCCGGGCGTCCCCGACCAGCCACGCGGCCATGGCGACCCGCTGCTTCTCCCCCCCGGACAGGACGTCCACCGGACGGTCCCACCAGGGGCCCAGGCCCATGCGTCGGGCCGCCTCCCCCCACCGCGCGGCATCCTCCCCGCCCCGGCCCAACCGGAAGTGATCGGCGACGGTCACGCCAACCAGTCCGGCATCGGGGTCCTGCGGCAGGAAGGCGAGCTGCCCGGGGGGGACCGTTCCCGGCGCGTGGCCGAGCACGGTGATGCGTCCGGCACCAAGCGGCACCGCCCCGGCGACCGCGCGCAGCAGCACCGACTTGCCGGAACCGTTGGCGCCCATAAGCGCAACGCACTCGCCGGCCTCGACCACCAGGTCGATTCCGGCGAGTGCCGGGGAAGGGCCGAAGGCGACCGTCACGTGCTGCAACACGACGGCAGCCATACCCGCTCTCAGACCAACTCCAGAATCGCCATGGGGGCCGCATCGCCGCGCCGTGGACCCGTCCGCACGATGCGGGTGTAGCCGCCTTGCCGGTCGGCGTACCGCGGCCCGATCGTGTCGAACAACTTCCGCAGCACCTCTTCGTCCAACAGGTAGGCGGCCGCAAGCCGCCGGGCGTGCAGATCCCCCTGCTTCGCCAGCGTGACCAGCCGCTCCGCCGCGACCCGCGCCTCCTTGGCCCGCGTCTCGGTGGTGGTGATCCGCTCGTACCGGAACAACGACGTCACCAGATTGCGCAGCATGGCGCGGCGCTGGTCGGCCGGTCGGCCCAACTTTCGAAACCCGGGCATGACACTTCGTCTCTCCTTCGGCAGTTTCGGCTGTCCGCGTCCTGTCCGCTGCGCGCCGCGACGGCCGGCGAGTCCCTCAATCCTCCGACGGCTTGAGGCTCAGGCCGAGCGCGGCGAGCTTCTCCTTGACCTCTTCGAGCGACTTCTTGCCCAGGTTGCGGACCTTCATCATGTCCTCGTCCGTCTTGTTGGTCAGTTCGCCGACGGTGTTGATGCCGGCCCGCTTCAGGCAGTTGAAGGACCGCACGGACAGGTCGAGTTCCTCGATGGGCATCTCCAGGAGCCGGTCCCGCTTGTCCTCCTCGCGGTCAACGCCGATCTCCACGCTGTCCGCCATGTCGCTCAGGTCGATGAACAGCCGCAGGTGGTCGGCCAGGATCTTGGCCCCCATGGAGACGGCCTCCTCGGGGGTGATGGTCCCGTTCGTGCTGACCTCCAGGGTCAGCCGGTCGTAGTCCGTGATGTGGCCGACCCGCGTGTTCTCGACGCGCCAGTTGACCCGTCGGACCGGGCTGAAGAGCGAGTCGACCGGAATCACCCCGAGCGCGGCGTCCGGCTTCTTGTTCTTGTCGGCCGGCACGTAGCCGCGGCCGCGTTCCACCGTCATCTCCATGGCGAGGTGGGCTCCCTCGTCGAGGTGGGCGATCACCTGGCTCGGATCGACGATCTCCACGTCGGCGTCCGCGATGATGTCGCCCGCCGTCACCACTCCGGGGCCGTCCTTCTCGATCCGGATGATGCGGCTATCCTCGCCGTACAACTTGAGCGCCAGCTGTTTGATGTTGATCACGATGTCGGTGGTGTCCTCCACGACCCCCGGCACCACCGAGAACTCATGCAGCACGCCTTCGATCCGCACCGACGTCACGGCGCTGCCGGGCAGGGACGAGAGGAGGACCCGCCTCAGCGAATTGCCCAGCGTGATGCCGTAACCGCGCTCCAGCGGCTCGACGACGAACTCCCCGTAGTTCGGTCGGCTCCCGTCGTCCACCCGCCGGATCTCCGGCTTCTGCCTTTCGATTTCGGTCATGACCAGCCCGCTCAGGGCTACGTCCCCCCTTCTCCCGCCCTACGCGCTTACCGGGAGTACAGCTCGATGACGAGGTGCTCCTGCACCGGTACGTCGATCTCTTCCCGACTCGGCAGACGCACCACGGTCCCTTTGAGGGCGGGGCGATCCACCTCGAGCCAGGCCGGTACCCCCCGCGGGGCGGACTCGCGTACTTCCTTGAAACGACCTTTGTCCCGGCTCGACTCGCGCACGGCGATGACGTCCCCCGGTCGCGTCGAAAAGGACGGGATGTCGACCTTGCGCCCGTTCACCGTGAAATGCCCGTGCCGCACGAGCTGGCGCGCCTCGGCCCGGGACGAGGCGAAGCCCATGCGGTACACGACGTTGTCGAGCCGCCGTTCGAGCAACTGGAGCAGGGTCGTGCCCGTGACGCCGGTCTTCCGCGACGCCTTGTCCAGGTAGCGCCGGAACTGCCCTTCGAGCACGCCGTACGTCCGCCGCAGCTTCTGCTTCTCCCGCAGCTGGACACCGTACTCGGACAGCTTGCGCCGCGCCTGCCCGTGCTGCCCCGGCGGGAACGGCCGTCGCACGACGGGGCACTTGTCGGTGTAACACTTCTCACCCTTCAGGTAAAGCTTGGTGCCCTCGCGCCGACACAGCCGGCACACGGGACCGGTATAACGCGCCATGATCCGCCTTGCTCTCCCCTTTCCCCGGTCTTGGGCCTACACGCGCCGCCGCTTCGGCGGCCGACACCCGTTGTGCGGGATCGGGGTCACGTCCTTGATCAGACTGACCTCGAGCCCTGCCGCCTGCAGCGATCGGATTGCGGCTTCCCGGCCGGCCCCCGGTCCCTTGACGAACACCTCGACTTCCCTCACACCATACTCCATCGCCTGGCGGGCGGCGTTCTCCGCCGCCATCTGCGCGGCAAAGGGCGTGCTCTTCCGGGAACCCTTGAAACCGGCTTGGCCCGCCGACGACCAGGCCAGCGTGTTCCCCTGCGGGTCGGAAATCGTGACAATGGTGTTGTTGAACGTGGAACGGATGTGGGCGATGCCGCGGTCGATGTGGCGGCGATCCCGCCGTTTCGTCTTACCGGCTCGGCGCGTGGGCATCCGTCTCCTCCTTCCGTCTCGGACTGTTCTTGTCTCGCTCCCCGGCTGTGCATCGCGCCCCGACCGTCGCCGTCCGGGCGAATCCCGCTACTTCTTGCGCTTGACGCCGACAGTGCGCCGCGGTCCCTTGCGCGTCCGCGCGTTCGTCTTGGTCCGCTGACCCCTCACCGGCAGCCCGCGCCGATGCCGGAGGCCCCGGTAGCACCCGATGTCGATGAGCCGCTTGATGTTGAGCTGGACCTCCCGGCGCAGGTCCCCTTCGACCCGGTAGTCCCGGTCGATGACCCGCTGAATCCGCGACACCTCTTCCTCCGTGAGGTCGCGGACCCGCGTGTCGGGATTCACCCCGCTGGCCTCCAAGATCCGCCGCGCCGTCGTCCAACCGATGCCGTAGATGTACGGCAGCGCCGCCTCGATCCGCTTGTCGCGCGGCAAGTCAATCCCGGCGATTCGGGCCATGCCCACCCTCCTTCGTCGCTCTCGCTCTCCGTCCCCCGCTCACCGTCAACCCTGGGCCTGCTTGTGCTTCGGATTCTCGCAAATGACGAGGATACGGCCGTGCCGCTTGATGACCTTGCATTTCTCGCACATCGGCTTGACCGACGCTCGGACCTTCATTGCCGTCCCTCCTCCCGTCGGCCGCCCCGTTCCCTACTTGTACCGGTAGGTGATGCGGCCGCGGGTCAAATCGTACGGTGACAGCTGCACTGTCACTTTGTCCCCTGGCAGGATCCGGATGAAGTGCATCCGTATCTTCCCGGAGACGTGCGCCAGCACTTTGTGCCCGTTGGCCAGCTCCACCCGGAACATGGCGTTGGGCAACGGCTCGATGACCGTCCCTTCGACCTCGATGGCGTCGTCCTTGGCCATCCCGCCTCCCTCCTTTCGTGCTCGCCGCGCGTCCGATGCACGGGGCCCGGCCGCCCCGCCGCCTGCGCCTCGCCCCGCGCGCGGTCGGCCGGACGTCCTCCGCGTCCGGACACCCTGCGAAGCGATCACCGTACGAGACGCCATCAACTGGCGTGACCAATCACTTATTCTACTACACCCGTTCAAGATTCCGGAAGGGCGGTCAGCACCTCCACCCCGTCCTCCCCGACGAACACGGTATGCTCGAAGTGACAGGACAGGCTTCCGTCGCGGGTGACGGCCGTCCACCCGTCCTCCAACACCTCGACGGGCCAGTCCCCCGCGTTCACCATCGGCTCGATGGCCAGAGCCATGCCCGGCCGGATTCGGGGACCGCGACCGGGAAGGCCGTAGTTCGGCACCTGGGGGTCTTCGTGTAGGGCCCGCCCGATTCCGTGGCCCACGAACTCGCGCACGACGGAGAACCCTGCACCCTCCACCACCCGCTGCACCGCGGCCCCGATGTCCCCGATGTGGCCGCCCACGCGGACGGCCCGGATCCCCGCGTCCAACGCCTCCCGCGTGACCCGCCAGAGCCGTTCGGCCTCCGCGTCGGGCGGGGCGCCCACGAAAACCGACAGGGCGGCGTCCCCCATCAGGCCGCCGACCTCGGCGCCCAGGTCCAGGCTGACCAAGTCGCCTTCGCGCAGGCGGCGGGGCCCGGGAATCCCGTGCACGACTTCGTCGTTGACGGAGACGCACACGCTGGCCGGATATCCGGGCTGGCCCGGGCGCGCCTGATATCCCTTGAAGACGGGCCGCGCCCCCCGGCGCCGGATCTCCCGCTCCGCCAGGCGGTCCAGCTCCAACGTCGGGAGACCCGGTCGGACCGCGGCCGCCAGGATCTGCAGCACCTCGGCCACCACCCGGCCCGCCTCGCGCATCCGTTCGCGTTCCGCCGGACTTTTGAGTTCAACCACCGAGGACCCCGACCAGTCGGGCGGTCACGTCGTTCACCGCGCCCATCCCGTCGACTTCCGTGAGGATCTCGCGATGCCGGTAGAAGGCCACCAGGGGGGCGGTCTCCTCCTCGTAGACCGCCAGGCGTTTCGTCACCGTCTCCAGCGAATCGTCCGCCCGCTGGACCAAGCCCGTCCCGCACCGGTCACAGACGCCCGGGATGCGCGGCGGGTTGAACTCCACGTGGTACGTCGCCTGACAGGAGGGACAGATCCAGCGGCCGGTCAGGCGCCGGATGAGCGCCTCGCGGTCGACCACCAAAGCCAGCACGCGGTCCAGCCGGCGGTGCCGGCCGGCCAGCATCCGGTCCAAGGCTTCCGCCTGCGCCAGATTCCGCGGGAACCCGTCGAGCACGAACCCCGCCTGGGCATCCGGTTGATCGATCCGCGCCTCGACCATCGCGACCGTGACCGAGTCGGGCACCAAGAGCCCCTGATCCATGTACCGCCGGGCCTCCAGGCCCAGCGGCGTACCCTCCCGGAGATTCTGCCGGAAGAGGTCGCCGGTGGCGACATGAGCCAGCCCGAAGTGTGCCGCCAGCCGGACCGCCTGCGTGCCCTTGCCCGCGCCGGGCGGCCCCAGCAGAACCACGTTCATCGCGCGCTCCCCCTGACGGGGCGCGCCACCCGCCGCGCATGCCTCATACGTGTCGCTCCCTTCTCCGTCCGCGCCGCGCCGTCCCCCCGGCCTACGAGCGCATGAACCCCTGGTAGTTCCTCATGAGGAGGTGGGACTGCATCTGCTTCAACGTGTCGAGGGCCACGCCGACCAGGATGAGGAGGGACGTGCCCCCGAAGTACAGGACCGGGATCTGCATCACCATCACCACGAAGCTCGGCAGGACCGAGATGACGGCCAGGAACAAGGCTCCGGCCCAGGTCAGCCGACCGCTGACGCGGGCCAGGAACTCGGCGGTCGGCCGACCCGGCCGGATGCCGGGGATGAACCCGCCCGCCTTCTTCAGGTTGTCGGCGATGTCGTCCGGCTTAAAGACGACCTGCGTGTAGAAGAACGTGAAGACGATGACCAGGAAGAACTCAAGCACGATGTACGGCCAGGACACGAAGCTGAAGTTCTGCTGCAACCACGTCTGCCACGCCGGCTTGACGAACTGCGCCACGGTGTACGGCAGCAGGAGGAGCGAGATGGCGAAGATGACCGGGATGACGCCGGCCTGGTTGACCCGGATGGGCAGGTGGGTGGTCCCTCCCTGGTACATCCGTCGCCCCACGACCCGCTTGGGGTACTGGATGGCGATGCGTCGGTAACCCTCGTTGACGTACACCACCGCCCCCACGATGACGATGGCCGCCGCCAGGAACCCCACGATGGCCGCCACCGGGGTCACCCCGGCGGCCAGGTAGCTGCCGACCTGCTGGGCCGTGTACGGCAGCCGGGAGATGATGCCGAAGAACACCAGCAGTGAGATGCCGTTACCGACGCCCTTGTCCGTAATCTGCTCCCCGATCCACATCAGCAGCACCGTCCCCGCGGTGAGGAGCAACGTCGTGAGGAGGATGCTGCCGAGGCCGGGGTGGACGAACGCCGGCCGCCCCTGGTAGGTGTAGTGCGAAAGGTAGTAGGACACGCCTCCGGCCTGCAGGAGGCCGAGCACCAGCGTGCCCCACCGGGTATACTTGGTAATCTGCCGGTATCCCTCCTCGCCCTCCTTCGACCACTCCTCCACCTTGGGGATGACCACCGTCATCAGTTGCATGATGATGGACGCGTTGATGTAGGGGATGATGCTCATCGCGAACAGGGACAGCGTCGCGGTGGCTCCCCCCGAGAAGAGGTTCAGCAGGGCGAAGATGGTGGCGCTCGAGTTGAACAGCGACTGGATGACCGTCGTGTCGACGCCCGGCAGCGCGACGTGCGCTCCCAGCCGGAAGACCGCCAAGGCCAGGATGGTCACCAGGAGTCGGCGGCCCAGTTGGCTGGCGCGGAACGCGTTGACCAGGTTGGCGGCCTGGCTGGCCCGGGTGGCCATGTCAGATCACCTCGGCGGTACCCGACGCCGCGACGATCTTCTCCCGCGCCGAGGCCGAGAAGGCCTGCGCCCGGACGACGAGCGGCCGATCCAGCTCCCCCTCGCCCAGGATTTTCACCGGCAGGTCGCGCCGGACCAGGCGACGGGCGCGCAGGAGTTCGGGCGTCACCTCCGTGCCCGGCTCGAAGATGTTGAGCTGCCCGACGTTGACCACCTCGTACTCCACGCGGAAGGGATTCTTGAACCCGCGCTTGGGCAGCCGCCGCACGAGCGGCATCTGGCCCCCTTCGAAGCCCGGACGGACTCCGCCCCCTGAACGCGCCTTCTGCCCCTTCTGTCCGCGCCCGGCGGTCTTGCCCAGGCCGGATCCGATGCCCCGACCGCGCCGGGTCTTCTTCGTCTTGGACCCCGGCGCCGGCTTCAGTTCGTGCAGTCTCACGCGTCCTGCCCTCCTTCGGGCGACTCCGGCAACGGCTCCACCCGCACCAGATGCTGGACCTTGCGGATCATGCCGCGGATGTCCGGGGTGTCGGCCTTCACCACGGAATGCCACATCTTCCGGAGGCCCAGGGCCCGCACGGTATCGCGCTGATCCCACGCGTAGCCGATGGGGCTCTTGACCAGCGTAATCTTAAGACGTCCGGCCATACCGCCTGCCTCCCAGCTCCTCGACGGACTTGCCGCGCAGTCGGGCGACCCGCTCCACGTGCTTCAACTGCTTCAAACCTTCCATCGTCGCGCGGACGACGTTGTTGGGATTGGTCGTGCCGAGGGACTTGCTCAGGATGTCCTGGATCCCGGCCAGCTCGACCACGGCGCGCACGGCGCCCCCGGCGATGACGCCCGTCCCGGGCGAAGCGGGCTTGAGCAGCACCCGACCGGCCCCGAAGGTGCCGACCACCTGGTGCGGGATGGTCGTCCCCACCCGCGGCACTTCGACCATATGCTTCTTCGCGTCCTCGATCCCCTTGCGGATCGCATCGGGAATCTCGGCGGCCTTGCCCAACCCGGCGCCCACGTGGCCGTCGCCGTCGCCTACGACCACCACCACGCTGAAGCTGAACCGCCGCCCGCCCTTGACCACCTTGGCCACGCGGTTTATGGACACGACCTTCTCTTTGAGTTCGCTCTTCTCGCCCCGATCGCCGCGGTCCACCCGCGTCGGTTCGTCCGCCCTCGCCACGCTATCCCTCCCGGCTGTCGCTCAGAATTCGAGTCCGGCCTCGCGGGCGCCGTCCGCCAGCGCCTTGACGCGACCGTGATACTTGTAGCCGCCGCGGTCGAAGACCACCTGCCGGATGCCCTTGGCCCGGGCCCGTTCGCCGACCAGTCGCCCCACGGCTGCCGCCTTCTCCACGGTGAGCCCGCCCGGCAGCGCTTTGATGGGCTCCTCGAGCGTGCTGGCCGCCGCCAACGTGACGCCGGCCACGTCGTCGATGACCTGGGCGTAGATGTGCTGGTTGGACCGGAACACGTTCAGCCGCGGCCGTTCCGGGGTCCCCGAGACCTTCGCCCGGATCCGGAGGTGTCGCTTCTTGCGGGCCGCGTTCCGATTAAATCGCGCGTACACTCTTACACCCTCTACTTCTTGCCGGTCTTGCCGACCTTGCGCCGGATCCGTTCCCCCGCGTAGTGAATCCCCTTGCCTTTGTACGGCTCGGGGGGCCGGACAGCCCGGATCCGCGCGGCCAGCGCGCCCACGGCTTCCTTGTCGTAGCCCCGCACCACGATCGTCGTGGGGTTCGGCACGTCGATCTCCAGCCCCGGCCCCGGCGTGATGCGCACGGGATGGGAGAATCCCACCGTGAGCACCAGGTCGGTGCCCTGCTTGCTGGCCCGGTAGCCGACGCCGGAGAGTTCCAGAGTCCGCTCGAACCCCTTCGAGACGCCCTCCACCATGTTGGCCACGAGGCTCCGCCCGAGACCCCACTGGGCCGCCACCCGCGGTTCCTCCGGGTCGCGCGCGGGCTTCACCCGCACCACGCCGTCGGCCACCTCGACCGTCACTTCCGGGTTGAGCGTGCGCTCAAGCCGGCCCTTCGGCCCCGAGACGACCACCGTCTGCCCCGAGACGGTCACCGTCACTCCGGCCGGCACGGCGATGGGCATCTTGCCGACTCGTGACATACTGCCTCCTCCATTGTCGCGGCCCGTTCTCCCGGTACCGGCGGGCGCGTCCCCCGACGACCCGTCCGGAGTGGAGCCTGCGGTTCTCTCCGGGCCGCCTTACCAGATGTACGCCAGGACCTCGCCCCCGACGTGCTGCCGTCGCGCCTCGCGGTCCGTCATCACGCCCCGCGAGGTGGAGATGACGGCGATCCCCAGGCCGCCCAGGACCCGGGGCAGCTTGTCGTGGGGCGCATAAACCCTGAGCCCGGGCTTCGAGATGCGCTTGAGGCCCGTGATGACCTTTTCCCGATTCGGGCCGTACTTCAAGTAGATGCGGATGGTGCCGCGCACCCCGTCCTCGATGATCTCGTAATCCCGGATAAACCCTTCGTCCTTGAGAATCTGAGCCAGGGCTTTCTTCATCTTGGACATGGGGACGTCCACGTGATCCCGGTATACGGTGTTGGCGTTCCGGATGCGCGTCAACATATCCGCAATCGGGTCGGTCATGCAGTATCCCCTCCTTCCCGAGGCCCTCCGGCCCCCCGGACCGGACACGACCCGCGGCGTGCCGGATCCTTTCGACGCCATGCCCGCCGGCGTCCGCTCGGGACGCCGACCCTCGCCGCGATGCGATCCGCCGTCGTCCGGCTCAGGGCGGCCCACCATGTTGCGGTCCTCCTCCTTCACCTACCAGCTCGCCTTCTTCACGCCCGGAATTTCGCCGCGGTGCGCCAGCTCACGGAAGCAGAGCCGGCACAAGCCGAAATCGCGGATGTAGGCGTGCGGACGGCCGCAGATCTGGCAGCGGTGATACTTGCGGACCTTGTACTTCGGGGTCCGCTTGGCCTTCGCAATAAGCGACTTTTTGGCCATCGTGCCTCCTTCCGGGATCCGACCGCCGTCCCTCCGGGCCTACTGGCCGGGGGCGAGCGGCATCCCGAGCCGCGTGAGCAGTTCCTTGGCCTCTTCGTCCGTCTTCGCCGACGTGACGATGGTGATGTCCATGCCCCGGACCTTCTCGACCTTGTCGTACTGGATCTCGGGGAAGATCAGCTGCTCGCGGATCCCCAGGGTGTAGTTGCCGCGCCCGTCGAACCCCCGTTGCGACAGCCCGCGGAAGTCGCGCACGCGCGGCAGCGCGACGTAGAACAACTTCTCCAGGAAGTCGTACATGCGCTGGCCCCGGAGGGTCACCTTCGCTCCGATGGGCATGCCCGCCCGCACCTTGAAGGAGGCGACGGACCGCTTGGCCCGCGTCACGAGCGGCTTCTGCCCCGTGATCGCCGTGAGGTCGGCCACGGCCGCGTCCAAGAGCTTCGGGTTGCCCACGGCGTCGCCGACACCCATGTTGACGACGACCTTGACCAGCCGGGGAATCTCCATGCGGTTCTTGTAGTGGAAGCGCTCCTGGAGCGCGTCCGCCACCTCGCGGTCGTACCGTTCCTTCAGTGCCGACTCAATCGCCATGCCTCGGTCGCCTGTCCTTCCCCCGCCGCTAGGAGAGCGGCTTGCCGCATTTCTTACACGTCCTCTGCTTCTTGCCCTCGGCCGTAAAGGTCATCGCGATGCGCGTCCGCTTCTTGCAGGCGGGACACACGATCATCACGTTGGAGACATGGATGGGCGCCTCCTGGGTCACGATGCCCCCCTCCATCGTGCGAGGGTTGGGCCTCACGTGCTTCTTCACCAGGTTGACCTTCTCCACGACCACCCGGTTCTCTTTGGGGAGCGCCCGGATGACCGTCCCCCGCTTGCCCCGGTCCTTCCCCTCGATGACCTCGACCGTGTCACCGGTCCTGATGCGCATGGCCACCCCTCTCTCCACGGGCTACAGCACTTCGGGCGCGAGTGAGATGATCTTCATGAACTCGCGGTCCCTGAGTTCCCGTGCCACCGGCCCGAAGATCCGGGTGCCCCGCGGTTCGTGGGCGTCGCGCAGGATGACCGCCGCGTTGTCGTCGAAGCGGATCCGGGACCCATCCGGGCGCCGGACACCGCTTTTCGTGCGCACAACCACGGCGCGCACCACGTCCCCCTTCTTGACCATGCCGCCGGGCGCCGCCTGCTTGACCGACGCGACGATCACGTCGCCGATGTTGCCATAGCGGCGGAACGACCCGCCCAGCACGCGAATACACATCAGTTCCTTGGCCCCGGTGTTGTCCGCCACCGTCAGCCGCGTCTGAGGCTGTATCACGGCGCCGTCCTCCTTGCCGCCGCGCCGGTCGTCCTACTGCTCGGCGCGGCTCAAAATCTCGACCACCCGCCATCGCTTCTCCTTTGACAGCGGGCGCGTCTCCACAATTTTGACCGTGTCACCCGTCCGGCAGGCGTTGTGCTCGTCGTGGGCCTTGAACTTCTTCGTGCGGCGGATCCGGCGCTTGTACAGCGGATGAGCGACCAGCCGCTCGACGGCCACGACAACGGTCTTGTCCATCTTGTCGCTGACCACCCGCCCGATCCGCACCTTCTGATTGCCGTACCGGCGTTCCACACCCATCCCCCCTTGCTATCGCAGCGACCGGGCGCGCTCGGTCAGGATGGTGTGCACCCGGGCGATGTCCCGCTTGACCTGCCGGATCCGCATCGGATTCTCGAGCTGCATGGTCGCGTGCTGAAACCGCAGGTTGAACAGCTCGGCCTTGAGTTGCTTGAGTTTCTCGTGAAGCTCCTGGTCCGACAGCTCGCGGACTTCCTTAGCCTTCACGGGCCGCCTCACCTGCCTCCTCACGCTTGATGAACCGCGTCCGGATGGGCAGCTTGTGCGACGCGAGCCGCATCGCCTCACGCGCCACGGCTTCGGGGACACCGGCCAGCTCGAACATCACCCGCCCCGGCTTGACTACCGCCACCCAGTACTCGGGGCTCCCCTTGCCGCTCCCCATTCGGGTCTCCGCGGGCTTCTTGGTCATCGGGCGGTCCGGAAAGATGGTGATCCACACCTTCCCGCCGCGCCGGATGTACCGGGTCAGTGCGACACGGGCCGCCTCGATCTGCCGATCCGTCACCCATGCCGCCTCCAGGGCCTGCAGGCCGTACTCCCCGAAGACCACCCGGTTGCCCTTCATCGCCCGGCCTTTGAGGGATCCCTTGTGCTGCTTGCGCCACTTCACGCGCTTCGGTGCCAGCATGCTACCGGCTCCCTTCCGCCGCCGGCCGGCGCCGCACCTGTCCCGGCAGCACCTGGCCCTTGTAGATCCACACCTTGACCCCGATCACCCCGTAGGTCGTGTGCGCCTCGGCGAATCCGTAGTCGATGTCGGCCCGCAGCGTGTGCAACGGAATGGACCCTTCCCACGTCCACTCCCGCCGCGCGATCTCCGCGCCGCCCAGGCGCCCGGCCACGGCCACCTTGATGCCCCGGGCGTTCTGCCGCATGGCCCGCTGCACGGCCTGCTTCATGGCCCGCTTGAAGGAGATGCGCTTCTCCAGTTGGGACGCCACGCTCTCCGCCACCAGCTGGGCGTCGGTCTCGGGGTTCTTGACCTCCACCACGTTGAGGTTCACCGACTTTTTCGTCAGCGCCTCCAACTCCTTGCGCAGGGCTTCGACGCCCACGCCGCCCTTGCCGATGACCATTCCGGGCTTACCGGTGTGGACCGTGATGCGGAGCCGGTTGGACGCCCCGCGCTCGATCTCCACGCGGCTTATGCCCGCGTTGTAGTGCTTCTTCTTGATGTGTTGCCGGATCGCCCGATCCTCCAGGAGCAGGGCCGGCGTCGTCTTGCGGGTCCCGTACCAACGGGAATCCCAATCCTTGATGATCCCCAGGCGTAGTCCCTTGGGATGTATCTTCTGACCCACCGTCTCCCCCCCTTACCGGGCGTGTCGCTCCCGCAGGACGACCGTGACATGGCTGGTCCGCTTGAGGATGGGGAACAACTGCCCCCGCGCCCGCGGGTGGAACCGCTTCATGATGGGCCCTCCGTCCACCCAGATGGCGTGCACGTACAGGTCCCGCCCGTCCATGTCGTGGTTATTGACCGCGTTGGCCGCCGCGCTCTGGATGAGCTTGGCCACGACCCGCGACGCCCGCTTGGGGGTGTGCCGCAGCACCGCCAAGGCGTCCGGGACCGACCGGCCGCGGACCAGGTCGACCACGATGCGGACCTTGCGCGGGCTGATCCGCACGCCCCGCACGATGGCCCGCGCCTCGGGAACCGGCGTCGTCGCTGCCTTCATGCGGCACCTCCTACTTCAGGGCGGTCGACCGCTCGGTCCGGTCGCCGTGTCCCTTGAACGTGCGCGTCGGCGCGAACTCGCCCAGCTTGTGCCCCACCATCTCCTCGGAGATGTAGATGGGCACGTGCTGGCGCCCGTTGTGCACCGCGATGGTATGCCCCACCATCTCCGGGATGATGGTCGAGTCCCGTGACCATGTCCGGATGACGCGCTTCTCCCGCTTCTCGTTCATGGCCTGGATCTTTTTCAGCAGGCTCGCCTCGACAAAAGGCCCCTTCTTGACTGACCGTCCCATGGCCCCCTCCTACTTGCGGCGCCGCACAATGAGCCGGTCCGAGGGCTTGTGCTTCTTCCGCGTCTTGACCCCGAGGGCGGGTTTCCCCCACGGCGTCACCGGATGCGGCCGCCCGATGGGCGCCTTCCCCTCGCCGCCGCCGTGCGGGTGGTCGATCGGGTTCATGGCCACCCCTCGGACCGCCGGCCGACGGCCGAGCCAACGGCTCCGCCCGGCCTTCCCGAGGGAGATGTTCTCGTGGTCGACGTTGCCCACCTGGCCCACCGTCGCCTTGCACCGCACCAACACCCGGCGCAGCTCGCCGGATGGCAGGCGCAACAGCGCGTAACGCTCCTCCTTGGCCATGAGCTGGGCCGCGGTGCCGGCGGCCCGGACGATCTGGCCGCCCCGTCCGGGCTCCAACTCGATGTTGTGCACCAGGGTGCCCACAGGGATGTCCTTGAGCGGCAGGGCGTTGCCCGGACGGATCTCCGCCCCCTCCCCGCTCTGCACCCGGTCACCGACCTTCAGCCCGAGCGGCGCCAAAATGTACCGCTTCTCGCCGTCGTCGTACTGCAGCAGGGCGATCCGCGCACTCCGGTTCGGGTCGTACTCGATGGCCGTGACCGTCGCCGGAATGCCGACCTTGTCCCGCTTGAAGTCGATCCGGCGGTACATGCGCTTGTGGCCGCCGCCGCGATGGCGGACCGTGATCCGCCCGTGCACGTTCCGGCCGCCCTTCTTCTTCAGCGGCTCGAGGAGGCTCTTCTCCGGCTCCTTCTTGGTGAGCTCGGAGAAGTCCGCCACCGTCATCTGCCGCACGCCGGGAGAGGTCGGCTTCAATTTGCGGACCGGCATGCTCGTGCCTCCTACTGGTTGAACAGTTCGATGGTCTCGCCGGGACGGAGCGTGACGATGGCCTTCTTCCGGTCCGGCGTCCGGCCGACGATCCGGCCCCGACGCTTGGGTTTGCCGCGCCGCCAGAGCGTGTTCACCTTGACGACGTGGACCTTGAAGATCTCCTCCACCGCCCGCCGGATCTCAATCTTGTTCGCGTCCGGCGCCACCTCGAAGGTGTACTTGTTGAGCTGCTGGGCGTCCGTGCTGGCCTCCGTGATGATGGGCCGAATGAGGATGTCGTACGGGGACCTCACGACCCGAACACCTCCTCGATGGCGGCCACCGCATCCTTGGCCAGGATGACCCGCGGATAGCGCAGCAGCGTGTACGCGTTGAGGCTGTTCGCCGTCGTCGTGTCCACCCGGGGAATGTTGCGGGCCGACAGCTTGAGGTTCGGCTCGGGCCCCCGGGTCACGAACAGCGCCCCGTCCTCCGCGCGCAGACGCTTCAGCGCGCCGACGACCTGCTTGGTTCGAATCTCCGGCAGCGCCAGCGAGTCCACCACGGTCAACTCGCCGCTCTGGAGCTTCGCCGACAGCGCCTGACGGATGGCCGCCTGCCGCATCTTCTGCGGCCAGCGCACGTAGTAGTCGCGCGGGTGGGGTCCGAAAACCACGCCACCACCCCGCCACTGCGGCGCCCGGATGCTCCCCTGCCGCGCGCGTCCCGTCCCCTTCTGCTTCCACGGCTTGCGGCCGCCGCCCCGCACCATGCCCCGCGTCTTGGTGGCCGCCGTCCCCGCCCGCTGGTTACGCAGGTAGAACACGACCGCCTGATGGAGGAGGTGGGGGTTGACCGGTGCCGCGAACACCCGTTCGGACAGCTCCAACTCCTCGACCGGTTCTCCCTGGAGGTTCAGCACCGTGACCTTCGGCATCACGGCCGCCTCCCTTCCGCCGCCCCGGCGCGGGGCCGCTTGACCGATTCCCGGATGAGCACCAGCCCGTGCCGTGGCCCGGGCACCGCCCCGCGCACCAGCAGGAGGTTCCTGCCCGGATCCACCCGCTCCACGCGCAGCTTCAGCACCGTCACCCGCTCATGGCCGAGGTGCCCGGCCATCTTGCGGCCCTTGAAGACGCGGCCGCCGCCCCCGGACATCCGCGCGTTTAGCGATCCCGGTCCACGGTGATACTTCGATCCGTGGCTCATGGGGCCACGGTGGAAGCCCCACCGCTTGATCGGGCCGGCGAACCCCTTGCCCCGCGAGGTTCCGGTCACGTCGACCCAATCGCCCGGCTGAAAGGCGTCCTCGACCCGGATGACGTCGCCCTCCTTGAGGTCGGCGGCGCCGGGCAGGCGGAACTCCCTCAGCCACCGGACGGGCTCCATCCCGAGCTTCTCAAACTCCTTGAGCTGGGGGCGCTTGACCTTATGCGGCCGGATGAAGCCCACGCCGAGCTGAACGGCCTCGTAGCCGTGCCGCTCCAGGGTGCGCTTGCGCACCACGCGGTTGGGTTCGGCCAGGATGACGGTGACGGGAATCGCCCGCCCTTCCTCATCGAAGATCTGGGTCATGCCCAGCTTCTGGCCTATCATGCCCTTCATGCCCATCCCCGCCTACAGCTTGATTTCGATGTCCACGCCGGCCGGCAGGTCGAGGCGCATGAGCGCGTTCACGGTCTTCTGGCTCGGGTCCATGATGTCGATGAGCCGTTTGTGGATCCGCCGTTCGAACTGCTCCCGGATGTCCTTCTCCCCGTTGGGGGCGGTCAGTACGGTGTACACCCGCTTCTCCGTCGGCAGCGGAATGGGCCCGGACACCGCCGCCCCGTTGCGCCGCGCCGTCTCCACGATGCGCTGGGCCGACTGGTCCAGCACCTCGTGATCGAACGCCTTGAGCCGGATCCGGATCTTCTGCTGCTGGGCCATAGCCACGCGCCTTCCCCTACCTACGCCTTGATGGCCGTCACGACGCCCGCGCCGACCGTGCGACCGCCCTCCCGGATGGCGAACCGGAGGCCTTCCTCCATGGCGATGGGCGCGATCAGTTCCACGTTGAGCCGGACGTTATCCCCGGGCATGACCATCTCGATACCCTCCGGCAGGTGCACCACGCCCGTCACGTCCGTGGTCCGGAAGTAGAACTGCGGCCGGTACCCGTTGAAGAACGGTGTGTGGCGCCCGCCCTCCTCCTTGGTGAGGACGTAGACCTCGGCCTCGAACGCGGTGTGCGGATGGATGCTGCCCGGCTTGGCCAGCACCTGGCCCCGCTCCACGTCGTCCTTGTCCACCCCGCGGAGCAGGCACCCGATGTTGTCCCCGGCGACGGCGACGTCGAGCGTCTTGCGGAACATCTCCACACCGGTGACGACCGTCTTGGTGGCCTTCTCCTGCAGCCCGACGATCTCCACCTCGTCGCCGACCTTAACCTGGCCGCGCTCCACCCGTCCCGTCACCACGGTACCCCGGCCGGTGATGGAGTGCGTGTCCTCCACGGGCATCAGGAAGGGCTTATCCACGTCGCGCACGGGCGTCGGGATGTAGTTGTCCACGGCGTCCATGAGATCCCAGATCTTGCCGCACCACTGGCAGTCCCGCTTCCCGCAGCCGCACTCGAGCGCCTTCAAGGCGGATCCGGGCACCACCGGGACCTCGTCGCCCGGGAACTCGTAGTTCGACAGGAGCTCCCGCACCTCGAGCTCCACCAGCTCCATCAACTCGGCGTCGTCCACCATGTCCGCCTTGTTGAGGAAGACGACGATGTTCGGCACCCCGACCTGGCGCGCCAGCAGGATGTGCTCCCGCGTCTGGGGCATGGGTCCGTCGGCCGCCGATACGACGAGGATGGCGCCGTCCATCTGGGCCGCCCCGGTGATCATGTTCTTCACGTAGTCGGCGTGGCCCGGGCAGTCCACGTGGGCGTAGTGCCGCTTGTCGGTCTCGTACTCCACGTGGGCCGTCGCGATGGTGATCCCCCGCTCGCGCTCCTCCGGCGCCTTGTCGATCTGGTCGTAGGCCGTGTACTCCGCCTTGCCCTGGGTCGAGAGCACCTTCGTGATGGCCGCGGTCAACGTGGTCTTGCCGTGGTCGACGTGGCCGATCGTCCCGACGTTGACGTGAGGCTTGGTGCGCTCGAACTTCTTCTTAGCCATCTGCGTCCTCCTTTGCCTGTCTGGCGCGCCGCCCGCCTAGCGGGCCGCCTTGCCCGCCTGTGCCTTCATGACCTGTTCCGCCACGTGCCGGGGGGCCTCCTCGTAACGGGCGAACTGCATGGTGTAGGTACCGCGCCCCTGGGTGCGGGATCTCAGGTCGGTCGCGTACCCGAACATCTCCGCCAGGGGCACGAAGCCCCGGATGGCCTGCAACCCGCCCGCGCGCGGCTCCATGCCCTCGATCCGGCCCCGACGGGCGTTCAGGTCGCCGATCACATCACCCATGTATTCCTCGGGGACCACGACCTCGACGGCCATGATCGGCTCCAGCAGCACCGGATTCGCGCGCTGGGCGGCGTTCTTGAACCCGATCGATCCGGCAATCTTGAACGCCATCTCGCTCGAGTCCACTTCGTGATAGGACCCGTCGAAGAGAGTCACCCGCACGTCGATGACCGGATAGCCCGCCAGGACGCCCGTCTGCATCGCCTCGCGCACCCCCGCCTCCACGGCCGGGATGTACTCCCGCGGGACGACCCCTCCGACAATCTTGTTGACAAACTCGAAGCCTTGACCCGGCTCCAACGGCTCGACGCGGAGCCAGACGTGCCCGTACTGCCCCCGGCCGCCCGTCTGCCGGATGAACTTGCCCTCGGCCTCCGCCGCCGTCCGGATCGTCTCCTTGTAGGCAACCTGCGGCCGGCCCACGTTCGCCTGAACCTTGAACTCGCGCAGGAGGCGGTCCACGATGATCTCCAGGTGCAACTCGCCCATGCCGGAGATGATGGTCTGCCCCGTCTCCGGGTCCGTGTGCATCCGGAACGTCGGGTCCTCCTCCGCCAACCGCGACAGCGCCGTGCCCATCTTGTCCTGGTCCGCCTTGGTCTTGGGCTCGATGGCCACCGAGATCACGGGCTCGGGGAACTGCATCGACTCGAGGAGGATGGGCTTCTCCTCGTCGGCCAGGGTGTCGCCGGTCACCGTGTCCTTGAGCCCCACGGCCGCCGCGATGTCGCCCGTGTACACCGCGTCGATCTCCTCGCGGTGGTTGGCGTGCATCTGCAGGATCCGCCCGATGCGCTCCCGCTTGCCCTTGGTGACGTTGTACACGTAGGAGCCGGCCGTGAGCGTCCCGGAGTAGACCCGGAAGAACGCCAGCTTGCCGACGAACGGGTCGGCCATGATCTTGAACGCCAACGCGGAGAACGGCTCCTGGTCGTCGGGCTTCCGCCACAGCTCCTCGCCCGTCTTGGGATCCTGACCCCGCACCGGACCGATGTCGAGCGGCGACGGCAGGTAGTCCACGATGGCGTCGAGCAACGGCTGGACCCCCTTGTTGCGGTACGAGGATCCGCACAGGACGGGGACCAGCGCGCCCGAGAGCGTGCCCTTGCGCAGGCCCATCCGGATCTCCTCCGGCGTGAAGGGCTCGCCCTCGAGAAACTTCAGCATGAGGTCGTCGTCGACCTCAGCGACCGCCTCGAGCAGCATCTGGCGCCGCTCCTCGGCCGCGTCGCGCAATTCCTCCGGGATGTCCACGTACTCGCCCCGCGTGCCCAGGTCGTCCGTGTAGAAGTACGCCTGCATGCGGATGAGGTCGACGATACCCCGGAAGCTGTCCTCCACCCCCACGGGGAGCTGGATGGCCACCGGATTGGCCCCGAGGCGGGTCCGGATCTGGTTCAGGGTTCCGATGAAGTCCGCGCCGACGATGTCCATCTTGTTGACGTAGGCGATGCGCGGGACCCGGTACTTGTCGGCCTGACGCCAGACCGTCTCGGACTGCGGTTCCACGCCGCCCTTGGCGTCAAAGATCGCCACGGCCCCGTCCAGCACGCGGAGCGACCGTTCCACCTCGACCGTGAAGTCCACGTGCCCGGGCGTGTCGATGATGTTGATGCGGTGATCCCGCCACAAGGTCGTCGTGGCCGCCGACGTGATGGTGATGCCCCGCTCCTGCTCCTGCACCATCCAGTCCATCGTGGCCGTGCCCTCGTGCACCTCGCCCAACTTGTGGACCCGGCCGGTGTAGAACAGGATCCGTTCTGTCGTGGTGGTTTTACCCGCGTCGATATGCGCCATGATCCCGATGTTGCGGGTGCGCTCTAGCGGGAAGGACCTGGCCATCCCTCGGACTCCCTTCTCCTCACTGCTCAGAAACCGCCTCGGCCGTGCGCCGGCCGCCTACCACCGGTAATGCGCGAACGCCTTGTTGGCCTCCGCCATGCGATGCGTCTCGTCGCGCTTCTTGACCGCCCCGCCGGTGCCCTGGCTGGCGTCGATGATCTCGGCCGCCAGCTGGTCAATCATCCCCTTCTCGTTGCGGTTGCGCGCATACTGCACCAGCCAGCGGAGCGCGAGCGACGTCCGACGGGCCGGCCGGACCTCCATCGGGACCTGGTACGTGGCTCCGCCGACCCGGCGCGGCCGGACCTCCAGCACCGGCGTCGCGTTCTTGACCGCTTCCTCGAATACCTCCAACGGATCCTTGCCCGTGCGCTCCGCCACCTTCTCGAACGCCCGGTAGACGATGCGCTGGGCCAAACTCTTCTTGCCGCTCATCATGACCTTGTTGATGAGCTTCGCCACCATCGGGCTATTGTACACAGGATCCGGCGGAATCTCCCGCTGGACGACATTGCCTCGCCTGGGCACAATCCTCGCCCCCTACTTCTTCGCGGCCCCGGACGTCGTGCGCTTGGCGCCGTAGCGGGAACGGCCCTGCTTGCGGTTCTGGACGCCCGCCGTGTCCAACGCGCCGCGGATGATATGGTAGCGCACCCCCGGCAAGTCGCGCACCCGGCCGCCCCGCACCAACACCACCGAGTGCTCCTGGAGGTTATGGCCGATGCCGGGGATGTAGGCCGTGACCTCCTGCCCGTTGGTCAGCCGGACCCTGGCCACCTTCCGCAGCGCCGAATTGGGTTTCTTCGGCGTCACGGTCCGCACGGTGACACAGACGCCCCGCTTCTGCGGGTTCTTGCCCAGCGCCGGCGCCGACGACTTCCGCCGGATGCGCTTGCGCCCGTGGCGAATCAGCTGGTTGATGGTCGGCATGTTCTCCACCGGCCTCCCTTGTCTACTTCGCGCTGTCCGTCGGCTCCCGCAGGAGGGCGGCGCACGCGGCGCCGACCTGGATCCCGCACTGCCGTCCCAGCTCGGCCATCGTCTCGACGGCGTGGACGGGCACCTTCTGGGCTTCCGCCGCCTTGAGCACGTCCGCCAGGACGGCCGGATCCGCGTCCCGGGCGACGAAGACGGCCGAGGCGGCCCCGCGGGTCAACGTCTTCAGGGTCTGCCTGGCTCCCACCACGCGCCGCGGGGGTTGTCGCAACAATTCCGCGGACACGAACAAGCCCTCCTCGCCCTGCCTCCTGCTCGGGCGGACCGGGAACCGCCCCAGACCGCCCGAGACACACTTTGTAAGACTAGCACCGCCCTACACGACTGTCAATCCGCCGCGCTCGGGACGTTCTCCGGCTCCGACTCCCCCGTATCGCCCGCCGCCTTCGGGTAGACGGCGATGTTGCGGTAGCGCGACATTCCCGTCCCCGCCGGCACCAGCTTGCCGATGATGACGTTCTCCTTCAGGCCGAGCAGCGGATCGCGCTTGCCCTTGATCGAGGCCTCGGTGAGCACGCGCGTGGTCTCCTGGAAGGACGCCGCGGACAAGAACGAGTCGGTGGCCAGAGACGCCTTCGTGATCCCGAGCAGCACCGGCTTGGCCACGGCCGGCATCAGTCCCTGGGCGAAGGCGTTGGCATTCTCGGCCTCGAACTCGAAGCGGTCGACCAGGCCGCCGGGGAGCAGCGCCGTGTCGCCCGCGTCCTCCACCTTGAGCTTCCGCATCATCTGCCGGACCATGACCTCGATGTGCTTGTCGTTGATGTCCACGCCCTGCAGGCGGTAGACCCGCTGCACCTCCCGCAGGAGGTATTCCTGCACGCCGCGCGGTCCCCGGACCTTCAGCAGGTCATGCGGGTTGACGGACCCCTCCGTCAACTCCTGGCCGGCCTCCACCGTCTCGCCGTCGTGGACCCGGAGCCGGGCGCCGAACGGGACGACGTACGTCTCGGCCTCCCCCTCGCGGACCACCACCGCGATCTCGCGCCGGCCCTTGTTCTCGCCGATGCGGACGGTCCCCGAAACCTCGGCGATGATCGCCTGCCCCTTGGGCTTGCGCGCTTCGAACAGCTCCTCCACCCGGGGCAGACCCTGGGTGATGTCGTCGCCCGCGACGCCGCCCATGTGGAAGGTCCGCATCGTGAGCTGCGTGCCCGGCTCGCCGATGCTCTGCGCCGCGATAATCCCGACCGCCTCGCCCACCTCGACCAGCGCGCCGGTGGCGAGGTTCCGTCCGTAGCAGGCCACGCAGACGCCGTAACGGGACTGGCAGGTGAGCACCGAGCGCACCTTGACCCGGGAGAACCCGAGACCGACGAGCCGCTCCGCCATGTCCTCGTCGATGACCTGGTTGCGGTCCACCAGCACCTCGCCCGTCTCCGGGTGGCGGATCGGCTCGGCCGCCAGACGGCCCACGATCCGGTCGTACAGGCTTTCGATGACCTGCCCGCCGTCCTTGAGCTCCCCGACGTCCATCCCGTCCAGCGTGCCGCAGTCCACCTCACGGACGATCACGTCCTGGGCCACATCCACTAGACGCCGGGTCAGGTAGCCCGAGTCGGCCGTCCGGAGCGCCGTGTCCGCCAGCCCCTTCCGGGCCCCGTGGGTGGAGGTGAAGTACTCCAACACGGTCAGACCCTCGCGGAAGTTGGCCCGGATGGGCAGCTCGATGATGCGCCCGGACGGGTCGGCCATGAGGCCCCGCATTCCCGCCAGCTGCGAGATCTGCTGGATGTTGCCCCGCGCCCCGGACGTCGCCATCATGTACACCGAGTTGAACGGGTCCAGGATGCGCATCAGGGCCTCGGTGACCTTGTCCTTGGCCTCGGTCCAGATGGCGATGATGCGCTCGTACCGCTCCTCCTGGGTGATAAGGCCCCGACGGTACTGCCGGTCGACCTGGGCGACCTGGTTCTCGGCCTCCCGCAGGATCTCCGCCTTTTCCGGCGGGACGACGATGTCGCTGATGGAGATGGTCGTCCCCGCCCGCGTGGCGTAGGTAAACCCGAGTTCCTTGATGTTGTCGAGCACGTCCGCGGTGATGGAGTTGCCGAACCGGCGGAACAGGTCCGACACCAGCCGCGTCAGCTCCTTGCGGTCGACCACCCGGTCGATGAACCGCAGTTCGGGCGGCAGCGCCTCGTTGAAGATGAACCGGCCCAGGGTGGACTCGATGGTCCGGCCGTCGAAGCGCATCTTGACCCGCGCGTGCAGGTCCACCAAGCCCTCGTGGTAGGCTACCAAGCCCTCCGCCAAATCGGCGAACACCTTGCCCGTCCCCTTGGCGTCCGGCTTCTCGATGGTGAGATAGTAGGACCCGAGCACCATGTCCTGGGTCGGGGTGACCACCGGCCGGCCGTCCTTGGGGTTCAGGATGTTGTGCGAGGACAACATCAGCACCCGCGCCTCCGCCTGCGCCTCCGCGGAGAGGGGCACGTGCACCGCCATCTGGTCGCCGTCGAAGTCGGCGTTGTACGCCGTGCACACGAGCGGGTGGATCTGGATGGCCCGCCCCTCCACGAGCACCGGTTCGAACGCCTGGATCCCGAGGCGGTGGAGCGTAGGGGCACGGTTCAACAGCACGGGATGCTCCTTGATGACGTCCTCCAGCACGTCCCAGACCTCGGGCCGGACCCGCTCGACCATACGCTTGGCCGACTTGATGTTGTGGGCGTAGCCGTCGTTGACCAGCTTCTTCATCACGAACGGCTTGAACAGCTCGAGCGCCATTTCCTTGGGCAATCCGCACTGATGGAGCTTGAGCTTCGGCCCCACCACGATCACCGAGCGGCCGGAGTAGTCGACCCGCTTGCCCAGGAGGTTCTGCCGAAAGCGCCCCTGCTTGCCCTTCAGCATGTCGGACAACGACTTGAGGGGACGGTTGCCCGGTCCGGTCACCGGGCGGCCCCGCCGGCCGTTGTCGATGAGGGCGTCGACCGCCTCCTGGAGCATGCGCTTCTCGTTGCGGACGATGATGTCCGGCGCCCCCAGGTCCAGGAGCCGCTTGAGCCGGTTGTTGCGGTTGATGACGCGCCGGTACAGGTCGTTGAGGTCGGAGGTGGCGAACCGACCCCCGTCCAGCTGCACCATGGGACGCAGGTCTGGCGGGATGACCGGGATCACGTCCAGGATCATCCACTCCGGACGGTTGCCCGACTGGCGGAAGGCCTCGACCACCTCGAGCCGGCGGATGGCCCGCACCCGTCGCTGACCGCTGGAGGAGTTGAGCTCCTCCCGCAGCTGGGCCGACAACTGGTCCAGGTCAATCTCCATCAGGAGCTCCTTGATGGCCTCGGCCCCCATGCCGGCGCGGAAGTGCTGACCGTACTTCTCCCGATACTCGCGGTACTCGGACTCCACCAGGAGCTGCTGCTTCATGAGCGGCGTCGTCCCGGGGTCAATGACCACGTAGGCGGCGAAATAGAGGACCTTCTCCAGCGCCCGGGGGGACATGTCCAGGATGAGGCCCATCCGGGACGGGATGCCCTTAAAGTACCAGATATGCGAGACGGGCGCGGCTAGCTCGATGTGACCCATCCGCTCGCGGCGGACCTTGGCCCGCGTTACCTCCACCCCGCAACGGTCGCACACCACGCCCTTGTAGCGGACGCGCTTGTACTTGCCGCAGTGGCACTCCCAGTCCCGCACGGGGCCGAAGATCTTCTCGCAGAACAAGCCTTCCTTCTCGGGCTTGAGCGTCCGGTAGTTGATGGTCTCCGGCTTCTTGACCTCGCCCTTGGACCACTCCCGGATCTGCTCCGGCGACGCCAGGGCAATCCGCATCGAGTCGAAGTTGTTGACGTCCAGCATGGAGACCCTCCTACTCCTCGCCCTCGTCGTCCCCGTCGTCCTCGTCGCCGACCTCGCCGCGCCGCAGGATCGCGTAAGCCGTCTCGGCCTCGTCGTCGCCGAGGTATTCCTCCTCGTCCTCGTCGCCGGCCTCGCTGAAGCCTTCCGGTACCGTGGCGCGTCGGCCCTGCCCCGGCCCTTCGATGAGCCGCTGCAGATCCCGCTCGCCCTCGGCCTCGTCGTCGAGCACCTCGGGCAGGAGGTCGGCCTTGGTGTCGACCGGCTCGTCGTCCAACTCGCGCAGCTCGATCTCCTCGTCCATCTCGTTCAGCACCTTCACGTCCAGGCCCAGGCTCTGCAGCTCCTTGACCAGCACCTTGAACGACTCTGGCACACCCGGCTCCGGAACGTTTTCGCCCTTGACGATGGCCTCGTAGGTCTTGACGCGGCCCACGACGTCGTCCGACTTGACGGTCAACAACTCCTGCAAGGTGTACGCCGCGCCGTACGCCTCGAGAGCCCAGACCTCCATCTCCCCGAACCGCTGGCCCCCGAACTGCGCCTTCCCCCCGAGCGGCTGCTGGGTCACCAGCGAATACGGCCCGGTCGAACGCGCGTGGATCTTGTCGTCCACCAGGTGGGCAAGCTTCAGCATATAGACCACGCCCACTGTTACCGGGTTGTCGAACGGCTCCCCGGTCCGGCCGTCGCGGAGGATGGTCTTGCCGTCCGGCGACAGCCCCGCCTTCTGGAGGAATTCCGCCACCTGGGCCTCCGACGCGCCGTCGAACACCGGGCTCGCAACGGTGAGGCCGAGCGCCCGGGCGGCCCACCCCAGATGCGTCTCCAGGATCTGGCCGATGTTCATCCGCGAGGGCACGCCCAGCGGATTGAGCACGATCTCCACCGGCGTGCCGTCCGGCAGGAACGGCATGTCCTCCTCCGGCAGGATCTTCGAGATGACGCCCTTGTTGCCGTGCCGGCCGGCCATCTTGTCGCCTTCGGAGATCTTCCGCTTCTGGGCGATATAGACCTGGACCAGCTGGTTCACGCCCGGCGACAGCTCGTCGCCCGCATCGCGGTTGAAAACCTTGACGTCCACCACGATGCCCGACTCGCCGTGGGGCACCCGCAGCGACGTATCGCGCACCTCGCGGGCCTTCTCGCCGAAGATGGCGCGGAGCAGCCGCTCCTCGGCGGTCAGTTCCGTCTCCCCCTTCGGCGTGACCTTGCCCACCAGGATGTCCCCGGGACGCACCTCCGCGCCGATCCGGATGATGCCGCGCTCGTCGAGGTCCTTGAGGACCTCCTCCCCCACGTTGGGGATGTCCCGCGTGATCTCCTCCGGCCCGAGCTTGGTGTCGCGCGCGTCGCACTCGTATTCCTCGATGTGGATGGAGGTGAACACGTCATCCTTGACCAGCCGCTCGCTGATGAGGATGGCGTCCTCGTAGTTGTACCCTTCCCACGGCATGAAGGCGACCAGCACGTTGCGCCCGAGCGCCAGCTCCCCGCGGTCCGTGGAGGGTCCGTCGGCCAGGACCTGGCCCGCTTCCACCCGGTCGCCCTTGTGGACGATGGGCCGCTGGTTGATGCAGGTGCCCTGGTTGGACCGTGCGAACTTCTGCAGGCGGTAGGTGCCCACCGTGTGGTCGTCGTAGCGCACGACGATCTGGTCGGCGGACACCCGCTCCACCACCCCGGACTTCTCGGCGATGGCGAGGACGCCGGAGTCCCGCGCCGCCTTCGCCTCCATGCCCGTACCGACCAAGGGCGCCTCGGTGCGCAGGAGCGGCACCGCCTGGCGCTGCATGTTCGCGCCCATCAACGCGCGGTTCGCGTCGTCATGCTCCAGAAAGGGGATGAGCGCGGTGGCGATGGAGACCACCTGCTTGGGCGAGACGTCCATGAAGTCGACCTCGGAGGGATCGACCTCCACGATGTCCTGCTTGTACCGCGCCGTGACGCGCGCGGCCACGAAGCGACCGTCCTCGTCGAGCGGCTCGTTGGCCTGGGCGATGACCGCGTCGTCCTCCTCGTCCGCCGTGAGGTAGACGATCTCGTCCGTGACCACGCCCCGGGCCTTGTCCACACGTCGGTAGGGGGTCTCCATGAACCCGTATTCGTTGATGCGGGCGTACGTCGAGAGGGACCCGATGAGGCCGATGTTCGGTCCCTCGGGGGTCTCGATGGGGCACATCCGCCCGTAGTGGGAGTGGTGCACGTCCCGGACCTCGAAGCCGGCCCGCTCGCGCGACAGACCCCCCGGTCCGAGTGCCGACAGGCGCCGCTTGTGCGTCAGCTCCGCCAGCGGGTTGGTCTGGTCCATGAACTGCGAGAGCTGGGACGACCCGAAGAACTCCTTCACGGCCGCCACGACGGGGCGGATGTTGATGAGCGCCTGGGGCGTGATGGACTCGACGTCCTGGATGGTCATGCGCTCGCGCACGACCCGCTCCATCCGCGCCAGACCCACCCGGAACTGGTTCTGCAGCAGTTCGCCGACCGACCGGAGCCGCCGGTTGCCCAGGTGGTCGATGTCGTCGATCGATCCGACCCCGTGGAACAGACATGCCATGTAGTTGATGACGGCGACCACGTCGTCGCGGGTGATGATCTTGACGTCCTTGCCCGGCGCGCCGTTGGAGACCACCAACAGCTCCCGCCCCTGGTCGGTGCGAATGCGCATCTGGCGGATGCCCGCCTCGTCGATGGCCTCCGCCATCTCGCGGGTGATGCGCTCGTCCTCGTGGACGAGAACCTCGCCCGACCGGGGGTCCACCACCGTTTCGGCCGCGACGTGTCCCATCACGCGGCGCTTCAGGCCCAGCTTCTTGTTGAGCTTGTACCGACCCACCCCGGCCAGGTCGTAGCGCTTGGGCTCGAGGAAGAGCGAGTGGAGCAGCGTCTGGGCACTCTCCACCGTCGGCGGCTCGCCCGGACGCAGCCGCTTGTAGATCTCGATGAGGGCGTCCTCGGCGTTCTTGGCCGGATCCTTGGAGAGCGTCTGCTGGATGTGCTCCTCGTCGCCCAGGGCTTCCAGGATCTGGGCGTCGGTGGGCAGGCCCAGGGCGCGGAGAAGCACCGTGGCCGGAATCTTGCGCGTCCGGTCGATCCGCACGGACAGGACGTCGTTGGCGTCCGACTCGAACTCCAGCCACGCGCCGCGGTTGGGAATCAAGGTGGCAAAATAAAGCGGTTTACCCGAGGGGTCCATCTGCCGGTCGAAGTAGACGCCCGGCGACCGGACCAGCTGACTGACGATGACCCGTTCCGCGCCGTTGATGATGAACGTGCCCTTGTCCGTCATGAGCGGGAAGTCGCCCATGAACACGTCCTGCTCCTTGATCTCGCCCGTCTCCTTGTTCAGGAGGCGGACCCGGACGTGCAACGGTGCCGCATAGGTCACGTCCCGCGCCTTGCATTCCTCGACGGTGTATTTGGGCGCTTTGAGCTGATGGTCGATGAACTCCAACTGCAGGTTGCCCGTGAAATCCTGGATGGGCGAGATGTCGCGCAGGAGCTCGCGGAGTCCCTCGCGCAGGAACCACTGATACGAGTTCTGCTGGATCTCGATCAGGTTCGGCATGTCCAGCACTTCGTTGATGGAGGCGAAGCTGAGACGAGGCGCGCGCGTCTCCAGAGGTTGGGCCATTCAGCGGTCAGCTCCTTGTCCCAAATTACTCGTTCGGCGTGATCTCAGCGGCGGCTAGACGGTCTCACCCGGCCCTCCGGGCCTCCACGAGTAAGATGGCAGAAAAAAGGTAGCAAGGGCTGATACTACCACAAGCCCACACCCTGGTCAAGCGAAAGCTGAACCAGGGGTGGGCTTGGGCCAGCCACCGATGCCGCAGTCGTTATTTGATCTCGACGGTCGCGCCGGCTTCCTCCAACTTCGCCTTGGCGGCCTCCGCGTCGGCGCGGGAGATCTTCTCCTTCACCGCTTTGGGCGCCCCGTCGACCAAGGCCTTCGCCTCCGTCAGGGACAACCCCGTGAGCTCGCGCACGACCTTGATGACCTGCACCTTCTTGTCGCCTGCGGCGGTGATGATCACGTCGAACTCCGTCTGCTCCTGGGGCTCCTCCGCCGCCTGAGCCGCCGGCGCGCCCGTCGCCGCCGGCGCCGCCGCGACTGCCACAGGTGCCGCGGCCGTCACGCCGAACTCTTCCTCCAACGCCTTGACGAGCTGGGACAGCTCGAGGACGTTCATGCCTTTGACCGCTTCGATGATCTCTTCGACCTTCGCCACCGATTTCCCTCCTCGTAAGCCGCCCGTCCCGCGCTAGGCCTCGGCGGGTTTCTGGTCCCGAATCTGGGCCAGCGCCCGGACCAGTCCGGCGATGGGCGCGTTCAAGACGCCGGCGAGCCGCTGGATGGGGGCCGCCAGCGTTCCGACCAGCTGTCCGAGCAGTTGCTCGCGCGGCGGCAGGCTGGCGAGCGCCCGGACCATGTCGGCGCCGATGGCCTTCTTGTCGAGCACCCCCGCCTTGATCTCCACCGTGCGGTACTCCCGCTGGAAGGACTGCAGCAGACGTGCCGGAGCCGTCGGGTCGTCGTTCGAGACGAACAGCACCGTCGGCCCGGTCAGATAGGGTTCGAGCCCTGTAACCCCCACCTGGTCCGCCGCCCGCCGGATGAGCGTGTTCTTGACGACCTTCATGCGCACGCCGCCCTTGGCCAGCTCGTTGCGCAGCCGGTTCATCTGGGACACCGACAACTGTCGGTAACTGGCCAGTACGACCGCCTGGGCCCGATCCAGCATCTCGGCCGTCTCGGCCACGATGGCCGCCTTCGCGGCTCTCGGCATCCCGACTCCTCCTCAATGAAAACGCCCCTGCCGACCCAAGACCCCGGCAGGGGCCACGCACGACGCAACGTGCGCCACGTGTCGGCCTGGGTGGGATATTAAGCCGTTCCGGCACCCACCGTCTTGGGCGTCAGCAAGACCTTACCACCCGGCCCTCCCGCTTGTAAAGCAGGGCCTCACCGCTCCACGAGCGCCTCGACGCCGGCGGCTAGGTCGGGGTCGTCCCGCAGGACGGCGCCGGTGTCCGCGGAGCTTACCATCCAGGCGTAGCGCCTGAGCCACCCCCGCGCGATCTTCGGCCGGAAGGGCGGCAGAGCGGCGCGCCGTCGTTCGAGTTCGGCCGGGTCCACCAGGAGGTCGAGGCGGCGGTTGGGGATGTCGATCCGGATCCGGTCGCCGTCCCGGACCAGGGCGATGGGTCCCCCCGCCGCGGCCTCGGGGGAGACGTGGCCCACGCAGATCCCACGTGTGCCGCCCGAGAAGCGACCGTCGGTGATGAGGGCGACGTCGCGGCCACGCCCCATCCCGACCAGCAGGGACGTCGGCGACAACATCTCGGGCATGCCCGGACCGCCGCGCGGCCCCTCGTAGCGGATGACCACCACGGATCCGGGGGCGATGCCGGCACGGATACCGGCCAGGGCCTCCTCCTCGGAATCGAAGACCCGTGCCGGTCCCTCGTGCACGGTGATGTCGCCCTCCACCGCCGCGGTCTTGATGACCGCCCCCCGGGGCGCCAGGCTCCCGAAGAGCACCGCCAGTCCCCCGTCGGCCCGGTACGCCCGCTCGAGCGGCCGGATCACCTCGGGGTCCTGCGTCTCGCGCCCCTCCCAATACGTCCGGAAGGGCTCGCCGGTCACCGTGGGGCGGTCGGGGTGCAGCAGGCCCGGAATGCGCGCGAGCTGGTTCAGAATCGCCCCGATGCCGCCCGCCCGGTCCACGTCCTCCATGTGCCAGTGCGATGCCGGCGACACCTTGCACAGGTGGGGCACCCGGTCGGCCACCTGGTTGATCCTCTCCAGCGGGAAGTCGATGCCGGCTTCCTGCACGGCGGCGAGCGTGTGCAGCACGGTGTTGGTGGACCCGCCCATGGCCATGTCCAGGGCGAAGGCGTCCGCCACGGCCTCGGCGGTCACGATGTCCCGAATCTTCACGTCCCGCCGGACCAAGTCCACGATGCGTCGGCCCGCCTCCCGGAAGAGCTCCTCGCGGCGGGGATCCGTGGCCAGGATGGACCCGTTGCCGGGCAGCGCCACGCCGAGTGCCTCGCACAGGCAGTTCATGGAGTTGGCCGTGAACATACCCGAGCAGGAGCCGCAACTCGGGCAGGCCAAGGCCTCCAGCCGTTCCAACTGCTCGGCGGACATCCGGCCCGCCGCGACCGCGCCGACCCCCTCGAACACCGAGATGAGGTCGACCGCCCGCCCCTCGAACGACCCGGCCTTCATCGGCCCCCCGGACACGAAGATGGTCGGGATGTTGACCCGCAGCGCGCCCATCAGCATCCCCGGCACGATCTTGTCGCAGTTGGGGATGCAGACGAGCCCGTCGAAGGCGTGGGCGGTGACCATGGTCTCGATGCTGTCGGCGATGATCTCCCGACTCGGCAGGGAGTAGCGCATCCCGAGATGCCCCATGGCGATGCCATCGTCGACGCCGATGGTGTTGAACTCGAACGGCACCCCCCCGGCCGCCCGGACTGCTTCGGCCACGATCCGGCCGACCCGGGCCAGGTGCGTGTGTCCCGGCACGATTTCCACGAAGGAGTTCGCAATTGCGATGAACGGCTTGTCGAAGTCCCCCTCGCGGACTACGCCCGTCGCGCGAAGCAGGCTTCGGTGGGGCGCGCGGTCGAGCCCCCGCTTGATGGTGTCGCTGCGCATGTCCGTACCCTGGCCCCGGCCTCGGGCGGCCCGAACCAGGACTTCCGCTCCTTTCCTCACGCATCCGGGCGGCCGCCGCGGCGGCCGTCCCGTCCTCGTCACCGCTCCGACGCATGGCGGTGCATGCGACCAGCATACACTATCCAGATGGTCTCCGGCGGTCTTCCGCGGTCGCCACGGGCGCCGCATCCCGTCCCGGCCCGCCCCGGGAGACTGCGGCAGGATTCCGCCACGCCAGCCCGAACCGTGTCGGACAGACGCCCGCCGGGCCGCTGGCGCGGCGGTATTCTGCAGGGAGGGGCAGCCGACGTGGTGGAGCGGCGTTGGCGAGCCATGGCGTCGCCGGTGACGTGGCTGGTCGCCGTCGAGGCGGAGCCGGCCTGGATCGACGAGCACGCGGCCGAACTGGCGGCCGGCTTCGCCGCGGTCGAGGCGTCGCTGTCGCGGTTTCGCCCCGACAGCGAGTTGACGGTACTCAACCAAGCGGTGGGCCGTCCGGTGGCGGTCTCGCCCCTCCTGTATACGGCCCTGAGTCTGGCCTACCGCGCGTGGCGGGTCAGCGGCGGCCGGTTCGACCCGCGCGTCATCGACGCGCTCGAGCGTTTGGGCTACCGCGGCGCCCCGCGTGCCGGGGCCGGACCGGCAAGCTTTCCGCCCGGCACAGGCCCCTGGCTCCGCCGGCATCCCCGCACGCATCGGGTCGTGCTCGCCGGACCCGTCGACCTCGGCGGCATCGGCAAGAGCTTGGCCGTGTGGCAAGGCGTCCGGCGCCTCACCCGGTTCCTGCAGGCGCGCGGGGTGACCCCGCCGCCCATGCTCCTCAACGCCGGCGGCGACCTGGCCATGGTCGGACCCGCTACGCCCCGGCCCCACGGCTGGAGGGTCGGGGTGGAGCACCCGGGCGATCCCGCCGCCCTGGCCGCCGTGCTGGAGTTCGGCGAGGCGTCGGCGGTGTGCACGTCGTCGGTGGCGCGCCGACGGTGGATTCACGAGGGCCGGTGGGTCCACCACCTCATCGACCCCGCTACCCAGCAGCCCGGCGGGGCCGGCCTGCTGAGTGTGACCGTGGCCCACCCGCGGCCCACGTGGGCCGAGGTCTGGAGCAAGGTGCTCTTCCTCGCCGGCGCCGACCGCATCGCCCACGAGGCCGCCACCCGCGGCCTCAAGGCCTGGTGGGTCACCGCGGCGGGGACGTTCCACGCCACCCCGAGGGCGGCGCGCCATGTCCGCTGGGTGCACCCGGAGCTCGCCGGCCCACTCTCTGCCCCGCCCCCGTAGATTACGGCCGCCCCGAAGCGCCCGTGGTCGTGTGCACCGGCGGGGGCGCGCCGGGCAGCACCGGCAACGCGACCGGCGCCACCCGGGCGGGCTGGGGGTTCGCTGTGAGCGGCATCAAGTTGGTGGGCGGCGTACCCGTCAGCCGGTCGAGCGCGATCACCGTTTCGTTGATGGCCGCTTCCGTCGCCACGATGCGCCGTCCGAGCGCGGCCGCCTGCGCCGCCGCCTGCCCGCGGTCCGCCTCCGCCTGTCGCGCCGCCGCCAAAAGCTGGTTGAGCCGACGCTCGAGGGCCACGGCTTGGGCGCGGGCGGCCTCCCACCGACTCCGTGCCCGGGCCGCCTGCTCTTGCCGAACCACCATCTCGGCCGCCACGGTCCGCTTGAGCCACACGAGCGGGGTGCCGAGCCCCAGGCCGGTCAGCAGCACCACCGCCAGGGCCGCCCGGATTCGCTCCCCCTGGAGGCCCTCAGTCATCCCCGCCGCCTCCGTCGGCGGCGCTCCGGTCGTCCCCGCCGCCGGAGGCGCCGGTCGTGGTGTGCACCGCCGGAGGGGGCGCCGGGGCCGCTTGCCGGGCCGGCGCCGCCTGGGTCTCGCCGAGACGCGTCTGGTCCGCCGCCAACACCGCCTCCAGCTGCTGGAGCGTCTGACGCTCCCGCTGAAGGGCAGCCCGTGTCGCCGCGTCCGCCCGGGCAAGGGTAACGGCCGCGGCCTCCGCCCGGCTCACAGCGACCTTCAGCGCCGCTACGCGCCGGGCCTCGGCACGGGCTCGGACCAGCCACTCCCCGGACGCCGAACCGGCCGGCTCCGGAGGCGGGGGCAAAGCCGCCAGGGCCCGTTGGCCGGTCCAGACAGCCGCCAGCAACCCCATTCCAATGAGACCGCGTCGTATCCAGAGTCTCATGGGCGTGGCTCCTCTCCGACGGCGGCGGGGGCCGGGGACGCCCCGCCGCCCGACCGTGCCCGGGGCGCCCCGGCGGGGCGACGGCGTTCGACCCCGTAGCGCCAGGCGGCCGCCATCCCCACGGCAAGACCCGTTGCCCGGTAGAAGTCCGCCAAGGGGACCGAGTCCGTCCCGGCCCAGACTCCGTGCGCCCACACCAGGGCGAAGACCACGAGCGCCAGGCGGTGGACCGTGATCCACCGAAGCCGTCGCATGTTGTACGTCAGGTGCGCCGTCACCGCGATCCAGACCATGGCCTCGGCCGCCACCACGCCGAGCGCGACGGGTCCGGGCCGGTATCCGGAGACTCCGGGCACCACCAGGCCCACCCATCCCACGCCGGCATAGCGGTCCCACGCCAAAGCCGCTCCGTGCACGGCGACCAAGGCCAGGACGCCCAGGGCAAGCATCTGGTGGTACGGGAAGAACGCGCGGTTGAGGAGGCGTTGTCCGGAGGGATGGCTCATGCCGAGCCCGAGGAGGACCAGCACGGTCAAGAGCCCGTACGCCCCGATCCCCGCCGCCCGAGCGACCACCCACGGCCACACGCCGTACAGCCCGGGCGTCCCCGCGAGTAGGCGATAGCTGAGGATCCCCCCGGCTACCGCCAACCCTTCCAGCGCCAACAACGGCCCCCAGAGTTTGGGCAGCTTCGCGAACAACGTCATCGAGCGACGTCACCCCCGACCGGCAGAGGGCGAATTCGACGCGTGGAGGGCCAACCTCTTTTTTCCGGGAACGCTTTCGGTGCGCCCCGCGACGCGGGGAGCGGACGCCCGCCCGGACGGGAGAGGAATTGTGTCCCGTCTTAGCGAACCAGACGCCATCTCGCCTGAAGGAGGTGCCGTGCGTTGGCGTCCGACGAACGGTTTGAGGCCCTGTTGCAGGAGCATCGCCGGTTTGCCCCCCCGCCCGACTTCGCGGCGCGGGCGGTCGTCGCGGACCCCACCATCTACGACAAGGCCGCCGCGGACCCCGAGGCCTTCTGGGCCGAAGAGGCCCGCCGGCTCGACTGGTTCGAGCCGTTCCGGGAGATCCTCCGGTGGGATCCGCCCCACGCCCAGTGGTTCCTCGGCGGTCGGCTAAACGCCGCCTACAATTGTCTCGACCGCCACATCCAGGGGCCCCGCCGCAACAAGGCGGCCATCATCTGGGAAGGGGAACCCGGCGACAGCCGCGTGCTCACCTACGACCAGCTGGGGCGCGAGGTCGGCAAGTTCGCCAACGTGTTGAAGCGCCTGGGCGTCAAGAAGGGCGACCGGGTCACCATCTACCTCCCCATGATCCCGGAACTGCCCATCGCCATGCTCGCCTGCGCCCGCATCGGCGCGGTCCACAGCGTCGTCTTCGGCGGGTTCAGCGCCGAGGCCCTGCGGGACCGGATCAACGACGCCCAGGCCTCGGTCCTGGTCACGGCCGACGCCGGCTGGCGCCGGGGCAACCTCATCCCGCTCAAAGCCAACGCGGACGCGGCGCTCCGCGACGCCCCGTCCGTTAGGCACACCGTCGTCGTGCGACGGGTGGGAGACCGAGCCCCCGTCGACTGGCATCCGGAGCGCGACGTGTGGTGGCACGAAGCGGTGGCCGCCAGTCCGGCCCACTGCCCGCCGGAACCCATGGACAGTGAAGATCCCCTGTTCATCCTCTACACCTCCGGGACGACCGGCAAGCCGAAGGGCATCGTGCACAGCACGGGCGGGTACCTCACGGGGGTCGCCGCGACCACGCGCATGGTGTTCGACCTCCACGAGGAGGACGTGTACTTCTGTACCGCCGACATCGGCTGGGTCACGGGGCACAGCTACATCGTGTACGGCCCGCTGGCCAACGGCGCCACCACGGTGATGTACGAGGGGTCCCCCGACTGGCCCGACCGCGGGCGGATGTGGGCCATCGTCGAAAAGTATGGGGTCAACATCTACTACACCGCCCCAACGGCCATCCGCGCCCAAATGCGGTGGGGTCCGGAGTGGCCCGCCCGTTACGACCTGTCCTCCCTCCGCCTGCTGGGCACGGTCGGCGAACCCATCAATCCCGAGGCGTGGATGTGGTACCACGAGCACATCGGGCGCGGCCGGACGCCCATCGTGGACACGTGGTGGCAGACCGAGACCGGGGCAATCATGATAAGCCCCCTGCCGGGCATCACGGCGACCAAGCCGGGATCCGCCACGCGGCCCCTCCCGGGCGTCAGCGCGGCCGTGGTCAACGAGCGGGGCGAGCCAGTGGGCCCGGGCGAAGGCGGGTACCTCGTCCTCACGCGGCCGTGGCCGTCGATGCTCCGCACCATCTACGGCGACGACGAACGCTACCGCGCACAGTACTGGAGCCGCTTCCCGGGCATGTACCTCACCGGCGACGGCGCCCGGGTGGACGAGGACGGCTACTTCTGGCTGCTCGGCCGGGTAGACGACGTCATCAACGTCAGCGGGCACCGCATCGGCACCATGGAGGTCGAGTCGGCCCTGGTGGATCACGCGGCCGTGGCCGAAGCCGCGGTCATCGGGCGGCACGACGAGCTCAAGGGGCAGGCCATCGCCGCCTTCGTGACCCTCAAGGAGTCCGTCCCGGCGAGCGACGCGCTCAAAGCCGAGCTCAAGGCCCATGTGGCGCAGAAGATCGGGGCCCTCGCCCGCCCGGACGACATCTTCTTCACGGCGGAGCTCCCGAAGACCCGCAGCGGCAAGATCATGCGCCGCCTGTTGCGGGACATCGCCGAGGGCCGGGCGCTCGGAGACACCACCACCCTGGCCGACCCGGCGGTGGTGCAGCAGCTCAAGGCTCAATACGAGGAAGCCGAAGGCTGAGGGAATCCGTGGCGGGGCCGGTCGTGCGACCGGCCCCGTTGCGTCAACCGCCCCGCCAGGCGAGCCGAACCAGCCGCTCGACCAAGTCGGCGAAGGCGATGCCCGCCGCCCGGGCCGCCTTGGGCACGAGCGACGCGGGCGTGAGGCCGGGAATGGTGTTGACCTCGAGGACGACCGGACCGGCGGCGGTCCAGAAGAGATCCGTGCGCGAGAGTCCCCGGCACCCGAGGGCGCGGTGCGCGGCGATGCATGCCGCCCGGAGCCGCTGCTCGACCTCGGCCTCCACCCGGGCCGGAACGATCTCCTCGGCCCCGCCGGGGCGGTATTTGGCGTCGAAGTCGAAGAAGGCTCCGACCCGCGGGACGATCTCCACCAGCGGCAGGGCTTCTACGCCGCCGTCCTCGTCCTCGAGCACGGCCCCCGTCACCTCGATGCCCTGAAGCCGCTCCTCCACGAGCACCGCCCGATCCTGTCCGAGCGCCTCCCGGAGTGCCGTCGCGAGCGCCTCGGGGTCGTCCACCAACGCCGCTCCCAGGCTGGACCCCCCGCGATTGGGCTTGACGACCACCGGCCAGGACAACTCCCGGTCGACCCGGGCGGCCGCCGCCGCCGGGTCTTGGAGCTCCGCGGCCGTGAGCAGCAAGCCCCGCGGAACCCTGAGGCCCGCCGCCGCGAGCACGGTCTTGGCCATCTGCTTGTCCATGGCCAGGGCCGAGGCCAGCGGGCCGCTGCCCGTGTAGGGCATTCCCACCATCTCCAGGAGTCCCTGGATGGTCCCGTCCTCGCCATAAGGGCCGTGCAGGGCGAGGAAGACCACCTCGGCGTCGCGGAGGAGTCCGAGGCCTTCGATGGTCTCGTCGAGCCGGCGTCGTACCGTCTGGGTGTGCTCCGGACGGAGGTCCGCCCCGACGTGGGCGCCGGGGGCCTCCCGTCGCCAGCGCCCGTCCCGTCCCACCACCACGGGAATCACCGGATAGCCCCGCTCCGTCAACGCGCCGGCAACCATGCGCCCGGATGCCAGCGACACGGCATGCTCGCCCGACGGCCCGCCCATGATGACCGCCACCCGCGGCCGCACCTGCCCCACCCCGCTTTCGCGTCTCACGGGTCCTCCCAGGTGGTCGCACCCGTCGCCCAGACGAGCGCCGTCACCCCCACGACAAACACGGCGCCTCCCGCCATCAGGTGATGACGAGCCTCGAGCCACCCGCCCAACCCGATGACCAGAAGCGCGCCGGCAATGCTTCCGATACGCCCGATGATCCGCCCCATGATCCCTCCCGCCTGCCGGCGCCACCCTTGGTGCCCGTGCATCTTATGCACCGGCCCGCGCCCGGTCCCCGGCGCCGGAGGCGGAAGGGGCGGCCCCTGCCGGAGCCGCCCCGCGTTCAGGCCGTCTGGGCCATCTTGGTCACTGTCACGGGATTGACGTGGATTCCTGGTCCCATGGTCGACGATATCGTCACGGAACGCACGTACTGGCCCTTGGCGGCCTGGGGCTTGGCCTTGAGGAGCGCGTCCATCAACGTCGTGAAGTTCTCGAGGAGCGCCGTCTCGGAGAACGACACCCGCCCGATGGGCACATGCACGATCCCGGCCTTCTCGGTGCGGAACTCGACCTTCCCCGCCTTGATCTCCCGCACCGCCTGCCGCACCTCGAACGTCACCGTGCCTGTGCGCGGGTTGGGCATCAGCCCCCGCGGTCCCAGGATCTTCCCCAGCCGTCCGACCAGTCCCATCATGTCCGGCGTGGCCACGGCGGTGTCGAATTCCAGCCATCCGCCCTGGATCCGTTCGATGAGGTCCTCGGCGCCGACGATGTCCGCCCCCGCCTCTTCGGCCTCCTTGGCCTTCTCGCCCTTGGCGAACACCGCCACGCGCACCGGCTTGCCCGTCCCGTGCGGCAGGACCACGGCCCCCCGCACCATCTGATCCGAGTGCCGCGGATCCACCCCGAGCCGGACGGCGACATCCACCGACTCGTCAAACCGTGCCCGGCTCAGACTCTTGACCAGCCGGACGGCTTCCTCCGGCTCGTAAAGCCGCCGCTTGTCGTAGAGAGTCTGCCATTCGCGCTCGTGCTTCGTCAGCTTGGCCAATTCCTGATACCTCCCGTGGTCTCCGGCTGCCGCCTCCCACGTCAGTCGACAATCTCGACGCCCATGCTCCGTGCCGTTCCCTCGACCATGCGCATCGCCGCGTCGATGTCGTGCGCGTTGAGGTCCGGCATCTTCGTCTCCGCGATCTCGCGGAGCTTGGCCCGCGTCAGCCGACCCACTTTACGCTTGTTCGGCGTCGCCGAGCCCGTTTCGATGCCCAGCGCCTTCTTGATCAACACCGAGGCGGGCGGGGTCTTCGTGACGAAGGTGAACGACCGGTCCTCGTAAACCGTGATCTCCACCGGCACGATAAGACCCGCTTGGCTCGCCGTCCGCTCGTTGTATTCCTTGACGAACGCCATGATATTGACGCCGTGCTGGCCCAGGGCCGGCCCGACGGGCGGCGCAGGCGTCGCCTTGCCGGCGGGGATCTGCAACTTGATGACCGCGGTGACCTTCTTCGGCAATGCTATTCCTCCCAAGCCCAGGCGGCGCTACTCCACCTCGGCGATCTGCGCGTAGTCGAGCTCCAGGGGCGTGTCGCGCCCGAACATGGACACCACCACCCGCACCTTGGCCCGGTCCGGGTGGACTGCCTCCACCACGCCCGTGAACCCTTCGAACGGCCCGTCGGTGACTTCCACCTGCTGGCCGACCTCCAGGCGGATCCGCGGCACGGGGGGCGTCTCGGGCTTCACCTGGCCCATGATGATCTTGACCTCGTCCTCGAGGAGAGGGATGGGACGCGACCCTGAGCCGACGAAGCCGGTCACGCCGGGCGTGTTACGGACGACGTACCACGAGTCGTCGGTCATGATCATCTCCACGAGCACGTAGCCGGGGAAGATCTTCTTTTTGACGACCCGTTTCTTGCCGTCTTTGACCTCCAGCTCTTCCTCCATGGGCACGACGACCTGGAAGATCTTGTCCTGCATGCCCATGGACTCCACGCGCTTCTCCAGATTGGCCTTGACCTTGTTTTCGTACCCGGAGTAGGTGTGGATGACGTACCAGTTCTTCTCCACCGGTCGAAGCCGCCTTCCCAACAAAAATACGCCGGAGTCGTGCCCGCCCCCGACGTGCCCTGACCCTACCGAAGAATCGCGCCGAACGCCAGGTTGAACACGGTGTCGAGCAGGACCGTGATCAAGGCCACCACCACGACCGCCAACACCACGAACCCGGTGTAGTTGAGCGTCTGCCGCCAGGTCGGCCACACCACCCGGCGCAGCTCGCCCGTCACCTCGTGCCACAGCTGCCGGGAGCGCGCGGCGGGACTCGCCGGCTGCCGCCGATCGTCCGTTCTCGTCCCCATCGTCGCGCCCGCCTTTCAGCAGCCTCGCCTCAATGTGCCTAACGCGTCTCCCGGTGTAGCGTGTGGGTACGGCACCAGCGGCAGTACTTGCGCCGCTCCAGCCGGTTCGGGTCGTTCTTCTTGTTCTTGCTGGTCGTGTAGTTGCGACGCTTGCACTCGACGCACGCGAGGGTGATCACCGTGCGCACTCCGCATACCTCCCCGTCATGCGCAAAGATATTAGCACGCCCCCCACGGCGTGTCAATTTGGAGGCAGCTCTACGCTAAAACCTGTGGGGAAAAACCTGTGGGATCGGGTGAGGAAAGAAACGGAAGCACGTCCGATGGTGGTTGTGCACACAACGCCAAGGAGTGCTTCCCGTGTCGGCGTTTATCACTTCTCACGAAGGTGTTCGCGCTCGATGCCGTCACGGTGGAGGAGGTGCAGGCACACGGCGACGGCTGGATGGTGACGGTCCGCTGCAGGCCGCCGGCTCCCTGCGCGCGGTGCCGACCGGACTGTTCCCGTGGACGACGTCAGTCGGTGGACGCTCCGGGGCGACTTGGTGCTGAGCGTGGGCGATCACAGCTTCCGGGTCCAGGATTGGCTCACCTGCGGCTGGTTCACGGCCCGACGACGGCGGCCGCGGCCCAAGCCTTGAGCAGCCGGCGCGTCAACTCCGAGGCGTGTGAGCACGCCGCAGGGCGCGTCCGGGCGGGACGCATCCGACGGTGGCGGCACATCCTGGCTCACGGCCCCCGGCTGCGCGGGACGAACGGCTTTACCGAAGGCACAGGGCCTCCGCGCCCGTTCCCCGCGCCGAGCCCGGCGGCTGGAGCGGCGGAGGGTTTGGCAACTTTTTTGCCGGACCGGTATGATGGAGATGAAGTGCGGACGGCAGGGGTGGTGTCACAATGGCCAAGCAGTCGGCGGGGGCGGCGTCGGGAGAGGGTCTCGAGGCTCTCTTGGCGCGACGCCTGCGTGAAAAAGGCCTTCGAGCCACCCCGGACCGCATGCGCATCTTCCGGGTGCTCGCGCGGAGCGCGGAACCGCTCACGGTGCGGGCGGTGGCCGACCGCCTGCGCGACGACCACCTCAACATCACCACCGTCTATCGCGTGATGGAGCTGTTCGTCGCCCTCGGGATCGTCCATCCCGTCATCGTGGGCCATGAGGCGGTGGGTTACGAGCTGATGGCCCCCTTCCGCCCGCACCACGAGCACTTCCTGTGTGCCAAGTGCGGACGCGTGGTCGACATCTACGACTGCCCCTTCGAAGAGGCCGTCGCCGCCCTGAGCCGGGACGCAGGCTACGAAGTCACGTTCCACCAGATGGAGATGCACGGCGTCTGTCAGGCGTGCCGCTGACCCCGCCGCACCCCATGGCTCCCAGGCCGTCGACGACCACCCGGGCCCCACGCGCCAAGAGGCGCCGGCCGGCCAACGCCGCCGCCTGGGGGTCCACCTCCGCCAGCACGAAGCGCCGGCCCAGATCGTAGGCCGCGACGCCGGTGGTGCCCGACCCGGCCACGAAGTCGCCCACCAGGCCTCCCGGAGGGCTGGAGGCCGCCACCACCCGCCGGAGCAGCGCTTCCGGTTTCTGCGTCGGCCATCCGGTCCGTTCTCGGGCCGACGTGTTGATGATCGGGATGTCCCACACGCTGTCCACCGCGCGACCGCGGTCGACGTGCTCGTCCAGATAGATTCGGTACGCCTTGGACCGACCCCGACCTGCATGGCCCCAGATCCATTCGCGCCCGTCCGGATCGCGGTGCACGGCCTGCTTCTTGAGCCGGACGTACTCCTCCCGGCTCCAGGGTTCGAAGATCGGCGTCAGGACCGCCGCCGCGGAGGCTGCGTACAGCAGCAGGGTGTCGTGCTTCTGATTGAAGCGGCGGACGGCCGGCGAACGGCGGCCGGTGTAGTGCCAGATGATTTCGTTGCGGAAGTTCTTCGCCCCGAAGACGTCGTCGGCGCGGACCTTGGCGTAGTGGACGGAATGCCAGTCCAGGTGCAGCCAGAACCAGCCGGTCGGCTTGAGCAGCCGACGGGCTTCTCCCATCCACGCCGTGAGCCAGTCCAGATACGCAGTCAGGTCGGTCCAGGTGTCGTCGAAGCCGCCCCGGTCTCCGACCCGCTCGCGTCCGGTGAAAAACGGCGGGTCGAGGTAGATGCAGTCGAACGTGCCCGGTCCCAGCCGGCGCATCAACGCCAGGCCGTCTCCCCGCACGAGGCGGCCGTCCGCGTCGGGGGGCACCGGAAGGAGCATGCTAGCCCGGGAGGCCTCAATGTGAGACGCACCGTCCGTGTCCGGGACTTGCTGGCCAACGAACGCACCTTCCTGGCCTGGCTGCGCACGGCCGTGGCCCTGATGACCTTCGGCTTCGTGGTCGACAAGTTCGATTTGTTCCTGCACCTCCGCGTGTTCCCGGTCCGCCCGAGCGCCCTGCGGCCCTGGGACAGCCTCTTCGGCGTGACTCTGGTGGTCTTGGGCGTCGTCGTCACGTCGGCGGCCACCGTCCACTTTGCGCGAGTCCGCGCCGGCATCCTCCGCGGCGACCACCGGCCGGCGGCGGTCTCGCCCCTGCCCCTCTGGGCGGCCGGACTCCTTACCGCCGTCGGCCTGGGCTTGGCCGCTTACCTCTGGCGGGCGCCGACCTCCTGATTCGCCTCGCCCTGGAGGAGGCGATACAGTTCGTAGACGGCGGAGATGTCCTGGTCGCCCCGCCCGCTGTTGACCAACGCCCGGAAGAGGTTGTGGACCAGCCCCAACACGGGCAGGACCAATTGTTCGTCGGCCGAAAGGCCCTGGGCCAGGTTGAGATCCTTCAGCATCAGGCGGGCCCGGAAGTTCGGCGCGAAGTCGCGGCGCAGGAACTTCTCCCGCCGGTTGACCGCGATCCCGTTTGTCGCCCCGCCCCCCATCACCACGTCGAGGAACGTGGCGGGATCGATGCCCCCGCGTTCCGCCAGCGCCAACCCCTCGGCCGTCGCCGCGGCGTTGACCGCCACCATCAGGTTGTTCGCCAGCTTGGTCCACGCGCCCGCCCCGGGTCCGCCCATGTAGTAGCACGCCTGGCCCATGGCCCGAAACACCGGCGTGGCGAGGCGGTCGAAGACCTCGCGGGCGCCGCCGACCATAAACACCAGGGCCCCCGCCTCGGCCTGGGGCGTGCTGCCGGTGACCGGGGCGTCGAGGAAGGCCACGCCGTCCCCCGCGAACGTCGCATGAAGCTCCCGACTGAGCGCCGGGCTCACCGTACTGCTGTCCACCACCACGGTGTCCCGCCCGGCGCCGGCCCGCACACCCTCCGGACCGAACATGACGGAACGCACGGCGGCATCGTCCGCCACCATGGTGATCACCACGTCCCGACCGCGCGCCGCTTCCGCCGGAGAACCCACGAGCCGGATGCCGCCGGCTGCCGCCCGGCCCGTGCGGTCACCCGACCGATTGTAGGCCACGACCTCGTGGCCCGCCTTGACCAGATTCAGCGCCATGGGCAGTCCCATGGCGCCCAGTCCCACAAATCCGATCCGCATCGCCTGCCCCCTTTTCGGTTCCTCGGCATCCGTCGGCCCGGGTCCCCTCCCTGCCCCGCTTGGGGCCGGCGCCGTCGCCTGCGCGGACGTCCGGGCCGGCGCGGACATTCACGCCGGTCGGAGCGCCTCTGGCCGAAAGGACGACGCCCCGGCCCCCGCGGACGCCGTCCGGGGTTCGTCCTTCATCATGCCATAACCGCCCCCCGCCGCCTGGAGCGAAAATAGCCACCGCGCACAGCGGTGGCTTGAAACCTGGAGCTCACGACCGGGCTTGAACCGGTGACCTCGTCCTTACCAAGGACGTGCTCTGCCAACTGAGCTACGTGAGCATGGTTGCGGGGGCAGGATTTGAACCTGCGACCTCCGGGTTATGAGCCCGACGAGCTACCAGACTGCTCTACCCCGCGATGATCTGGTGGAGGGGGTTGGATTCGAACCAACGTAGGCGTAAGCCAGCGATTTTACAGACCGCCCCCTTTAGCCTCTCGGGCACCCCTCCGCCCGATTCGTCCGGCCTTGGGCCGTCCGTCAGGGATCTTAGCCGGTCGGCGTCGATTTGTCCAGCCGGCCGCCGGTCCGAGATTGGAGCCGGAAGTGGGATTCGAACCCACGACCCCTCGCTTACAAGGCGAGAGCTCTACCGCTGAGCTATTCCGGCATTCCGCTCCGTGCCGGGCCACCGAGATCTTAGCACGGGGTCCACCGTCCCGACAAGCATCCGGCAAAGACAGGAAATTCGCGGATCCGGAGCGAAGCGGTATCATGAAATGTGACACTACCGGCCCGTCCGAGGCAGGCGCCGCCGCCCGTCCCGGGCCGGCCGCCCCGGAGTGCGACCAGTTCGCCCGGACGGAGAATGGGACGAGCGCCATGCCTACACAGCGACAGATCTCCGCCTTCGACAGCGGCCATCCCGACGTGGAGCGGGTGTTGGATCGCGTCGACTCCGTGGTCGTGGGCAAACGGCACGTGGCCGAACGCATGGTCTGCGCCCTCATCGCCGACGGGCACGTTCTGTTGGAGGACGTCCCGGGAGTAGGCAAGACACTGCTCGCCAAGACCTTGGCCGAGGCGTTGGCCCTGTCCTTCGCCCGCATCCAGTTCACCCCCGATCTCCTGCCGTCCGACATCCTGGGCGTGAGCGTGTGGGACCCGTCGGCCGGCCGTTTCCGTTTCCAACCGGGACCGGTATTCACAAACATCCTTCTGGCCGACGAGATCAACCGCACGTCGCCCCGGACCCAGTCCGCCCTCCTCGAGGTCATGGAGGAGCGCCAAGTCTCGTTGGACGGGGAAAGTCGGCCCGTACCGGATCCGTTCGTGGTGATCGCCACGGAAAACCCCATTGAGTACGAAGGCACCTTCCCCCTGCCCGAGGCCCAGTTGGACCGTTTCCTGTTCCGACTTCGCGTGGGGTATCCCGACGTGGAAGAGGAGGTGGAACTCTTGCGCCGGCTCGAGCCCCGCGGCGCTCCGGCCCCTGTCCCGGAGCCCGTGCTGAGCCGCCGGGAGTTGCTCGCGCTCCGCGAGCAGGCGCGCCGAGTCCACGTGGCGGAGAGCGTCCTGCGCTACATGAGCCAACTCGCGGACCGGACCCGCCGCCATCCGGATGTCTACCTGGGTGCCAGTCCGCGGGCGGTCGTGCAGTGGCTCCGGGCGGCTCAGGCGTGGGCGTTGATGCGGGGACGCTCGTTCGTCATCCCGGACGACGTGCGGCTGTTGGCTTCGGACGTGTTGGGCCATCGCCTGGTGCCGCGGGCCGGGCTCGGCCAGTCCGACCGTCAGCAGACAGCCCAGGCGATTCTCGGCGAAATCCTGGCCACCGTGCCTGCCCCCGCCGGCGACGCGCGATGAGACCCCCCCGCATCTGGCGGCCCCTGGTCCAGGCGGCGGCCGTGTGGGTCGTGGTCGCCGCCGCCGCCCTCCTGGCCGTCCACGGCGGCCCGGTGGGAGCGCACCTGTTCGGGGCCGGCCTGGCCGCGGCGGTCCTCGCCGCCCTGGGCTGGCTGGGCCCGCCGGGACGCATCCGGGTCTCCCGTCGTCTGCCGCCCGGCCCCCATACTGCGGGCACCTCGCTCGAGGTCGAGCTCGTCGTCGACGTCCGCGGTCGGTGGCCGGGCGTGGTCACCGTCCGCGACGTGCTGCCGCCGGGACTCGCCGGCCAGGGGCTTACGTTCGTCGTGCTGCCTTGGCGGACCGGCCCGCAGACCCACCGTTACCGGCTGACGGACCTGCCGCGCGGGATTTGGACGTTTTCCACAATCGTCGTCGGGTGGGGCGACGTCTTCGGCTTCTGGCGCCACGACCGACCCGTGCCCGCGGCGGATGTCCTGGAAGTGTGGCCGAAAACCGTGGCCCTGCCGGAGTCGCGCGTCCAGCCCGCCGACCGCGGCCCCGGGTCCGCACGGCTGCTGCCCCCGTTCGCCGACGGGGACGACCTCGGCGGCGTGCGCCCCTGGGTCCCGGGGGACCGCCCGAGTCGCATCCACTGGCGCACCACGGCCCGAACCGGCGCGTGGTTCGTGAAACTGCTGGAACCGCCCGGCCTCGCGGCCCTCACGGTGGCCGTGGACGATCCCGCGGCCTTCAGCCGCGAGGGCTTCGAGCTGGCCCTGGCCGTCGCCGCCTCCCTCGTCCGGTTTGCCGCCGAGCGGGCGGTGTCGGTCGGACTGGTGCTCGGCGGCCCGTCCCTCCAGATGCGCCCCCAACCCGGTCGTCGGCACGCCGAGCGCTTGATGCGGGCATTGGCCGCCGCACGCTGGGACCCCGAGCCGGCGGCGGCGCCCGACCGGCCCGTGCCCTGGGACGGGCCCGTGGTCTTCCTGACGGGCAGCGGGTCGGTCCGTCGCCCGCCGGCTCAGCGGCACGTGTGGGTGGTGCCCGTCGGCGCGGACCGCCCCGGCGGGCTGACCGACCTGAGGCAGCTGCCCGCCTGGCTCCTCTCCGGGAGGGTGTGGGCGTGAGTCTCGCGTCGCTTCGCCGCCTCGCCCGCTCTTTGTGGCTCGTGGCCCTCATCTGGCCCTATGCCTGGGTGAGCGGGCTGCCGCACGCCGGCCTCCTCGCGTTCACGCCGGTGGCCCTGGCCGGCGCCGACGACCTTCCCGCCGCGTGGGCGCGCTGGACCGTCCGGGCGTTGGTGGTGCTGGGCGGGGCGACGCTGGCGGTGGGTCAGTTGCCCTCGAGCGGCGACCACGCCCTCCTGCTGTGGACCTTCTACGGCAATGCCCTCCTGGGCTTCTTCGGCGGCGTGACGGCCGGCTGGTTCTTCTTCCGCCAGCCGGCGGGTCGGATCCGGCTGCTCGGTCTCCTGGTGGGCGGCTTGGCGCTCCTGGTTCTGGATCACCTGGCCTGGCGGTTCGAGGTGACCGCGCCGGCCCTCGCCTATCTCGGGCTGGGACTCGTCCTGCTGGCCGACGCCAGCCGTCAGGTGGAAGCTCCGCCGGGAGCCGACTGGTTGCTGGTGGTCGGCGCGAGCGCCGCCGTCGTCGTCGCATGCGGATGGCTCATGCCTCCCCTGCCCGCCCGGGCCGGCCCGGCCCCCGGATCACCGTCACCGTCGCTCCGGGATCCTCTCGACTCGGCGCCCGTGGCCCCGGAGAGCGCCCGCACGGGACTCGGGATCGGGGACACCGACATCAATCACCCGGTCACGCCGTCCTCCACCCTCGTCCTGACCGTCAGCGGCGTCCCCGCCCCCGCCTATTGGCAGGTCGCGGTCTACGACCACTTCGACGGCGTCCGGTGGTCCGCGTCGCCGGGCCCGGTGGTGCCGTACGGCCCTGGACAGGTCGCGCACCTCTTCTTCCCTCCGGATGTCACCGGATTCCCCCTGGTGGCATGGCACCCGGCGTTCGCCGTTGCGGATCCCCAGAACGTTCCCGCCCTGCCCTATACCGGCACGCCCACGGCCGTGGGCGACACCGGGTCCCGGGCCTACGGGGCGGTCCTGGAAGGCCGGGAGGAACTCGTGAACCCGGGGTATCGGCGGTACACGCTGGCGCTGACCGTCCCGGAGATCGCGCCCGCCGCCCTGGCCGCCGCCTCCTTCACGCCCGCCCCGTCTCCGCTCGCCCGGGACCTCCAGGTCCCGGCGAATCTGGCCCCGGCGGTCGGGACGCTGGCGCGCGAGGCCACCCGCGGCGCCACGGGGCCGTGGCAGGCCGCGCAGGACCTGGTGCGCTTCCTCGACACGCACGAGCACTACACCTATCACTACGTGCCGACGACGGGCGGCAACGCGGTGAACCAGTTCCTGCTCAACACGCACGCCGGCTACTGCGACCAGTTCTCCACGAGCTTCGTGATGATGGCGCGCCTGTTGGGCATCCCGGCCCGCTGGGTCATCGGCTTCGGCCCCGGCCAGTACGACTCCCGGACCGGCAGCTGGCGCATCCGGGCCCTTGACGCCCATTCCTGGGCCCAGATCTACATCGCCCCGTACGGTTGGATCGCCGTAGACCCGACACCCGGATGGGCCGTCCCCGGCAGCATCACGCCCGACCATCCGCCCAACGGATCCTCCGACGCCGCTGGCGGCGTGCTGCAGCCGGAGCCACCCGGCCACTGGCTGGCGCCGGTGCGGAACGCTCTCGCCGCGGCCGCGGGCGCCGTCCTCCTGGCCGCCCTGGGGCGGCATCGGCTGCGCCGCCGAAGCCATGGCGACCGGGCCGCCCGGATTGACCGCACCCTTCGCCGGCTGCTGCGCCGCGCGGGGTACGCCCTCCCGCCGCACGGTACCCCCCGCGACCTGATCGGCATCCTCGACCCCGCGCACCAAAAGCGCCTCCAGCCCGTCGTCGAGGTGCTCGAACGGTTCTGGTACGCTCCCGAGCCGCCCTCGGCCGACGCCGTCGCCCAGGCGGAGAAAGCCCTCCAGGATTTCGGCCGGACCCTCGGGCGACGTCCCGCCGGCTAACGCCGGACGGCGCGGGATGCCGCGCCGTCCTCGGAATCCTATTCGACCGAAACTTGCCGCCCCCGGGCGTCGAGATAGCGCTCCAACTTGCGCTTGACGCGCTGCAACGCGTTGTCGATGGACTTAACGTGCCGTTTGAGGTCCCCGGCGATCTCCTGGTAAGAGCGCCCGTCCAGGTAGGACATGAGAACCTTCCACTCCAGGTCGCTAAGGATCTCGCCCATCTTTTCCTCGATGTCCCCGAATTCCTCGCGGTCGATGATGAGGTCCTCCGGATCCGACACCTTGGTCCCCGACAGGACATCCATGAGGGTGCGGTCGGAGTCTTCCTCGTAGATGGGTTTATTGAGGGAGACGTAGGAATTGAGGGGGATGTGCTTCTGACGGGTGGCCGTCTTGATGGCCGTAATGATCTGCCGCGTCACGCACAACTCGGCGAAGGCCCGAAAGGAGGAGAGTTTGTCGCTCCGGAAATCGCGGACGGCCTTGTACAGGCCGATCATCCCTTCCTGGATGATGTCCTCGCGATCCGCGCCGATCAGAAAATACGAACGCGCCTTCGCGCGCACGAAATTCTTGTACTTGTTGATCAGATACTCCAGCGCCTCGACATTGCCTTCCCGGGCGTCTTGGACGACGTCCTCGTCCGCCATCTCCTCGAAGTCCTGCACTTTGCGGGGACCGACGCTCACCCGCATCGCCTCCATCTCCGTACGGGTTGCGCAAGCACAAGGCGCTCCCCGGGCGCTTGTCTCCGCACCGGGCGCGGCCCGAACCGTCAGGGGGCATTCCGGCCCATTGTTGCTGATAGTTGAAATATATTATGTGGCCTGCCGTTCATGGATAGCAAGTCCTGCGCCGGCCGGACTAGTCCTCGGTGCCCCTAGCATACACGCAGGTCCCGAGACGCGGCAATGGGTCGGATTGGCTCTGGGCGTCCTGCCCTCAGCGGATACGCCAGCCCCGCTGGCGGCGCACCTCGAACGCGAGGACCGCGGCGGCGGTGGCGGCGTTGAGCGACGCCAGGCGCCCGGCCATCGGCAGGCGCACGGCGCCGTCGCATTCCCGCAGCACGACCGGCCTCACCCCCTTGCCTTCGTTGCCCACCACCAGGGCGACCGGGCCGCGCCAGTCGACCTCGGTGTAGACCCGGGCAGCACCCGGATCGGCCGCCCACACGACCAGCCCCAGGTCCTTGAGCCGGGTAATCGCCCGACGCAGGTTGACGACGCGGACAACCGGCACCCACGAGGCCGCGCCGGCCGAGACCCGGTCGACGACGGGCGTCAGCCCCGCCCCCCGGCGTTCCGGGATGACCACCAGGGCCGCGCCGGCACCGTCTGCCACCCGCAGGATGGCTCCGAGATTCTGCGGGTCCTGGATGTCGTCCAGCACGAGCACGAAAGGGGGTTCCTCGCAGGCGGCCAGGATCGCCTCCATGTCGGCCTCGGTCCGGGTCGGGGCCGCGGCCGGCCACGCCGCCACACCCTGGTGCGCGAGCCCTCCGGCCAACGCGTCCAGGCGGGCGCGGGGGACCACGGCGACGGGCACACGGCGCTCGCGGGCCATGGCCCGGAAGGCGTCGGCCTCCCGGGGATGCAACGTGTCCGCGAGCAACAGGCGGGTTAAGGGCCGGCCGGCCCTGAGCGCCTCCCGAACGGCGTGCCGACCGACCAAGGGTCCCGTCGTCGAGACGCCCGTGCGGCCGGGCGGGGCCGTGCGCCGGGGCCCCATCAGGCGTCCGCCCGCCGCACCACAGGGCCGGACGGCGTGTCCTCCACGCGCCAGCCCCGCCGCCCAATCTCCTCCCGGAGCGCGTCCGCCCGGGGCCAGTCCCGCGCCGCGCGGGCTCGGTCCCGTTCCGCCACCAACGCCATCACCTCCGGGGGAACCGCCGGGGTCGTCGGGCGGGCCACTTCGACGGCCCCCGCCAGCAACAGCCCGAGCGCCCGGTCGGCTTCCACCAGGTTGCGCCGTGCGAGGCCCGCAGCGGCGGCGGCCGTAGGACCGCCGGCGCGGAGCAGGGCGTTGGCCGCCCGGATCATGTCGAATACCGCCGCCCAGGCCGCGGCCGTATTGAAATCCCGGTCCAAGGCCGACAGGAGGCGCCCCGGGAATTCCTCCAGGATCCGTCCCTCGGGTCCCCCCGGCGGTTCCGCCCCCGGCGGTGCGTCGGCGACCGCCTCCCACAGGCGCGCAACCCGGGCGAACGCCCGGCGAAAGTCGTCCAGCGCCGCAAGGGAGAAGTCCAGCGGGGTCCGGTAGTGCACCGAAAGCAGGTAGCCCCGCACGACGGCCGGCCCGAACTCGTCCAGGAGCCGGGCGAGATCCATCCCGTTGTCCAGCGACTTCGACATCTTCACGCCGTCCGTGGTGACCAACCCGTTGTGCACCCAGTAGCGCACATGGGGCTGGGTGTCCAAAGCCGCCTCGGACTGGGCGATTTCATTCTCGTGATGCGGGAAGATGAGATCCACGCCGCCTCCGTGGAGGTCGACCACGGGTCCCAGGAAGCGCCACGCCATGGCCGAGCACTCGATGTGCCAGCCCGGGCGGCCCGGGCCGAACGGGGAGTCCCAGGCGGGTTCGCCCGGTCGGGCCCCCTTCCAGAGGGCGAAGTCCAGGGGGTCCTCCTTGAGCGGATTGGGTTCCACCCGCGCTCCGGTGCGCATCTCGTCCGGGTCGCGGTGGGACAGGGCTCCGTAGGCGGGGAACTTGCGCACGCGGAAGTACACGTCCGAACCGGCCTGGTAGGCGTAGCCCTTGTCCACCAGCCGGCGGATGAGGTCCACGATGGCCGGGATGTTCCCCGTGGCCCGCGGCATGTAGTCGGGAGGCCGCACGCCGAGACGGAGGACGGCCTGCCAGTAGGCCTCCGCGTAACGGGCGGCGACCGCGGCGGCGGATACGCCTTCCCGTCCGGCCCGTTCGATGATCCGGTCGTCGACGTCGGTGAAGTTCTGGACGAGCGTGACCAGGTACCCGCGGCGCTCCAGGTGGCGTCGGATCACGTCCCACACCACGGCCGGCCGCGCGTGGCCCAGATGCGGCTCCGCGTAGGGGGTAATCCCGCACACGTAGATCCCGACGACCCCCGGCGTCACCGGCTCGAACGGCCGTTCCGCCCCCGCCCGGGTATCGTACACCGAGATCATGTTCGGCCTCCCCCGCTCTTCCTCGATTAGCCGCCGCGCCGCCGCGGCACCCTCGGGCCCGGACCGCAGCGGACCGACTCCGCGGACGGGGCCCGGCCGCGTGCGGCCGGGCCCCGTCCGCTTTATGCGAACACCCTACCAAAATCGGGTCCGCGATGCCACCTTGGGCCCCGCCGTCATCCCCTTTCTATGTGGTCGGGCCGCCCCCGTCAACCGACGGCCGAAAGCCGCCCCGTGACGAGGCCCCAGATCCAGTGCCACAGACCGACCAGCCACGCCCAGAACCCAGCGGCCTGGCCGCTTTCCGAGCCGAGCCGGGCCAACTGTTGATGGACGGTCGCCGCGGAGATCCCGAGACCCCTGAGGCGGAGCAGAAACGTGACCAAGTCGTCCACCTCGCCCGCCGTCAGCGACAGGTGCAGGGACGCGGCGGTCCGGATCACCGCCGCCCGGATCGCCTCGGGGCTCGTTGCCCGACCGCTCAGGACCTCCTGCTTGACGACGCGGACGAGCGTGGCCGCGGCGTCGGGCCGGCCGGTGCGCCGGGCCAGGTCCGCGGTGGCCACGAGTTCTTGCGCGGCGGCCGTCTTGCGGGCGGGAGACAGGCTCACCCCCGTGGACGCCTGGTACGCCCACAGGATCCCCGCCAGGGCCGCCGTGCCGCTGACCGGATACGGAGCCGCCACCGACACCGCGGCGTCGGCGACGCCGGCCGTCGCCAGGGCGTTGGCGTACATGGCCGGGGTCACCCAGGTGATGTCGTGCGTGGTGACCCGGATGCCGGCGCCATGGCGCTCGGGCACGACGTAGGCGCAGGAGATCGCCCGCGTGCCGATCTCCTCCGCCGGTGCGACGCCCCCGAGGAGTTGGTGCTCTTGGGCGTTGGAGATGATGTAAAGCCGCATGGTGCGGCCGCGCACGCCGAAGTACCGCAGCATCTCCTGCCGCTCGGCGGGCGTCAGGTCCTTCCCCAGCGTGACGACCGGGTTGGCGGCCAACGCCGTGGCCGGGACGACGGCGACCATCCACAGCGCCGCCACCAGAGCCCACAACCTGCGATGCACGAAGACCCCCCCGGCTCAGGGTCGGCCAGGGGGGTCGCCGGTTATACGTGCGGCCGTCAGAAGGCGTTGTGCCCGGTGATGTCGCGGCCGACGGCGAGCGTGTGCACCTCGTAGGTCCCCTCGTAGGTGTCGACCGTCTCCAGGTTGGCCGCGTGCCGCATGGGCGCGTAATCCACGGTGATCCCGTTGGCGCCCAGAAGCTCCCGCGCCATGCGGGCCACGACCAGCGCCCCGCGGGCGTTGTCCCGCTTGGCGAGAGAGACCTGCTGGTGCCGGAGAGTCCCCGCCTGGTAGAGCTGACCCAGACGGTAGGCGACGAGCTGCATCTGGGCCACCCGGCTCGTCATGTCCACCAGCCGCTCCTGGACCAGTTGGGTCGCGGCGATGGGGCGGCCGAACGCCACCCGCGTCGCGGTGTAGCGAACCGCTTCCTCCAGGCAGGCCCGGGCCGCCCCGACCGTTCCCCAGACGATGCCGTACCGGGCTTGGTTCAGGCAGGCGAGCGGCGCCGCCAGGCCGCGCGCTTCCGGCAGCTGGTGGTCGGCGGGGACGACGACGTCGTCGAGGAACAACTCCGCCGTGACCGACATGCGCATGGACGCCTTGGTCGTCATCTCCCGGGCCGTGAAGCCGGGCGTGTCGGTGGGCACCAGAAACCCGCGCACCACGCCCTCTTCGTCCTTGGCCCAGATGACCGCCACCCGCGCCAGCGTCCCGTTGGTGATCCAGCGCTTGGCTCCGTTGAGCCGCCAGCCGCCGTCGGTCCGGACCGCCCGGGTCCGCATGGACGCCGGGTCGGACCCGGCATCCGGTTCCGTCAGTCCGAAACACCCGATGACCTCGCCCCGGGCCATCCGGGGCAGCCAGTACTGCCGCTGCTCCTCGGACCCGAACCGGTAGATGGCGTACATGGCCAGCCCGCTCTGCACGGACGCGAACGACCGGAGGCCCGAGTCGCCATACTCGAGTTCCTGCATCATGAGCCCGTAGGCGATGGGCGACGCCCCGGCACCGCCGTACCGCTCGGGCAGCGTCGGCCCGAACACGCCCAGCTCCGCCATCCGGGGGATGAGATCCTGCGGGAACTCGCCCCGCAGCCACAACTCTCCGACCCGCGGCAATACGGCTTCGGCGACGAACCGCCGCACCGTGTCGCGCACCCCGCGTTCTTCGGCGCCGAGAAGATCCTCGACCGCGTAGAAATCCTCCGCCCCGGCCACTGTCCCTTGCCCCTTTCCGGGCGCCTTGGGGCGCCCTCGACCATCCCCGATTCTGCCTCAAGTCGGCCGCCGGCGCCAAGCGTTCCGCGGTGCACGGTCCCCGTCCATATAATGTGGAGCAGGATCCGTCCCCGACGGATGGGAGGCCGAGATGGACGCCGACGAACTGCTGGAGCGCTACTACGACGTCGCCGCGGAAGGCACCACCCTGCTGCCGTTCCTCCGCGACGTCCTGGCGGGGCGCTACGGGTCGGTCGACCGGACGACGCTCGTTCGGTTCCTCGACCGCCTGGAACTCATCATCCTGGGGAACATCGACGTCAAGCGGGAGGAGGTCGCCGGAGCCGACGCCGACGCGGCGCTGGAAGCCACGCGCGCCGAGTTCGCCCAGGCCCGGGCCCTGGTGGCCGACTTCAAATCGCCGCCGGACGCATAGGCTCCCGCGGGGGGAGCCGCGCTGCGCCGTCCGTGGGCCGTGTGGTTGGCCTTCGCCTTGCTACTGGGGGCGTTCTACGCCGTCCGGTCCGGGCCCGCGCTGCCGACGGCCGCCGAACGGTCGGCGTTGGTTGTCCTGGACGCCGGGCACGGCGGCGTCGACCCCGGAGCCCCGGCATCCCGGGGCCGTTGGGAGAAGGATGTGAACTGGGCCGTCACCCAGCTGGTCGCCGCGCGTCTTAGGGCGGCGGGCGTCCCGGTCCTGCTCACGCGGGCCGACGACCGCACGCTGGCCGTGCCGTACACGGAGGCGGGCGACCTCCGCGCCCGGGCCCACGTCGCGAACCGGGCGCGGGCGACCGTGCTCGTCTCGCTGCATGCCAACGCCGAACCCACCGGCCGGGCCCAGGGGCCCATCGTGTACTATCGGGCCGGCAGCACGTCCTCCCGGCGTCTGGCCCAGTCTTTGACCGAGGCGCTCGGCCGCTCGACCGGCTTCTTCGCCCCGCCCCGCCCCGCTCGCCATCTGGTGTTGGTGATGGCCATGATGCCGGCGGTGACCGTGGAAGTCGGCTTCCTCACCCATCCCACCGAGCGGGAGCGTCTGTTCCAGGCCGACTGGCAGGCACGCCTGGCGGACGGGATCGCCGCCGGCATCGTCGCTTATCTGCGCGCCGCGCTCTCCTCCAGCAGCACGACGGCCGTCGCCGCTATACCGGCCTCGGCCCCCAGCACACCCAGACGGTCCGCGGTCTTGAACTTGACCGCGACCGCGGCGGTCCCGAGGACGTCGGCCAGCACCGCCTGCATGGCGGCGCGGTACGGTCCGAGCCGCGGGGCCTGGGCCACCACCGTGGCATCCAGGTTGACGACATGGTAGCCGGCCGCCCGCACCTCGGCCGCCACCGCCTCCAGGAGCGGCCGGCTGGCCTGGCCGGGGGCTACGCTCCCGGGCGGGAAGCGGGTCCCGATGTCGCCGAGCCCCGCGGCCCCCAGCAGAGCGTCAATCACCGCGTGCAGGAGGACGTCGCCGTCCGAGTCGCCGGACAAGCCCCGGTCGAACGGGATAAGGACCCCGCCGACCCAGAGCGGACGACCCTGCACGAGCGGATGAAGGTCAAGTCCCTGCCCGATCCGCATCCGTACCCCCGCCTTGGTGGCGCGCCGCCCAGTGCCGTTCCAGCCACAGCCAGTCCTCCGGCACGGTGATCTTCCGGTTCTCCGGATCCCCCGGGACCGCCGCCACCGGCAATCCCCGACGCTCCAGCAGTTCCGCGTCGTCCGTGACCGTGCCTTCAACCTCGGCGAGCGCCCTCCGGATCCAGTCGGTGCGGAAGATCTGCGGAGTTTGGGCCAAGCCGGCGCGGACGCGCGGCACCGTGCCGACGACGCGGCCGTCCGCGACCACCTTGACGGTGTCCGCCGGCGTCACCACCGGCACGGCGGCCCCCGTCAACCGGGCCGCCGCAAAGACCCGCGCGACCAGGGCTCCCGTGACGCAGGGCCGTGCTGCGTCGTGGATGGCGCAGTAGGCGGTCCGTACCTCCGCCACCCCCGCGCGCGACGACTCCCAGCGCTCCGCGCCACCCGCCACCACCGTGACCGGAAAGCCCGCCCGGCGGGACCATACCCCGAGCAGTTCCTGCGCCTCCTCCAGCCGCGGCGGGGCCACCACCAGCACCCCGGCCGCGGCCAGGTCCCCGAATGCCTCAAGACTCCACCACCAGAGCGGGCGGCCGTCCAAAAGGCGCCAGACTTTGCTCGGCCCCCCGAACCGGCGCCCCGCCCCGGCCGCCAGCACCACCGCCGTCAGGGTGTCGTCCGCCACGCCTTCCGCCCCCAACCAAAGCCGCCCGCCGGAACGGCGGGCGGCCGCGATCGAACCGGCTCCCCCGGCCGCTGTCAATGATTGTCGTTGACGGCGGGGGACAGCGTTGGCTTGAGCTTCGCGAAGATCATCCGACCGGCGGCCGTCTGGAGCACCGACGTCACCATGACGCCCACCGTCTGCCCGATGTGCTTCTTGCCGCCGTCCACGACGATCATCGTCCCGTCGTCGAGGTATCCCACGCCTTGGCCCGCTTCCTTGCCGTCCTTGATGACGTGGACCAGCATCTCCTCGCCCGGCAGCACCACCGGCTTGACGGCGTTGGCCAACTCGTTGATGTTGAGGACCGGCACGCCCTGGAGCTCGGCCACCTTGTTCAGATTGTAGTCGTTGGTGACCACCTTGCCGTCGATCTGTTTGGCGAGCTTGAGCAGCTTGGAGTCGACTTCCAGAGCCGGGTCGACGTCCTTCTCGTACACCTGGACCGGCACGTTGAGTTCCTTCTGGATGCGGTTGAGGATGTCGAGGCCGCGCCGGCCCCGGTTGCGCTTGAGCATGTCCGCCGAATCGGCGATATGCCGGAGTTCCTCGAGCACGAAGCCGGGGATCACCAACGGTCCCTCCAGGAACCCGCTGGCGCAGATGTCGGCGATCCGGCCGTCGATGATGACCGACGTGTCCAGAATCTTGGGGCGCGGCCCCTCACCCCGGCTGGACTTGGCCGACAACTTGGGCAGCCACGCGCTGGGCCGAAGCAGCTCCTCCTTCTTGCGCGAAGCCACGCGCACCCCGACGTAGCCCATGGCCACGGAGATGGCGATGCGCAATAGGTCCCCCACCCAGCCGAGCGCCGAGAACGGCTGGCCGACCAGGAACGCGACCAGAAGGCCCACGATAAGTCCGATGGAACCGGCCATCAGGTCCGCGGCCGGCGTCCGCTGCAGCCGATGTTCCGTCCAATTCATCAGCCGCGCGGCCTCCCGCGCCACCCACGGGCTGGCTCCGTAGCCCAAAGCCGCGCCCAAGACGGCGCCGGCCGCCGTATACGCGAAAGGGGCCGCGGCACCCAACACGGCGAAGTAGGGCCACCCGTGCCATGCCACCCGGTTGCCCAGGACCAGTCCCACGCCGATGACAGCACCGATGACGGTCACAACCCGTCGGAGTGTCCTGTCCAAAACCGGGGTCACCTCCTCGCTTCTTGGATGCCCAGGAGGCGGCGGTAAAATACCCACAAATTTACTATACCGCTGGGGAGAGCCGGCCGCCGCCCGGGGCTTCATCATATCACGTCCGCCGCGACGAACCCTATCGGATCCGGTCGGGCTCCGGCGGACATCGAAATTGACACCGCTCCGAGGCCCTTTCTATAATGAGAGCACTTTCAGACAATCAGCTCGGGCGGCCGAGAACGGGAGGGACCCTCATGGAGCCGGAAGACGCGCACAGCGTCCTGGACGCGTTTCAAGGTACCGTCGACGACGTCCTCATCCGCCACCGCAGCATTCTCGACGTCCTGACCAAGCTCCACGAAGCCCAAGCCCGGTTGGCCCGGGCCGCCGCCACCGCCGTGACCGTCTGCGGCTGCATCAGCGTCCACGCCGACCGCCAACGCATCCCCCCCGATGCCGACCTGGCCTCCGCGCACCTCTACGTCCGCTCCCACGTCGACGGCAACCTGTGCGACCGCTGCCGGGAGACGGTGGAGACGGAGATGGGGGAGGTCCTGTTCTACCAAGGCGCCCTGGCCAACCTCCTCGGGGTCCGGCTGGCCGACGTCCTCGACCAGGAACTGGACCGCCTGAGGATGCTGGGCGTCTTCCACCTCTCCTGAGACAACGTCTGCGACCGCCCCGACGTCACGGCCCGGCCAGAAAGCGACCGGGCCGCCGGCACGGGCGGCCCGGTCGACGTGCCCGGTGCGGGGTCAGCGCGCCTCGGACGGCACGGCCGCCCGCCGGAACACGAGGTGGCCGTCCTCGGCGTCCACGACCACCGTGTCGCCTTCGTGGAACCGGCCCGCCAGCAGCTCCTCGGCCAAGCCGTTCTCCACCAGGCGCTGAATCGCCCGCCGGAGCGGCCGCGCCCCGTACGTCGGGTCGTACCCCTCCTTGGCGATGACCGCCTTGGCGGCATCGGTGACCTCGAGTTCGATGCCGGTCTCCTTGAGCCGGTCGCGCACCTCCTTCAGCATCAGCGACACGATCTGGCGGAGGTGTTCCTCGCCCAGGCTGTGGAAGACGATGATCTCGTCCACCCGGTTGATGAACTCCGGCCGGAAGGTGCGCTTGACCTCCTCCATCAGCCGGTCGCGCATGTCCTCATGACGTTCGGCGTCCGAGTCGCGCAGGAACCCGATGGCTCCGCTCTTGCGGATCATCTCGGCGCCGACGTTGGACGTCATGATGATCACCGTGTTGCGGAAATCCACGGTGCGCCCCTTGGCCTCGGTCAGACGACCCTCCTCCAGCACCTGCAGGAGGATGTTGAACACCTCCGGGTGCGCCTTCTCGATCTCGTCCAGCAGGACCACGGAGTACGGGTGCCGCCGCACCGCCTCGGTGAGCTGACCGCCCTCCTCGTACCCCACGTAGCCGGGCGGGGCGCCGACGAGGCGGGACACCGTGTGCCGCTCCATGTACTCGGACATGTCGATGGTGATCATCGCGTCCTCGTCGCCGAAGAGCGACGCCGCCAAGGCCTTGGCCAGCTCGGACTTGCCGACTCCGGTCGGGCCGAGGAACAGGAACGACCCGATGGGCCGCCGCGGGTTCTTCAGTCCCGCCCGCGCCCGGCGGATGGCCCGCGCCACCGCCTGCACGGCCTCATCCTGCCCGACGACCCGCTGGTGCAACTCCTCCTCCAGGTGCAGGAGCCGCACCGACTCCTCGCCCGCCAGCCGCTCGACCGGGATGCCCGTCCAGGACGAGACGATGTGGGCGATGTCCTCGGCGGTGACCACGGCCGCTTCCTTGCCCTGCTGCGTGTGCCACGCCTGCATCAGCTCGTTGAGCTGATTGCGCAGCCGCTGCTCCTCGTCGCGCATCTGGGCGGCCTTCTCGAACTCCTGGGCCTGGACGGCCGCCTCCTTCTCCTTGCGCAGCTCCTCCAGGCGCTCCTCGAGCCGCTTCAGGTCGGGCGGCGCCACGAAGCTCTTCAGACGCACCCGGGAAGCCGCCTCGTCGACGAGGTCAATCGCCTTGTCGGGCAGGAACCGGTCCGCGACGTAGCGATCGGACAGGCGCACGGCCGCCTCGAGCGCCTCCTGGGTGATCTGGACCCGGTGGTGCGCCTCGTACCGGTCGCGCAGGCCCTCGAGGATCTTCAGCGTCTCCTCGACCGACGGCTCCTCCACCATGATGGGCTGGAAGCGCCGCTCCAGGGCCGCGTCGCGTTCGATGTACTTCCGGTACTCGTCGAGCGTGGTGGCACCGATGGCCTGCAGCTCCCCGCGCGCCAGAGCCGGTTTAAGGATGTTGGCCGCGTCGATGGCTCCCTCGGCCGCGCCGGCGCCCACGATGGTGTGCATCTCGTCGATGAACAGGATGACGTTCTTGGCCTCGCGGATTTCGTTCATGGCCCTCTTGAGGCGGTCCTCGAACTCACCCCGGTACTTCGAACCGGCCAACATGGCGCCGAGGTCCAGGGCCACCACCCGGCGGTCCTTGAGGATCTCGGGCACCCGGCCCTCCACGATGCGCTCGGCCAATCCCTCGACCACGGCCGTCTTGCCGACCCCCGGCTCCCCGATGAGGACGGGGTTGTTCTTGGTCCGCCGCGAGAGGATCTGGATGACCCGCTCGATCTCCTTGTCCCGCCCGATCACCGGGTCGAGCTTGCCGTCGCGCGCCATCTGGGTCAGATCACGGCCGTAGAGGTCCAACGTGGGCGTATTGACGGGCTGGGCCTCCGCCGCGTTCTGGCCCCCCTGACTGCCGGCCATGTGCACCAGCTGGTGCCGGACCTTGTTGAGATCGGCGCCGGCGCCGAGCAGCACCTGCGCGGCCACACCTTCCCCTTCCCGGATGAGCCCGAGCAGCAGGTGCTCGGGGCCGATGAAGTTGTGGCCCAGTGCCCTGGCCTCTTCCCCGGCCAGTTCCAGCACCACCTTCTTGGCTCGCGGCGTGAACGCGACTTCTTCGTTGGGGCCGATGGCCGGGCCGCGGCCCGTCGCCTTCAACACCTCACCCCGCACGGTCTCCAGGTCCAGTCCGAGGGACTGGAGAATCTTGGCCGGCAACGAGTTGGACTCGCGGATGAGGCCGAGGAGCAGGTGCTCCGTTCCCACGAAGTTGTGGCCCATCCGGCGCGCCTCCTCCTGAGCGTAGATGACCACCCGGCGCGCCTTCTCGGTGAACTGTCCAAACATCACGGTTCCCCCCTTCTATGCGTTTTTCAAATGCTCCTGGATCACGTCCGCCCGGAGCGTGTCCCGGGCGCCCGGGTCCAGTTCCCGTCCCGCCATCTTCTGCAGCACGGCGGGGCGGGTCATGCTTACCAACTGACTGAACGTCGCGTCCGCGAACGGGGGCAAACGCCCCAATTCTATGCCGAGATGCACCTCCGACAGCAACCGGAGCGCTTCGTCCGAACTGAGGATGCGGCAGTGGCGCAGGATGCCGAACGCCCGGCCGACCCGGTCCGCCACGAACACCGCCGCATTCCGCTCGAGCTGCTGGCGGGCGAGCCGTTCGCGTCCGACCACCTGCTCGGCCACCATCGTAAGGTTGTGGACCAACTCTTCCTCCGAACGACCGAGCGACACCTGGTTGGAGATCTGGAAGATGCTGCCCTGGGCCTCCGTGCCTTCGCCGTACAGGCCCCGCACCACCATGCCCATCTGGGCCAGGGCGGTGAAGACCGCCGGTGCCTGCCGGGTGAGGACCAGCGCCGGCAGGTGCACCATCACCGAGGCCCTCAGTCCCGTGCCGACGTTGGTGGGAAACGCCGTCAGGTACCCCAGGCGACGGTCGTACGCGTAGTCCAGTTCCACCTCCAGCGCGTCGTCCAGGCGGTTGGCCACGTTCCACGCCTCGCTGAGCTCCAGGCCCGGCATCAACACCTGGATGCGCAGGTGGTCCTCCTCCCCTACCATCACACTGATGCTCTGCCGCTCGTCCATGACCACCGCCTGCTGCCGGATCGGCTCGGAGACCAGGAGGGGACTGACGAGGTGGGTCTCCACCAGGAACTGTCGGTCCAGGGGCGTCAGGTCCTTGAGGCGCTCCAAGGTGAGGTGCCAGTCCCGCTCGATCCGCCGCACCGCGCCGGTGACGGTCTCCAGGAGCGCTCGCCCCTGGTCGTCCGACATCTGGTGGGGAAACGGCAGGCCCCGGACGTTCCGCGCCAGGCGGATACGACTGGCCAGGACCACGTCGGGTTCGGGTCCGTTGCCCCGCGTCCATTCCGGCAGCTTGACGGTCATGGTCGCTCCCCCTGTCCGCGCTCGAGCTCCCGTATGCGATCCCGGAGGCGGGCCGCCTCTTCGAACTCCTCCCGGGCGATGGCCGCCTGAAGCTCGTGCTTGAGGCGTTCCAGCTCCCGCTCGCGACGGGCGTCGGAACCCTGGCGGAGCGGAATCTTCCCCCGGTGCTCCGTAGAGCCCTGGATCCGCCGTACGAGCGGATCCAGCGCCGGGCCGAAGGCCGTGTAGCACTGGTCGCACCCCAACCGGCCCGTCTCCTGCAACTTCGGCAGCGTCCAACCGCACTCCGGACACGTGGCCCCGGCCCGCTCGGTCACGGTGCCGAATCCCCCCGTCGGCAAGAGGCCTCCGAGGAGTTGGCCGACTGAGATGCTCGGTCCCCAGGCGGTGGTCAGCGTCGGCATGACCCCCTCCGCCACCGCGCAGGCCTCGCACAGGTGCCGCTCACTCTTGTGGCCGTTCACGATGTGGGTCAGATGCACCGTCGCCGGCGCCTGCCCGCACCGTTGGCACATGACTCCACCCACGGCTATCCCCCCTCCGGCTTGAACACGGCCGCCAGCATCGCCTTCAGCAGCCGTGCCCGGATCCGGTCGCGCTCCGGAAGGTCCAAGCCCAGCGTGCGCCGGTCCAGCGCCGCCCGAATCATCTGGGCCTCCCGGACGGTGATGAGACCCGTCTGGCGAAAGTGCTCCAGGACGTGCTGGGCCCGCGCCTGGTCGATGGCCACCACATTCCCGACGAGCCTGGCGAAATCCTCCACGCCGGGACGAAGCCGCGTGATGCGGATGCCCCCGCCGCCGCCCCGACGCGCCTCCACTAGATATCCCCGTTCGGGCACGAATCGCGTCATCAGGACGTACGACACCTGGGACGGCACGCATCCGAACCGTTCCGCCAGGTCGGCGCGCTGGACTTCGATGGTGCCCGTCTCGGCGGCCTCCAACAGGCCTCTCAGGTAGGCTTCGATGGCATCGCTCAACGTGGCCATGGCGACCTCCTGATTGACTTTGACTTTCCTTGACTTTCATTGTAAGACGTCCCCCAGGGATGTCAAGACGTTCCGTGGAATTTTTGGATCGGCTGTCGTCGGGAGGCCCCTCGCGCCGGAACGGCGCACCGTGCCACAATAGGACCGAATGGAACCGGACCCGGGCGTCGGAAGGAGTCTTGCGGATGTCGCCCCACGCCACCCGTCGCGTCTTCCTGGGATTCCCGCGGCCTCCGGAGGCCGACCCCGGCTTGGAGGCGGCGCAGCGCCTGTTGCTCCGCGCCGGCTGGCGAGGCCGCCCGACGGCCCGGGCCGCGTTGCACGTGACCCTCCTCTTCGCCGGCGAGGTGGACGCCGCGACGCTCGACGCGCTGGCCGGCGTCGCCGGCCGGGCCGCCGCCGGCACCGGCGCCGCGCGCCTCGTCCTCGATCACTGGGCCCTGCTGCCGCGGCGCGAGGCTCCCCGGGTTCTGGCCGCCGCCGCCAGCCGGGTGCCGCCCCCGCTGGCCGCCCTCTACCGCGCCCTCCGGGAAGAGACGCGCGACCTCCTCGTAGCCGCCCCCGTTCCGCCGGGGGCCTTCCTCCCCCACGTCACCCTGATGCGCCGCCGCCCCGACGACCCGCCGGGGCGGACGCCGGCCCGCCCGCCGTCCATCGTCTGGCCCGTCGACCGCCTGGTCCTCTGGGAAAGCCACCTCCGGCCGGAAGGACCCCGGTATGAGGAGATCGCCGCATGGCCGTTGGGCACGAAAAAAGCGGCCGCCTTCGGCCGCCCCGACGGATCCGGGCCTACTGCGGACTGATGGCCGCCGCCATCAGCAGGCCTCCCGCCGCGATGATGATCATGAACAGCACCGAGATGAAGTACGTCGGAGTAAAGACGCCGCTCAAGTCAAGATCCTTCATCGCTTGGCCCCGTCTCCTTCCGGGCTGTTCTTCCACGCGGTTTTCTGCGGGCCATTATACCCGGTCGGTCCTCCGCCCACAAGCGGCTGAGAGAAGAGCGCGCCCCCCATCACGGTCCCGTGATGGGGGGCGCGGTGCGTTCGCCAACGGTCCTGGCGGGGCAACGCCCGGGGGTTGCGGGGGGTGGCCCCCACTCAACCCGGCGCAGCGCAGGGGGACGGCCGTGTGCGGCATGGGAACGGGTCGAACCTGCGCGCTCGGATCACCCCGCCAGCGGGGAACGCCTCACAACTTCCCAGGAGGAAGATCTCGACCGATTAGGACCCCTCCGCTCCACGCGTTGCCGCGCTGCCACGTAGGGCCTATCTACCCGGTGGTCGTCCGGGGGTCTCTCCAGGGGTCGCGCCCCTGCTGGACACCTCATCTTGGGGTGGGGTTCGCGCTTAGATGCGGTCAGCGCTTCGCCCAACCGGACCTGGCTACCCAGCGTGTGCCCCGGGCGGGACAACTGGTACACCAGCGGTCCGTCCATCCCGGTCCTCTCGTACTAGGGACAGCCCCCCGCAAGTGTCCGCCGCCGACGACGGAGAGGGACCGAACTGTCTCACGACGTTCTGAACCCAGCTCACGTACCGCTTTAATCGGCGAACAGCCGAACCCTTGGGACCGACTCCAGCCCCAGGATGCGATGAGCCGACATCGAGGTGCCAAACCTCCCCGTCGATGTGGACTCTTGGGAGAGATCAGCCTGTTATCCCCGGGGTAACTTTTGTCCGTTGCGCGATGGGCCTGCCACGCAGTCCCACCGGATCACTAAGCCCGGCTTTCGCCCCTGCTCGCGCCGTCGCGCTCGCAGTCAAGCTCCCTTGTGCCTTTACACGCCCTGCACGGTGTCCAAGCGTGCTGAGGGAACCTTGGGGCGCCTCCGTTACCGTTTGGGAGGCGACCGCCCCAGTCAAACTGCCCCCCTGCCACGGTCCCGGCGGGGGTGGACCCCAACCGGTTAGCCGCGCCTGCCGTCCAGGGTGGTATCCCACCGACCGCTCCCCCGGCCCTGCCGAGCCGGCTTCGCCGCGTCCCACCTATCCTGTACAGCACGCCAGGCGGGGCCATGACAGGCTACAGTCAAGCTCCACGGGGTCTTTCTGTCCCGTCGTCGGGACCCTGCATCTGCACAGGGCCTGCAATTTCACCGGGCCTCTCGTCGAGACAGTGCCCAAGTCGTTACGCCTTTCGTGCGGGTCGGAACTTACCCGACTAGGAATTTCGCTACCTTAGGACCGTTATAGTTACGGCCGCCGTTCACCGGGGCTTCGGCTCGGAGCTTCGGGGTCTCCCCCTAACCCCTCCCCTTAACCTTCCGGCACTGGGCAGGCGTCAGCCCCTATACGTCGGATTTCTCCTTAGCAGGGACCTGTGTTTTTGTTAAACAGTCGCTTGGGCCGTTTCTCTGCGGCCCCACCGGGCTCGGGGGGCAAGCCCCCTCACCCCGCAGGGCACCCCTTATCCCGAAGTTACGGGGTCATTTTGCCGAGTTCCTTAACGAGGGTTCTCCCGCGCGCCTTAGGATGCTCTCCCTGCCTACCTGTGTCGGTTTGCGGTACGGGCGCCGGTCGCCTGGCTAGAGGTTTTTCTCGGCAGCGTGGGATCGGCAAGTTCGGTACTTGGAGTTTCCCTCCCCATCACCCCTCAGGATCGCCTCACCGGATTTGCCTGGCGAGGCTCCCTACGGGCTTGGACCGGCACGACCAACGGCCGGCTACGCCTACCCTCCTGCGTCACCCCATCGCTCGTAACGGCGACACGGCGGTACGGGAATATCAACCCGTTGTCCATCGCCTACGCCCTTAGGCCTCGGCTTAGGTCCCGACTAACCCTGAGCGGACGAGCCTTCCTCAGGAAACCTTAGGCTTTCGGCGGGCCGGATTCTCACCGGCCTTTTCGCTACTCATACCGGCATTCTCACTTCCGCCCGCTCCACCGGTGCCTCACGACCCGGCTTCGCCGCAAGCGGAACGCTCCCCTACCACTCCCCTTACGGGAGTCCGTAGCTTCGGTGACAGGCTTGAGCCCCGCTACATTTTCGGCGCGGCGACACTTGACCAGTGAGCTATTACGCACTCTTTAAATGATGGCTGCTTCTAAGCCAACATCCTGGTTGTCTCGGCCTCGCCACATCCTTTTACTTAACACTTAGCCTGTACTTGGGGACCTTAGCTGACGGTCTGGGCTGTTCCCCTTTTGACCACGGAGCTTATCCCCCGTAGTCTGACTCCCAAGGTCCATGTCACGGGATTCGGAGTTTGAATGGGTTCGGTAACCTTGTGGGGCCCCTAGCCCAACCAGTGCTCTACCCCCGCGACACACGCCTTGAGGCTAGCCCTAAAGCTATTTCGGGGAGAACCAGCTATCTCCGCGTTCGGTTGGCGTTTCACCTCTACCCACAGCTCATCCCACGGTTTTTCAACACCGACGGGTTCGGGCCTCCACGAAGTCTTACCTCCGCTTCACCCTGGCCATGGGTAGCTCACGCGGCTTCGGGTCTACGCCACGCAACTTGTCGCCCTGTTCGGACTCGCTTTCGCTACGGCTCCGGACCTCCAGGCCCTTAACCTCGCTACGTAGCGTAACTCGCCGGTTCATTCTTCAATAGGCACGCTGTCAGGCCGAGCCTTCCGGCTCGCACCCTCCAACTGCTTGTAGGCGCATGGTTTCAGGTTCTATTTCACTCCGCTCCCGCGGTTCTTTTCACCTTTCCCTCACGGTACTGGTCCACTATCGGTCGTCGGGGAGTATTTAGCCTTGGAAGGTGGTCCTCCCGGCTTCCCACGGGATTCCACGTGTCCCGTGGTACTCGGGTACCCTGCCCAGGGAGACGCCTCGCCTTTCGCCTACAGGGCTGTTACCTCCTACGGCGGACCTTTCCAGGTCACTTCGGCTAGACGTGCGTTTTCTCGACTCCCCGGCCGCCCCACGACGCGGCCCGGCACGGCCCCACAACCCCCGGAGAGCAACGGTCGTGGCCTTGACACTCCCCGGGTTTGGGCTCCTCCGCGTTCGCTCGCCACTACTTGCGGAATCTCGGTTGATGTCTTTTCCTCGGGGTACTTAGATGTTTCAGTTCCCCCGGTTGCCCTCGACCGGCTATGGGTTCACCGGCCGATACCGCGGCATTACCCGCGGTGGGTTGCCCCATTCGGATATCCCCGGATCGACGCCTGCTTGCGGCTACCCGAGGCTTATCGCAGCTCGCTGCGTCCTTCATCGGCTCCCGACGCCAAGGCATCCACCATGCGCCCTTAGTAGCTTGACCCACTCCTCATCAACCGGGCCAAGCCACCCTCTACCCTTCTTGCACAGGTCACCCGAGACGAGTCCTGTCTTCCTTACCCGTCCACGGGCCTCTCCCATATGCGGTTTTCAAAGAGCAATCAAACCCACAGCATCGCCGGCACAGCCGGACGCGCTCTACACTTGGTGGAGATGAGCGGATTCGAACCGCCGGTCTCCTGCGTGCAAGGCAGGCGCTTTCCCGCTAAGCTACATCCCCACCTAAAGACCTGTCCGCTGAAACAAACGATGCCCGAAGCTCGCGCTTCCGGCATCAGAGTTGGTGGGCATAGGTGGACTCGAACCACCGACCTCGCGCTTATCAGGCGCGCGCTCTCACCGACTGAGCTATACGCCCACCCGAACTCATCTTCCGGACCGTGGGGCATCGCGGGATGCCCCATCCAGAGCCAAGTGTAGCAGCGGGCGCGCCGGGTTTCAACCCCGGCGCCCTCAAAACTGGACAGTGGCAGGAGGCGGGTGGTCGGGTCGGTTGTGGGTGGAGGTATCGGGTTTCAAGGCGGCTATCGACCTAGGAGCTTTTGGCGTGGCGCACACCGTGGCCACGCTCGGGGCTCCTTAGAAAGGAGGTGATCCAGCCGCACCTTCCGATACGGCTACCTTGTTACGACTTCACCCCAGTCACCAGCCCCACCTTCGGCGGCTGCCTCCCTTTCGGGTTAGCTCACCGACTTCGGGTGTTGCCAGCTCCCATGGTGTGACGGGCGGTGTGTACAAACCCCGGGAACGTATTCACCGCGGCATGGCTGATCCGCGATTACTAGCAATTCCGGCTTCATGAAGGCGAGTTGCAGCCTTCAATCCGAACTGGGACCTGTTTTGGGGGATTGGCTCCGCCTCACGGCGTTGCAGCCCTCTGTGCAGGCCATTGTAGCACGTGTGTCGCCCAGGACATAAGGGCCATGAGGATTTGACGTCATCCCCACCTTCCTCCGGATCGTCTCCGGCAGTCTCCTTTGAGTGCCCGGCCAAACCGCTGGCAACAAAGGATAGGGGTTGCGCTCGTTGCGGGACTTAACCCAACATCTCACGACACGAGCTGACGACAACCATGCAGCACCTGTCTCCGCGCTCCCGAAGGCACCCCTCCCTTTCAGGAGGGTTCGCGGGATGTCAAGCCCTGGTAAGGTTCTTCGCGTTGCTTCGAATTAAACCACATGCTCCACTGCTTGTGCGGGGTCCCGTCAATTCCTTTGAGTTTCAACCTTGCGGCCGTACTCCCCAGGCGGGACACTTAATGCGTTAGCTGCGGCACGGAAGGGGTCGATACCTCCCACACCTAGTGTCCATCGTTTACGGCTAGGACTACCGGGGTATCTAATCCCGTTCGCTCCCCTAGCTTTCGCGACTCAGCGTCAGGTGCAGACCAGGAAGCCGCCTTCGCCACTGGTGTTCCTCCCGATATCTACGCATTTCACCGCTACACCGGGAATTCCGCTTCCCTCTCCTGCCCTCAAGCCATGGAGTATCGGATGCAGTCCGCCGGTTGAGCCGGCGGTTTTCACACCCGACTTCCAAAGCCGCCTGCTCGCTCTTTACGCCCAGTAATTCCGGACAACGCTCGCCCCCTACGTGTTACCGCGGCTGCTGGCACGTAGTTAGCCGGGGCTTCCTCCTCGGGTACCGTCACCTCCACCGGGTGTTAGCCGGTGGCTCGTTCGTTCCCGAAGACAGGGGTTTACAACCCGAAGGCCTTCGTCCCCCACGCGGCGTCGCTGGGTCAGGCTTTCGCCCATTGCCCAAGATTCCCGACTGCTGCCTCCCGTAGGAGTCTGGGCCGTGTCTCAGTCCCAGTGTGGCCGGCCATCCTCTCAGACCGGCTACCCATCGTCGCCTTGGTGGGCCTTTACCCCACCAACTAGCTAATGGGACGCGGGCTCATCTCCCGGCGATAGCTTGCAAGCAGAGGCCACCTTTCCCCTCACCGGCATCGCCGGAAGGGTCCATCCGGTATTAGCCCCGGTTTCCCAAGGTTATCCCGGACCGGAAGGTAGATTACCCACGCGTTACTCACCCGTCCGCCGCTAGGTGGCCCTGAAGGCAAGCCTCCAAAGCCACCCCGCTCGACTTGCATGTATTAGGCACGCCGCCAGCGTTCGTCCTGAGCCAGGATCAAACTCTCCGATTAAACCTGGCACATCCAGCCCCCGTAAACCGCACCTCTCGGTCCGACCTACGAAGACCGGGCGTAACCAAACGAGGAGTACTCAAATGAGCCGCCAAGGCCCGGACCCTCTCCCACTCCCAAGGGCCCCAACCTCGCCCGACTCGCTGCCACTGTTCAGTTTTCAAGGAACCGGGGCCGCTTTTCGCCCGCGCCTCTCTCCACGGACAAGGCCGCGGCTCTCGGCGCAGAACAGATACTAGCATCCGCTCGAGGTGCGTGTCAACACTTCTACCGCCCTCCGCGGGTGGCTTACCGCATAAGGTCGGCGGACGAGGTCGCGGTGTAGCGGAGGACGGCCGAGGTGAGACTACGGGAAGCGCGACAAGGGGTCGCGCAACCGCCTTGAGTCCGAAGAGAGGCGCGCTCCCGCTCGGGGCCGAGGAGGAGGCACCGGTAAGATGGCGGGCGTCGTGGTCCTCGGGGCCGGTTTCGGCGGCTTGACGGCCGCCTACGAGCTCCGTCGCCTACTCTCCGCGGCGGGGCGGCGGACGGACGAGGTCACCTTCGTCTCGAGGCGACCGGTGGCCGTCTACCGCCCGGCGCTGCCCTGGGTCGCTTTCGGCTGGCGACGGCCCTCCGATATCACCGTCGACCTAGCACGCGCGTGCCGCCGACGCGGCATACGGTTCGCTTTGGCCGAGGTTGTGCTGGTCGACTTGGACCGCCGGGAAGTGGTGCTCGATTCGGGTGCCTTACCCTACGACCAGCTTGTGCTCTCGCTGGGCGGAGAGCCCCGGGACGACGTCCCCGGTCTGGCGAGCCGGGCCTGGAGTGTCATCTGGCCGGAGGAGGCAGTAAGGTTGCGCGAGGCCGTCCGCCGCTTCAGAGGGGGGCCGGTGGTCATCGGCTTACTGCCAGGAGCGTTCTGGCCGTGCGCCGCCTACGAGGTGCTCCACTTCTTCCTCGAGCACGCGCGGGAAAGGGGGCTCGCCCGGCGGACGAAGGTCTGCTTCGTGACCGGAGAGCAGGCCTATATGGCTTGCGCCGGGAGGCAAGTCAGCCGGACGCGGGCACGCTCGGCGCGGGCTAAAGGAGCGGTCCTCCGAGCCGGAGTCCGGGTCGCCGCGGTCGAGGACGGGGCGGTGATCCTCGAGGGCGGCGAGACATTGGAGTCGGAGCTGACCTGCCTGGTCCCGTCTCTGCGGGCACCGGCCGCCATCCGGTCGTGCCGCGGCCTGCCCAGGGATGATGACGGCTTCGTCCGCGTAGGTCCGGACTTGTGCGTGCAAGAAGGGCCGGGCGCCGGCCACGTCTGGGTCGTAGGGGACCTGGTCTCCCGCCCGGGCTTCAAGAACGGGCGCATGGCCGAAGACCAGGCGCGCGTGGTCGCCTGGAACGTGGCCCAACGGCTGGGTGCGGCCCACTCGGACTCACGCGTCTACAGGTCCAGCTACGTGTGCATCACGGCCGAGGGCAGGGGGCGGGCCGTCGCCCTCTACACGCGCCCGGCTCCGGGTGCGGGCGACCCCCGGCCGTTCCGGCTGACGGTGGCCGGCCGTATCCCGTACGCCGTCAAGATAGGGCTCGAGAAGACCTGGCTGGCACGGCATCGGTAGGGGAGCAAAGAAAAGAGGCGGACCGGGGGCCAGGGAGGGGGCCACCCCCCCGGTCCGCCCCGAACTGCGCCGCCGGTCGAGCCACCGGTCGACCGGGCGCTCCACATCGCCGGCGGCGGAGCGGAGGGCTCTTGGATGTCGCCGCAGGCGAAGCTCTTGACGCGCACCCGAGGCTCGCGGTCGGGCTACCGAGTTGCGGCGCAATTCCGGTGGAGCCCAGCCCGCAAGCGGCAATCTTCAGACAATAAGCTCGGGACAACCTCGGTTTGGGGTTCTGCGCCGCCGCCGATGTTCCTGCGTGCTGCGGCGATGTTCTGCCGGCCGCGGACGGGCTCTAGCGCCCTCTCTCGCCCCCGCCAGGCGCCCTCAGACTGAGTCCCGGCCACTCGTCCCGACCGATGACCTTCGCGGAGGCGAGGGCCTCGAGGACGAGCAGCGCGACCACGCCCCCGGCCAACGCCGTCGCGAGCTGCGGGAGCCGGAGAGCCACGCTCACGGGAGCCGGCAGGCTGAGAATGAAGGAGACCGCCCCGGCGAGCAGGAGGTACTTCACTAGAGCGGCTGCGAGCAACGAGAGATAGACGTTCAGTCGGCGGCCATACCCGAAGATGAGCGCCAGCGCGGCGTTCCCGAGGGCGATGAACGGCACCGCCGGTGCCAGGACGGGGTTGAGCTGCCCGAGCAGATAGGCCGAGGCGGGCGTGACAAGGCCGATGGCCGCCCCGCCCCAGGGGCCCAGTAGGACGGCGGCGATGAGGAGGATGGCGTTGATGACGGGCCCCGTGACGGCCTGGCCCAGACGCAGGCTCTGCACGGCGATGGCCAGGGCCAGCAGGAGCGCGGCTCTCGTCAAGGGCTTGAGTCCACTCTTCAAGTTCGGCACCTCCTAAGGGTCACGAACACCTCAACCGCCCTCGTCGGAGTAGCCGGTGAGGGCACTGCGGACGTACACCCCGGGGAGCGCGCCGAGGCGCCCCGTGAGGGCTCCGAGGCGGTCGGTGTCCCCGTCGACGATGAGGGCGATGACGGAGACGCCTCGCTCCCGGTAAGGGATGCCCATGCGTCCGACGATGAGGTCGGCGTACTGGCTCAGGACTTCCTGCACCTTGCCCGCGACCTCCTCCCGCCGGCCGACCACGACGCCCACGACGCCGATGCGCCTGCGGTCGCCCCCGGGCCTCGGACCCGGGCCGGGCGCCGAGCTCTCCTTGCACCCGCCTCCGCCGAACACCGTCCCCACCTCCGCCCTCGGCCGCCCGCAGGCGGCCTTGACTTGGCCCCATTCTAAGCCCGAGCCGCAGGCCGCTTCAATCGCCGTCGGGCCGGACCCGGTGGGCCGGGTCCGGCGGCGGCCCGGCCGGCCCGCCCCCGGACCCCTCAGCAGATCCGCGGGAGCTGGTCGCCCTCGAGCGGTTCGAGGGGGCGCGTCCCGCCGTAGCCGGTCCGGAGGTAGGCACCCGGTCGACCGAGAGGCCCGGGTCCGGGTGGCAGGACCTCCCCCACCACGGCCGCTGCGGACGCCCCGGACTCGACCAGGACGCGCACCGCTTCCTCGGCGCTGTCCGGGGCGACGACGGCCAGGAGTTTCCCTTCGTTCGCCAGGTAGAGCGGGTCGAGGCCCAGGAGGTCGCAGGCGGCGGCGACCTCCGGCGACACGGGCACCTCCCGTTCATCGAGGAGGACCGGCAGACCGGCCTCCCCGCCGAGCTCGTACGCGACGGTCGCCACACCGCCACGGGTCGGGTCACGCATCCACCGCACGGCGGGGCCGAGCCGGTCCAGGAGGGCCCGGGCGAGCGGCGCCACGGAGGCACAGTCGGAGCGCACCGTCGTCTCGAAGGCGAGGCCGGGGCGGCAGGAGAGGACCGCCACACCGTGGTCCCCGACCCGGCCGCTCAAGACCAGACGGTCCCCGGGCCGGACGGCGCTCGGGCCCAGACCGGCCCGGGGGTGGAGCCGACCGACGCCGGTCGTGGTCACGAAGAGCCCGTCGCAGGCGCCCTTCTCTACCACCTTGGTGTCCCCGGCGACAACCGCGACGCCCACCTCTTCGGCCGCCGCCGCCATGGAGGCCGCCACCCTCTCGAGGTCGGCCAGGTCCAGGCCCTCCTCGAGGATGAAAGCGGCGGTGAGGTAGAGTGGGATAGCCCCGGACACGGCCAGGTCGTTCACCGTCCCGAAGACGGCCAGTTTACCGATGTCGCCGCCGGGGAAGAAGAGAGGGCTCACGACGAAGGCGTCGGTGGTCAGGACCAGCCGGCCGCCGGAGGAGTGACCGGGCGGGTCGTCCCGGCTTACCGGCCCCGCGGGATGGTGGTCCCCGAGGACGCGGGGCAGGACGGCCGCGTCCGCCAGGGGGCTCAGGTGCTCGTTCGCGAAGCGCGGGAGGAACAGCTCTCTGATGAGCTCGGCCGTGGCCCGGCCACCCGAGCCGTGAGCCAGGAGGACGCGAGACGGCCGGTTGCGCGCGTAGGCCGAGGCGCTCAACCTTCAGCCCCCCTCTTCTCGTACCGGTAGTAAGCGGCGCAGGAGCCCTCGGAGGAGACCATGCACGGGCCGGCGGGGCGCCCCGGATGGCAGGCCCGCCCGAAGAGCGGGCATTCGGGCGGAGCGAGCTCCCCGCGCAGCACATCACCGCAGCGGCAACCGGAGACGGCCCCGGCGGCCGGTCCGCGCTCGGCGAGCCAATCCTCGGCGGCGCCCCCCAGCCGGCGCCAGGCGTCGAAGTCGGCCCACTCTTCGCGTAGGGCGAGGCCGCTCGCGTCGAGCGCCCCGAGGCCCCGCCACTCGGCGGTGGCAGGCTCGAAGACCCGCGCCAGGAGCTCCTGCGCGCGCGGGTTCCCCCGCTCGCGCACCACGCGGGGGTAGAGGTTCAGGACCCGCGGCGCGCCGTCCGGCCGGCTGAGGAGCGTGGCCAGCTCCCGGACGGCGAGCAGGATGTCGACCGGCTCGAAGCCGGTCACGGCTCCGGGGAGGCCGTACTCCGCAGCCAGGAAGTCGTACGCCCGCCGCCCGATGACGGCCGAGACGTGCCCGGGAAGGATGAAGCCTTGGACCGACGAGCGGCCCCGCGAGGTCCCTGTCTCGAGAAGGGCCCGGAGGGCCGGCGGCAGGGTCTTGTGGACGGACAAGACGGAGAAGCCCTTGAGGTTCCGCCGGCGGGCCTCCTCGAGGGCCAACCCGACCCCGGGCGCGGTGGTCTCGAAGCCCACCCCCAGAAAAACGTAGGTGCGGTCGGTCCCGTCGACCATCTCGAGGGCCTGGAGGGCCGAGTACACGACGCGCACGTCCGCTCCGGCGGCGCGCGCCTCCTCCAGGCTCCCGAAGCTCCCCGGGACGCGCAGCATGTCGCCGTAGGTGAGGACGGTCACCCCGGGGAGACGGGCGAGCGCCACCATCCGGTCGATGTCGGCCTGGGAGGTCACACACACGGGACAGCCCGGCCCCGACCTGAGCTCCACCGTTCCGCGGAGCAGGTCGCGCAGGCCGGACCTGGAGATGGCCACGGTGTGGGTCCCGCAGACCTCCATCAGGACGAGCGGGTCGGGGCGGCCGGCGAGGATGTCCCGGACCTGGTCGAGCAACCGGCCCACGAGGCCCGGGTCGCGGTATGATTCCAGGCTCACTGGGTCACGCTCCCCCGGCCCCGGCCCGGCGAGGCGAGCTCGCGGACGAGGGCCAGGGTCTCGCGGGCCGCCTCCTCGTCGAGCTTCTCCAGAGCGAAGCCGGCGTGGACGACCACCCAGTCGCCGACCTGCGGAGACTCCAGGAGGCTCACGTCGGCCTCCACGGTGTTCCCGGCGAGGTCCACCCGCGCCCGGTTACCGGCCAGGGCCACGATCCTGCCTGGAACGGCCAAGCACACGACTGTCACCCCCCAGGGCTCGGGACGCGTCCCGGACGCCGCCCCGGGTCATCCAGGCCGCGGCGACGGCCTGACCCAGGGACAGCCCGCCGTCGTTCGGCGGGACGCGGCGGTGCAGGAAGACCTCGAGACCGCGCCGGGCGAGGGCTCGGCGGATGCTTCGGACCAGGACGACGTTCTGGAAGGTCCCTCCGCTCAGGACCACGTGCCGGACGCCGGTCTCGTGCGCCGCCCGGGTCGCCGTCTCGACCAAGGCCGCCGCGAAGGCCTGGTGGAAGCGCAGAGACACCGAGGCCGCGGAGCACCCCGCCTCCACGTCCTCCAGGGCGGCGCGGAAGAAGGGTGAGGGGTCGAAGGTCCGGCTCCCGTCGTCAGCTTCGGCGGTCTCCGCCAGGCGGAAGCGGTAGCGTTCGGGGAGCTCCTCGGCGAAGAGATCGACGCCGGGCTCCAGGAGCTCGCCGAGCTCGACCGCCGCCTGGCCCTCGTAGGTGTTCTCCTCGACCAAGCCCACCAAGGCGGCCACGGCGTCGAAGAGGCGGCCGCTGCTCGACGCGAGCGGCGCTCCGGCCGCGTCGGGCGCGCCGAGGAGAGCTGCGACGGCCTCGATCTCTCGCCGCACCGCCGGGCGGAGCCGCGCCAGGCGGGGGGGACCATCGGGTCCGAGCCACCGGTAGAGGTGGGCCGCGGCGCACCGCGCGGGGCGCCGGGCGGCCAGGTCGCCGCCGGGGAGCGGCACGGGCGCCAGGTGGCCCAGCCGGCGGAAGGAGTGGGCCGTGGCCAGGAGCACCTCCGCGCCCCAGATGGTGCCGTCGGGGCCGAGGCCCGTCCCGTCACAGATGAGGCCGATGACCTCCTCGTCCCCGGGCAGGCCGGCGTCGGCAAGGCAAGAGACGAGGTGGGCGTGATGGTGCCAGACCGGGACCAGCGCGGCCGTGTGGCCCGGTCCCTCGCCGGCCAGGTGCGACGCCTCGCGCGACACGAGATAGCGAGGATGGGGGTCGTAAGCGACCACGTCGGGTCGGACGCCGAGGAGGACGAAGTAGCGGGCCAGAGTCTCCCGATAGGCCTCCAGCGCCTCCACAGAGTCCATCTCGCCGATGTGCGGGCTCGGGAAGGCCTCGCTCCCCCGGAGAAGGCAGAACGTGTTCTTCATCTCGGCGCCGGCGGCGAGGATGACCGCGGCGGCCTTGTCGCCGGCTCCGGGTAGGCTGGGGCCGACGTCCAGAGGACTCGGGGCGTAGCCGCGAGAACGGCGGACCGGGATGAGGAGCGGAGGTTCGGTCTTGAGCCCGGAGGGCGCCTCGACGAGGCGGAGGACGGAGTCCTCGCAGCGGTTGACGATATCCCGGTCGTGGAGGACGAGGAAGTCGGCGATGCCCCGGAGGTCGCGCCGGGCCGTTTCGGCGTCCCTGACGATGGGCAGACCGCTCCGGTTCGCGCTCGTCATGACGAGGAGGTCCAGGCCTTCCTCGAAGAGGGCGAGGTGCAGGGGCGTGTAGGCCAGCATGACGCCCAGGGTGGCCGACCCCGGGCCCAGGCCCTCCGCCGCGCGGCGTCCGCCTGCGGGCGGGTCCCGCCTCGGTAGGATGACCACCGGGGCGGCCGGCGAGGCGAGGAGGCGGGCCGCCTCCGGCCCCACCTCGACGTGGCGGGCGGCGGCCTCGAGGTCGGGGGCCATCACGGCCAGCGGCTTGGCCGGCCGTCTCTTCCTGGCCCGGAGCCGGGCGACGGCCTCCTCCGAGCAGGCGTCGCAGGCGAGGTGAAGCCCGCCGATCCCTTTGACGGCCACGACGGCCCCTTCCCGCAGGAGTCGCCTGACCTCGGCCGCCCAGACCGCCGACCCGGCCTCGGGGGGACAGAGGACCCGGCCCTCGAGGTCCTCGACCCAGACCTTCGGACCGCACGCAGGGCAGGCGTTGGGCTGGGCGTGGAAGCGCCGGTCCCGGGGGTCGTCGTATTCGCGCCAGCACGCCGGGCACATCCGGAAGGAGGCCATCGAGGTGAGCGGGCGGTCGTACGGCAGCTCACGGATGATGGTGTAGCGCGGGCCGCAGTCCGTGCAGTTCGTGAAGGGATAGCCGTAGCGCCGGTCGCGCGGGTCGGAGACCTCGGCCCGGCAGGCCGGGCAAAAGGCGACGTCCGGCGGGACCAGTGTCCTGGCCGGCCCGTCCGCGGCGCTGGTCCGGATGACGAAACCCGTCTCCCCGACGGGCTCGAGGCTCGTCACCTCGACCCGGTCTATCCGCGCCAGGGGCGGGGGGTTCTGGACGAGCTGACCGACGAAGGCCTCGACCGCCGATGGAGTCCCCTCGACCTCGGCGAGCACTCCGATGGCGGAGTTCAGGACCCACCCGGCCAGGCCGAGGTCCGAGGCGAGGCGGTAGACGTACGGGCGGAAGCCGACCCCTTGCACGAGGCCGGTCACGCGGACGCGGCGCCGCGCTACCGGGTAGCCCGCTTGGCGGCCAGGCGCGTCTCGAGCCAGGTCAGCCACTTGTCGATCCCCGACCCTTCCCTAGCCGAGAGGAGGAAAACCTCCGCCTCGGGGTTGAGGCGCCGCACCTCCGTGGTGAAGCGCTGCGCGTCGAACTCCACGTGGGGGATGAGGTCCGTCTTGTTCAGGACGCAGGCTTGGGCCTCCCGGAAGACCCGGGGATACTTGGCCGGCTTCTCGTCGCCCTCGGCGACGCTGGAGACCACGACCTTGAGGTCTTCGCCGAGGTCCCAGGCCGCGGGGCAGACGAGGTTCCCGACGTTCTCGATGAAGAGGTAGTCGACGCCCTCGAGGGCGAGGTCGGTGACGGCGTCCGTCACCATGTTGGCGTCAAGGTGACACGCGCCGTCCGTGTTCACCTGCACGACGGCGGCGCCGGTCCGCTCGATGCGCTGCGCGTCCAGGGTGGTCGCGACGTCCCCCTCGACGACGGCGACCCGACGCGCGCCGAGACCCCCGATGGTGCGTTCGAGGAGGGTCGTCTTGCCCGAGCCCGGCGAGCCGATGAGGTTCACGGCCAGGAGCCCGAGCTCGCCCAGGCGGTCGCGGAGACCGCCGGCGAGGACGTCGTTGGCCTTGAGCAGATCGCGGGCCAGCTTGACCTTCAAGGTACGAGCCCCTTCCTAGTCGCCTTCGTAGTAGTCGAGGACGAACTCGGCGCCGGATAGCAGGCGCCAGTCCAGGGCGCCGCAGGCCGGGCAGGACCCCACGAGGGGCCACTCGCCACCGGTCTCGTCCTCGGTCGCCTCGAGGCCGCAGCGCCCGCAGGACAACCGGACCGGGACCTCCTCCACCTCGAGCTCGGCGCCGTGTAGCAGGCGGTCGGCCACGTCCGTGTCTTGTTCGTCCTCCTGCGGGCTTCTCCCTGGTCCCCGTCCGACGAGCACCTCGAAGGCGAACCTGAGGGCGGGGACCGAGACGCCGGAGCGCTTCCCGACCACCAGGTGTACCTTCCGGACCTGGGTCACGCCCTGCTCTGCGGCACTTGCCCTAAGTGTTTCGACCACCCTCGTCACGAGGCCGAGCTCGTGCAACCGGGGTCACCGCCGTCCAGCTCCTCCCGTACGGCCGCTACGACCGCCTCGACCGCCTCTCCGAGGCGCGCGCGGACCGCGGGGGTCAAGCTCTCCGAGAAGGTCTTCACGTCCGCGGCCTCCACGCCGAAGATGCGCAGGCGGCCGGGCAGAGGCAGGCCCAGGCGGCGCCCGAGCTGCCAAGCCGTGGCCAGGTCGACCTGGTGGGAGACCCCGGCCGTCCCGAGGTGCGACGTGTCCTCGAGGAAGCCGGCGTCCAGCTCCAGCACCTCACCGGGCTCGGCCCGTCCGGTCAGGACCGCGTCCACCAGCACCGCGCGCTCGTGGCCGGCCAGGAGGTCGAGGAGGCCGAGCCCTCCGACGGAGGCCTCCACCACCTCGACCGGCAGGCCCTCAAGGTGCCGGCGGGCCTCCCGGACGACGGCCAGCCCGACCCCGTCGTCGCTGAGGATAGGGTTGCCGAGACCGATGAGGACAACCCGCGCCAAAACGCGGCCTCCCCTCCCTCGAGGATACCCGGGCCGGCCCGGCCGCGGGGGGGCGGGCCGGCCCGGGGGGCGTGGATCCGGGCTCCGGGCGGTTCCCCGCCGGGGTCCGCCTACCTGGTCACCGTCCGGACCAGGTTGCCCTGGTGGTCGTAGATGTGTGCCACGAGCGGCATTTCGCCCGGCAGGCTGTGCGTGGCACAGCCGAAGCAGGGGTCGTAGGCCCGGAAGGCCATCTCCACCATGTTGAGGAGCCCCTCCCGGACCTCCCCGTTCTTGATCACGGCCTGGGCCGCGCTCTTCACCGACATGCAGATGGCGGCGTGGTTGTTCCCGGTGGCCACGATGAGGTTCACCCCGCGCACCAGGCCGCGCTCGTCCGTCTGATAGTGGTGGATGAGGGTCCCGCGCGGAGCCTCGATGATGGCCGCACCCTCGGACGGGGTCGCGGTCGGCAGGGTCCGGATCTCGGGGCTGGTGATCTCCGGGTCTTCGGCCAGCTCGAGCAGGCGCTCGGCGGCGTACAAGAGCTCGACCAGCCTGGCCCAGTGCATGGCCAGGGTGTGGTGCACCGGCTTGCCGCCCAGGGTGGCATAGAACTGCTCATAGGCCTCCTGGGCCAGGGGCGTGGCCATCCCGTCGGCCACGTTGAGTCGCGCCAGGGGGGCGACGCAATAGATGCCGCTCTCGGGCCCGTCGACAAACCCCTTCCAGCCAACCGGTTTCAGGTAGCAGAACTTGACGTAGCTCCACGGCTCCACGTGCTCGGCCACGTGGTCCAGGTAGTCGGCCGCGGCGAACGTGGTCAGCTCCTTCCCTTCAGGGGACACCACGCGCACCCGACCGTCGTAGAAGTTGACGCGGTTGCGCTCGTCCACCAACCCCATGTAGTAGGTGCGGTGGGTGAAGGCGTCGCCGCGGATGAGGTCGACGTACTCCGAGTTCTTCAGGACCACGTCCTGGAAGATACCCAGGGTGAAGCGGGCGAATTCCACCGCGTCGCGCGCCACCTCCTGGAAGCGGGCCTGGTCCTCGGGGGACAGGCGCTTGGCCACACCGCCCGGCAGGCCAAGCACCGGATGGACCGCCTTCCCCCCGACCAGGGCGATCAGCTCCCGCAGCCGTCGCCGCATGGCGATCACCTTCTGCCCCACCTCCATCCCGACGCGGGCGATCACCCCCAGGACGTTGCGCTCTGCGGCGGGCGCGGTGGGCCCCACGACGAAGTCGGGACCGCCCAGGAAGTAGAAGTGCAGGGCGTGGTCCTCTGTCATGAAGGTGCTGTAGACCAGCTCGCGGATCTTCCGCGCCGCCGGCGGCGGGGTCACCTGGTAGAGGGCGTCCAGGGCCTTGGTGGAGGCCAAGTGGTGCGCCGTGGGGCAGACCCCGCAGATGCGGGAGGTGATCTGCGGCATCTCCTCCGCCGGCCGCCCCTCGGCGAACTTCTCAAAGCCCCGCAGCTCGGGGACCTGGAAGTAGGCCCGCTCCACCTGTCCCTGCTCGTCCAGGAAGATGTCGATCTTCCCGTGCCCTTCCAGGCGCGTGATGGGGTCGATGGTGATGCGACGCCTCACGTACTCAGCGCCGGCCCTGATCGCTCCCTCCTGCCAGGCCCTCTGCACCGCATGCTGCCCTTCCTGTGTCATCCCATCCACCTGCCTTGCCCACCCCGGGCGTACTCCTAAGCCGCCCTGACCTCTCGCCGCCGTCGCAACAGAGAGGCGGGCAGACTGTACCGGTAGAGCGTCCCGGTGGGATCCGGGATCTGCTGGAAGATGCGGACGATCTCCTCGCGGTCGTTGCTGGCCACGATGGAGGCCAGCGCCGAGAGGGCTTTGCCGCCGTAGTCACGGACCCGGCTGGTGGGCCCGAAGCACCCCGAGCAGGGCATGTTGCCCTTGACGCACAGCGCCCCGCAGCCGGCCCGCGTGGCTGGGCCCAGGCAGAGCAGCCCCTGCGCCAGCAGGCAAGTCTCCTCGTCGATCAGCACCTGGTGCGGCCGCTTGAACTCCACCAGGGCCAGGCGCTCCGGCTTGGAATCCTTGCGCGGGCACTCTTCGCACAGCGCGTGGTCTGGGGCGAGGACCCGGACGCGTTGATTGCCTCGTCCTTTGTCTTTCCCGCAGGCCGTGCGAGGAAGACAAAGGGCGGATATCTGCTCAGCGGTCATTGGCCGTTCTCATCTGGTGTGGAAGCGTGCGGCTGGAACATGCTCGCGAGCGTGGTCGCCTCCGATGATGAGGCCGATGGTGTCGAGTATCGGTTGTTTCTTCTGAACAGGAGGGACTACAGCATCGATGACACCTGGAA
>JAIMBI010000008.1 GCA_023565505.1 Actinomycetes bacterium | reverse complement strand
TGATGCGCAGGTCGACCATCTCGATGCCGCGGTCGCGGATCAGGGTGAGAATCTCCTTGGCGTCCAGGATCCGTCACTCCTTATGGAGAAATGGCACTGACCGGCGGATGCCGGCCCGACGTGCTTGCCCGTTCGGCCCGGAGCGCATAACGCTGACATGATTTGGGTGGGTCTTCGGGCGATACGCTCGGCCTGCCACCCCGCGCTTGTCAGTTGCTCCGTGCCATGCAGTCCGTGACCAAAGTACCAGAGCACCGAACATCGCACAACCTGTCATACAAGGAGGACGGAACGCGTGCGGTGGCGGGTGCCGGCGGGGTCGCCAGGAGACCAGACGGGACGACGCTCCCGCCGCCCGTGGCGACAGATGCAGCGGGTGGGGCGCAGGGCAGGCACTTCCGGTCGACGAACCCGAAGGCGTCGAGGTACGGATGGGAGGGACCGGGTGCATGGACATGTCGGCACGTGACGAAAAGGGGCCGGTCTATTGGACGGTGCGCGACCGTATCGCCGAGATCGTCCTCAATCGGCCGGAGAAACGGAACGCCTTGACGCTGGAGATGTGGCGGGGCCTGGCCGCGGCGGCGACGGCGCTGGCCCGGCGGGAGGACGTCGAGGCCGTCGTGGTTCGGGGCAGCGGCGAGACGGCGTTCTCGGCCGGGGCCGACATCGGCGAGTTCGCGACGGTCAGGGGGAGTGCGGAGGCGAATCGCGTCTATGCGCGCGCGGTGCGCGAGGCCATTGTCGCGCTGCGCTCGCTCCCGGTCCCCACGGTGGCGATGATCCGGGGATTCTGCGTGGGCGGGGGTACGGAGATCGCCGTCGCCTGCGACCTGCGGTTTGCCGCCCGGTCGGCCCGGATGGGCATCACGCCGACGAAGCTGGGCTTTGTCTACGACCCCGTGGAGACGCGCATGCTGATGGACCTGATCGGGCCGAACCGAGCCAAGGATCTGCTCTTCTCGGCCCGCCTCGTCGATGGCGAAGAGGCCTACCGCATGGGGCTCGTCGACCGCCTGTACGCCGACGACGTATTGGAGGCCGAGACGTGGCGCTATCTGAAGCAGGTGACGGCCAACGGGCCCCAGGCGATCCGCAGCACGAAGGTCATCATCGACCGGTTGGCCGCCGGGACCGAAGCCACCTCGCCCGAACTGACCGCCATCGTCGACGCCGCGTTGGACGGGCCGGAGTATCAGGAAGGCATCCGCGCGTTCGTCGAGAAGCGGCCCCCGGCTTTCCGGCGCACCGGGCCGAGCGGTGGGGAGCCCGGCGCCTTCGGTGCGCGGCGGGAAGGCCGTTGAACCGAGCCGCCGCCTTCTGATATACTTACGGTGTCCGGTTGTGCCGAAGTGGCGGAATTGGCAGACGCGCGCGACTCAAAATCGCGTGTGGTAACCCCACGTGCCGGTTCAAGTCCGGCCTTCGGCACCATCTCTTTTTTGCGCCGACCCGGCGGGCACGGCCCAGTCACGGCCGGGGCCTCGCCGAACGGAACGAGCCGTCCGGCGCTCCGGGTAACCCCGGTGCGAAGCCGCCCGCAGGCGGCGGTCAGAGGTGCGTCCAGTCTCGCATCATGGCCGTGCCCAGCGGCAGCAGGAAGAGGAACACCACGTTGAGGAGCAGCAGACCCGGAAGGCCCGCCGTCCACAAGGGCCGATGGGCTTCCGCCAACCGTCGCTCCTGGGCGAGGGTCCGGATCATCTCCAGCGAGCGCCGATGGGCGGCCATGGGGTCGAGACCGTGATCCCATGCCGCCCGTACGCTTTCCGCGATCGCTTGGGCTTCCGGGTGGGGCAGCTGGTCGACGAAGCGCTCGACCGCGTTGCGGTCGCCCTGGGTCACGCCGTGGACCAGCTCCCGCAGGACGTCGTACGCGTCGTCGGGTTGGAGCGCGTCTTCCAGGGCCCGGAGGGGGGGCATCCCCGCCGCGGCCAGCAGGGCGACGCGTTGCCAGTAACGTGCCAGGGCGTGGCGCCGCCCGTCCGACGACCGCCGGGGCGGCCACCAAGGGAGGGCCGCGGCCAGAAGGGCAGGCAGGCTCCAGGCCCATCCGGCCGTCCACGCCCAGTAGGCCGCGACGATCAACGTCAGCAGCGTATGGCTCCGTCGATCGCGGGGGGCCAGGATCCGCCCCGAGACCAGGACGCCGACGCCGGCGGCCAGGGGGAGCAGCGGAACAGGGGGCATCGCGTCATCGCTCCTCTCGTGATGGCGGGGCCGGCGAACTTCCTGTCGCATCACAGCCGTCGCCCGGGCCGGCCGGTGCCCCGACCGTCGAAGCTTTATCTGCGATGTCAAGGGATGTCACGGGCGAAGGGCAACTCCTCCCGAGGTAGGGCCCAGGCCGCGGCCAGGACCAACACCCCCGTCGTCAGCGTCGCGACGGCCGCCAGCCCCAATTGCCCCGGCACGGTGTGCGTGAGGTCCGCATAAAACGGCGGCATCACCCATCGGAACATCCCCAGCACCACAGGCGGCGTCCAGGCCAGGGCGGTCAGGGTGCCCAAAGGGCCCGACAGGCCGTGTTCCCGTTCCCACCTGAGCTGCCGCTCGAGGCGGACTTCGGCTAGCAAGGCGGCGGCCACGTCCGCGACCGGCCCGCCGTGGCGGTCGAGCACGGACCACACGGGGCGGGCCCGGCGGAGGACGGGATGCGGCGACGCGGTCTCCACCCACCGCGCCACGTCGGCCGCCGACTGGAGGCGGGGCGGCCGACGCCGGGCGGAGGCGGCGGCCAGTTCCAAGCTCGGGCCGAGCGGAAGACCGGTCGAGGCCACGAAGCGCAGCCGTTCTAGGAATCGTTCGACCGTGGCGTCGCGTCGGTCCAGTCGGCGCAGACGATGTCTGGCCGCCGCCAGGCGAGCGAGGCCGACGCCGGCGATAAGGCCGCTCCAGGCGACCAGAGGCTCGCCGGTGACGGCGCCGGCCAGGGCCAGCAGCGCGCTTTCCCAGGCCGCCCAGCGCCGCGCCGCCAGGATGACGGCAGTGGCCGCGGCCAGGGCCCAACCGACCGGAGGGCTCACCACGGGGCATCACCGGCGAGGCGGACCAATTCGGGACCGGCACGGCGGAACCACGGTGTCGGCGTGCCGTCGCGGATCACGTCGATCTGATCCACGCGGCGCCTGCCGTCCGGGCTGCGGCGCATGAAGACGATGACGTCCAGGGTCCGGAGAATCAGCTCGCAGAGCGTGTCGAACGGCAGCGACACGGCTCCCCGGGCCGCCGCGAGGGCCAATCGGTGGACGGTGTCCAGTCCTGGTCCCGGGCTGTGGACCGTCGAGAGGCCCGGGTGCCCCGTCGCCATCGATTCCAGCAGGTCCAGGGCCTCGCCCCCGCGGACTTCGCCCACGAGAATGCGGTCGGGTCGCATGCGGAGGGCTTGCACCAACAGGTCGTGCAAGCTGAAACGGCCGTCCGTCTCAAGCGTGATGGCCCCCGAGCGGCGGAGATTGAGCTCACGCACGTCCTCGATCACCACGACCCGCTCCTCGGCCGGAATCTCGCGTGCGAGGAGCCGCAGGAGATGCGTCTTGCCGACGCCGGCCCCGCCCGCGACCACCACGTTCAGGCGCTCCCGGACCGCTCGGCGGAGCAGGTCCCACGCTTCCCGGCTGACCGTGCCGTGGGCGACCAGGTCGTCCAGTTCGGGCGCATGGTCGACGCTCCGCCGGATCGCCACCGCCGTGTTCTCGCTGACGGGCGGGGTGATGACGGCGATGCGGGAACCGTCCGCCAGCCGCGCGTCGGCCATCGGGGTCTCGGTGTTGAGCGCACGCCCGGCGCGCGCCGCGAGGCGCTTGGCCAACGCCAGGACCTCGGCTTCGTCGAGGAAGAGGGTGTCGACGCGTTCGAGCCGACCCGATCGTTCGACCTGCACGTCGTCCGGCCGGTTGATCAAGATCTCGGTGACCGTGTCGTCCAGCAGCAGGTGGTCCAGAGGCCCCAGACCCGTCAGGTGGTTGACGACCGAGCGGCGCAACAGCGGCCGCAGCTCCAGGGTGTCGGGGCCGAACCGGTCCAGGGTCTCTTCGACGACGGCATAAAGACGTTCCAGTCGGTCCGGGGTCCAGACCAGGTAACCGATCACTTCAGGATGTTCGTCTTCGACGGTCCGGACCACCGTCTCCGCCAGGTTGCCCACCGCGACGGGCCGATTCTCCTCGGCCCGGAGGGGTTGAAAGCGGCGGGAAGACGTCTCGCCCACGACAGGATGCCTCCCTTCGAGAAACCGTCGGGCCCGACGACTCCGGACGACGCAAGCGTCGCGGGGGAACGGAGGGGCCAGTCGACGGGCAGTACGATGGCTTCGGGCAGGGTACGGCGCCAGCCCCGGGCCGCGGTGGCCACGCCGATCCGCGCGGCCGGGTTCAACTCGCGCAGCAGGGCGAGGGTCCGGGTCAGGCGCTCCCCGTCGTTCTCCGGGGCGACCACGACCAGATGGTCGCATCGGGCCAGCCAGCGAGCGGCGACGGGTCGGCGGGGGTCCCGCCCCAGGTCGACCACGGCCCAGCCGGGGTGCGCGTCGGTCAACCGTTCGACGTCCTCCCGGGCGACATCGGGCGGCGCGAGGTTCCACGGCGCGGGAGCCGGAACGAGCCAGCCTCCCCGGCATCGCACGAGCGTCGGCGATGCGGTGGCGAAGGTGGCCGAGGACCCTCGAAGCCAGACGCCGGGAGACACTGCCGCCGTCAGGCCGGGGCAATCCCAGTCGGCGTCCACCAGGAGGCCCGGGCCATGGAGGGCGTAGAGCTTTCGGGCCCAGAGCAAGGCCCGGGTGGTGGTACCAAGACCGCCGCGCATTCCCAGGAGCCCGCCGATGCGCCAGCCGGCTTCGAAGGCGGGGAGGTCGCCCAAAGCGGCAACCCAATCGGCCAGGGTCGCTTCGTCCAGCTCGCCATACCACCTCACGACGGCGGCGTCGAGATCCCGCCAGGCCGGCGGCGGGTCGGGTTCGAGCCACAGCGCGACGCGCCCCGGGCGTTCCGCGGCCCAGCGCCGGACCGCGTCGGGACTCAGGCCGGGGAGGTCCTGGGCTACGAGCAAGCCCAGCGGCTCGGATTCGGTCAGGTAGCGGTCGACCTCCACCACCGAGCCGGCGGCGACGGCGCCGGCTTCCGTGAGCGCCTGCAACAGCGCCGGGTGGCAGGTGGCGACCAGGAGGCGGTCGAATCGGTGCATGGCCTCGGGACGGCGCCGGGACGGGACCTCTCTGGGACGGGAGGCGCTCCCGCGCGGGCAGGTCCCTTCGCTCCTTTCTGACACGCGATCGCCCGTGGCGGGGAACCAGAGCGGGCAGGCCCTCCCGCGGGCGCGGGTTCGTTCACGGGGGAGTACGGTCGACGATGGCCCAGTGGTCCGCGGTATGCGTCAAAATGGCCTTGACCGTGGCCCACGGGCCGGCCACCCGGACCGTGCCGGCCGTGCCCGTGGCCCCGTCGGCGACCGCGGTCACCACGACGGGAGGGGAAAGCCATACGCCGTCCCGGGATTGGGCCACCAATTGGACTTGGTCCCCGGCTTGGACGCCGACAAGGGCGCCCGCATCGAAGGAGAGCGCCACCGACACCGCGCGGGGCGCGTCCGCCCGGTGCCGGAGATCGGCGGGGACCAACGTCTGCCCGGGCACCAGGGTCACCGCCGCGACATCGCCGGGACGAGGCGCGACCGAGGGGGGCGTGGATTCGGGCTGCACGTCCCCGGGCGTGACCGGCGACCCGGCCGGGACGACTCGACGCACCACCCACTCGGTGGCGGGATGCGCCGCCGCGAACACGCTGAGCCCGGTGAACACGGCGGCGGCGCCGACGACCGGCAAGATCTGCCGTGCCGCCTCGGTCTTAAGCCACACGGTGCTCAGCCTCCCGGATGAGTCGGGCTTCCACCGGAGACGCCTCCACGCGGATCGGTAGGCGGAACCGGTCGGCCAAAAGCAGACCTTCGCCACGGTCCGCGGAAGCGAGGAGGTCAACCTCCGGCGGTGTGAGCCGGAAGATGCGGCTCAGGTCGCCCAGCGCCTCCGGATGAGGTCGCAGCAGGAGGACGGTGGGACTGTTCCGGAGACACACCTGGGCGGCCACGGAACGGAGCGTGTCCTGGGCATCCTGGGTGACCAGGCACAACGCGGTGCCCCACTTGCGCGCCCGCCGGTACAGCTGTTCGAGATAAGGAGCCAACACGGGGTTGCCCAACAGGAGCCAGGCCTCGTCGAACACCACCCATCGCCGCTGCGCCCGTGGGAGGGTGGCCAGGACGTGCTCCACGGCCACCAGATAGGCGGCGGTTTTCAGGTCCGCCGGGACCGCCGACAGGTCGACGACCGTCAGTCCGCCGGAGGGGAGCGGGGTGTCGCCGTCGCCCATCACCGCGTTCCACCTGGCGAGGGCGCCCAGGGTGGTCGGGAAGCGGGCCGACGGATCACGCTGGAGTTCGTCGGCCCAATCTCGGGGATCGAGGTGTCCCCGCGCCGCCAAGTGCTGTTGTACCGCCGCCCGTTCGGCGGGAGCGAGAGGACCTTGCACGGCCTCGACCCAGCGAGCGGCGAAGTCGGCCCGGCGCAGCACGTCCCCGGCGTCGTCGGCGAACAGTTTGAGCGGGTTGAGTCCCACGCCCCGGCCCATGCGGATCACCCCCTGACCTCCGGCCAAGCCCCGGTACTCGCCCTCCGGATCCAGCACGACGACGGGGACGTCGTGATAACGGGCCCGGAGGACCGCCAGCTTGGTGGCGAAACTCTTGCCGGCTCCGGACCATGCCAGGGTGAGGCTGTGCGGCGCTGGCAAGGCATAGCGGTCCAGGACGATGGGGGCTCGTGTCGTCGGATTGATCCCCCATACCTCGCCGCCGGGATGCTGCAGGCCGTCCCCGAGCAGCGGCACCACGGTGGCCGCCGCCCGGGTGTCCATCTCGCGGACGCCTTCCTGCGGCCACCAGCCCGGCAGGGTCGCCAGCCAGTTCTGGCGCTGGCGGAACCGCGAAGGTCGTAGCGGGAGCATGAGACCGGCGGCGATACTCTGGGCGATGCGGCTCCGCTGGTCCAGTTGGGCGCGCGTCGGGGCGCGTATGGCCAGGGCAAGGCCTATGCGGGCCATCCGCGCCTCGCCCAAGGCCATGTCCTCGCGCAGGCGGGCGGCATCCGAGACGGCCGCGGCTGTCGTCGCCCCTTCCAAGCGTCCCTGGGCTTGCCGCGCCTCGCGGGCTCCCAGGTTCCAGACCAACTGGCGCGTCAGACGCGCCAGTTGGTCTTCGGAAGGAAGGGGGTCGACGGTGACAGCGAGGGTATGAGCGAACGGCAACTGGAACAGGGGCAGGAGCCACCCTGTCCGGACTTCCCGCGGCCACCCGTGGGGGACGAAGGCGCGGACCCAGTGGTCGTCCAGCCGGATCGCGTCGGCGAACACCTCCGCGGCGTCGGGCCAGAGACTGTAGAGGACGTCGGATCTCACAGGGCCGGGACCGGTGCCGGATCCCACGACCATACCACTCCTTTGGGCAGCTCGCGACCAGCGAGGCTGGCAAAGACGAACCGGTAGAGGTCGTCCGTCGCCAGGCGCCTAAGCCCGACTCCCAGCGGTCGCAGCCCCTCCGCGACGGCGGCCTGCCGTCGGGCCAGTTCCTGCTCCGCCTCATCCCACAGGATCTCGCCGCGTTTGAGAGGACGACTCCGCGAGTCCGTGCCGTGCCAGCTCAGGACCAGGAAGAAGCGTTGACGGAGGAGATGTTCGAGGTGGACGGACGACTCGAGGAACCGTAGGTAGTCCCCCAGTGCGGGTCGCAGATGAGGTTCCAGCACGTCCTCGCGCGCCTTCATGTCGGCGAGATAGTCGTCGAGCCGCAATACGTCCGTGTGAACGAGGATCTGGATGGGAAACGTGAGACTGTTGAGAAACCGCGTGAAGCCGGCCATCAGGGCTTGGCGTTCACGTTCGCTCTTCAGGGCGAAGCCCACGGGTGTGGCTTCCAGGGCGATCACAAAGCGGTCACGTTCCATCAGGCACAGGCCACCGCCGATGGCCCTGATGGGAAAGAGCCGCTTCATGGGCATAGGCATGATGGCTCACCTCGAGTGATTGATCCGCCACGTACCGGCGGGGTTCGGCGAGAAAGGCGACGGCCCGGACGAGCCACCGCCACAGCGGGTCCTGATGCCAGCGGAGCAGCAGGATCGCTCCGAGGACCGCTGACCCGACAGCCCAGGGCCAGTCCCGGTGCCCGCCCCGCACCACGACGAGCGCGCCGAGCGCCACGAGGACCGTCGCGACCGCGGCGTCGCCCAAGGGGACCCCCAGCAACACCCCGACTTCGTTCTCCAACGGAGCCGGGATACGATACGTCCGCACCGCGCTAGACCCTCCCGGTCAGGCCGGCCAGTTGCCGGAGGGTGGACGGGACCCGGGCCATGAACCAAAGGCCGCCGGCGGCCAACAACAGACCTCCGATGTCCTTGACCTCCCCGAGCAGGCGGACCGTCAGCCACCATCCCATGGCTTGGGCCGTCTGCGAGAAGATGAGTACGAGGATCTCCTTGAGCGCGTCGGCGAGGCGCCTGCCGTTCCCCGTGGCCAGCCAGTGGAGCACGAACCAAGGAAGGAGCGCCGTGCTCCAGTAGAGGCGGACTGCCCGGACCGCATAGAGGAGCGTCAGATACCCCACCAAGGCGGTGAGCCCGGCCACCAAGCCGAGGATGAGCAGGGGGGCACCCGCCAGAATCCCCGGGGACCATGCGTCCGGCGCAAACCCTCCGGCCGCCAGCGCGGCGACCGCTCCGTTGTTGAGATCGAGGAGGATGCGCACGGCGTCGGGGACCCCGGCGACGAGTACCACCCCGGCCGCTGCACGGACGAAGAGACCGCTCCAGGCGCGGGAAGCCCGCGCATCCGCCACGGAGGGCCATAGCTGGGCTAGGGCCCCGGAGACCAAGGCGATTGCGAGCCCGGCGAACGCGAGGGTCCGCGACCACGCGAAGAGCGCGTCGGCAACTCCGGGCCAGGGCAGCGGGCGGAAGACCACGGCGTCGAGGCCGACACGCGCCGCTTGCAGCAGGAAGCCGAGGGCCAGCTGGACGAGACCGGCCAGGGCACCGAGCACCGCATGGCTCATGAGGCGATGTACTGAAGCAGGTTGCGCACCACGTCGACCATGAGCACCAGCAGAAGCCCCAGGGCCGCGCGGGTCATGACGCTTTTCGCGGCTTCGACACTGCGAGGGCTTCCGGCCGTCATGAACCGTACGCCGCCGTAGACCATGACCAAGGTGAACACGGAGCCTGCGAGGGTCGTCAATAGCCCCGTCAGGCGAGTCACGGCGGCCAGTAGGTGGTCCGTCGGCACGGGGGTCACCTCCCTTCGCGCAACCTGCACGGGCATCATACCGCCCGGAGTACGGGAGGTTTCGTATCCAAATGGCCCAAGTGTCGCAACAGAGCCAATGCCGCGAAGCAATTGGGTCGAGCTGGTTTTAGGGGTTTCGACAGTATTCGTGCGCTTTACAGAGACCGTGACAGCAGAAGTGGGGTGGCCGCCGAAAGGGGATCGTACCCGGCCGGGGACCGTCGTAGGACGGGTCGGATCTTCATGGCCGCGCACCCGTGCGAGGTGCAGGCGTCACGGACCCCGGCCAAGGCCAGGGCCTGCGGCGTCCGCGGCCGCGTCGAACCCGCGCGGCAGCCGGGCGTCTCGGTGCGACGGCGGGGGGCGTCGGGTGCCTCTCCCGGTCGGACGGCGGCCCGCTTAGGCGTGGGAGGCGGTTGGGCGGAGTCGGACGTCGGGCCGACCGGGGTGTCGACGACGGCCGTGGCGGGGGCCGACGGGGCGCGGGCCGTGAGGGTGACAAAGCCGTCAGGAGACCACGGATGGGCGGTGTATGATACTGTGCGACGGGCCTAGGGCGCCGGTGGACAGGCAGGGAGGGGGGAGGCGGCTCCGCCGCCGAGCACGGTGAGTGCCTTTCTGTGGTTGTTGGTCGCGCTCGGGATCGTGGGCCTGGCGGTCTTCATCTGGGTGATTCCCAAGGGTTACGCAATGCAGAGGAAGGCCCGGGAGCAGGACCTGGGCCGCACGGCGGGCCGGGGCCAGGATGGCCCCCACAAGTAAGGTGCGCTCGCGATCGGACGGAGCGCCGGCAGGGCGGGGGATGACCATGGCGGCGTCGAAGCCGGCGGCAGAGCGGCTGCTCCTCGTCGACGGCCACAGTCTGCTCTTCCGGGCCTATCACGCGCTGCCGCCCCTCAGCCGGCCGGACGGCACCCCCACGGGGGCCGTCTACGGGTTTGCGAACATGCTGCTCAAAGCCTTGGCCGATTTTCGGCCCGAGCGGGTCGCGGTGGCGCTGGACGCGTCGACCCCAACGTTCCGGCACGAGCAGTTCGCGGACTACAAGGCCCACCGGGAGAAGGCACCGGACGAGTTCCGGGTTCAAGTCCCCCTGGCGCGCCGCCTGCTGGAGCTGCTGGAGATCCCCTGCGTGACCGTCGACGGCTGGGAGGCCGACGACATCATCGGCACGCTGGCCGTGGCGTTCGCCGGACAGGGCTGGACGGTCCTCGTCCTGACCGGGGACCGGGATCTGCTCCAGCTTGTCCGGCCGGGCATCGAGGTGGTCCTGACGCGGCGCGGTCTCTCGGACCTGGAACGCCTCGACGCGGAGGGGGTGCGGGCCAAACTCGGCATCGAGCCGGAGTACGTGCCGGACCTCAAGGGGCTCATGGGTGATCCGTCCGACAACATCCCCGGGGTGGCGGGTATCGGCGAGAAGTCCGCCGTGACCCTGGTGCAGCGGTACGGCCGCCTGGAGAACCTCTTCGCCCAACTCGACGCGATTCCCGAATCCCGTTGGCGCAAGGCGTTGACGGGCCAGCAGGCGATCGCCCTGGCGTCGCGGGACCTGGCGACGATCCGCCTCGACGCCCCGCTGCCGCCGATACCCTGGCCCAAGGAACCTTACCGGGTGCCGCGGACGCCGGCGTTGTTTCAGTTCCTGCGGGAGATGGCGTTTGATTCCTTGGCCCGTCGCCTCGCCGCGCCGGGTCCCGATCCGGCCCCGGCGGCGGAGGTGCCCGCGCCGTCGACAGGGCCGGTGGCGACCGTGCGTCGCCTCGACACGTGGCCCGAAGCCCCGGTGGTCGGTATCGAACCTCACGCGGACGGCTGGCTCCTCGCGTGGGCGCCCGACGACGCCGGCGTCTGGGCCGGACCGTTGGAGCCACGACCCGACCAGGAGCTGGTCGGCTTCGGCATCAAGGGATGGATCCTGCGGACCGCGCCGGAGGCCGGCCAGCACCTGCGCGACGCCGAAGTGGCGGCCTACCTCCTGGATCCCGGACGGACGGTCTATCGCCTCGCCGATGTGGCGGCCGCCCTGGGTGCGCCGTCGGCCCAACCGGACGCCTTGACGTTGGCCCTGGTCTGGCCCCGGGTTCGGGAGCGTTTGCAGAGCCACTCCCTCTGGAATCTCTTCATCCAAGTGGAGATGCCCCTGGTCCGGATCCTGGCCAAGATGGAGGCCCATGGGGTCGTCGTCGATCTGGCCACCCTGGACGGGATCGGCGAAGAACTGATGCAGGGCATCCGGCAGCTGGAACAGGAGATCTGGACCTTGGCCGGCGTCTCCTTCAACATCAACTCGCCGCAGCAGCTCGGCGAGGTGCTGTTCGACAAGCTGGGACTGCCCGCGGGCCGCCGCACCAAGACCGGCTACTCGACCGACGCGGAGACCCTGGAGGCCTTGGCGCCGCTACATCCGCTGGTGCAGCGGGTCCTGACCTATCGCCAACTGACGAAGCTGCACGGGACGTACGTGGAGGGGCTCAGGCCCCTGGTGGACGGGTCGGGACGGGTCCACACCCATTTCAATCAGACGGTGACCGCGACCGGGCGTCTGTCGTCGTCGGATCCCAACCTGCAGAACATCCCGGTGCGGCTTCCGCTCGGTCGGCGTATTCGGCGGGCGTTTCGGCCGTCCCCGGGAAACATCCTTCTGGCGGCCGACTATTCGCAGATCGAGCTGCGCCTGTTGGCCCACCTGGCCCAGGACCCGGTGCTGACGGACGCCTTTCGCCGCGGTGAGGACATCCATCGGCGGACGGCGGCGGAGATGTTCGGCGTCCCGCCCGAGGCGGTCACGGAGGAGCTCCGCGGCCGGGCCAAGGCGGTCAACTTCGGGATCATCTACGGGATCTCGGACTTCGGTCTGGCCAACAACACGGGCGTGTCGCGCCAGGAGGCGGCCGAGTACATCCGGCGTTACTTCGAGCGGTATCCCCGCATCAAGGACTTCTTGGACGGTGCGGTGGAACAGGCCCGAGAGAAGGGCTACGTGGAGACCATCCTCGGTCGCCGGCGCTACCTGCCCGACATCCACTCCAAGAACCGGGTCAGGCGTCAGTACGCCGAGCGGATGGCCATGAACACGGTCATCCAAGGCAGCGCGGCGGACCTCATCAAGACGGCCATGGTGCGCCTCGACCGGGCGATGAGTACGGCGGGCATGCGGAGTGCCCTGGTCCTGCAGGTGCATGACGAGCTTATCTGGGACACCGTGCCGGACGAAGAGGCCGAACTCGCCCGGATGGCCGCCGAACTGATGTCTTCGGCCCTGGAACTCAGCGTGCCGCTGGTCGTGGACCTCAAACGGGGCCCCAACTGGGAGGCCATGGAAGCGATGGATCCGGGAGAAGGGGGGGCCACGGTTGCCGGAGCTTCCTGAGGTCGAGACGGTGCGACGGGGCCTGGCGACCCGGGGCCTCGGACGGGTGGAAGCCGTGCTCTGGTTGGACCCGCGGATGGTGCGCGGACCGGTCCCGGGGGAGGAGATCGCCCGGCGGCTCCTGCACCAGGAGGCGCGAGGCGCCGAGCGGTACGGCAAGTTCCTGGTGTGGCGGTTCGCCAGCGGGGATGGCCTCCTGCTCCATCTCGGCATGAGCGGGCGCCTCGAAGTCGGCGTGGCTCCGGACGTCCCATGGGCTCCTCACACCCACTTGGTGGTCCTTCTGACCGACGGGTTCGAGGTGCGGCTCAGGGACCCGCGGCGATTCGGGCGGATCGGATGGGTGGTCGGCCCGCCGGCGCTTCGCGTCGGCCCGGACCCGCTTGCCCCGGACTTCACCGCCCGGCGGCTGGCCCAGCTCGTCGCGGGGCGTCGGCGGGCGATCAAGGCCGTGCTCCTGGACCAGGCAAGCCTAGGCGGCGTGGGCAACATCTACGCCGACGAGGCCCTCTGGCGGGCGCGCATCCATCCGGCCACGCCGGCCGGCGCTCTCGACGAGCGTCAGGTGGCCCGGCTCCATCGGGCACTCCGGGCCGTGCTCCGGGAGGCGATCGCCTCGGGCGGGACCAGCTTCCGCGACTACGTCGACGCCCTAGGGCGGCCGGGCCGCTTCGCCGGCCGGCTCAAGGTGTACGGGCGGAGGGGTTCCCGGTGCGCGCGCTGCCGGGGGCGGATCGAGACGATGCACCTCGCCGGGCGCACGACCCATTTCTGCCGGGCATGCCAGCGGCCGGCGGAGGCCGGCGACCGGCCGGTCGTAATGTCCACCGAGGGGTGAGAGCATGCAATTCTTCGGCCTGATCGTCGACTCGGCGGAGGAGGCCGAGGCGGCCGTGGACCGACTCTGGAACCAACTGCGGGTCCGAGGCGAAATCCAGGTCCGTCGTCTCGACGGAAAGTTCAAGATCGACGTGATCGCGGAGCGAGACCTGTCGGCGGCGCAACTCGAGAAACTGCCGGGCAAGCGGACATGAGGGGGCGCCTGTGGGCGTGGCTCCTGGTGGCCTTGGGTCTCCTGCCCGCATGGCTCGTCCGCGCGCGCAGCGCGGCGCCGGCACCGGCGGCGCCGGCGCCGCCGGTGATCGCGGTGACTGCCGCGCCCAACAGCCTGGACCCGGCCAAGGGGCGGAACGTCGCGGCCGCCCTGGTGGATGACAACGTCTTTGAGACGTTGTTCCGGCTGACGCCCGACGGGCGGTTGGTTCCGGGGCTGGCTGCGTCGGCCACGGTTTCCGGCCGCCGCGTGGTGGTCCGGATTCCGGCGCGGCGCCTGTCCGACGGGCGGACCGTGACCGCCGGGACGGTGGGGCGGGCGCTGGCCCGAGCCCTCTGGCCCGGGGTCGGCTCTCCGCTGGCTCCCCTGCTGCTGCAGGATGTGGCGGGCGCCGCACGTGTCGCGTCCGGCCAGACCCGCTGGATCCAGGGCGTCACCGCCCCGGCGGCGGACCGGTTGGTCATCCGGTTGAAACAGCCGGATCCGACGTTCCTGGACCGGCTCGCGAATCCGGCCCTGGCCATCGTGCCGGTGGCCGACATGAACGCCGGCGGGCCGTACTGGACCGTGACAGACCTCGTCGGGACGGGGCCGTATCGTCTCGCCGCCACGACCCCGGCGGCCCGGTGGACGCTGGAGCGGGTACGGGGCCGCGGACCGGCCTCGGTGTCGGTGATGCGTTATCCCGACTGGACGACGGCCCTGCTCGGGTTCGCCAACGGCGAGGTGGCGGCGGTCCCGGTTCCCTGGTCCGAGGTCGGTCAGATTCCGGCGGGGCTGCGCCGGGATCTCCGCGTCTTGCCTACCGGCGGTCGCCTCCAGCTGGTCGTGGCCCGACATCCGGGCGATCCGTGGGCGACGCCGGGCAGCCTCGCGGGAGTCATGCCCGCCGGGGGGCTTGCGGCCGTCGTGCGCACGGCGTTCGCGGGGACGGTCAGCGTCGGCTCGGGAGCCCGCCTCGCCCCGACCGCGGGCGCAGCTCCGGTCGTCCGGGCGCCGCTCCGCTTGGCGGTGGAAGCCGACCAGCCGATGGCGGTTCGGCTCGCCCAGGTGTGGGCCCGACAGGCGCACGGGCGGCTGGTGGTGACACCCTTGGGCGCGGCCGCGCTGCAGGCGGCGATCCGGCAGGGCACGGTCGACGCGGCGGTCCTCGTCAGTTCGCCCGATGGCCCGCCGGTGTGGCCGGCGACCGTGCCGGCCACCCGGCGCACCTTGGCGGCCGCCGGGGCACCGTGGCTCGTCCGACCCGAAGCCCCCCGTCTGACGGCCTTCCCGGACGGCAGTCTCGACCTGTCGTCTTGGCGCTGAGAACGGACAGGAGGCGTCGCATGCGGGTCATCGGTTTGACGGGCGGGATCGCCAGCGGCAAGAGTACGGTCAGTCGTCTGCTGCGGGCGGCCGGCATCCCCGTCGTCGACGCCGACGCATTGGTGCATAGGCTCCAGGCACGGGGCGAAGCGGCTTGGCGGGCGATCTGGGCGCACTTCGGCTGGGCGGTGCTCCAGCCCGACGGGGAGCTGGACCGGGTGCGCCTTGGGCGCTGGGTGTTCCAGGACCCCACGGCGCGCCAGGCGCTGGGCCGCCTGGTCCATCCTGCCGTGCGGGAGGCGCTGCGGGCGGCCCGCGAGGAACTGGAACGCCGGGGCGTGCCGCTTATGGTGTGGGACGTGCCGCTGCTGATCGAGGGAGGGCTGTTCCGCGAGGTCGACGAGGTGTGGGTGGTCTATGCGGCGCGGGAGCAGCAGGTGGCCCGTCTCATGGCCCGCAACGGGCTGACCGAGGAGGAGGCCGTGCGGCGGGTGGCGAGTCAAATGCCGCTCGACGAGAAACTCCGCTATGCCCACGTGGTGCTGGACAACCGCGGCACGCCGGAAGACCTGGAGCGACAAGTCCGAGAGGTTCTGGCATCGCGGTGAGGACGCGGCGTCGGTTCCTCGGAGCGATCCTGCTTACCGCGGCCATTCTGGCCCTGATGCTCCGGCCCCATCCGGCCGTTCCCTACCAGCGTGTCATCTGGCGGGTGTCGGCTCAGGAGCACGTGGATCCCCTGCTTATCGTGGCCATCGTGCGCACCGAGAGCCACTTCCGGGCCGACGCCGTGTCGCGACGGGGCGCCGTCGGCCTGATGCAGATCGTGCCCAAGACGGCGGGATGGGTCATGCGGAAAGCGCATGTGGCGGGTCCGCTGACCGATCCCTCGGTCAACGTGGCGGTGGGCACATGGTACGTGCGGTACCTGCTCCGCCGGTACGGCGGCAACCGTCGGCTCGCCCTGGCGGCCTACAACAGCGGTCCCGAGACCGTGGACCGGTGGATGCGGACCGGGCGCCTCACGCCGCGATCCGCCCCCGCCGACATCCCCTACGCCGAGACCCGTTGGTTCGTCACCCGGGTTTTGGTGACCTACGACCTCCTCCGATGGGCGTATGGCGGCCCGGGGAGCCGGCCAGTTTAGTTCGTGGGGGGTGGTTTCTCTGGGCAAGATCATGTCCGAGGCCACGAAGCAAAAGCTGGGTGAGCGGCTCGGCGTCGGCGACATCGTCCGGCGCGAAGGCTGGGGTGGGGTGCCGGCCCGCCAGTGCGGGATGCTGGTCAAGGAAGCCCTGCGTTACGCCGAAGAGCAGCTCAAACAGTAGCGTGCCCCACGGACTGAAGGCCGGACCAACCCTCCGGCCTTCGCCGTTTCCCCGACCACCAAAGCCGGAGGGAGGCCAGACATGTTGTGGGCAACGCTGGCGGGCGTGGTTCTCGGCGCGCTGGGGGCTCGGCCCGTCTCCGCCCCGAGGCCCGTCGACCCCGCCCCGATCGTGCTCGTCCAGGCACCGGGGGCGAACCAGCCCATCACCCGCTTGGCCTACCGGTGGGCGTCCGTGACCACGAACTACAACCACGCGTCGCCAAGCCAGGCGCTCAACATCGAGCTGACGGCGAAGCGGCTCAACGGAACCGTCCTGGCGCCGGGCCAGGTGTTCTCCTACTATGCCCGGGTCGGTCCCTACACGGCGGAGAACGGCTACGGGTGGGGCCGGGCCTTCGTCGGCGACCGGATCGTGCCGTCGGTGGGCGGGGGCGTGTGCCAAGGGGCCAGCACGCTCTACGCGGCCGTGCTGCGGACCGGGCTGCGGGTCCTGGAGCGGCATCCCCATGGCCTGTTGGTTCCCTATCTGCCGCCGGGTGAAGATGCCACCGTCGCCGGCGACTACCTCGATTTCCGCTTCCAGAACACCTCCCCGGGTCCGGTGCTGATCACCGCGTCGGCCCAGAACCGGACCTACCATCTGACCATCTGGGGCGCCGTTCCGGGGCCGGAAATCGTCGTCAAGCACGAGATCCTCGAACGGTATCCCTTCCGGACCATCGTCCGGACGGATGCGACGCTCAAGCCCGGCGAGGAGAAGGTCGTCGCCCCCGGCCAGGAGGGCGTGAAGGCGCGCAGTTGGCTGGAGATCCGCACCCCGGAGGGATGGAAGACCCGATCCCTCGGGATCGACCGGTACCGGCCGAGCCCCCGCATCATCCTGGTCGGCCCGGGACCCCGGGCCACGACGCCGGTGCGGTAGGCATCCGTCCGTTTCCGGCGGCCGCCCCTTCCGAAGGGGCCCGGATAGGTGGGCTCCGGTACAATGAGGGCCCAAGAATCTTCCGCGAGGACGGAGGGCATGCCGATGGCGACGCCGCAAGCCCGCGACCGGATTCCGCCGGGCCAGACGGTCACCCGGCTTTTCCCCGTGCTGCACTACGGGACCGTGCCGCGCGTCGACCTGGCGCGGTGGCGGTTTCGTATCCACGGGCTCGTCGAGCAGCCCCGCGTGCTGACCTGGGAGGAGTTGCGGCGTCTGCCGCACCGGACGGTCACGGCCGACATCCACTGCGTCACGGGGTGGAGCAAGCTCGGCACGACGTGGGAAGGCGTGTCGACCCGCGACCTGCTGGGGACGGTGAGGCTTCGGCCGGAAGCGACCCACGTCATGGTGGAGGGGGCGAACGACTACACCACCAACCTTTCGCTGGACGACTTCCTGGCGCCGACGTCCCTGTTCGCCTGGGCGTTCGACGGGGAGCCGCTTCTGCCCGAGCACGGCGGGCCGTTGCGGCTCGTGGTGCCGCACCTGTATTTCTGGAAAAGCGCGAAGTGGGTGACCGGCATCCGGTTGATGGACCACGACGAACCGGGCTTCTGGGAGGACCGGGGCTACCACATGCGTGGCGATCCCTGGCGCGAGGAGCGTTACTGGTAACGCGGATCCCCGAGACCCGGTCCGCGCCGCGCGGGCAGACGGGGTATCCTGCCGTCCGGCTTGGAGCGGGGCTTCGCGGTGGCAGCCGTGCGGGGTCACCGAGGCGACGTGCGAGCCCCGTCGCGGCGCGACCGGTGTCTCTATCCGCTGACACGCGCGTGGGCGGGATGGAAGGCCGACCCCGGTGGCGGCGGTCCCGGGAGCACCGGGAAGCGGCGCGAGCCCCTAAGACCGGCACCTCCGTCCGGTAACGGGTGGATGTCGGGGACATTTTTCCATGTTCCCGGCAACGGGATATAATCGCCGGTGACACGGTGGAGACCCAGACACCGACGCGGATCAGGGTTCAGACCTCCGAGGACCGTTCTCGATCGGTTCTTCAAAGGAGCGGCGTCCGATGAAAATCTACACCCGGACGGGGGATCGGGGACAGACCAGCCTGTGGGGCGTGGCGGGCGACCGGCGCGTATCCAAGCACGATCGCCGGGTCGAGGCCTACGGCACCGTCGACGAGGCCAATGCGGCCCTCGGCGTGGCTCGCGCCGAGTTGGGCGGCGGCGAGCTGGCGGACGACCTGGCCTGGGTGCAGCATCGATTGTTCGCCCTGGGGGCGGACTTGGCCACGGTGAATCCGGCCCGCCAGCACCACATCCGCGCGGAGGACGTCCAGCATCTGGAGGCGCGCATCGACGCCTACGAGGCCCAGCTCCCGAGGCTCCGCCAGTTCATCCTGCCGGGCGGCACCCGGGCGGCGGCGCTGTTGCATCTGGCCCGGACCATCGTGCGGCGGGCGGAGCGGCGGGTCGTCGCGCTGTACGAGCACGAGCCGGGGCCGCCGGAACTGCTCGAGTTCTTGAACCGGCTGTCCGACCTGCTGTTCGTCATGACGCGGGCGGCGAACCAGGCGGCCGGGCGATCCGACGAGCCGGCCGAGTTCTGAACCGCCCGGCGGGGAGCGGGACGCATGGGGGTGCATGGGATGGCAGTACGACGCTTCACAAGGGACGAGGCCAACGCCCTCCTGCCCACCTTGCGGGGCATGTTGGAACAGCTCCGGGCGATGCAGGCGCAGGCCCGCGGCAAGTACGACGAGATGCGCAGCATCCGGGAAGTGGGCTACCGCAAGGACGGGAACCTCATCATGCTCACGGACTACCAGCTGGCCAAACGGGAGTTCGACCGCGTCGTCGCTGAGGCCAATCAGATTCTGGAACGCATCAACGACCTCGGCTGCCGGGTCACGGACGTGGAGGTGGGCCTCGTCGACTTCCCGGCGACCATCGACGGGCAGGACGTCTACCTGTGCTGGAAGCTCGGCGAACCGGCTGTCGGCTATTACCACGGTCTCCGGGAAGGCTACGCGGGCCGGAAGCCGATTCCCCCCGAGGCGTAGGACGCGCGCCTTTTTACGGTTCGAGGCCGATCTGCGACGCGACCGGCTTGAGGGCGTCCACCACGAAGGCGACGAGATCGGCCAGCGGGACGCCGAGGGCCTCCGCCCCTTGCACGACGTCCTGCCGGTTGACGCCCCGCGCGAAGCTCTTGTCCTTGAGTTTCTTCAGGACCGATTCGGGTGTGACGGCGGACAGACGCCGTCCCTTGACCAACGCGACGGCGACCACGAACCCGGTCAGCTCGTCCGCGGCGTAGATGGCGCGTTTGAGGAGGGTATCCCGCGGGATGCCGTTCTCCGTCACGTGCGACAGGACCGCCTCCACGACCACCGGGGGATAGCCCTCCGCACGGAGGATCCGGGCGCCTTCCACGGTATGGCGGCCGACTTCGGGCCACTTTTCGTAGTCGAAATCGTGCAGAAGACCGACCAGCCCGAAGAGGTGGGGATCGTCCCCGTGGGCCTCGGCCAGTCGCCGCATGACGGCCTCGACCGCCAGCGCGTGCTTCCTGAGCGCCTCGCTGGTGGTGTAGCGGCAGAGCAGTTGCCACGCCGCCTCACGGGTGGGCAGGGCAGCCGGTGCCTCCACGCCGAATCCTCCGTTTCGCCCGAAGGTGTCGCGCCGGCGCACGTTCCGGAGCCGACGACGGTTTTAGGGTAACGCGGGAGCGCGAGCGGGGACAAGGGGACCACCGGACCGGACACCGCGCGCGAGCGGCGGGGCACACCTCCGCCGGGCGCCCCCAGCGGCCGTCTGACTGGTACGAATTGCCGGTCGCGACGGGGGATGCTACACTAAGCCCGAAGCCTCGCGACAACGCACGTCGAAGGAGGACAATCCGGTTATGGCCATCTCGCAGATCGGTCGCCGGCTGTTGAACGACCTCAACCTGAGTCCCGGGAAGAAAACGCGGCTGTATCGGCTGCTGTACCAGGCGGGTCCGGCCAACGGCACCCTGCTCATCCTGCCCATCGACCAGGGCCTCGAGCACGGTCCCCGCGACTTCATGGACAACCCGGACAGCGCGGACCCGGACTTTCAGTTCCAGTTGGCCGTGGAAGGCCGGTACTCGGCCATCGCGTGCCAGATCGGCCTGGCGAGCAAGTATTATCCCCGGTACGCGGGGCAGGTGCCTCTCATTTTGAAGCTCAACGGGAAGACGGAGATCCCGTCGGATCGAGTCCCCATCTCTCCGCTCGTCGCCAGCGTCAAGGACGCCGTGCGACTCGGCGCCGACGCCGTGGGCTACACGCTCTACGTCGGGTCTCCCGACCAGGATCGGGACTTCCGCCAGTTCATGAGTGTCCGCGAGGAAGCCGAGGCGTACGGCATGCCGGTGGTGGTGTGGGCGTATCCGCGCGGCGAGGCGATCGAGGCCAAGGGTGGCCGCGACACCATCTACGCGGTCGACTATGCGAGCCGGGTAGCCCAGGAACTGGGGGCCGACGTCATCAAGCTCAACGTGCCCAAGATCGATCCGGACAAGTTGGAGAAAGCTCCGAAGGCCTACCAGCGTCCCTGGACCGAGGCCGAGGCGCTGCGCCAGGTGGTCCAGTCGGCCGGCCGGTCGCTGGTCATCTTCGCCGGGGGCGAGAAGGGGAGTTACGAAGCCACCATGGCCAAGGCGCGGGCGTGCATGGAAGCCGGGGCGACCGGCCTCATCTTCGGTCGCAACGTGTGGCAGCGTCCGCATGCCGAGGCCCTGGCCATGACCCAGGACATCCACCGCCTGCTCAAGGAGTTCGGCCGCTGACGCCGACGTCCAGAAAGTCCCAGCGGCGCTGGCCGGCCAGCCGTCGCCCCTCCGAATAGATTGGTGACCGCCAATCGGGGGTGACGCCAATGGAACGGACAACGGGCAGCTGGACGCGAAAACCGGCGCGCCAGGTCGGGGCGCGCCGGTTCGAGCGTTACGTGGTACGGACCCATCTCGTCCGGCCCGGCGAGCGGCTGACGTCGACACTGACGCCGTATCTCGCCGGACAGGTCCAGCCGGGGGACATCGTGGTCGTCGGGGAGAAGATCGTCGCCATCGCGGAAGGCCGGGCCATCCCGCTCCGGGCGGTCCGGCCGCGCCGCCTGGCCCGGTGGCTAGCCCGCCACGTACGCCCGTTGGGGTACGGCCTGGGGCTGCGGCGCCCGGAGACCATGGAGATGGCCTTGCGGGAGGCGGGCGTGGCCCGCATCCTGGTGGCCGCCGCCGTGGCGGCGGTGGGTCGCCTCTTGGGTCGGTCGGGCGACTTCTACCGCATCGCGGGACGACGGGTGGCCTCCATCGACGGGCCGGGACCGACGACCATCGCTCCGTACAACCGCTATATCGTACTCGCGCCGAAGAACAGTCAGGACTTCGCGGACGGCTTGGCCCGCCGCCTCGGCTGCGGTGTGGCCGTGGTCGACGTCAACGACGTGGGAAGCGAGGTCCTGGCCGCCAGCTCCGGGGTGGACGCCGAACTGGTGCGGGAGCTCTTGCGCGACAATCCCATGGGCCAGGGCAGCCAACGGACGCCGGTGGCCGTGCTCCGGCCGGCGGCGGCAGGGGCTGAGCCGCGGTGGCCGCGCGTCGCCGCGCCCGAGCCGCACCCGGTGCCCGCCGCAATCGGGGGGCTGGGTTTCGGCCTGGCGGAGCCGGAGGCCGGCCGGTCGGACGCCCACGCCGGGTAACGGTATAATGTGGACTCGGACGTCATAGAGGGACGTGACGTGCGGGCTGTCCGACCTCGGCCGGCAGCCCGCCGGCACGATGACGTGCGTCTTGACCCCCCGGGCGGGTCTGGCGCCGGCGACGGAGTCTCCGAGGAGGTGAAGCCCCGCGCCAGGGGGCGGGATGAACATATTCGACGCCATGGAACGGCACGGCCACGAACAGGTCATCTTCAACTACGACAAGGCCACCGGCCTCAAAGCCATCATCGCGATCCACGATACCACCCTGGGCCCGGCGCTGGGTGGCTGCCGCATGTGGCCCTACGCGTCGGAGGAGGCAGCCCTCGAAGACGCGCTCCGCCTTTCCGAGGGCATGACCTACAAGGCGGCGGCGGCCGGCCTGGACTACGGTGGCGGCAAGGCGGTCATCATCGGCAACCCCCTGACCGACAAGAGCGAGGCCCTGTTCCGGGCGTTCGGACGGTTTCTGGAGACGCTGGGGGGCCGGTTCATCACCGGCGAGGACGTGGGGACCGACGGCAACGACTTCGTCCACGCGGCGCGCGAAACGCGTTACCTGGTGGCCTTGCCGGAGGCATACGGTGGGTCCGGCGACACGGGCGCCGTCACGTCGTTCGGCGTGCTCCAAGCCATGCGCGCCGGACTCATGCACCGCTACGGAGATGACTCGCTCCGCGGACGGCGGGTGGCCGTGCAAGGGTTGGGCAAAGTCGGGCGGCAAGTCGTCGCGCGCGTCGTGGAAGCGGGCGCCGAGGTGGTGGTGGCCGACATCGACCCGCAGGCCGTCGGCGTCGTCACGGCCCAGTACGGTGTCGAGCCGGTCGACCCGTGGTCCATCCTCGAAACCCCGTGCGACATCTTCTCGCCGTGCGCGCTGGGCAGCGTCATCACCGCGGAGACGGTGGAACGCCTCCGCTGCGCCATCGTGGCCGGCTCGGCGAACAACCAGCTGGCCGACGAACGCCTGGGCGAGCGGCTTCGGGAGCGCGGCATCCTCTACGCGCCGGATTTCATCACCAATGCGGGCGGCCTGCTTCAGGTAGCCGACGAGCTGAACGGCTACCGGCCCGAGCGGGTGCGTCATCGTGTCGAGGCCATCTACGACTTCCTGCTCACCCTCTTCCGCGAGTCCGACGCCCGCGGCATCGCCACCAATCGGTTGGCGCTGACGTTGGTGGAGGAACGGCTCAAGCTTTACCACGACATCCACCGGATCTTCACGGGGGGCCGGAGCCGGACGTGATGGCCGACAGCCACGCCCACGTCCTGGCGCTGGCCCCCGGGTGGGACCGGGAGGCGGTCCGGGTGGGCCTGCGCGCGGTGGGGGCGGTCGCGTCGGACTCGGCCGAGATCCAGGCACTGCTCGCCTACACGGCGGCGCTTCCGCTGTGCCGGGTGGTCGGCTGGCACCCGGAGAGGCGCCACGCCGAGGACCGTTCGGCCCTGGAGCGTTTTTTGGCCCGTCTTCGGCCGTCGGGGATTCACGCGGTCGGGGAAATCGGATGGCCCCGGTGGGCCGCGCCGGGTGAGCGGCCGGCGCTCGAGCGCCAGGCGGCGTGGCTTGTCCCGGCGTGGTTGGCCTGGGCCCGGGAGTGGGACAAGCCGGTAGTGGTCCACGCCGTGGGCGCCGACGCGGTCCGGCGCATGCTTTTGTGGCTGCGACGGTACGGCGTGCGCCGCGCTGTCTTCCACTGGCACAAGGCTCCGGCGGCGTGGACCGCGGCCGTGCTGGCGGAGGGCTACTTCGTGGGGGTGACCCCGGAGGTCGCTTGGCGGACCCGGGATGCCGTGTGGGCCCGTTGGGCGCGACCCGACCGCGTCCTGTGGGAGACGGACGCGCCCTGGGGACATGGGGGCCAACCCCAAAGCGCCCCGGCCGACGTCCTGGCCGTGGCCGAAGGCCTGAGCCGGTGGTGGCGTGTCCCCGTGGAGCGGGTCGCGGCGTGGCACACGGAGGCTTGGCGGGCGTTCTGGGGGATCAGCGACGGGCCTTGAGCGAGCGCGCCACCGTTTCCACGGTGCGGCGATCCTCGGGCGAGAGGCCGGCCAGGAAATCCGGTTCGACCACCACCGGTGCGCCGGCTGCCCCGGCGGCCAGGGCTTCCAGGACGGCGGCGGCCGACTGCGGGGGACTCAACCGGGTGGGGTGCGGCTCGTACGGCGTCCACCGGCGCCTCAGCCAGTCGTAGCACGCGACGACGCCGAAGACGGCCGTCGCCTCGGGCAACGCGGGGTCCAACTGGGCCTGCCAGTCGGGATGGGCCGCGAGTTCCCGCGCCAGGGTGTAGCGCGTGATGGCGTCGAGGACGCCGGTCCACTCCCGGGCCAGCCGTCGCCAGGCGTCGAGGTCGGTGGTCTTCGGCCAGTCGGGGTACGGGATCTCCACATCGGCCACCAGGGCCAACTCGAACGGCATCCACCCGAACGTCTCGGCCAACGCCCGGAGCATGGGCGGGCGCGGCCAGCGGTATCCCTCTTCGAGGTAGCCCACGTAGTACTCGGGGACGCCCAGCCGGCCGGCCAGCTCCTGCGGCGAGAGGCCGGCCTGGAGGCGCAGGTAACGCACGACGGGGGCGTAGGGCGGAATCCGCCGGGGCACGTGCATCCCTCCCGCAGAACAGGCTCCTCGGGTGGTCGGAGACCTCCTCGTCCTGTCCTTCTTGTAGCAGAGCGTCCGGCGCTTTGCACCCTCGGCCGCGCGCCTCGACGCCAGGCGGCGCGGTCTGCTATGGTAAACACGGGTGTCGTGGCGGCCGGAGCCGCAGGGGGATCCGGGAACGAGTCGGCGAGGGGGCGCCAAGGGCGGGACGGGCGCGTCGCCCCGGCGGGCTGTCGGCCGACTTGAGGGCGGGAGGAGGCGCTGTCGGTGGCCAAGACGTTCGTGACGGAACCCACAGGATCCGATCCGTACCAGGGCGGGCGCACATTTCGCACCCTGTCGGGGTTGCCTGTCCAGGAGACGTACCGGCCGGAGGACGGCGCGGGGCGGGACTACGCGCGCGACCTCGGCGACCCGGGGGAATATCCCTTCACCCGCGGCATCCATCGGACGATGTACCGCGGCCGGATATGGACGATGCGGCAGTTCGCCGGCTTTGGGACGGTGCGGGAGACGAACGCCCGCTTCCGCTATCTGCTCGACCACGGCCAGACGGGGCTGTCGGTGGCCTTCGACATGCCGACGCTCATGGGGTACGACTCGGACCACCCCCGGAGCCTCGGGGAGGTCGGGCGCGAGGGGGTGGCCGTGGATACGGTCGGCGACATGGTGGAGTTGTTCGCCGGCATCCCCCTGGACCAGGTCTCGACGTCGATGACCATCAACGGGCCGGCGCCCATCATCTTCGCTATGTATCTGGTGGCGGCCGAACGGCAGGGGGTGCCCTGGACGAAGCTCCGGGGCACGCTGCAGACGGACATCCTCAAGGAGTACATCGCCCAGAAGGAATGGATCTTCCCACCGGAACCGTCGATGCGGCTCATCGTGGACCTCTTGGCGTTCTGCAGCCGCGAAGTGCCGCAGTGGAACCCCATCTCCATCAGCGGCTACCATATCCGCGAGGCGGGGTCGACCGCGGTCCAGGAACTGGCGTTCACCTTGGCGGACGGGTTCGCTTACGTTGAGGCCGGCATGCGGGCGGGGTTGGACGTCGACGCCTTCGCGCCGCGCCTGTCGTTTTTCTTCAACGCCCACATCGACTTCTTCGAGGAGATCGCCAAGTTCCGCGCCGCCCGGCGGATCTGGGCCCGGCACATGCGGGAGCGGTACGGGGCCAAGAATCCCCGCTCGTGGATGCTGCGGTTCCACACCCAGACGGCCGGGTGTTCGCTGACGGCCCAGCAGCCGGAGAACAACATCGTCCGGACGGCCATCGAGGCGTTGGCGGCGGTGTTGGGCGGCACGCAGTCGCTCCACACGAACTCGATGGACGAGGTGCTGTCGCTGCCGACGGAGCACGCGGTGAAGATTGCGCTGCGGACGCAGCAGATCCTGGCGTACGAGACCGGCGTCACGAACACCGTGGACCCGTTGGGGGGGAGTTACTTCGTCGAGGCCTTGACCGACCGGATGGAGGCCGAGGCGGAGGCGTACTTCGCCCGCATCGAGGCGATGGGGGGCGTGCTGGCCGGCATCGAGAACGGGTTCTTCCAGCGCGAGATCGCGGAGGCGGCGTACCGCTACCAGCGGGAACTGGAGCGGCGCGAGCAGATCATCGTGGGGGTCAACGCCTTCGTGGAACCGGATCCCCCGTCCATTCCGACGCTGCACATCGACCCGCGGGTCGAGACCGAGCAGGTGGAGAGGGTACGGGCGTGGCGGCAGCACCGTGACGGGCAGGCCGTAGCCCGGACGCTGGACGCGCTCGAGCGGGCTGCAGGCACCGACGCCAACCTGATGCCGTTCCTCCTGGACGCCGTGCGGGCCGGCGCCACCGAAGGCGAGGTGGTGGACACGCTGAAGCGCGTGTTCGGCACTTGGCGGGAGCGGCCGGTGTTCTGACGCGGCGGCCCGGAGCGGGGACCCTATCGACACGAGGAGCAAGGAGACGGAACGTTCATGCCCATCGGCAACATGTCCCTGAGATTGACGCTGGCCACGTTGTTGCTCATCGTCGGCTCCACGCTGGTGGCGATCATGATCATCGAGCGCGGCACGCCGGGCGAGGGCTGGATCCGGGTGACCTCCTTCTACACCTTGGTCGGGGCGGCCATGCTCGTCGTCGGCGGCGCGTTGTTGGTTACGCCGTTCTGAACCCGACGGCTCCGTTCCGGCGCCGCCGGCGTTGTCCCCGCCGGCGGCGCCGCGTCATGGCGGCGAGCACGCTGGCATAGGCTGGACCGGAGGATCTGCCCGGATGGACGGGCAGCCGGCGGGGGCGGTGCCCCCGCCGGGCCCTCGCCGGGCCAGGCCAGGAGGGGACGACAGGTGCGGTTTGCCGGCAAGCGGGCCGTGGTGACCGGAGCCAGCCGGGGCATCGGGCGGGCCGTGGCCCGGGCGTTGGTCGACGAGGGGGCACGGGTGGGCTTGGTGGCCCGCTCGGGGCAGGCCCCCGCCGAATGGCAGGCGGACATCGGCGCCGGGCGGGCGGTGTGGCTCGCCGAGGACGTGACGCGGCCGGGCGCCCCCGAGCGCATCCTGGCGGCCTGCGCTGAACGGTTCGGGGGCGTGGAGCTGTTGGTCAACGCGGCCGGGGGTGCCCGGGTGGCCACGGCGCTCGGTATCCCGGAAGAGGCTTGGCGCGCCGACTTCGAGCTGAAGTTCTTCGGCTATGCGCGGATGATGCGGGCCGCCGCCCCGTACCTCCGGCAGCGGGGTGGGGTGATGGTCAACATCGTGGGGGTGGCGGGCAAGGACCCCAACCCCACGCTGGCGACCGCCAGCGCCGTCAACGCGGCGCTCCGGGCGTTCGTCAAGGTGCTGGCGGACGAACTGGCCTCCGACCACGTCAGGGTCGTGAACGTGGACCCGGGTGCCTGCGAGACGGGGCTTTTGGCCGAAATGGCCGAAGGGCTGGCGCGGCTTTACGGCGGGACTCCCGAGGACCAGGCGGCGGCCATGCGGCGGCGCGGCGGATTCGGCCGGTTGCCCACCCCCGAGGAGGTAGCCCGTCTGGTGCTGTTCCTCCTGTCCGACGAGGCGGCCATGGTCACCGGGACCAGCATCGACATCGACGGCGGCGTCCATCGCGGACTCGCGTGAAGGAGGCGGTGGCAGTGGCGGCGGAACCCCAAGAGTTCACCGGGCGGCGGGCGCTCCTGCTGGGGGCCGGATCGGGCATGGGCGGGCATACCGCGCGCCGCCTGGCCCGGCTCGGCGCGGCGGTGTGGCTGGCTTCGCGACACCCGGAGCGGGCCGAGGCCTTGGCGGGGCAAATCCGGGAGGAGGGTGGACAAGCCTGGGGGTTGGCCCTGGACGTCCGCGACGAAGCGGCGGTGGCTGCGCTGTTCGCCCGACCGCCCTGGGGCGAGGGCGGCCTCGACCTCCTCTATGTGGGCGCGGGCGGCTACTTCCGCGCGCCGACGGACCCCGCGGCCGTCGACGGCGTGTGGTTTCGCGAGGCTCTCGACAATCTGACGGCCGGCGCGCAGTTCGCCGTGCGGCACGGAGCCGCCACGGTCGCGCTAAGACAGGGCGTCGTGGTGGTGGTGGGCGCGTCGCCGGCCACGCGGCAGGCAAGCAATCCCGCCTATGCGGCCGGAAAGGCGGCGGTCGACGGCTTGGTCCAGTACTGGGCCAGGCGGTTGGCGGACGCCGGCGTCCGCGTCAACGCCGTCCTGCCGGGTCTCATCCGGCGCCACGACCCCGGACTGGAGCCGCCGGCCGCGCCGCGCCGCCTCGGACACCCGGCGGATGTCGCCGAGGCGGTCCTCTTCTTCGTGCGGTCGCCGTGGGTCACTGGGGTCCTCTTGCCCGTGGACGGCGGATGGCACGTGGGGGTGCCGTTGGCCGGGCCGGCCGAGGCGAAGCCGTCGACTTGACATTTGGGGGCCTGGAGTCGAGCATAACAGCGTGAACGAGGAACGAAGCCGCCCGGATGCCGAGGCGGTCACCCAAAGGGTCGGCGGCGTGCCCCGCTGGGTTGTGTGGACGATCTTCGGCATGATGGGTTGGCTTTTCATGTATGCCGACCGGGCGGTCCTGAGCCCGGTGCTGCGGGCGATCGGGGCGGACTTCCAGGTGGGCCCGGCGGCGCTCGGGTTGATTCCCACGAGTTTCTTCCTGGCCTACACGGTGCTGCAGATCCCGGTGGGGTGGTGGGCCGACCGCACCCACCCGGGCTATCTGCTGGTGGCGGGTTTCCTGGGCTTCGGTCTGTTCACCGCGCTGTCCGGGGCCGTCTCCGCGTATCCGGCCCTGCTGGCCACCCAGGTCCTGGCCGGAGCGACGCAGGCCACGTACTACCCGACCCAATACGCCATCACCACGCGGCTGGTCCCCCTGCGCTGGCGCACCGTGGGCACGTCCCTGGTCAACGCCGGGCAGGGTATCGGCATCGCCGTCGGGTTCGCCCTGGCCGGACGGCTGGCCCAGACGGCCGGCAGCTGGCGGCTGCCGTTCGTCCTGCTTGGGGTGCTGACGGTCCTGGCGGGCTTGGCGCTGTGGTGGCCGGCCGTACGCTGGGGGTCGCGGCCGGCCGCCGGGGCGGTGCCGCGGCGCGCGGGCCGGCTCGACGTCCGGCGTGTGGGACCGCTGTTCGCGGTGAACTTCACTTCGCTTTTCGGATTCTTCTTCATGTTGAGCTGGTTTCCGTACTACCTGGAGTCCCAGCTGGGCGTGGACCCGGGCACCGCGGGCCGCGACAGCGCCCTCATGCCGCTCGTCTCCGTGCCGGCGGCCATCGCCTTCGCGCGCTGGGCGGACCGGCTGGGCCAACGTCGGCGACTGCTCCGTGGCCTGTTGGGGGCGGCGGCGGTCAGCCTGGCGTTGGTGCCGCTGTTCGGGCGCACGGCGGCCCTGGCGGCGGTTCTGGCGGGGGTCTACGGGGTGGTCGGCAAGTTGACCGCAGACCCCCTCGTGGCGGCGGAGGCGGCCGCGGCCTCGCCTCCGGAGCATTACGGGTGGCTCTTCGGGTGGCTCAACTTCAGCGGGATGGCGGCGTCGGTGGTCGCGCCGCTGGTGGCCGGTTTCCTCGCGGCCGCGACGGGGACGCTGGCCGCCGGGTTTTGGCTGTCGGCAGCGCTGTTGGGGGTCGGCGCCGGCGTGTTGAGTTGGCGCGACCGGCGTGCGGAGGAGGCACAAACCGGTGGATTGGCAGGCTAGTTTGGAGCGCGTCGGGTATCTTGCCGCGGAGGACTTGGCGGACATCGTCGAGGTGGCGGTCGCCTTGGAGCGGCCGCTGCTCCTGGAAGGCCCGGCGGGCGTGGGCAAGACGGCGCTCGCCCAGGCCCTGAGCCGGGTGCTGGACCGCCCGCTGGTGCGCCTGCAGTGCTACGAGGGCATCGATGCCACGCAGGCGCTCTACGACTGGAACTACGCGCGGCAACTGGCCGACCTGGCCCGCCATCGGGAGGAGGACCCGTTCCAGCCGGGCTACCTGTTGGCCCGACCGCTCCTGCGGGCCCTGACGGAACCGGCCGGGGCGGTCCTCCTGGTGGACGAGATCGACCGGGCCGACGAGGCGTTCGAGGCCCTGCTGCTGGAGGTCCTGGCCGAGAAGCAGGTGACCATCCCGGAGTTGGGCACCGTGTCGGGCCAGGGACCGCTCCATGTGGTGCTCACCTCCAACCGCACGCGCGCCCTGTCCGACGCGCTCCGCCGCCGGTGTCTCTTTCACCGCCTGTCGTGGCCGGAACCGGCCCGCGAACGGGCGATTCTCCGGGTCCACGAACCGGCGGCCCCCGATTCGCTGCTGCGGGATGTGGTGACGGTGGTGGGGCGGCTCAGGACATGGGATCTGGTCAAGCCCCCCGGCGTGGCGGAGAGCGTCGACCTGACGCGCGCTCTGGTGCTCCGGGGGCGGACAAGCCTCGATCCGGACACCCTGCGAGGCCTCCTGGGCACCGTCATCAAGGATTCCACCGACTGGGACGCCGTCGTGGGGCGGCTGGCGGAGCTGTTCAGCGGGGACGGCTGACTGGAGGACGCGGGCGAGCCGGAGGCGGCTCCGCAACCGAGCCCACCGGCTCCCGAGGCAGGTCGCCGGCCGCAGCTGAGCTTCGAGCGGGTGACGGTCCTGGAGGGCGAGGCCTCGCGCCAGGGCGTCGGCGGCGCTACCCTGCGGGCGGGTGGGCGGATCGCACTGCCGGCGGCGGCGATGGGCGGGGCGCTGTGGGCGGCGGTGCAGGCCTGGGCGGGTGATCCGCGCCGATTGGCCCTCAAAGGCCGACGGCACGGCCTGGGGGGACGTATCAACTGGGCCCGCACCATCCGGGCGGCCCGGCGCACCGGCGGGCGGCTCGTGCGCTTGGTGCGCGAGCCGGAACCCCGCCGGCCGCTCGACCTGGTGGTGCTGTGGGACGTTTCGGGGTCCATGGCCGAGTACATCCCCCACTACCTGCCGTGGCTCTACGGGGTCGTGGGCCGCCGACCCCGGACGCGCGTGGTGATCTTCGGCACCGAGGCGGTCGACGTCACGGCGCTGCTGCACGGCCCGTACGCCCGCGCCCGCGCCACGCTGGAGGCGGTGCGCCATGCGTGGGGCGGCGGCACCGCCATCGGGCGGGCGGTGGACGTCCTCAACGCGGACGTCCTGCCGAAGACCGGGCCGTCGGTGCTGGTGGTCGTCATCTCGGACGGGTGGGAGGCCGAACCGGAGGGGCGGCTCAACCGGGCTCTGGCCCGGCTCAAGCAGCGGGCGGACCGGCTGGTGTGGATCAACCCCCTGGCCGCCACGCCGGGGTATCGACCCGTGCAGCGGGGCATCGTGGTGGCCCGCCGCTACGCCGACCGCATGGCGGCAGGGGCTTCCTATCCCGACCTGGAAACCCTGGGACTGCAGGAAGCTTGAGGGTGAACGGCAGGAAATCCCGAACCGGGAGCCCAACACTGTAAGGCGAGCAGGCTTTGCTCGAGACCCGGCCGGCCCGGCGATCGGGGCGGCGGACCGCAGCCGGCGGGGACGGACGATGCCGAGACGATAGAGTCGCGAAGGAGGAACGCGTTGAAGCCGGTACGATTCGAGTACGTCGCGCCCAGCTCGTTGGCGGAAGCCCTCGCCGTGCTGGACCAGGCGGGCTGGGGCGGCAAGGTGCTGGCCGGCGGCCAGAGCTTGGTGCCGATGATGAATTTTCGCCTGGTCCGACCGGAGGTGCTGGTCGACCTTAACCCGCTGGCCGATCTGGCGGGTATTGAGCAAGACGCCGAGGGATGGCGGATCGGGGCCATGACGCGGCATGCCGCGGTGGAGTCCGCGGCGGCCCTGGCACCGCTGCCGGTGATGGCCCGGACGGCCCGGCTCATCGGCCACTGGGCCATCCGCAACCGGGGGACGGTGGGCGGCAGTCTGGCCCATGCGGACCCGGCGGCGGAATGGGGCGCGGTGCTGACGGCCTTGGGGGCGACCGTGGAGGTGGCCCGCCGGGGCGGGACGCGGACCCTGGCGGTGGCCGACCTGATCGTCGGGCCGTTGACCACCGCGCTCGAGCCCAACGAGATCATCACCGCGGTCCGGATTCCGCGGGCGGCGGCGGCCGACCGGTGGGGGATCTACGAAGTCGTCCAGCGCCCGGGAGATTTCGCGCTGGTGGGAGCGGTGGCCCGGGTGGCGGGGGACGACGTCACGTGGACGTGGTTCGGCCTGGGTGGGCGCCCGGAGACCCGGTCGGTGCCCGGATTCGGTCGGCTCGGCGAGGCCGAGCGCACGGCGGCGCTGAAGGACGCCTTGGCCGGGGTGAATCCGCAGTCGGACGGACACGTGAGCGGGGCCTGGCGGCAACGCGTCGCGGTAACGGCGGCGCTGCGGGCATACGCGGATGCGACGGGTGATCACGCCCAGGGAGGGTACGGAGTACACCATGGCTGAGGCGACGACGAAGACCATCCGGCTCCAGGTCAACGGTGTCGTGCGGACCGTGCAGGTGGAGCCGCGGGCCCTGCTCTCCGACGTCCTCCGCGACGCGGTGGGGGCCCACGGCATCCACGTCGGCTGCGAGCACGGCGTGTGCGGCGCGTGCACGGTGCTGCTCGACGGCGAGCCGGTCCGGAGCTGCCTGATGTTCGCCGTGCAGGCGGAGGGCCGCGCGATCACCACGGTGGACGCGTTGGGAACCGCCGACCGGCTCGATCCGATCCAGGAGGCGTTCTGGGACGAACACGGCTTCCAGTGCGGGTTCTGCACACCGGGCATGCTGCTGACCGCCAAGGCGCTTCTGGATCACGTACCCGACCCGGACGAGGAGACGATCCGAGACGCCTTGTCGGGTAATCTGTGCCGCTGCACCGGATACCAGGACATCGTGGAGTCGGTGCAACGCGCCGCACGGCTGCGGGCCGGGGAACGGTAGGGCAGAGGCCGGGCCCGGGCGGCCCGGGGCATGCTGGGGAGGCGCGGGATGGAAAGCGACCGGAGGGCGGGGGCCGTCATCGCGGCGATGGGGGCCTACGTCCCCAAGCAAGTGGTGGACAACAACGCGCTGGCGCGGACGTTGGACACCTCGGATGAGTGGATTTACGCCCGGACCGGCATCCGGCGACGGCATGTGGCCGGCCCGGAGGAGACGACGGCGACGGTCTCCCAACGTGCGGCGGAGGAGTGTCTCCGAGCGGCCGGCTTTCCGGCGGCGGACCTGCGCTGGGTGCTGGTCTCGACCGACACGCCGGAGATGTGGAACCCCGCCAGCGCGTGTTTCGTCCAGGCCGGGATCGGCGCGACCCAGGCCGTGGCCCTGGATGTCACCGGGGGGTGCTCGGGCTTCGTCGCCAGCCTGGGGATGGCCCGGGCCCTGGCCGAGCGCGGCGATCCGGTGCTGCTCATCGGCTGCGAGGTGCTGAGCAAGGCCATGGACTGGTCCGACCGGTCCACGGCCGTGTTGTTCGGCGACGGGGCCGGCGCGGTGCTGGTACTGCCCGCAGACGCGGCGCGCGGCCTGGCCATCGAGGCGGTGTACGCCCGCACGGACGGGCGGGACGCCGACATCCTGGGCAAGCCGTACGGGGGCACGCGCAACCCGATCACGCCCGAGTTGGTGGCCGGCGGCCACCATCACCGCATCGTCATGAACGGCCAGTACGTCTTCAAGCACGCGGTGCTGCGGATGGCGGAGGCGGCGGAGGAGGCCCTCCGGATCGCCGGCGTCGGCCTGGAGGCGGTCGACTGGGTCATTCCGCATCAGGCCAACCAGCGGATCATGGACGCCGTCGCCGACCGGCTCCACGTGCCCCGGGAAAAGGTGTTCAGCAATGTCGAGGAATACGCCAACACCGGGTCGGCCTCCATCGGGATCGCCTTGGTGGAGGCGATCCAGCAGGGCCTCATCCGGCCGGGACACAACCTCCTGACCGTGGCTTTCGGCTCCGGCTTCTCCTGGGCGGGGGCCGTGCTCCGCACCGAGGTCGTGGTCCCGGTCGGCGCGGATTTGGTCTGACGCCGCGGCGTCACAGGGCGGCCGCGCCCCGGGCGGCCGCCCAGCGGCGTTCGGCGTAGAGGGACTCGGCGCGCGCCCACTCCTCGGCGGTCAGGTCGTCGGCTTCGAGGCGGAGGTGCCGGGCAAAGCCCCGGCGCAGGTGATCCACCAGCTCGGGCACGCTGACGCGGACGCCCAGCCGATGGAGGTTGGTGACGGCGTCGGCCCGCAGGACCACCGGTGAGCCGGCTTCCCGGTAGAAGGCCTGAAGCCGCGCCGTGGTCGCCTCGGGGTCCTGGTCGACGAGAATCATGCCGCTCACGAGGGCGTAGCCGGCTCGGATGGCTTGGGCGATGCCCGCCACCTTGCGTCCGTCCACGACCACGTCGAACGGCCCCTCGCAGTACGAGCCGGCCGCCGCGCCGAACCGCGCCGGCAGGCCGAGGTGCTCCAACGCGGTGAGGACCCCCGCGGCCAGCTCCCGGAAGTTCCGTTCCAGCAGAGTCAGGTCGCGGCAGGGGCGCGCCACGGCGAACGACAGGGCGTGGTCGTCGAGCAGCACGGCGCTTCCGCCGCCGACGCGCATGAACGTAGGCCACCCGTCCTGTTCCAGGCTTCGCACGGCCCGATCCAGGTAGGGCAGCCGGCGGTCCTTGGGGCCCAACAGGGCGTAGCGGGGCTGCCGGCGCACCAGGACGACGGGTCGTCCGCCGGCGGCCGTGCGCGCGACGGCTTCGGCCAGCACCGGCGAAAGGCGGAACCGGTCGCCGACGGTGGCCGGATCCACGACGATCCAGCGGTAGATCGGGGCATGCCCGGCCGGTGCGGGCCGGACCTCAGCCATCGAGCCGCTCCAGTACGGCGTCGGTGAAGGCGGTGGTCGTCAGGCTGCCGCCCAGGTCCGGAGTGCGGGCCCCGCCGGCGATGGCCCCCAGGGTCGCGCGCCGGATCCGTTCCGCCGCGCGGGACCAGCGCGCGTCGTCGTGGCGACGGGCCAGCCAGTCCATGAGGAGGGCGGTGGACAGGATCTCGGCCGTCGGATTGGCGATGTTGCGTCCGGCGATATCGGGGGCGGCGCCGTGCGTCGCCTGGGCCATGGCGTGGGCGTCGCCGGCGTTGATCGACGCGGCGAGGCCCAGGCTCCCGGTCAGTTCCGCCGCCAGATCCGAGAGGATGTCCCCGAACATGTTGGTGGTCACGATCACGTCGAAGTCGTGCGGACGGCGGACCAGATGGGCCGTCATGGCGTCGACGAGGTAGTCGTCCACGCGGACGTCGGGATAGGCGGCGGCCACCTCGCGGCACACCCGGAGGAAGAGACCGGTTCCCAGCCGGATCGCGTTGACCTTGTGGACGATGCTGACGTGGCGGCGCCGTTCCTGGGCAAGCCGGAAGGCCACGTGGGCGATGCGCTCGGCCGCCCGCCGGGTAAACACTCCCACGGACAAGGCGATGTCCGGCGTGGGCATCCATTCTCCGCGTCCCTCGAACATGTTTCGGTCCGGGTAGAACTCCTCGGTGTTTTCCCGGACGACCACGAGGTCCGCTTGCGCCACGTGGGCCGGGACGCCGGGGAACGTTGCGGCGGGACGGATGTTGGCGTAGAGATCGAAATGGTGTCGCAACTCGCCGCTGGGATTGCGGTGGACCTGCTGGTCCGGGGGGTAGGAGACGGAGTCGTGGGGGCCCATGATCCATCCGTCGCATTCGGCTAGGGCGTCCTTGGTGCTCGCGGGCATCGGGTGGCCGAAGGTTCGGATGGCGTCCCAGCCCATCGGCAGCGGGATCCATTCCACGGCGAGGTCCTCCAAGGTGGTCGCCGCCCGCGCGACGGCCTCGGCGGCCGCCACCACTTCCGGGCCAATGCCGTCTCCCTTCAGGACACCAAGACGATAGGAGCGCGTTGCCGCCACCCTGCTGTTCTCCTCTCCCGGTCCGACGGGGCGCGGTGCATTCCGCCGTCCGTGATGGTGTGGCCGACCGGGATCCGTAGAAGCCCTGCCGGTCCGCTCCCTATGGTAGCAGAACGGCCGACGGGGCAGGCCGGCCGGTTCGGGCCGCGCGCCCGTGGGCCGCACCGGGTCGTGATAGAATGCTGGCGGACATGCGACACGGAGGTGGCCCAGCTGGTTCGGCCTATTTGCATCATCCCGCGGGATCAAGTCCTGCTGCGCGCGCGCTCCGTCCGGGCCCGCAGCGTGGCCGACGTCGCAGGTGTGATCACGGATCTCCTCGACACGTGGGACACCGTGGCGGCCTACGGGATCGCGGCCCCGCAGATCGGCGTCAACAAGCGCCTGTTCATCTTCCGCCCGCACGAGGCGGCTTCGGACGAGCCGCCCACGGTCGTCATCAATCCCAAGGTCATCAAGGTCTCGGGCGAGCTCAAGGACTACGACGGTTGCCTCAGCGTCCCCGGCATCTATGGCGAGACACGCCGCGCCGAGCGCATCGAGATCATGGCCCAGGACGTAGAGGGCCGGGAGGTGCGCCTAAAGTTCGAAGGGTTCACGGCCCGGATCATCCAGCACGAGATGGACCACCTCGACGGGGTCCTGTTCATCGACCGGCTGGACTCGTTGGACGAGCTGTACACCCTGCGCGAGGAGCCGCCGGCCGAGGAGGGCGGCGAACCCCGCATGGTGCGGGTGCCGCTCGACCCGGCGCAGCGGGCTCTAGTCGAGGCCGGCCGGCGACCGCTGCCCGGTCACGCCCTGCGCTGGTAGCGGGCGGGATCAGCGGATGGTGACGCGGTACCGGCGCAGCCAGAAGTCGGTTTGCAGCAGGTAGACGAACAGGGCCGGCACGCCCATCATCTGGCCGAACCAAGGGAGATCCCAGGCCCGGGGATCCGTCTGGGCCAGTTCGCGGACCGCGGGGACGTTGAGGAGGGGCACCAAGGGCGAGTCGGGGTTGTCGAGCAGGGCGAGCATTGCCTGCCGGGCGGCCTCGGCCCAGGACGGGTGGTGCGTCGTGGGATAGGGGCTCTTGACGCGGGCGAGGACCGGTTCGGGGACGATCCCGCGCATGGCCTCGCGCAGGAGTCCTTTGGGTACCCCGCCGAGATTCTTGAGGGACCACGGCACGTTCCACACGTACTCGACCAGGCGGTGATCACAGAAGGGCACGCGGACTTCGAGTCCCGACGCCATGCTCATGCGGTCCTTGCGATCCAGGAGGGTGGGCAGGAACCAGGTCAGATTGAGGTAGAGCACCTCCCGAATCCGCGCGTCTTCCGGCGACTCCCCGGCGAGCCGGGGCACCTCGGCCAGCGTGTCGTGGTAGCGGGCGGCGACGTACTCGTGAGGGCGGATGCGGCGCACCAGGCCCGGGTCCAGGACGCGGATGCGGTCCGCCAGGCGCCGGGCCCACGGGAATGTCCCGGCGTTGAGGGCCTCTGGCCGATGACACCAGGGATAGCCGCCGAAGAGTTCGTCGGCCGCCTCGCCCGACAGGGCCACCGTGGCATGGGTCTTGATCTCCCGGCAGAAAAGGAGCAAAGAGATGTCGATGTCGGCCATCCCGGGGTGGTCCCGCGCCACCAGGGCCTCGGGCCAGGAGCGCACCAGGTCCGCGGTGTCCAGGCGGACCTCGTGGTGTCGGGTTCCGAGAACCTCCGCGGCCAGACGCGCCCACGGGGCGTCGACGTCGTGCTGGAACGCGTTGGCGCGGAAGTACCGCTCCTGGTCGACGAAGTTGACGGAGAAGGTCATCAGGGGTCCCCGACCCGACGCCGTCAGGTGCCGGGCCGCGAGGGCGGTGACCGCGGTCGAGTCGAGGCCGCCCGACAAGAGCGTGCACACGGGCACGTCGGCCACCAGCTGGCGGCGTACGGTGTCGTCGAGCAGGTCGCGGACGGTGGCGACCGTGGCGGCCGGATCGTGCTCGTGCGGACGGCTTTCCAGGCTCCAGTAGCGCCAACTCCGCAGGCCGTTCGCGCCGTAGCTCAAAGCCCAGCCCGGGCGTACCTCCTGGACGCTCCGGAAGATACCCACCCCCGGCGTCCGGGCGGGCCCGATGGCGAAGATCTCGGCCAAGCCTTCCTCGTCGACCTCGCGAGGCACGGCCGGATGGGCCAGCACCGCCTTGATCTCCGACCCGAAGACGAGACCGGCCGGCGTGAGCGCGTAGAACAAGGGCTTCACGCCCAGGCGGTCCCGGGCCAGGAAGACCCGGCGGACGGCGGGGTCGTAGACGGCGAAGGCGAAGATGCCGTTGAGCCGCTCGAGGGCCTCCGGTCCCCATTCCATGTAGGCGTGCAGGAGGACCTCGGTGTCCGACCAGCCGTGAAAGCGATGGCCCCGCGCGGCGAGATCGGCCCGCAGTTCGTCCGTGTTGTACAGTTCGCCGTTGTACACGAGAGTGTAGCGCATCCCCCCGCGCTGGGCGCTCATCGGCTGGGCGCCGCCGGCCGGGTCCACTACGATGAGCCGGCGATGGGCGAAGGCGACCGGACCGTCGAGAAAAAAGCCTTCGGCGTCGGGCCCCCGACACGCCATGCTGTCCGCCATCGGCTGGAGCACCGCCCGGGCATGGCTGAGCTCGCGGTCCCAGGCGACCCATCCTCCTATGCCGCACATGTCGTCCTGCCTCCCGCTTCGGATTGCTGCGCCCATACCCTATACGGAGAGGGCACGGCCCGTGCGGGAGGGCCGGCACCAGAAAATCCTGGAAGCTCGGGGGGGTTCAGAGCGGTTCGGCGCTGAGGACCACTTCGTCGACGACCGGGCGATCGGGGTCGAGCAGGCGGATGACGGCGTCGGTTACCTGACGCAGGGAGAGGACCGGGCGGTCGCCGTAGGCGGCGCGCACCGCTTCGTCGGAGTCGTCGAGGTCGGTCGCGCTGGCGAACGCCACGGGATAGACGTTGGTGACGCGGATGCCGCGCCCCCTGAGTTCGAGGCGCAACGTGTGCCCGAGGGTTGCGAGCGCCCGCTTGGCCACGATGTAGCCCGTCGAAGTGTCGCGCGGGTGCGCCGCCGCGCCCGGGGCCGCCGCCCCCGACACCACGTTGACGATGTGCCCGGATCCCTTCGCCAGCATGGCCGGGAGGAACGCCTTGACGACGAAGGCCGCTCCCACCGTGGCGACGCTCAGCATCCCCGCGAGGGCGGCCGGATCCTGATCCACCAGGGAGCCGGTGACAAATTGCCCGGCGTTGTTGACCACGACGGTGGGCGGACCTGCCTGGTCGACCACGGTGCGGGCCCATGCAGACACAAAGGCCCAGTCGGTGACGTCCCCGACGCCCACGAAGGCCCGGCGGCCCTCGGCCTCCACCCGACGACCGGTCTCGGCCAGGCGTTCCGGGCTGCGGGCGGCGACGGCGACATCGAAACCCCGCCGGGCCAGCTCCACCGCGAGAGCGCGCCCCAGCCCGCCGCTGGCCCCTGTGACGACCGCCAGCCGATGCTCGGTGGTGGACATCGCGTCTCCTCCCTCGTCGCCGGGGCCGGACTCCCCAGCCCGCGGGTGCGGTTCGTGACATGAGCGTAGAGAGGCGTTCTCGGTCCGTCAAGATGTGCCGCCGGGCGGCGTTTGCTAGAATCGGAGCAGTATTCGGCCGTGGGGGGAGCGGGCGACATGCGGGTGGCTCTGGTCACCGCCGGGGCGAGAGGACTCGGACGCGCCGTCGCCGAGGTCCTCCGTGACCACGGCTACACGGTGGCGGTCACGACCCGCCGGGCCGACGAGGGTGTGCGTGCGTGGGCCCGAGCCGACGCACGGCATCCGGAGGCCCTGGTCGTGCCGTGGGATCCGTTGGCTCCCGACGCCGGGCCGGATCCCGTGGAAGTGGTGCTCGACCGGCTGGGCCGGCTCGACGTGCTCGTCAACAACGCCGGGCCGTACGTGCGGGACCCCGTCGGAGTCGGCGAGACGTCGGACGCCATGTTCGACGCCATGTTCCTGGGCAACGTGACGGCGCCGTTCCGGCTCATCCGTCGCGCCCTGCCGGCGATGCGGGCGGCCCGGTACGGGCGCATCGTCAACGTCGGATTCGTCGGCGCCGGCCAGGCGGCCGGATGGGCCCAGCACGGGGCGTATGCGGCGGCCAAGGCGGCTCTGGCGTCGCTCACGCGGACGGTTGCCCTGGAGGAGGCCCGCTGGGGCATCACCTGCAATATGGTCTGTCCCAGCGACATCAAAGGGGCGGCGAAGGAGGCTCCTCAGGGCGAGGGACCGGAGCCGACCGGGGGCGATGTCGCCCATGTCGTCCGGTTTTTGCTCGACGAACGGTCCCGCTTCCTCACGGGCCAAGTGGTGGAAGTGAGTTTCGGTCCGGGATGGGGTCCCGTCCCGGGATCGACGACCCACCCGTTGGCCGAGACGGTCCTTCCCGTGGGCACGCCGGTCTGGGTTCCGGCCTGGGGTGAACGTGCCGTCATCCGGCGCACCCGTCAGGAAGCCGGCGAGGTGTGGTATTGGCTGGAAGCCGACCAACGCCAGGGGGAACTGCCTGCGCGGTCGGTGCGCCGGGCACCGGACCCCGGGCCGTGACGGGCGGCCCCTGGGAGCGCCTCTGGCGTTCGGTCTGCCCGCCGGGAGCGACGCTGTTCCTGGTCGCCCCGGACGGGCACGCCATTGCCGAAGGCCGCGGCGCCCGGCCCTGGGCGGCGGTCCCGGGGTGGGCTCGCCGCCACCCCGACGCCTGGGTGGCGGTGCAGTACGACCCGGCCCATCCCGCCGTCTTCCCGTGGACGGCTTTGGACTGGGACAACAAGAACGGCAACGCCGCACGGGCCCGCGCCATCCGCGTGCTGGAGGCGGCCGTCGCCAGGCTCGCCAGGTCGCGGGGGATCGGGTATGTTTTCTGGCCGTCGAAGACGACGGTCCGCCATCCCGACAGTGGCGCGGGCCACAGCTTCTTCCTGCTGCAGGCGGCCCCCGAGGCGGCGCGCCGCGTGGTCGCGTCCCTGCTCGAGGCCGCAAGCCGGCGCGCGGGCATCCCGTTGGCGGCCGCCGGCTTCGAGGCGGGAGGGCCGTGGTGGTTCCCTCCGGACGTGCCGGTGGCTGCCCGCCTGACCCTGTGCCCGGCGGGGTCGGCCGCGAACTTTCTGGCATGCTGGGCGGATCAAGCAAAACTTGCGACCGGAACCTTTTTCACGGGGCCGGACGAATTACAATGAGACCAACGACGTCGCGTCGACGGCGCGGAGGACTGCGGGGAGGGGGCGCGCGGAGATGGCCGGGGTCGGGATGGTGGGCAGCACAACGACGGTGTCGATGGCCATCGACGCCGTGAGCGTCCTGCTCATCGCCGCTATCGCGGCGCTGCTGGTGGCGACGTGGCGGGGCTCGCGCGGCCAGGGACGTCGGGCGATGCGGCGCGGACACCGTCCCTTCACCGTGCTCAAAGGGGGGCAGTCGTCCAAGCTCCGCGTCCGGGCGCGGCCCAAGCGTCCCCAGCGGCGGCGATCCGAGACGCCGTCCGGCTAGGGGTTCGCGCCCGGCCGGGACCGGTTACCGGGAGCCTCCCCGGGCCGACCGGGCCGCTCCGGATTGGCCGCCCGCCACAAGAGCCACCCCAGCCCGAGGGCCGTCCGCACCCACCGGCCGACGCCGGAGCCGGACGCTTCGGGGGCGCGCTGCTGTCGCAGCCCGTTGACGGCCTGAACCGCCCAGCCGACGTATTGGGCCCCCGTTCCGTAACGGTCGACGGTCTTGGAGACCAACGAGCTGGTTTCGTGAACCTGGCGGACGGCGCGCACGACTTCGGCCCGGATGTCCTCCAAATCTTGCCTGAGGCGCTGTTCTAGGCGCCCCAGGCGCCGGACGGTGAGCACCACCAGCCCCAGCGCGGCGACGGCCGCGAGCGCGAGCACGGCCGTCGCGAGTGCCAGGACATCCAAGAGCGCCGAACCACCCATCGCCGCATCTACGCTTCCGGCGGGGTGTCGGTCTGAGCGTCGGGCGTCGCGGCACGGCTGGCCTGGAGCGGGGTCTCCCGATTCAGCCACGAACGCCCCTGTTCACGGATTTGCTTCTGCAGGTCGACGACGGAGTGGCGGATCTGATCCACCGAGTCCTGCGCTTTGTTCCTCAGCTGACGACGCATCTCATCCCCGGCCCGCGGCGCCAGCAAAAGCCCGGCTACGAGTCCGAGCACGACACCCACCGCCAGCCCGCCCATCCGATCCCACGTCCGGTCGCCCATGATTCACCCTCCTTTGGGTGCGTGGCGCCTACCACTCGAAAGCCGCGCCGATTCCTGAACCGTCGCCTTCGGCCGCCGGATCGGCCGCGGTTCGACCGCCGGCCGCTTGGCCCCATTGTGGCATAAGCGACAGGAACTGGTAAGTGGGGACGCGTGTGCCGCCCACACCATGACACCGGCAAAACCCTTGTATATACTAGACCCAATGATTCTCCTGCTCCACCTAGCTAGAGGAGGACTGACATGCCCCACGTAATCACCAGTCGCTGCGTCGGCACGAAAGACCAGAGCTGTGTGGAGGTCTGTCCCGTCGACTGCATCCACCCTGCCAAGAACATTGACGGCGAGGAAGCGTTCGAAGCGGCCCCTCAGCTCTACATCGACCCCGACGTGTGCATCGACTGCGGTGCGTGCGTGCCCGAGTGCCCCGTCGAAGCCATCTTCATGGACGAGGAGCTTCCGGAGGAATTCAAGGAGTACATCCAAATCAACGCGGACTATTACAAGAAGAACCGCTAGTGTCGGCGTCCGGCGCCGAGCCGTGCGGCGGCCTCCACGGCGCGAGTCTTCGCTTTTTTAGAAACGTGATGGGTCCCGCGGGGTGCGATGGCGGGGCGAAAAAAACGCAGCGGCGGCTCCGGAGCGAACCGGAGCCGCCGTCGTCTGGGCCCGCCGAGCGCGACCCTCAGGCCTGCTTCAAGCACGGTGTCGCCGGGCCGCCGCGGGCCCGCGGGGCGGCGTGCGTCTGGGTCGACTCGATGGCGATGTACACGTCGCCGTTGACGAGCTTCCACCGGAAGACGCCCAGCGGGAGGGGAGCCGGGCCGGACACGTTCAAACCGTCGATGGTGTACACGCTGCCGTGGCAGGGACAGTGGAACTGGTTCTCCGCGGGCACCCAGTCGACGTGACAGCCGAGGTGCGTGCAGATGGGCGACAGGATGAAGAACGGGCAGTCGCCGCCGATGTAGCGGGTGTACGTGTAGTCGGAGACCAGCGTCTTGGCCCAGTGGTCCACGGCCGTGTAGGTGTACGACGTTTTCGCCACGCCGCCGACGCCGTGGCTTCCGGCTGCGAGGGAGGCCTGCTGCAAGGCGCTCGCCTTGCCGAGCTTGACCCACTGCTCGGCGCTCTTGGCGAACGCGGGGGTGAGCAGGGCACCGATGACCGGGATGGCGACGATGAGAGCGATGAGTCCCATGACGATGTTGAGGACCCAGTTGAAGACGTCTCGGCGTGTCCAGCCGGCTCGCTGTGGCGGTCTGGCTGCCATCCAAGGGTTCCCTCCTTGCGGTGTTGCCCAGATCAGCGGACAGCCCGAGGGCCTCGCGCCGACAGGAGCCGCCTGTGCGGCCCGCCCGAGGCGCCCTGGACGAAGTGGGGGCGTACGGCTCGCGCATGGGTGCATCGGGCGCGATGCCGTCGGAACCCCACGGGGGGCCGGGCTTGGTGACGACCCCTGGTCGGTCCTAACATAGCGCATCGGACTGGCGGTGTATAGGGTAGCCGGCTCACCGGGTGCGCCTCACGATTGTGGGCACGCGGAACAGCGACGCCGCGGCGGCACCCGCTGGTCAGCGGCCGACTCGCCCCCAACGCCTCCCCAGGGCCCCAACCGATGCCACGCGCGGAGGGTGGCGACGGCTTGGGCGCCGCACCACGGCGGCCGCCGCCGCATCGGACGGGGCGAGCGCCGCCAACGCGGCCTGCTACGGCGCCGGCCCCTGCTGGGGTAAGTCCGCGAGCAGCGGCCCGGCCCACGCGGCCGCGACCTCCGGATACAGGGCATGGGCGACGGCTCACACATGTTAGGCCGCGTGGTGATAATTCAGCATCGCGACCACCGGTTTGCCGGGCCCGCCGAAATATGCCCGCGCGTCGTCCCGGGTCCAGTGGGCCCCGTCGCCCAGGAATACGATCAGCTGGCACGGCCGACTCTCCACCCCTGGGCGGCGTCCTGCGCATCCAGGCGCTGGCGCGCTTCCAACCCGACACAGGCGTCGGGAGTCCCCGTCCGGGCCCACGTTCCGGCGCGGGTTCGGCGCAAGGCCTGACACAGGCCCACTTTGGCTGCGTGCCACGCCCTGTCGGTGGGAACCATCGCCTCAGCCATGGCCACCAGCAAGCCGGCCGGTCCCGGCCCCGTCGGCGCCGGCATCCGCCCCGCCGCCCCCGCCGCTTGCGCCGCGTGCTCGGCGGCCTCCGCCACCGACCCCACCCCATCCGTGAGCCGACGGAGGGTCTCGCCGTCGACCGCCGCGGCCAGCAGCGCCTGCGCCGACGCAGCCCCCCGGTTGAACGGGGTCTCCACCGCCGGCCGACACAGCTGCTCCGCCAACGTCGGCTCACCCGCCCCGGCCCCAAACCCCACGCCGCGTCGGCCGGCGTCGCCGACTCATGCCCCGCCGGGCAGACCTAGTACGGACGCCGCAAACGCGTAGGTCCCAAAGATGCCGGTCACCGTCACCGGCCGCGCCGGATCGACACACCGCAAGGGAACACCACAGACCGCACACCGCGGGCCCGCCGCCGGCCCGACCGCGGCGGCCCAGGCCGTCACCACCTGCTGCCCCGGCCGGCGCACGAGGCCCTCGACAGCCTGTTCGATCACCCCCACGTCCGTCGGCACGCCGGTGGCCCTCAGTCCGGCCCACTAGGTCTCCTGCACCAGCTGGGTCAACACGGTCTTGTCAAGGGGGGCGGCTTGCGCCTTGCGCTACGCTCACGCTAGAGCTCCTCCTTGGGACTCCCAGGGTTTGAGGAGCTGTCTTCGTGCCCGGCCGCCTTAAGTCCGTTGCGACATCATTCCCGTTCTGCCACGTTCTGCCTCACAAAAGTGAGTCGCGCCCGGCTCAGCGCGGAACCAGCGCGTAGACTCCGAACCGCCGGTCGGCGTCGAACCAGATGTGCCGCGTGGCCAATCCGGCGGCCGCGGCCAGTCGCTCGAACTCCTCGGGCGTGAACTTGTAGGAGTTTTCCGTGTGGATGGTCTCGCCGGCCGCGAAGTGCACGCACCGGCCGGCGACGCGGACATCCTGAGCCCGGAGGCTCACTAGGTGCATCTCGATGCGTCCGGCGGCGGCGTTCCAGCGGACGGCATGGCCGAAGGCGCCCAGGTCGAAGTCGGCGCCCAGCTCCCGGTTGCAGCGCGCCAACAGGTTGAGGTTGAACCGGGCGGTGACCCCCGCGGCATCGTTGTACGCGCGCAGCAGCGCGTCCACGTCCTTCTTGAGATCGACGCCCACCAGGACGGCGCCGCCGGGCCGCACGGCGGCGCCGAGCCGCGCCAGGAACCGGACGGCGGCTTCGGGTTCGAAGTTGCCGATGGTCGATCCCAGGAAAGCCACCAGACGGGGCGACGGCGCGTAGTTCTCCCAGGCCACGGGAGCCGTGTAGTCGGCCACGAGGGCCCGGATCCCCAGGTGCGGGTAGCGCCGCTTGAGGCGCCGGGCGGCGATGCGGAGCGCGTCGGCAGAGATGTCCACGGGGACGTAGAGGTCGCCCGCCGTCCAATGATCCAGTAGCCAGCACGTCTTGCGGCTCGTGCCGCTGCCCAGCTCCACCAGGACGGCGCCGCGCGGGGCTAACCGCACCATCTCCGCCCCGAAGCGCCGCAGAATGTCGGTTTCGGTGCGGGTGAGATAATATTCCGGCTGCCGGGTGATGCGGTCGAAGAGCCGGGAGCCGGCCGCATCGTAGAACAATTTGGGCGCCAGGTGCTTGGGCGTCGCCGCGAGTCCCGCGGCAACCTCGCCGCGCACGTCGAGAGGCTCGGGATGCAGGTTGACGAGCCAAAACGACTCCCGGCCGCTCATGCCATGCCTCCCCGGGGACGCCGGCCGCCGGCGGGACGGCCGCGCCGGATGTGATTTTCAGAATAAAAAAAGTGAAGCGACGTCTCCAGGGCCGTGAAGCGGGGCCGAGCGGAAGGAGGGGTGGCATGGCCCGGTGGTGGGGCGGGGTGACCGGTTTCCGCCGTTCCGTGGCGTTGCTGCGACGCATCGCGCAGGACGACCTGGGCGCCTACGCGGCGGCGCTCGGCTACAATTTCCTGTTCGCGCTCTTCCCGCTGGTCCTGTTCGTCACCGGTCTCCTGGGCCTGCTCCACGTCGAGCGGGTCGAGCGATTCCTCGGGGGGCCCGCTGCCGTCCTGCTGCCGCCCTCCGTCCGGACCCTCATCCTCGCGGCGGTCGCCGAGACCACCGCCCGAGGGTCGCCGGCCGTCCTCTCGGTGGGGGGGATCGGGTTCCTGTGGGGGATGTCGGGAGCGTTCCGGCAACTCATCGACGCGATGAACCATGTGTTCCGTCTGGGTCCCCCCTTCCGGCGCCGGTGGTGGAACACGTACGCCCTGTCGCTCGCCATGGGCTTGGTCGCGGGCTTGACGTTGGTGGTGGCCGGTGTGGCAACGTTGGCCGGCTCCAGCGCGGCCGCCGTGGCGGCGCGGGCCCTGTGGGGCATCAAGGCGGCCCCCCTATGGGTCGACGTGGTCCGGTGGGTCGTGGTGGTAGGGTTGATGGACGTCGTGCTCGCCGGCGTCTACGCCGTCGCGCCCGATCGTCCCCGCCCGTTCCGCCCCGTCACGGCCGGCACCGTCGTGGCCCTGGGGGCCTGGCTGCTGTTGTCGTGGGCCTTCTCGGCCTACGTCACCCGTTATGCGGTCTACGCCCGCGTCTACGGAGCCGTGGGCGGCGTGATCTCCGCGCTGCTCTACCTCTACCTGGTCGGGTTCGTCATCCTCCTGGGGGCGGAGGTCGACGCCGTGTGGGAGGAGGCGCGACCTCCCGGCGGGGAAGGACCGCCCGGCGGCTAGCACGAACCCTCCCCCGGGCCCGCAGGAGTGCGCCGAACGTCGGTCGGCGCACGCGCGAGACGAGAAAGGAAGGACACGCATGAAGATTACCGGAGTTGAAGCGACGTTGCTGTCGGTACCGTTCCCGAAGCCGATCCGGGTGGCAACGGTATCGTTCGCCACCAAGGACGTCGTCTTCGTCGAGGTCAAGACGGACGAGGGGCTCACGGGAATGGGCTACCTGGGGGTCCTGGGCGCGGGCGGAGCGGCGCTCAAGGTGCTGGTGGACCGCGACGTGGCGGCCTTGGTGGTCGGAGAGGATCCGCGGTACCGGGCCCGCATCTGGGACAAGCTGTGGTGGGGGCTCGACTGGATCGGTCGCCGGGGCTTGGCGCTTTACGCATTGTCGCTCATCGACGTGGCGCTCTGGGACCTGGCGGGCAAGGCGGCGAACCAGTCCATCCATCAGCTGCTGGGTCCCTACACGGATCGCGTCAAGGCGTACGCGAGCGGCGGCAACCTGGGATTTTCGCTGGACGAACTGGTGAGCGAGGCGGTCCGGTTCCGGGAACAGGGTTTCAAGGCGTACAAGATGAAGGTCGGGCTGCCGGACATCCGCGAGGACCTGCGCCGCGTGGACGCCGTCCGCGACGCGCTCGGTCCCGACGTGGACCTCATGGCGGACGCCAACCAGGGGTTGGACGTCGCCCACGCCATCCTCCTGGGACGGGAACTCGAACGGCGGGGTCTCTTCTGGTTCGAAGAGCCGGTGCCGGCCGACGACATCCGCGGCTCGGCGGAGATCGCCCGGGCCTTGGACATCCGCCTCGCGACGGGGGAGACGGAATTCTCGCGGTTCGGTTTCGCCGATCTCATCCGGGAGCGGGCCGCCGACATCCTGCAGATCGACGTCCGGGCCGGGGGTATCACCGAATGGATGCGCATCGCCGCCATGGCGGGGGCCGCGGGGATCCCGGTGACGCCCCATATGCAGTGGGAGTTGCAGATCCACATGACGGCCGCCGTGCCCAACGGCATCTACGTGGAGTACATGAGTTGGTTCGACGAACTGTTCGAAGAGCTTCCCGCCATCGAGGACGGGTACGTCGTCGCACCGCAGAAGCCCGGACACGGGCTCCGGTTCAACCCGGAGTTGGTGCGCCGCTACCGCGTGGAGTAGGCCGCAAGCCGGGCAACCCCGACTCTGACACGCCACCCGGGTGACTCCGCGGGAGAATGCCCCGGGTGGCTCGATTTTTGTGTCAGGATACGATCTCGACAGCGCGGTAACCCTGCGATATCATGGCAACGAAGTGTAGCAGACACGGCCTCATCTGACATGGAGGGGAAGCCGGTGGCATTGGCGGTCAACACGGTTTGGGTGGTGCTGGCCGGCGCGCTGGTGTTCTTCATGGAAGGCGGCTTCGCGCTTCTCGAAGCCGGCTTGGTGCAAACCAAGAACGCGCTGTCGATTGTCATGAAGGTCATGGCCGACGTCACGGTCGGGTCGATTGTCTATGCCCTTCTGGGCTTCGGTCTCATGTTCGGCCTCTCTCGGGCGGGGCTGTTCGGCACCACCGGGTACTTCCTGGGTCCGCTGCGCACTGGCCCGCTCACGGTGTCGGAACCCGTGTTCTGGTTCTTCGAGATGGCGTTCGCGGTGGCCGCCGTGTCCATCGTCTCCGGCGCCGTGAGCGAACGCATGCGGTTTCCCGCGTATCTCCTGTACGTGGTCGTGGGGATCCTGGCCTACTCCGTCTCCGGGCACTGGGTGTGGGGACCCGGCGGGTGGTTGGCCGGTCTCGGGATGCGGGACTTCGCCGGGTCAGCCGTGGTGCACGCCTTCGGCGGTTTCTCCGCGCTGGCGGCGGCTGCGGTGCTCGGGGCGCGGCTGGGTCGGTTCGAGCCGGGCACCGAGTTCCTGCCGTCGAATCTGCCCCTGGCCTTCACCGGGACGTTCATCCTCTGGTTCGGGTGGTTCGGTTTCAACGCCGGATCGACGCTGTCGGCCTTCGCGCCGGACATCGGGCAGATCGTCGCCAACACCATGCTGTCGGCGGCCGCCGCGGGGCTGGTCGCGGTGCTGTGGAGCCGCTGGCGGTTTGACGCGTACGATCCGACGATGGCAATAAACGGCGTCCTGGCCGGACTGGTCGCGATCACGGCGGGATGCGCGTACGTGCCGGTGTGGGCGGGCGGCCTTATCGGCGTGGCGGCGGGCGTCCTCGTCGTCGAAAGCACGGGCTGGCTGGAGGCGTGGGGGATCGACGATCCCGTGGGCGCGTTCCCGGTGCACGGTGCGAACGGCTTGTTGGGAACGGTAGCGGTGGGCCTGTTTGCGACCCAGGGCGGGCTGTTCATGGGCGACGGCCCGCACCTGCTCGGCGTCCAGCTTCTGGGTGCCGCGGCCGTGGCCGTCTGGGGCTTCGGCGTCACCTACGTCGCCTTCGCCGTCCTGCGCGCGCTGGGGATCCTGCGCGTCAGCGCCGACGAGGAACGGGTCGGATTGGACTGGGCGTTGCACGGGCGCCACGCCTACCACCACCCCGGTCCCGCCGCGGCGGAACGGGCGCGCCCGGCGTCCGCGGGTCACACCCTGGTCTGAGCGCCGGCGGTCGGGTCCGGTGGCCCGGGCCGTCCCCTTGGGGACGGCCCGGGACCGTTTTGCGGCCGGGGATCCCCTGTTGCCGATGCGCCCGGCAGGCGGCAGGAATCCCGGCGGGAATGGAGAAATATGCCAATCCTGGCAAAGTGAGTTGTCCCGCGGGGGTGAGGGGATGACCGGTCCGGCTCCCGATCCGTGCGCCACGCCGGCGTGTTATCTCCGGGCGCGATGGATGCCGGCGCCCGAGGGCACCGATCGGATAGTGGTCGCCTTGGCCGGCGCCTCCGACGAATTGGAGTTGCTGCTCGTGGGACTGGTCGTCGCCGTGCGCCAGGCGGCCGTGCTGGGCCTCCGCCCGGGGCAGGAGATGGGGATCGAGACGCCGTCCGACCTATTCGATCGGCTGGGAGCCTTGTCGGCGGACATCACGCTGGTGCCGGCGGATGCGCCGGACCGCTACCAGGGACGCCTCGGGCGGTACTTCTTCGATCTGAGCATCGGCGCCACCGAGATCACGGGTCCCTACGACCTCGAGGCCTCCCTGGCCGTCGGGCTTTCGCGCACGCGGTCGTGGGCGTTCGCCGTGCGGCAGCCGTACCTGGACACCGACGCGACGCTGCTGCGCTTGGCGATCCTGCTGCGGGCCGTCGGGCGCAAGGCCGGCTGGGACGAGGCCGGGGGAGACGGAGCCCGGCCCCGGCAATGGCTCGCCCGCGGCTGGCGGCGGTACAGCCAGATCCGGCGGGGGCGGGAGGTCCGGACGTTCGCGACGGAGCTGACGGAGGACGCCGGAGAGACCGGAGAGGCCCCGCGTCGCGCTGTGCCCCCCGTCCCGCTGCGGGTTTAGAGCTCTCGCCCAAGGGCGACGGTGTCCGGCGCATGGCTCCGACCCGCCCGGGTCTTGGCGCTGACCGACCCGGCGGTGTACCGTAGTGGACAGCACGGTTCCGGGGAGACGGTCCGGCCCGTCCAGGCGGAAGGGCCGCTTTCGGGGCCAGTACGGGGAGGGGCGGCGTGGACGTCCTGTCGCTTCGAGGGGTCTCCATTCGCCGCGGACGGACGGAAATCCTGAGGCGCGTCGACTGGACGGTCCGGGCGGGGGAACATTGGGCGGTCCTCGGCGGCAACGGGTCGGGCAAGACGACGCTGCTCAGCGTGGCCGCCGGGTATCTGTGGCCCACGGAGGGCGAGGTCGAGGTGCTCGGCCACCGGTTCGGGCGCACCGACCTGCGCGAACTGCGAAAACGCATCGGGTTCGTCAGCGTGGCGCTGGCGGACCGGCTGGCGGCCGTGCGGCCCCACGACGACGCCCGTTCCGTCGCGGTCAGCGGCCGGTACGCGTCGCTCGGCGTCTACGTGGAGCCGACGGCGGCGGACTGGGCGCGGGCCGACGCGCTCCTCGAGCGGTTTGGGTGTGCGGCGCTGGCGGACCGTCCGTTTTCGTCCCTCTCCCAAGGGGAGAAGCAGCGGGTCCTCTTGGCTCGCGCCTGGATGGCGGAGCCGGCCCTGCTGGTCCTGGACGAACCGTGCACGGGTCTCGACGTGTCGGCCCGGGAGCTTCTGCTCGCCGGGCTGTCGCGCGGAGCGGCGGAAGAACCCCGTCCCACGGTGATATACGTCACCCACCACGTGGAGGAGATCCTTCCGCTGTTCAGCCACACCTTGGTCCTTCGGGGAGGAGAGGTCGTGGCCCAGGGCGCCACACGGGCGACGTTGACCGACGACGTGCTGTCGCGGGCCTTCGGCCTCGACGTGGAGGTCACCTGGGCCCACGGGCGACCCTGGCTCCAGGTGCGTCACGCCCGGGCCGCCGACGCGGGCTGACGCTGAAAACTGTTGCCAGCGCTGCCAGCCTGCCTGGAACCACCTGCCGTCCGCGGGACCGCCGGTTCGCGGCGGCTGTCCTTTTTCCGCGACCTGTCTCGGTTTACCCGCTTGTACGCCAATCCAGGTTCAGCCGCTTCTGACAGCAGCCACCGCACGCGGCCCGTCTGCACCCACGCTATGCTGGCGTCGGTAGTCGCCGTCCGAGGGTCGGCCTGTGCGGCCGGCCGCCTCGAACGACCGGTACCGTACGTGTCGGCACTTTCCCAAGGAGGGTGAAGGTCGTGGTGGCGAGCATCCCACGGGGTCGTTATACGCATATCATCCCCGTGGCGTTCCTGATGTACACCATCGCGTTCATGGACCGGCTGAACATCGGGATGGCCCTGCCCTACATGGCCAAGGACCTCCATTTCAGCCCCACGATCGCGGGTCTGGTGTCGGGCATTCTGTTTGTCGGCTACTTGTTCTTCCAGATGCCGGGCGGCCACCTGGCGGAGCGGTGGAGCGCGAAGAAATTCGTCCTGGTGGCCTTGTTCGTGTGGGGCGCGTTCGCCATGCTGACGGGGTTCGTGCGCACCGTGCCCGAGTTGCTCGTCGTGCGCTTCCTGGTCGGCGTGGCCGAGGGCGGTGTGTGGCCGGCGACGCTGGTCCTGCTGGCGCACTGGTTCCCCCGCGAGGAGCGGGCGCGCGCCCGGAACCTGTGGATCCTGTGCCTGCCGGTGGCCTCGGTGATCCAGGCACCCCTGTCGGGCTGGCTGTTGACGGTCAGCAACTGGCACTGGCTGTTCGTCATCGAGGGCCTGCTCCCCTGGGTATGGGCCATCGCCTGGGCGCTGTTCATCAGTGACTGGCCGCGGACGGCCCGGTGGATCTCGGCCGAGGAGCGGGCGTACATCGAGGCCGCGATCGCGGCCGAGCGTGACGACCGCGAGCACAAGGAGTACAACACGCTAGGGCGGGCCCTGAAGACCAAGGAGGCGTGGATCTACGCCGTCGCGTACATCTGCCAGGCCATCCCCGGCTACGGCATCGCGTTCTTCCTGCCGTCGCTGCTGAAGAAGGCGGGCATGCCCATCGGCGAGGTGGGGGTGTTCACCGCTATGCCGTTCGCCATGGCCATCGTCGGGCTGCTGGTGCACGGATGGCTGTCGGACCGCTCGCTCAAGCGACGCATCCACGTCATCGTGCCCATCTTGATCCTCGGCGTGGGGGTGCTCGCCAGCTCGCTCACCCAGGGCATCCCTGCGCTGTCCATCGCCCTGCTCATCGCCGCGGGATGGGGTCTGTACGCCTTCCTGGGGCCGTTCTGGACCATGGTGGAACAGACCTTCCCCGTCGAGACGGCCGGTCCGGTGATGGGTTTCGTCAACGCCATCGGCAACCTGGGTGGGTTCTTCGGGCCATTGGCCGTGGGGTACTTGGTCACCGCCACCGGGGGATACGAGGCCGGGTTCCTGTTCCTCGGCCTGGCGGCCGTCCTGATGGCCGTCCTGATGTCCTTCGTGCGTGTCCGGGAAGGCGAGGCGGCGCGCGTGAGCCCCTCGGGCCGCGCGACGGCTTGACGTCGTCCGCGCTGGGGGGGGGGGGCCGGTTCGGCCGGCTCCTCCTCTTTTTTGCGGCCGGCTCCGGGATTCTCGTCCACCCGAGGGACGGCCGCCCTAAAACAAAAAAATCACGGTCGCGCCTTTCGCGCGCTCCGTGTTGCCTGGAAGAATTCTCCATGGTGTCGGGAGGGGGACTCGAACCCCCACGGGTTACCCCATACGCCCCTCAAACGTACGCGTCTGCCAGTTCCGCCATCCCGACAAAAGTAATGGTGCCGAAGGTGGGATTTGAACCCACACGAGCTTACGCTCACGGCGCCCTGAACACCGCGTGTCTGCCAATTCCACCACTTCGGCGCGTCACGACGCTATAGTACCATGAAGCCACGCGCTCCGCAAGGGCCGGACGACCGGGGGACCGGGGACGCCGTCGCCGCACGTCGACGGACGCGGGGTGTCGGACCGGACAGGCTGGGCTATAATTCGGACGAGCGTAGAAAAACCGGGGTGTGCATGCGGTGTCGAAGAAGGTCCGGCTTCAGCTGGGGGCGGCGATGATCCTGGTCGCTCTCGTGTATCTCGGCATCCAGGGAGCCCGCAACTTCTCGCAGTATTTCGTACCCGTCAACCAGTTCCGAGCCCAGGAGGCGCGTTACGCCGGGCAGGTGGTCCGCGTCCAGGGGCGGCTCCTGGCGAGCACCGTGCGGTACGACGCGCGCAGCGAGACCATGACGTTCGTGCTCAGCAAGGGCGGCAACCGGCTGCCGGTGAAATACGTCGGACCCGTGCCGTCGGAGCAGTACCGGGACGCGGACGCCATCGTGGAAGGGCGCCTCGGCCCTAACGGGGTCTTCGACGCCCAAAAGCTGATGATCCAGTGCCCTAATCATTACCAGGCGGCCGACGGCACCGCGCAGCACGGCTGAGTTCGAGCCGGGGGGAGGATGGACGCGTGACGATGGTGTGGCTGGGCCGCCTGGCGCTGGCCTTGGCAGGCATCTCGACGGTCTACGCCGCGGCCGCGGGCTTGTGGGCCTACCGCACGGGCGACGTGCGCTGGCGCGAGAGCGCGCGGGGCGCGGCCGTGGGGACGGCTGTGGCGCTCACGGCAGCCGTCATGGCGTTGGAGGTCGCCCTGGTCGGCGGCGACTTCTCCGTGTGGGCCGTGTACAACCACACCAACCGCGGCCTGCCGCTCGCGTACCGCATGACCGCCCTGTGGGGCGGGGATTCCGGGTCGGTGTTGTTCTGGGGGTGGATCCTGTCGCTGTATACGGCTTACGTCGCCGGTATCGGCTGGCGTAAGGAGCGCCGCATGACCCCCCTGGTCGTCCCCATGCTGGCCGGCCTCTTGGTCTTCTTCACGGGCATGTCCAATCTTGTCGTCGATCCCTTCCGCGTGGTGCCGGGATCACCCACCGACGGCAACGGGCTCGAACCGCTGCTGCAGAACCCGGTCATGACCATCCATCCGCCGGCCATGTACACCGGCCTCATCGGCCTGGCGGTGCCCTTCGCGTTCTACTTGGCGGCGTTGTGGCAGCGCCTGCCCGGGCGGGTGTGGACGCCCGTGGTCCGGCGCTGGCTGCTCTGGAGCTGGATGTTTCTCAGCGCCGCCATCGTGCTGGGCGGCTGGTGGGCGTACATGGAACTGGGTTGGGGTGGCTACTGGGAGTGGGATCCCGTCGAGAACGCCTCGCTGCTGCCGTGGCTGACGGCGACGGCCTTTCTGCACACGCTGCAGGTGGAGGACCGGCGCGGGATGTTCCGGGCCGTCGGTGCCGCGCTCATCACGGCCACGTTCCTGCTCACGCTCGTGGGGACCTATATCACCCGGAGCGGCGTCCTGCCCAACTCCGTGCATGCCTTCGCGGGCACGGGCGTCGGAGATTACTTCGTCGGCCTCCTCTGGGCGGTGTTGGCCGGTACGGTCGTCGTCCTCGTGTTGCGGCGGGACCAGCTGGTGGACCGGATCCCCCTCGTGGACACGTTCTCCCGCGAGGGCGTCTACTTCCTGATGAGTTTCTTCCTGGCGGTGCTGGCCGCGGTGGTTCTGTTCGGCACGTTCTACCCGGTCCTTTCCCGGGCTTTGACCGGCACCGCTGTGGTCCTCCAGGTAGGATTCTTCAACACGCTCAGCGTCCCCCTGTTCCTCGGCCTGGTGGTCTTGATGGGAGCGGCTCCCGCCGTCGCCTGGCGGTCGGCGCGCTGGCGGGAGACGGCGCGCCGGCTGTCGGGGGCATGGGTGGCGGCGATCGCGGGGTTGGTTCTGGCCTACGGGTGGGGGGCCCGCACGCCGGCCCAACTGTTCGGCGACACCGTCGTCTTTTTCGCCGCCGGCTCGATGATCCAGGAGTTCGTGCGCGGGACGCGGGCGCGCCAACGGTCCACCCGGGAACCGTGGCCCCAGGCGCTGTGGGGCCTCGTGCGCGCCGACCGCCGCCGGTGGGGCGGCTATGTCAGCCACCTGGCCTTTCTCGTCATCGTCCTCGGGGTTATCGGGTCCCACACGGGCAACTACACGGTCACGGAGACCTTCCGCCAGGGTCAGACCGAGGCCGTGGGCCCGTACCGCGTGACGTTCACGGGACTGACCGACGTGCCCGGGCCCACCTACGAGACGACCCAGGCCAACATCGTCGTCAACGGCCCGGGCTACCACAACGCCACGGCGACACCCGGGCTGCAGTTCTTCCCCGGCAACGCCCAGCCCGTGGCTCACGTGGCGATTCTCGGCGGGTGGTGGCAGGACTTCTACGCGGTGCTCGAGGGCTACACCCCCGGCGGGCAGACCGTCAACCTGCAGTTTTTCGTCAACCCGATGGTGTCGTGGATCTGGATCGGCATGTACCTCCTGGTAGCGGGTAGCCTCGTCGCGCTCGGAGGCCCCGAGCGGCCCCGCTCGGCCGTCCGCGCCGGCGCGGGGTGGCTTCCGGTGCCGGCACCGCTCCGAGAGCGGAGGGACGAGGCATGACGCCTGTGGGATGGGTGCTGGCCGTGGCGCTGGTCGTCGGGGTCGTCGGGCTGGCGGTGGTGCCGTTTGTGCGGGCGAAGCCGGCGGAAACGGGGCAGGGGGCACCCCGGTCAGACGTGCGGGCGGCCGTGGCCGCGGAACTCCGCGCCAAATACTGTCTCTGGTGCGGGGAGCCCTATCCCACCGCCGACCAGACGCTGTGCGGGTCGTGCGGGCGCCCGCGGGAGGAGGCCGAGGCATGAGCCGGAGCGTGGGCCGGTGGCTGGCGGCGGTGTTGGTGGGGTTGGTCCTGGTCGCGGCCGGGGGCGAGGTGCGCGTGCGGGCGGCGACCGCACCCGCCGTGGGGATGGAGCTGCTGGTGTTGCTGCCCCACGGCCGGACGCTGGCCGTCTACCAGCAGATGGTGTTCATGCGCCCCCAGGACAATCCCACCGTCGCGGTACTGAAGGGTCACGGGCCGGTCGCGGCGATCCAGGGGCAGCTCAAGCCCTCGGGGGCGGACACGGTGGAGGTCTTGGGCCGGCAGCAGAACTTCGCCCTCAAGTACACCGTGCCGTGGAACGGGACGTCGAAGCTCCTGAGCTTCACGGCGGCCCAGACGACGGGGGCCGTAGTGGTCATGATCCCCCTCAGCATGAATGCGCCCGCCGTGCTCAACCCGGCCTGGCAGGCGCTTGCCCCCCGGACCATCCCCGGTCTGCCCCACAGCCCGACGTTCCGGGTCTACGACACGGCGGGGGTGCAAGCGGGCCAGACGGTCGCCATTGCCGTTGAAAACGGGAGCGGGCCGAGCAATGCGGCACCGCCCCGGCCGGCGGGCTACCCGCGGGCGGCGGCCGTCTTCACGGTGGTGCTGGGACTGGTGGTGCTGGCCGGCGTGGCGCTGGCCGTGAACTGGAATCCCTTGCGGCCGGAGGCGCCCGACCCGGGCCGCCGGGAGGCGTTGTTGGCGCGGCTCGCCTCGCTCGAGGCCCAGCGGCGTCAGGGCGAGTTGGATGAGGAGGACTTCCGGGCGTTGACGCAGGACGTCCTCGAGGAGCTGGAACGGACGTGGACGGCTCGGGCCGGCTAGACGCACCGCTGCTCGAGGTCCGGCACCTGTCCAGGCGGCTCGGGGGACGGTGGGTGCTCCGCGACGTCACGTTCGACCTGCCTGCGGGGGAAGTGGGGGTCGTCCTGGGACCCAACGGCGCGGGCAAGAGCACCCTGCTGAACGTCCTGGCGGGGGTCTGGCAGCCGAGCGGAGGGACCGTCCGCCGGTTCGGCGCGGCGAGCGACGGGCCCGACGCCCGCATCGGGTACCTGGGCCATCGATCCATGTTGTATCCGATGCTGAGCGGGCTGGAGAACCTGACGTTCTACGCGCGCCTGTACGGCCTGCCGGCTCCCCGGGACGCCGCCGCGCAGATGCTCCGCCGAGTGGGACTGGGGCCGTTCCAGCACGAACCGGTGCGGCGGTATTCGCGCGGGATGGAGCAGCGGGCGGCCATCGCCCGGACCTTTCTGCCCCGTCCGCGCCTGTTGCTGTTGGACGAGCCGTACACCGGACTCGACGTGGACGCGGTGCGCCTGCTCGACGACCTGGTGGTGCAGGCGGTCGCCGAAGGAGGAGGGGCGCTCGTCATCACGCATCATCTCGAGGAGGCGGAGCGCCTGGGGACGCGGTTCGGCATCCTGTGGCAGGGTCGCCTGCTCGCGTGGAAGAGCCGTGCCGAGTGGCCGGTGTCGGAGCTTGAGGCCCGCTATCGGGGCCTGTTTGCGGAGCGGGGGATCGGTGCTTCGTAAGTACGGATCCATCGTCCGCAAGGACCTGCTCATCGAGCTGCGGAGCAAGGACACCTGGGTCACCATGGCGGCCTTCACGCTCATGGTGGTGTTCCTGTTCGCCTTTGCGGTGGACCCGTACCGCGTCCGCGTCGGACCCGTCTTTCCGGGTATTCTTTGGTTGAGCTTCCTGTTTGCGGGCATGCTGGCCGTAGGACGCGGCTTCGAGCACGAGGTGCAGTCCGACGCGATGGTGGGGCTGGTGATGGCACCGGGGGACCGGTTGGCCATCTTCGCGGCCAAATTGACGACCGGGTTCGTGTTCATGGTGGGGATGGAGGCCATCATGACCCCCGTGTTCTTCGCCCTCTTCAACCAGCCCTGGCCGGACGACTGGCCCCTCTTGGGGTTGTTGCTCGCCCTCGGGGCGCTGGGCTTCGTCGGGGTCGGCACCCTGTTCGGCGCCATCGCCGCCAACACGCGGGCGGGCAACGTCCTCTTGCCGGTTCTTCTGGTGCCGTTCGGGGTTCCGGTCCTGATCCTCGCCGTCGAGGCGACGGCCGCCGTGCTTCACGCCGGGCCGGGCAATCCGTGGCCCTGGGTACATGCGCTGATGGCTTACGACCTGTTGTTCCTGGGATTGCCGCTCATCCTCTACGAGTACGTCTGGGAGGTGTGACGATGGCGGGCGCGGGGCGCACCGGGCGCGATCGCTGGATCTGGTTCATGGCGCCCTTGTGGGTGCTGGCTCTGTACCTCAACTTCATCTGGACGCCGGACGACCGCATGTTGCTGTCGAGCCAGCGGATCTTCTACTTCCACATGGGCGCTGCGACGGCGGGCGGCCTGGCCTATCTGGTGACGTTCGTCGCCAGTCTGGCCTATCTCCGGACGCGGACCCCGCGGTGGGACATCGTCGCGGCCGCGTCGGCCGAAGTGGGCACCGTGCTGACGACCATGATCCTCGTGAGCGGGATTCTTTGGGGGCGTGCGGCCTGGGGCGTCTGGTGGACGTGGGACCCGCGGTTGACCACGACGGTCATCCTGTGGGTGTTGTTCGTCGGCTACCTGCTCCTGCGGGACTGGACGGACAACCCGGAACGCCGGGGCGTCTACTCGGCCGTCCTGGCGGTGGTCGCCTTCTTCATGGTGCCCATCGACTACCTGTCCGTCCGCTGGTGGAACTCCATCCATCCGGTGGTCATCACGAGCCAGGGGATTGCCATGCCGCCCCGGATGGTCGTGGCCATGTTCGTGTCCATGGCCGCGTTCCTCTACCTTTATGCGGCCTGGATGACGGTCCGCGTGCGGCTGTTGAAGGCGGAACAGGGTCTCGAGGCGGTACGCGAACAGCTGCGCCGGGGCTTGGAACCCCTTTAGCGGCGCGGCGGGGCGAGTCTTTGAGGAAGAAGGGGCGTGCAGCATGAGTCCGCTCGAGCGTCAGGATCTTTGGTTCCTCTTCTTCGGTTATACGGCGTTGTTCGTGATCATGTTCGGGTTCCTCTACCGCATGCTGGAGCGTAGCCGGCGCATCCAGCAGGAGGTGGACCTCCTGCGGGAGGAGTACCATATCCAGGAGGACGCCAAGGAGGCGGACCCGTCGTCGGTAGGCCGCACCGGGATCAAGGCCTGAGGCGGTCCGTGCCGCTGGAGGGAGCGAGCGAGGCGGGATGATCAGGGTATTGGTGGCCAAACCGGGTCTGGACGGCCATGACCGGGGGGCCAAGGTGATTGCGCGGGCGCTGCGCGACGCCGGGATGGAGGTGATTTACACCGGGCTGCACCAGACGCCGGAGCAGATCGCGGAGGCGGCGCTGCAGGAAGACGTGCAGGTGGTCGCCATCTCGATCCTCTCCGGGGCCCACGGTACCCTGGTGCCCCGGATCGTCGACCTCATCCGGAAGAACGGGCAGGACGACGTGCTCATCCTCCTGGGGGGCATCATCCCCGAGGAGGACGTGCCGGCGATGCTCGAGGCGGGCGTGGCGGCGGTGTTCGGCCCCGGCACGGACACCCGGGACATCGTCAAGTTCATTCGCGACAGGGTCCCCGAGGCATGAGTCCGCTGGGGGAAGGTGTCCTGGCGGGGCAACGGCGGGCCATCGCCCGGGCGCTCACGGTGGTGGACCGGGGCGGCGGCGCCGCGGCCGAGCTGCTGCGGGAGTTGTTTCCGCACGCCGGCCGTGCGCGGGTGGTCGGTGTCACCGGGGCTCCCGGGGTGGGGAAGTCGACCTTGGTCGACGCCCTGGCCCTCGCCGTCAGGGCCCGCGGGGAGACGGTGGGCATCATCGCGGTGGACCCCTCGAGTCCCTTCTCCGGGGGCGCGATCCTGGGCGACCGCATCCGCATGCAGGACGCCACGATGGATGCGGGTGTCTTCATGCGCAGTCTCGCAAGCCGGGGTCAGACGGGTGGGCTGTCGCGGGCCACGGCGGGCACGCTGGAGGTGCTGGACGCCGCCGGCTTCCAGTGGATCTTCGTCGAGACGGTGGGCGCCGGTCAGAGCGAGATCGAGATCATGGAGCTGGCCCAGACGGTGCTGGTAGTCCTGGCTCCCGGTCTGGGCGACGACATCCAGGCCATCAAGGCCGGGATCCTGGAGATTGCGGACATCTTCGTGGTGAACAAGGCGGATCGCGAGGGAGCCGACCGGACCGTTCGGGAGCTCGAGGCGATGCTGAACCTGGTTGCCGAGCCGCCCCCCTGGCGGCCCGAGGTGGTGCGGACGGTGGCCCAGGACCGGCAGGGCGTCGACACGCTGCTGGCGGCCATCGAGCGGCATCACGGGTTTCTGACGGCGTCCGGCCGGCTCGGGGAGCGACGCCGTCGCCAGGCCGAGGCCCTGGTGCGCCACGCGGCCCTCGATGCGTTGGACCGCTACCTGCGCCGGATGGTCGCGTCGCCCGAGTGGCGGGCGCAGATCGACGCCGTGATCGAAGGCACGGAGGATGCCGCCACGGTGGCCCGGTGGGTGCTGCGGCGGGCCGGAGGCATTCCAGCGGGACAGTTCGGAGATGGAGTACAGCATCCTGACCCCTGATGAGCGGACGATCCGGGGCGCGGCCCGTCGTCTGGCAAAATCTGAAATCGCGCCGCGAAGTGCCGCATATGATGAGACGGGGGCGTTTCCGCGCGAGAACCTCAAGCTTCTGGCGGAACAGGGGTATTTCGGGCTGACGGTGCCGCCGGAGTACGGCGGGGCGGGGGCCAGCAGCCTGGCCCAGGCGCTCGTGGTGGAGGCGCTGGCGGAGGTGTGCCCGGCCACCGCCGTGATTTACGAGGTGCACAACACCCTCCACGTCGAGGGGATCTGGCGCTATGGGACCGAGTGGCAGCGGCGTACCTGGCTGCCGGCGCTCATCCGCGGCGAGTGGATCGGCGCGTTCGCCCTCACCGAACCGGGGGTCGGCTCGAACGCGGCGGAGGTGAGAACGGTGGGCCGCCGGGTTCCCGGCGGCTACCGGATCAGCGGGCACAAGGCGTTCATCACCAGTGCCGGCGAGGCAGAGCGCTACCTGGTCGTCGGTCGGCTGGAGGGGACGTCGGGGCGCGACGGGATGACCATCTGGGTGGTGGACAAGTCGAACCCGGGGGTGACCTTCGGGCGGGCGGAGCGGAAGTTGGGGCTTCACGCGTCGCGCACCAGCGAAATCCATCTGGACGACGTGTTCGTGCCCGAAACGCACCGACTGGGCGCCGAGGGCGAGGGCTACCGGATCGCGCTGGACCTGCTCGACGGGGGGCGCATCGGCATCGCGGCGCAGGCCTGCGGCATGCTGGCGGCTGCTCTGGCGCGGTCGGCGCGCTATGCCCGGGTGCGGCGCCAGTTCGGCCAACCCCTGGAACGGTTCGAGGCCATCCGGTTCAAGCTGGCGGACATGGTCCGAGACTTGCACGCGGCCCGGCTGTTGACGTACGAGGCGGCGCGGCGGCGCGACGAAGGAGGCTCCGTGCGCCCCCTGGCGGCTGCGGCGAAACTGTTCGCGTCCGAGGCGGCGGTGCGACACGCCCTCCAGGCCGTGCAGATCCACGGGGGCTACGGCTATCTCCGGGAGGCGGGCGTGGAGCGCCTGCTCCGCGATGCGAAGGCAACCGAGATTTATGAAGGCACCTCGGAGATCATGCGGCTCATCCTGGCCGGCGAGGTCGTGCGGGCCGAGGCCGAGGGGCAGCTGGAGGGCTAAGGCAGATGGCGGAACGGATCCGGGTCGCGCTGGCGGGTGCCACCGGGCGAACGGGCCGGGAAGTGGGACGAGCAGTGGTCGCGGCGCCGGACATGGAGTTGGTGGCGGCTATCGGGGCCCGCCACGCGGGCGAGCACCTGGGGGCCCTCTGGGGCGACCCGGACCTCGACGTGACCATCGTCGACTCGGTGGCGCGGGCGGCGGCGGCCGCGCCGGAGGTGCTCATCGACTTCACGGAGGCCGAGTCGGCGTTTCCCCGCCTGATGGAGGCGGTGGCGCGGGGATGGTCCATCGTCGTGGGCACCACGGGATTCCGGGCGGAGCAGCGCGAGGCGCTCGCCCGGGCGGTGGCGGAGCACCAGGTCGGGGCGGCGCTCATCGCCAACTTTTCGGTGGGGGCCTGGGTGGCCGAGCGCCTGGCGGAGCAGGCGGCCCGCTACTTCACCGCCGTCGAGGTGGTGGAGGGGCACCACGCGACGAAGAAGGACCGCCCTTCGGGTACCGCGCTGCGCATGGCCACGCTGCTGGCCCGCACGTGGCGCCGGGATCCGGACGACATCCCGGTTCACGCCATCCGGTTGCCCGGGCTGGTGGCTCACCAGACCGTCATCTTCGGTGCGGCGGGTCAGGTGCTGTCCATCCGCCACGACGTGCACGACCGCAGCGCGTACGCCGACGGCGTGTTGGCCGCCGTGCGCAAGATGCACAGCTTGCGTGGCCGTCTGGTGGACGACCTCGGCGACATCCTGCAGTCTTAGTCCTGCTTGAGGTAGTGGTGGCGGAGCACGACGGCCCGCGCGAGCTCGCGAAACCGATCCGCGGCTGACTTGGGGGGTGGCTCAGGCCGTTTGGCCGCCGCGGCGCTTAGCCGAAGTCGGGCCAGTGCGCGCGCCGCCTCGGGCACCAGGAGCGTGCGACGCCGTCGAGCCATGGTGGCCGTCTCCCCCTTTGCGCATGGCAACCCTTCTCGGAGGTCAATGTGCACCGTCCCGTGCGGCCCGATGCATGGGGCCTGCCTCGCCGCGGCAATAAAAATCGCCGCCCAGTAGGCGGCGTTGGCATCAATTGGTCGGAGAGACAGGATTTGAACCTGCGACCTCCTGCTCCCGAAGCAGGCGCGCTACCAAACTGCGCCACTCCCCGGCGTCCGCTGTCAGTATACCCGGCTCGGCGTGTACGGTCAAGACCGCGGCGGCTCTGCGCTAGAACCTGTGGGATCACGACAGGCAGGCCAGAGACGGAAGCCCAAGCCGTGACGGGGCGGGGATGGCGACGCCCCTCAGCCCAACAATCGCCGTGAGGACGGGGATCCCGGCCGGAGACCGGCGGAGGTGGCCATGACGGCGCCCGGAGGTGTTCCGTGCGGGCGGAGCTAGGCCGCGGGCCGCCCATCGGATACACTGGTCGCAGCAACGACCGCATGACGGGCACGGATGGCGAGCAGGAGGCGGAAGACATGGCCGAACTGGTTCTTTATGACCCGACCTTCGAGGACGAGCGGATCGGCATCGTGACGCTCAACCACCCCGACAAGCGCAACGCCCTGTCCCGGGAGATGCTGCTGGCCCTGGACGAGACGCTCCAGGGGATCGTGCGGGCGGACCGGCTCAACGTGGTCATCCTGCGCGGAGCGGGCACGGTGTTCAGTTCCGGACACGACCTCCGGGAGATTCTCCAAGGCGACGCGCCTGCCGTTCTGGAGCTCTTCGAGACGTGTTTTTCGACGATGCAGACGATCCGACGGATGCCCCAGATCGTGGTGGCGGAAGTGCACGGGATCGCGACGGCGGCGGGGTGCCAGCTGGTGGCCACGGCGGACCTGGCGGTGGCATCGAGCGTGGCCAAGTTTGCGACGCCGGGGATCAAGATTGGGTTCTTCTGCAGCACGCCGGCGGTGGCCTTGAGCCGGAACGTGGGCCGCAAGAAGGCCGCGGAGATGCTGTTCACCGGCGAGTTCATGGATGCCGAGGACGCCCTCCGGTTCGGCTTGGTCAACCGGGTCGTGCCGCCGGAAAACCTCCGCACGGCCACGCTGGAACTGGCCCGCTTGGTGGCCCGGCACGCCAAGGCGACGCTCGCCCTGGGCAAGAAGCACTTCTACCGGCAGCTCGAGATGGACGAGTTCGAGGCGTTGGCCTACATGTCCCAGGTGATGGCGACCAACAGCGCCATGCCCGACGCCAAGGAAGGCATCTCGGCCTTCCTGACCAAGCGCCAGCCGGTGTGGACCGACCGGCGTATGGCGCAACAGGCGCTGGACGCCTGAGCGTGCGGCTTTCCGAGGAGGCATCCGCGGTGTGACGGGAGGCTTCCGCTCGCGCCCGCGGATGAGGCGGAAGGAGGCAGAGCACACGGCCGGCTGGCGGCTTTGGGCGGCGTGGGTCGGCGCCCGGATCGTGGCGTGGGCGAGCCGACTGGCGGGACGCGGCGGATCGTCCCTGCCCGGTCGCGTCGCCTTGTGGCTGGCGCCCGACGTGGTGGCGGCCGTGGCCCGGCAGACCGTGGGTGGTGTCGTGCTGGTCACCGGGACCAACGGCAAGACCACCACGGCCGGCCTGGTGGCGGGCATGCTCCGCACCGCCGGCCGGCGGGTGGCCCACAACCGGAGCGGGGCCAACCTCCTGCCCGGCATCGCCTTCGCCCTCCTCGAAGCCTATCGTCCCGGGGCGCCGCCCGACACGGCGGTCCTCGAGACCGACGAGGCCACGGTGCCGCGGGCGGCCCCGCTCGTTCGCCCCCGGGTCGTCCTGGTGACCAACTTCTTCCGTGACCAGCTGGACCGCTACGGCGAGCTGTCGACCACCGTGCGCTACGTGGGGACCGGCCTGGAGTACCTGGGACCGGGCGGACGGGCGGTGCTCAACGCCGATGACCCCCATGTGGCGCAGCTGGGCGAGGGCGTCGAGGCCGTGTACTACGGGCTCGAGGCGCCCGTGGAATCGGGCGGGCCCCTCGAGGACCCGGGGGACGCCCGGTTCTGCCCGCAGTGCGGGACGGAGCTCGTGTATACGGTGCGCCGCTATGCGCACCTGGGCCTGTGGCGTTGCCCTGGCTGCGGGGCTCGCCGCCCGACGCCGCAGGTGGCCCTCGTCGGGTTCGAGGAGGCGGGACGGTGGCTTCGAATCCGCACCCCGGCGGGCGAATGGCGCCTGCCGTTCGGACTGCCGGGGGTCTACAACCTCTACAACGCCGTGGCGGCCGTGGCGGCCGGTTGGGTCCTGGGACTGGACGCCCAAACGATGCGGGATGGCCTGGCCTCGCGGGCGGTGGCCTTCGGCCGGATGGAGGGGATCCGGTTTCGCGGGCGCGAGGTCCGGCTGGCCCTGGTGAAAAACCCCACGGGGTTCAACCAGGTGCTCGCGGCCGTGGCATCGGACCCCCGCCCTAAGACGCTGGTCGTGGCGATCAACGACCTCGACGCGGACGGCCGGGACGTCAGCTGGCTGTGGGACGTCGACCTGGAGACGCTCTGGCCGCGTGCGCGCGCCGAGCGGTGGTGGGTCACGGGGCTACGGGCACGCGACATGGCCGTGCGGCTCAAGTATGCGGGCTGTCCGCCGGAGCGCATCGCCGTCTGCGAGGGCAGTCCCGAACGCGGCGTGCTGGCCGCGCTCGAGGACGAAGGGGCGGATCCGGTCTACGTCCTGCCCACGTACACCGCTCTGTTGGCCGTACGGCGCGTCTTCGAGCGGGAAGGGGCGGTGCGGCCCTTCCGGGAGGGGTAGGACGGCCGGCCGCCTGACACCGGGATCGGAGGCGAAGAACGTTTGCGACCAGTGGTGTTCGGGACCGCGGGGCACATCGACCACGGCAAGACGACGTTGGTACGCCGGTTGACGGGCCGGGACACGGACCGTCTCCCCGAGGAAAAGGCGCGGGGCATCTCCATCGACCTGGGCTTCGCACCGCTCGTGCTGCCTTCCGGCCGATCGGCGGCGTTCGTGGACGTGCCGGGGCACGAGCGCTTCGTCCGCAACATGGTGGCCGGCGTGCACGGGATGGACGCCGTCCTGTTGGTCGTGGCGGCGGACGAGGGGGTCATGCCGCAGACCCGGGAGCATCTGGCCATCCTCCGCCTCCTGGGTGTCGAGCACGGTCTGACGGTGCTGACGAAAGTCGACCTCGTGGAGGCCGACTGGTTGGACTTGGTGCGCGCCGATACCGCCGAGGCCCTCGCGGGGTCTTTTCTCGCGGATGCACCCATCCTGCCGGTGAGCGCCGTGACAGGCGAGGGTATTCCCGAACTGTTGGCGGAGCTGGACCGCTTGGCCGACAGCGTCCCGCCCCGTGACACCACCGGCCTGCTGCGGCTGCCCGTCGACCGGGTGTTCACGGTCCGCGGCTTCGGCACCGTGGTGACCGGCACGATGACCAGCGGACAGTTGGCGGTGGACGAGGTCGTGACGGTCCTGCCCGAAGACCTGCGAACGCGCGTCCGGGGCCTCGAGGTCCACGGCCAGCGGGTCGAGCGGGCCATGGCGGGGCAGCGGGTGGCGGTGAATCTGGGCGGGGTGGAACGGAGCCTGGTGCGCCGGGGCCAGGTGCTGGCCCGTCCGGGCACCTTCAGCCCGGTGACGGTGGCGACGCTCCTCCTCACCCTGCTCGAGGACGCTTCCCCCCTCAAACATCGGGGCCGCGTCCACACGCATACGGGCACGCAGGAGGCCTTGGCCCGGGTCTATTTCTTCGACCGGGAGGAGCTGGCGCCGGGCGACCGCGCCTGGGCCGAGTTGCGCTGGGAGGAGCCCGTCGTGGTGCAGCGCGGCGACCGCGTGCTCATCCGGTCGTACAGTCCGGTGACCACGATCGGCGGGGGCCAGGTGGTCGAGCTGGGGATCCATCATACCCGCCGGGAGCGGGGGCTGTTGGAACGGCTAGAGGCGGCGCTGGCCAGTGATCCGGTCACGCTGGCGGTCAGCCGGGCCCTTGAGGCGGGCATGCCCGTGCCGCTAGCGGAACTGGCGCGTCACGTCGGCTTGGAAGAGGAGACGCTGCGGCAACGATTGGCCGAGGTGGAGGCGGTGGAGCTGGCCGAGGACCGGACGGTCCTCCACCGCGACGTCCGGGCCCGCCTGGAGGCCGCGGTGCGGGAGCAGTTGGCCGACTATCACCGCCGCTACCCGCTCCGACCCGGCCTGCCGCGCGAAGCCTTCCGCCCGTTGTTCGCAGGGTGGGACCCGCGGGCCATGGCGCGCTTTCTCCTCTCCGTACCGGGGGTCGTGGCCGACCGGGAGTGGCTCCGCCTGGCGTCGTTTACGGTGGCGCTGGATCCTACGGACGAAGCGCGGGCGCGACGCCTCGTGGAGACGCTGACGGCCCAGGGCCTCAGGCCGGAGGACATCGAGGCGGTGCTCGCGGGGATGGGGGCGGACGACGAGCGAGGGCGGGACCTCGTCCAGTGGCTGGTCCACACCGGCCGCCTGGTGAAGGTCGACGAAGGGCTCTACCTGACCCGGGAGGTGTTCGAGCAGGCCGCCGCGGCCGTGCGCCAAGCGCTGGCCGAACGGGGCGCCCTCAACACCTCGGCCTTGCGGGAGGTCCTCGGCACCTCGCGCAAATACGCCGTCCCCATCCTGGAACGGATGGACGAGGCCCGGATCACGCGCCGGGTGGGCGATACGCGGGTGCTCGGAGGCGCCTGAGGCCGCAGGCCGGGCCGCGTCGTTGCGCCCCCGGGACCCGCGGGGTATAATCAGGCAGATTTTCGGGCAGGAGGGCCGGAATGCGCCGAGCCGGCTGGATCTTGATTGCCATCGTCGTGCTGCTGGGGGCAGCCGGCTATTATTTTTCCGCCGTCAACCCGGTCACCCGCTACCTCCACTACGGACTGGACTTCGTGGGGGGCATCAGCGCCGAATTCGAGGCCGTACCCACCCCGGGGGCGCCCGTGACGCCTGAGGCGATGCAACGGGCCATGCAGATCATGACGTTTCGGGTTGACAAGCTCGGGGTTTCCGAGCCGGTCATTCAGCAGGTGGGCACGAACCGCATCATGGTCCAGCTGCCGGGGGTCAAGAACCAGGAAGAGGCGTTGGCCTTCCTGGGCAAGACGGCCCTGCTCCAGATCAAGAGTCCGGACGGCAAGCAGGTCCTGCTCACCGGCGGCGAGTTGGCCAACGCCCAGGCGGCGATTGCCCAGAACCCGCAGGATCCGTACGTGGTGAACCTCACCTTCAACGCCCAAGGGACCCAGGCCTTCGCCCAGGCGACGAAGAAGTACTACCACCAGGTGCTTCCGATCTACCTGGACGGCAAGCTGCTTGAAGCTCCGCAGGTGGACGCGGTGATCACCGACGGCAAGGCCGAGTTGACGGGGGGCTTCACGTCCTTGAAGCAGGCGCAGCAGATGGCGCTCCTGCTGCAGTCGGGCGCGCTCCCGGTCAAGCTTAAGGTGTTGGACGTGCGGACGGTGAGCGCCACCCTGGGGGCCGACTCGGTCGCCTATTCCAAGCTCGCCGCCGCGCTGGCGCTGGCCTTGATCGGGACGTTCATGGTGGTGTGGTACCGCCTCGCGGGCCTGCTCGCGGACATTTCGCTCGGGATCTACATGTTCCTGATGGTCGGGGCCCTCATCGCCCTGAACGCGACCCTCACGCTGCCCGGCGTGGCGGGGATGATCCTGTCCGCCGGCATGGCGGTGGACGCCAACGTCATCATCTTCAGCCGCGTCAAGGAGGAGATGGCGGCCGGGAAAACGCCGCGCGCGGCGGTGGAAGCCGGATTCCGGCACGCCATCCGGGCCATCCTGGACTCCAACGCCACGACCTTCCTGGCGGGGGCCATCCTCTTCGCCCTGGGTTCCGGCGAGGTGAAGGGCTTCGCGGTGACGCTCATGGTCGGGATCGTTATCTCGCTCTTCACGGCGGTGTTCGTGACGCGGGAGTTCATCCGGCTGGCGGCCGACGCCGGATGGGCGCGCAACCGGGCCGTCTTCGTCGGGTAGGGCGGGAGGAGGCGCATCGTGGAGTTTCATTTCGACTTCGTCCGCCGTTGGCGCATCTGGTTCGCCGCCTCCGGGACCCTCATCCTGATCGCCATCCTGGCGTTGGCCATTCGGGGACTGCATTACGGCATCGACTTCACGGGCGGCACGCAACTGGACCTCCGCTTCCAGCATCCCACGGCGTCGGCGCCCATCCGTGCGGTTCTCGACAGCCGGCGCCTCGGCGGGAGTTCCATCGTGTTCGTCGGCCAAGGCCACCGCGAAGTGCTCATCACCACGCCGGCGATCTCCGAAACCCAACGGACCCAGCTGTTGAGCAGCCTGCGCCGGCGGGTGGGACCGTTCGAGGCGGTCTCGACCAGCCGGGTGTCGTCGGTCATCGGGCAGGAGACGGAGCGGACGGCCCTCTTGGCTGTGCTTCTGGCCACGGCCGGGATCATTCTCTACATCACCCTCCGTTTCGAGTGGCGGTTCGCCCTGTCGGCGATCATCGCCCTCATCCACGACGTGCTGATCACGGTCGGACTCATCGCGCTCATCCACATCACCCTGAGCCAGTACTTCGTGATGGCCGTGCTCACGATCTTCGGGTATTCGGTCAACGACACCATCATCATCTTTGACCGGATCCGGGAGAACCTGAACCGCCAGAAGCGGGGGGAGCCGTTGGAAGACCTGGTCAACCGCAGCCTGAACCAGGTGCTCATCCGGTCCATCAACACCTCCAGCACAGTTCTGTTGGCCCTGGCGGCCATTCTCATCTTCGGCGGGGCGACTATCAAGGACTTCGCGCTGACCATGCTGCTCGGGGTGTTTTTCGGGACCTACTCCTCGATCTTCATCGCCAGTCCCCTCTGGCTCCTGTGGCGCAAGCGGCAAGCCGCCCCGGCCCCCCGCCAGCGGCTGGCTTAGGTCACATGGCGGGAGACGGTCCCGGCGAGACTATCGGGCGGGGGGCGCTGGGGTGCGGCAGGCGGACGGACGGGAGACGATTGGGACGTGACGGTCGTCGCGGCACTCGTGACGGGCGCGCTGCTGGCGCTGATGGTGCTGTCGGATCTCCCCTGGCTGGTGGCGGCCGCGGCGTGGCGGTGGGTGGAGACGGGGAGCGCGTGGCCCCCGCGCGGGATTCTGGTCGCGGCCGCCGTCGGGGCCGCCCTGGTGGAGGGGGGCTTGTGCGGCCTGCGCCGTGCCGTGTCGTCGCCCGCGGCGACCGGTCGGCGGTTGGCCCTGGAGAGTGCGGCGCTGCTCGCCAGCGGTCTGGCCGCAGGGCCGTGGGCCGGATTATTATTTTGGCAGACGACGGTAGGATTCGACGCGGCCGCCCGGGTTCAGGGGACGGTCGCGTACATCGTGCGCCGGGCGGTCCTGAGGCTCGCGCGTCTGGTCGCGGGCCTCGTGTTGCTTGACCTCGGCTGAGCCTCGCCCGGCGGAGATGCGAGGGACGATTTGGAGATCGGAGAGCGCAGCGCCTGGTGGGGTATCGCGAGCAACGCCCTGCTGACAGCGGTGAAGGTGGCGGCCGGAGTAGCCGGGCGTTCGCAGGCCCTTCTCGCCGACGGTATCCACTCGGGCGCGGACGTCGGGTCGTCCATTGCCGTGCTGGTGGGTCTGCGCATCGCCCGGCAACCTCCCGATGCGGAACACAACTACGGCCACCACAAGGCCGAGGCCGTGGCCCAAAAGGTCGTGGCCGTGCTGTTGGTGCTGGCCGGTCTGGACGTCATGGCGGGAGCGGCTTCCAGCTTGGGGCGACCGCCCACGGTGGAGCCGGACCGGTTGGCACTGGCGGTCGCCGTCGCCGCCGGCGTCGCCAAGGGGATCCTCTACGTCTCCCAGCGGGCTTTGGCCCGGCGCCTGCGCAGCCACGCGCTGGGGGCGTCGGCGGTGGACAACCTGACCGACCTGGTCTCCTCCGCGGCGGCCGTGGGGGGCATCCTGGGCGCCCGCATGGGTTGGGCTCATGCCGACGCCTGGGGGGCCCTGCTGGTGGGGGCCTTGGTCATCGCCGCCGGCGTCCGGCTGTTCGGCCAGGCGGCCTCGCATCTCATGGACCGGGCGGTGGACGCGGAGACGGCCGAGCTGCTGCGGCGGCAAGCCCTGGCGGTTCCCGGCGTGCTGGCGGTGAAGGAGATCCGGACCCGGTTGGCGGGACCCATCATCCTGGTCGACATCAAGGTGGTGGCGCCGCGCACCTTCTCCTTGGTGGAAGCCCACAGTTTGGCCCACGCCGTGAAAGACCGGCTCATGGACGTGCCCCACGTGGCCGATGTCATGGTTCACGTCAACCCCTCGCCGGAAGACGCGGCCCCGCCCACGGCGCCGCGGACCACTCACGGCGGCGGGTCTTGAGCAGGAGAGGCGGTGGACCGCGTGCGGCGTTGGCTGGGTGTGCTGGGATTCGCCCTGGTGGTGGCGGTTTTCGCCGTCCAGAACGCGGGGCCGGTGCCGATTCGGTTTCTCTGGTGGACCGCTCCCGGCGTGTCGCTCGCGGTGGTGATCCTGGGCGCGGCGCTGTTCGGAGCCCTGGTTGGGGCGCTTTGGAGTTGGGTGGTCGGCGCGCGGCGGCGTCATGGGACCGGTCGGCCGGCCGGCCCGGCGCACGTGCCCGCCGACGGTCGCCCCGGCTGAGGGGGCGGCGGCGGGGGACGACCGAATCAAGCCTGGGGCGTGAGGAGGGCGGTGCCGGGGGGCCTGCCGCGAGACGGGACCGCCGGCGTGCAGATGACGGATTGGCGTGAGAAGGTGCGCACCATCCCCGGCTTTCCGGAGCCGGGCGTCGTGTTTCGAGACATCCTGCCGGTGCTGGCGGACCCCGACGCCTATCGGGCGATGCTGGACGAGTTGGGGCGGGCGGCGACGCGCTTTGCCCCTTCGGTCATCGTCGCCCCGGAGGCTCGGGCCTTCCTGTTGGCGGCACCGCTGGCGGACCGCCTGGGGGCGGGCGTGGTTGCCGTTCGGAAGCCGGGCAAGCTGCCGGGGCCGGTCTTGGGCGAGGAATATGTTTTAGAATACGGAGTAGGACGGTTGGAGATGTCGGCGGACCTGGCCCTCGACGGGCGTCGGGCGCTCATCGTCGACGACGTGCTGGCCACAGGCGGCACGGTGGCGGCGACGGCCCGACTGATCCGGCGGGCCGGGGCGGAAGTCGCCGGCGCTCTGTTTCTCATTGAGCTGGTTCAGCTCGGTGGACGCGAGCGAGCGGACGTGGAGGCCGTGGCGTTGTGGTCCCTCTGAGGGAGGCCCTGCCGACAGCGGCGGCGGGGACGGGGCCGACCTCCGGGAGCGTGGGCCACGGCCCGCCCGACAACGAGGCGAGGGGGGTGGCGGCCGTGGCGGTGGCGCAGGACCGATTGCAGGAACTTCTGGGCGGCAGCCCGGCCGGGCTGGACACGGAACGCATCGGCCGTGCCCTGGCCTTCGCCGCCCGAGCCCACGAGGGGCAGTCGCGCGCGTCGGGCGAGCCGTACATCGAGCATCCGCTCGCGGTCGCCAAGATCCTGGTCGACCTCAACCTCGACACGGACACGATCGTGGCGGCGCTTCTGCACGACGTGGTGGAGGACACGGGCGTGCCGCTGGCGCAGATCGAAGCCGAATTCGGGACCGACGTGGCGATGCTTGTCGACGGCGTCACCAAGCTGTCGCGGCTCGAGGTCCGGTCGCGGGAGGAGGAACAGGTCGAGAACCTGCGCAAGATGTTCCTCGCGATGGCCCGGGACATCCGGGTCATCCTCATCAAGCTGGCCGACCGCCTGCACAACATGCGCACCTTGAAGCACCTGCCGCCCGAGCGGGTGGAGCGCATCGCGCGCGAGACGCGGGAGATCTATGCGCCGCTGGCGAATCGCCTGGGGATCTTCCGCATCAAGTGGGAGCTGGAAGACCTGGCCTTCCAGCACCTGGATCCGGCGGCGTATCGGGAAATGCGGGAGAAGGTGGCCAAGCGGCGGCGGGAACGCGAGGCGGAGGTGGAAGCGGCCATCGCCGTCCTGAAGGACCGGCTGGAACGGGCGGGGATCGAGGCCGAGGTGTCCGGGCGCGCGAAGCACCTCTACAGCATCTACCAGAAGATGCAGAAGCAGGGCAAGCGCTTCGAGGAGATCTACGACCTCATCGCGGTGCGGGTGCTGGTCGAGACCGTGCGGGACTGCTACGCCGTGCTGGGCCTGGTGCACGAGATGTGGAAGCCGCTGCCGGGGCGCTTCAAGGACTACATCGCGATGCCCAAGTCCAACATGTACCAGAGCCTCCACACCACCGTGATCGGGCCGTCGGGGGAACCCTTCGAGGTGCAGATCCGGACGTTTGAGATGCACCACACGGCGGAGTACGGCATCGCCGCCCACTGGCGCTACAAGGAAGACGCGCGCCCGGATCGGGACTTCGAGCAGAAACTCTCGTGGTTGCGGCAGCTGCTCGAGTGGCAGCGCGACATGCGCGACGCCCGCGAGTTCATGGAGACGCTCAAGATCGACCTCTTCGCCGACGAGGTGTTCGTGTTCACGCCGCGCGGAGACGTCATCGAGCTGCCGGCCGGGGCGACGCCGGTGGACTTCGCCTACCGCATCCACACCGACGTGGGGCACCACTGCGTCGGCGCCAAGGTCAACGGCCGCATCGTCCCCCTCACGACGGCGCTTCAGAACGGCGACATCGTGGAGGTCATGGTCAACCGGAGTTCGCCGGGTCCGTCGCCGGACTGGCTGAGCTTCGTCCGCACGTCGCAGGCACGGAGCCGGATCCGGCAATGGCTCCGGCGCGAACGGCGCCATGAGAACCTGGTGCGCGGCAAGGAGATCCTCGAGCGGGAGCTCCGGCGGGCAGGGCTGACGCTGTCCGAGGAGCGGTTGGCGGAGATCCTGAAGCGCATCGGGGCCCCGGGGCTCGAGGAGACGGCCATCAGCCTCGGCGAGGGCACCCAGTCGCCCATCCAGCTGGTGCATCGCATCAAGGAGGAGCTGGTCGCGAGCGCCGCTCCCCCGTTGGTGCTGCCGCGGGCCCCGAAGACGAGCCGGACCGCGCCGCCCTCGGAGATCCTGGTCCGCGGCCAGTCCCGGCTTCTGGTTCGCTTCGGTCGGTGCTGCGCCCCCGTGCCCGGGGATCCGGTCATCGGTTATCTGACCCGGGGACGCGGGGTGTCGGTGCACCGCATGGACTGCCCCAACCTGCAGAATCTGTCGGCCGAAAACCAGGAACGGCTGGTCGAGGTCGCCTGGGAGGTCGACGCGGCCGAGGCGCCGCATCCGGTCGAGGTCGTGGTGACCGCGTGGGACCGCCCCGGGTTGTTGGCCGACGTGGCCAACGCCGTGGCGACGACGAACATCCTCAACGCGTCGGCCCGGGGACTGCGCGACCGGACCGCCGTGGTCCACATCAAGCTCGAGGTGCGCAACTTGGCCCAACTGAACCAGATCATGGACCGCATCCGCGCCCTGCCCTACGTGCTCAAGGTCGGGCGGATCAGCCGGGAGCGAGCCTGAGCGTGCGGGCGGTGGTCCAGCGGGTGACGGCGGCCCGGGTCGAAGTCGGCGGAGAGGTCGTCGGGGCCATCGGCCCGGGTCTCTTGGTGCTGGTGGGCGTCGGGCGGACGGATACGGTCGACGACGCGCGCTGGCTGGCCGACAAGGTGGTGGGTCTGCGTGTGTTCCCGGACGAATGGGGGGCGATGAACCGTTCGGTGGTCGACGTGGCCGGCGAGGTGCTGTCCGTGTCCCAGTTCACCTTGTACGGCGACGTCGCCCGCGGCCGGCGCCCGAGTTTCGCCGCCGCCGCGCCGGCGGCGGCGGCCGAGCCCCTCTGGGAGACATTCAACGCGCGGGTCCGGGAGCGGATCGGGCGCATCGCCACCGGCCGCTTCGGCGCCGACATGGCGGTGCACCTGACGAACTGGGGCCCGGTGACCATCTGGATCGACAGCGCACGGCGGGGAGGGTCGGACGGAACATGAACGATCGCTGGCGGCGGCCGCGGGGCACACAGGATGTGCTGCCGCCGGAGAGCGCGCGGGTGGAGCGGTTCCGCCGGGTGTTCTACGACTGGGCGGAACGGTACGGCTACGAGGAAATCCAGACCCCCGTGTTCGAGCAGACGGCCGTCTTCGTCGAGGGCGTGGGGCAGGCGACCGACATCGTCCAGCACGAACGCTACACGTTCGTTGACGCCGGCGGAACGTCGCTCACCCTCCGGCCTGAAGGGACGGCGGCGGTGGCCCGCGCCTACGTGGAACACGGGATGAACGCGTGGCCGCAACCGGTCCGTCTGTTCTACTGGCAGCCCATGTTCCGGCGGGAGCGGCCGCAGGCGGGCCGTTTCCGCCAGCACCAGCAGTACGGGGTCGAACTGTACGGCGCCGAAGGGTTCGAGGCCGACGCCGAGGTCATCCTCCTGGCTACGCGGATTCTCGCAGCGGTGGGCAAGACGCCCCGGGTGCGCCTCAATTCGCTGGGCGACGCCGCCTGTCGCCCGGCCTACCGGCAGGCGCTGGTCGCCTATTACGCGGAACACCGGGCGGAGCTGTGCGAGGACTGCCAAGCGCGGCTGGAGCACAACCCCCTCCGCCTGTTGGACTGCAAGCGGGACCAGCATCTGAAGGCGGGCGCACCGGACATCCGCGACTTCTGGTGCGAGCCGTGCCGGGACCACTTCGCCGGGCTGACGGCGTTGTTGGCCGATCTGGGCGTGGAGGTGGACCACGACAAGAACTTGGTGCGGGGCCTGGACTACTATCACCGCACCGTGTTCGAGGTGGACGACGAGGGTCTCGGCGCCCAGAATACCATTCTGGGCGGCGGGCGGTACGACGGGCTGCCCGCCCGGTTCGAAGGGCCGGCCGTGCCCGCCGTGGGATTCGCCGGCGGGGTGGAGCGCCTGCTCCTGGCCCTGGGGGACGCTTGGCCGGCGATCCGCCCGGCGCGGGTATACCTGGCGCAAATCGGGACGGGCACCGAAGCCCTGCGGTGGGCGGAGCGGCTTCGGGCGGAGGGACTGCCGGTGGTGACGGACCTGTTGGGCCGCAGTCTCAAGGCTCAAATGAAGGACGCGGCCCGGCGGGCCCGGTGGGCGGTCATGGTCGGCGGGCAGGAATGGGCGGCGGGTCGGGCGCCGGTACGCGACCTGGTCACGGGGACGACGGTGGAGGTCGCCCGGGACGAGCTGGCGGCATGGCTGCGCGCGCGGATCGCGACGCTCGCCCAGGAGCAAGACGGTCAGGAGGAGCGGTAAGGGATGACGGCGGAACGCACCGACTACTGCGGCACGCTCGGCTTGGGCGACGTCGGTCGCCGGGTGACGGTGTGCGGGTGGGTCCACCGGCGCCGGGACCACGGCGGACTCATTTTCCTGGATTTGCGGGACCGGAGCGGCATCCTCCAGGTCGTGGTCGAGCCGTCTTCGGGCGAGGCGTTCGCGGCCGCGGAGCGCGCCCGGGCGGAATGGGTACTGGCGATCACCGGCACGGTCCGCGCCAGGCCCGCCGGCATGGTCAATCCGGAACTCGCCACGGGGGCCGTGGAACTGGTGCCCGAACGGATTGAGATCCTGGCCCAGGCGAAGACCCCTCCGTTCCTGCCGGCCGAAGCGGACGACGTCGACGAGCTGGTCCGCCTGAAGTACCGCTACCTCGACCTCCGCCGGCCGTCGCTGCTGGCCCACTTCGTCTTGCGCGACCGGGTGGTCTTCGCGGCCCGACAGTATCTGCACGCGCACGGTTTCCTCGACGTCGAGACGCCAGCCCTGGCCAAGAGCACCCCGGAGGGGGCCCGCGACTTCCTCGTGCCCAGCCGAACCCAGCGGGGACGATTCTACGCCCTGCCCCAGAGTCCCCAGTTGTTCAAGCAGCTGCTCATGGTGGCCGGGTTCGACCGGTATTACCAGATTGTCAAGGTCTTCCGCGACGAGGACCTCCGGGCCGACCGGCAGCCCGAATTCACGCAGATCGACGTGGAGACCTCGTTCCTGTCCCAGGACCGCATCCTCGAACTGATGGAGGGGTTGGTCCACCACATCTTCCGGGAGACCCTGGGCGTCACCCTGGAGCCGTTCGTGCGTTTGACCTACGACGAGGCGATCCGCCGCTACGGGTCGGACAAGCCGGATCTCCGGGCCGGACCGCCCCTGGTGGACCTGAGCGGTGCGCGGGCGGGACTGGGTTTCGCCCTGCTGGCGGAGGCCCCGGCGCTGGTCGGCGTGCCCTTGATCGGCGTGCAGCCGACGCGGCGGCAGCTGGACGCCTGGGTCGACGCCGCCCGACAGCTGGGGGCAGGCGGACTGGTCTGGATCGTGAAGACCGGCGACGGCGTGCGGTCGAACGCGGCCCGGGCCCTCGGGGAGGCCGGCGCGGACCAGCTCATGGCGGCCGCCGGACTCGGTTCCGGCGACGGACTGTTGGTCGTTGCCGGCCCCGAGCGGGAGGCGCAGGCGTGGGCGGGGGCGCTCCGCCTCCGGGTGGCCGAGGATCTCGGCCGGATGGAGGACGGCTTCCGGTTCCTCTGGGTGACGGATTTTCCGCTGTTCGAGTGGTCGGAGGAGGAAAAGCGGCTGGTCTCCGCCCATCACCCCTTCACCCGGCCACGGCCGGAGGACGAGCCGTGGCTGGAGCAGGATCCCGCCCGGGTGCGGGCGCTTGCCTACGACGTGGTCCTGAACGGCGTGGAACTGGCCTCGGGGAGCCTCCGGATCTACGAGCCGGAGCTGCAGGCGAAGGTCTTCCGCATCCTGGGGTTGAAGCCGGAGGAGATCGAGGCGAAGTTCGGGTTCCTGCTGAACGCCTTCCAGTACGGCGCGCCGCCGCACGGAGGCATCGCCTTCGGGCTGGACCGGCTGGTCATGATCATGGCGGGCGCGAAGAGTATCCGGGACGTGATTGCGTTCCCCAAGACGGCGCGCGGGACCGACCCGCTGCTGGACAGTCCCAGTCCGGTGGAGCCGGCGCAACTGGAGGAACTGGGCATCCGGATCATCCCGCCCCGCTGACGCGCGGTCGAGCGCGTCAGCGGATGGTGGTCGGAACGAAGAGGTCCACGATCCCGATGACCAAGGCGGCGATGAGGGCCCCGAGCACGGTGACGTGCATGGTGGGGACGAGGAACTGGGTCACCCAGATCACGGCGGCCGACACCAGGAAGCCGACGAGACCGCGTGAATACGGGGACACCCCGTGGCCGAAGAGGGCCTCCACCACGTAGCCCAGCAGGCTGATCACAATCGCCGCGAGGACGGCGTACCAGAATCCGAGTGGGGCGAAACCGGGCACAATGTAGCCGAGCAGCATCAGAACCAGGGCCGACACCACGAAGCGGATGATGGCGCCTACCCAACCCATTGCTCCACCTCCTTCCGTCCCGAACGCGGGCCGTCAGGCGGTAGTGTCCCTGGCGGGCCGCGATTTATGCGGCTCCGGTATACGGGCCGGCTCGGCTAGCCACGCTAAGGCCGGGCACGGCACGGCCCAGTCGTGCGCGGCCCAAGCCAGTCCAAGGAGGTGGCCGAGGTGGCCAACGAGGTGCCCTCGTCGTTCCAGGAGCTCAAAGCCCGTGCGGCGGCGAAAGTCCGGGCGGGTGATCCCGACGTCTCGTCCGACATCGTGTCGATGGGCGACGCCATGCTGGCAGCCGACGTGCCGGCCCAGACGCCGCAGGACCGGGTGGCCAAACGGCTGTGGCAGTTGAGCCAACCGCACGAGAAGCGCATGCTGGCCGACATGGTGGCCCGGATGGCCGCCAACGAGGAAGACGCCGAAGACGCCGGCCTCAGCTGATCTCCCTGGATTTCCGCGAGACGGCTTGCCCCCGTGGCAGCCGTCTTCCATTGCGGCGGGGCGGATGGGCCGGGTATAATGCCCACGGTATCCCTGCGGTGTGCGTGCTCCCGACCGATATGTTTTGGGCCAACACCAACACATAGGGAGCCCAACCTCAGTGGGGGGACGACATGCCCTGCCAGTGGCTGGCCTGGGGACGTCGGTAAGCCTGCGGGAGGCACCCACCTGCGTGCGAGCGGGTTCCAAAACGTCGGGGGCGCACGGCATTGCGGGGTCAACGGGAAGCGGGGCGGCGCCCCGCTTTTTTGATCGGGATGCCGGGCCGCGCTCCGGCCTCCGGGGTATCCGCCGGCTCCCGCGGCGCGGACGCGCCGCACGGATCGCCGCCGAGGGACCGGCGTGCCGGGGGAATCCGGACCGGTGCCGGGCGGAAGCTGGCCTTCCGGCCGTGCCTGGGGTTTCAGCCGGCCGGGGCGGAGGCGGGTCCCGGCGGGACGGGGCCGGGGCTCCCACTCGGCCAGCGCCATGCCTCCGCTATCATGGGGGCAGGACGGCGGAACGGGATCCGGGCGCAGCCGTCCGGGAGGGACGTGAGGCGATGGACCTGTTCGACCTCGCCGGGGAGCGGGACCGGGAGGCCATGGCGCCGTTGGCGGAGCGGCTCCGTCCGCGGCGGCTGGAGGAGGTGTTCGGCCAGGAGCACCTGACTGGTCCGGACGGCGTGTTGACGCGCATGGTGGCGGAGCGGCGGCTCCGGTCCGTCGTCCTCCACGGACCGCCGGGATCCGGCAAGACCACGTTGGCCCGGATCCTGGCGGAGGGCGTCGGCTTGGCCTACGAGGCGTTGTCGGCCGTCGAGGCGGGAGTGGCCGACGTCCGCCGGCTCGTCGAGCGGGCCCGGGAGCGTTGGAAGCTCGAGGGCCGCGGGACGCTGCTGTTCCTGGACGAGGTGCACCGCTTCAACCGGGCCCAGCAGGACACGCTCCTCCCGCATCTCGAGGACGGTACGCTGGTGCTGGTCGGCGCGACGGCCGAGAATCCGTGGGTGATGCTGACCCCCGCCCTGTTGTCGCGCTGCCTCGTGCTCGCGTTGAGGACCCCGGGGGTCGAGGCCGTGCGGCGCATGCTGGACCGGGCGGTGCGCGAGCGGGACCGTTGGGCGCCTGGCCTCGAGGCGGATCCGGAGGCGCTGGAGGCGATCGCTCGACGGTCGGGCGGGGACATGCGGCTCGCGCTCAACCTGCTGGACTGGGCGGTGCTGACCGGGCCGCGGCCGCCGCGGATTTCGCGGGACGGCCTGGACCGGTTGTGGCGCGAAACCCCGCATTACCACGATGCCGCCGGCGACCGGCATTACGACCGGGCTTCGGCGTTCATCAAGAGCCTTCGCGGGTCGGACCCCGACGCCGCCTTGTTCTGGTTCGGCCAGATGCTGGCCGGCGGGGAGGATCCGCGTTTCATCAGCCGCCGGCTGATGATCGCGGCGGCGGAGGACGTCGGTTTGGCCGATCCCATGGCCCTGGTGGTGGCTACGGCGGCGCACCACGCCTTGGAGGCGGTCGGCCTGCCGGAGGCGCGCATCCCGCTCGCCGAGGCCATCATCTACGTCGCGACCGCTCCGAAGTCGAACAGCGTGGTGGCGGCCCTGGACGCCATGGACCGCGCGGTCGCCGAGCGGGGCACGGCGCCCGTGCCCGAGGCGCTCCGGGATCCTCATTGGCGCGGGGGCGCCAAGACCCCCTACCAATACCCGCACGACGCCCCGGGACACTTCCTGCCGACGTGGCACCTCCCACCCGACGTCCCGTTTCTGCCGTTCTACCGGCCCACCCGTCAGGGGGCCGAGGCGGCCGTGGCGGAACGGCTAGCGGTGTGGAACCGGGCGCGGGCCGAAGCGCGGGGCGACGCCCCCGCTTCGGACGGCACCGCGGCGCCGCCTCAGGAGGCCTGAGCCGGCTGGTACTGGTCGAGGCGCCGTTCGAACGCGTCGATGTGCTCCGGCCGGAGGACGTGCGCCGCGAGGGCCGACTGGAGTTCGTCCATCCACGCCTGGAGGTCGTCCCGGGTCGCGGCATCGAGGTCGTCCCGCTCGGCCAGGACGGCTGCGAGCCGCCGCCGGACGGCGACCAGGCGGGCGCGGAGCTGTTCCGTGGAGTAGGGCTCGGCCACGTGCTGGGCAGCCACCCGCACCACCTCCTCTCTTGCCTTGGAACGGACTCGACAGGCCCCTCCCAGGCTATTGTACACGCGGGGGGAGGCGGTGCGGGGCCGGCCCGTCCGACCGGGCGGTGCCCTGGCTACGCGGGGTCCAGGTCGGGGCGCCGGCGGGCCCGGCGGACCAGGCGCCGGACCGGGTCCCAGTAGCGGTCCGCCACCCGCTCCTTGAGGGGGATGATGGCGTTGTTCGTGATCTCGATGCCTTCGGGACACACCTCGGAGCAGCAACGGGTCACGTTGCACCAGTCGACGCCGCCCTCGTGCTTGACGAAGGGGATCCGATCCGCCTGGTCCACGGGGCTCATCGCCCTTTCCGCCAGCTTGAGCAGGTAGCGGGGTCCCATGTACCGGTCCGTCAAGCCGTGCTCGCGCAACACGTGGCAGACGTCCTGGCAGAGGAAGCACTCGATGCATCGGCGGAACTCCTGCACCCGGTCCACGTCCCGTTGCCAGAGCCGGAAGGGGGCCGTCCCCCGCGGAGCGAAGGCGGGGATCCGCCGGGCCGTCCGGTAGTTCCAGCTGACATCCGGAACCAGGTCGCGGACCACGGGGAACGTCTTCATCGGTCGGACGTGGACTTCTTCCCCGCGGCGTACGTAGTCGTCCAGCCGCGTCTTGCACAGAAGGCGCGGCCGCCCGTTGACCTCGGCCCCGCAGGACCCGCAGTGCGCAGCCTTGCAGTTCCAGCGCACCGCGAGGTCCGGCGCGTGGTGCGCCTGCACGTAGTGGACGGCGTCCAGCACGACCATGCCCGGTTGCAGCTCGACCGGGTACGGCTGCTCGCCGCCTGCCTCGCGGGTGCCGCGCCAAATCCAGATGGTGATGGTGTCCGCGCCCGTCGCGCTCATGCGCCGGCCCGCTCCTTGGCGGCGGCCCGGGCGCGCAGGACGCCGGGAGCCGCGTCGTGGTCGAACAGCCGGGCCAGCTCGGGGGGCATCGGGGGAACGGGTTCGCGGCGCACCGCGATGCCCTCGGGCCCGAGGGTCTGCACCAGGTTGTAGCGTGCCGATGCGGGCAATTCCTCGGGAAAGTCGGTGCGCCAGTGGGCCCCGCGGCTTTCCTCGCGGTGGAGGGCCCCGACGAGGATGGCTTCCGCCAGGGTCAGCATGTTCTGGACATCGAAGATCAGCGACCAGCCGGCGTTGAAGGCGAGCGGACCGCGGGCCGCCATGCGCGCGGCCCGCTCCTTGAGCGCCTGCAGGCGGTCCAGTCCGGCTCGGAGATCGGAGCCGCTGCGCATGATCCCGGCGTGCGTGGCCATGAGGTCCTGCAGGGCCTCGTGGACGGCGAAGGGGTTCTCCCCCGCCTCCACGTCGAACGGCGCGAGCACGCGCCGCTGTTCGTCCCGGACCGCGCCGTCCGCCAGGCGCGGCCAGTCGTGCTCGCTGGCGAAGCGGGCGGCCGCCAGGCCGGCCCGCCGCCCGAACACCAGGAGGTCGCCCAGGCTGTTGCCGCCGAGACGGTTGGCGCCGTGCAGGCCGGCGGCGGTCTCGCCGCACGCGAAGAGGCCGGGTACGTTGGTGGCGCCCGTCTCGGGATCGACGCGGATGCCGCCCATGGTGTAGTGCACGGTGGGTGCCACCTCGAAGCGCTCCTTGGTGATGTCCACGTCGGCCAGCTTGAGGAACTGCTCGTACATGCCGGGCAGCTTGCGCTTGATGTACGCGGGTCCCTTGTGGCGGATGTCCAGCCAGGCGCCGCCGTGCGGCGTGCCCCGGCCCGCCATGACCTCCTGGAAGATGGAGCGGGCCACGACGTCGCGGGACGAGAGCTCCTTGCGCTCGGGGTCATACCGCAGCATGAATCGTTCCCCTTCGCTGTTGAACAGCAGGCCCCCCTCTCCGCGAACCCCTTCGGTGACCAGGATGCCGCGCACGCCGGGGGGCCAGACCATGCCGGTAGGGTGGAACTGCACCATCTCCATGTCCATCAATTCGGCCCCGATGCGCCAGGCCATGGCCGCGCCGTCGCCGGTCGACTCCCACGAGTTGGAGGTCGTGCGGTACATCCGTCCCCACCCGCCCGTGGCCAGGATGACGGCCTTGGCCCGGAAGACCACGAACCGGCCGTCGTCGCGGCAGGTGGCAAAGACCCCGGCGACGCGGCCGGAGTCGTCCTGGAACAGGCGGGTGCAGATCACCTCCGGATAGATGTCCACGGATCCCGTGGCCAGGATGCGGTCCTCCAGGGTGCGGAGGAGCTCCTTGCCCGTCCGGTCGCCCACGTGGGCCAGACGTCGGAAGGAATGGGCGCCGAAGGGACGCTGCATGATCTTGCCGTCCTCCGTGCGGTCGAACACGGCGCCCCACGTCTCGAGCTCCAGGACCCGCTCCGGGGCCTCCTTGGCGTAGATTTCGACCATGCGCCAGTGGTTGAGGAAGTGGCCGCTCTTCATGGTGTCGTAGAAGTGCGTGTCCCAACTGTCGTAGGGGTCGAGATGGCCGAGGGAGGCGGCGATGCCGCCTTCCGCCATGACGGTGTGGGCCTTGCCCAGGAGCGACTTGGACAGCACGGCCACGCGCGCGCCGGCGTCCGCCGCCGCGATGGCGGCCCGCAGGCCCGCCCCGCCCGCGCCGATGATGATCACGTCGTACGCGAGGGTCTCCGGTGCCATCAAAACCACCTCGGATCGTGGATGGTGCCTTGGATGAGCAGACGGACGTACAGGTCGGCTCCCCAGACCCAGAACATGGAGATCCAGGCGAACAGGCCGTGGCGCCGATTGAGATCCGAGACGCGCCGCCAGAGGGTGTAGCGCAGGCGCGGTCGGCCCCGGCAGGTGAAGCAGTCGAGACTCCCGCCCACCCAGTGCCGGAAGGCGTGGCAGGAAAAGGTGTAGAGGGAGAGCAGCACGGCGTTGACCAGCAGGACCAACGACCCCAGTCCCATCCCGAAACGGCCCCGGAAGTCGAAGGCCGCGACGGCGTCGGCCCAGAGGAAGGCGACGACCACGATGGACAAGTAGAGGAAAAATCGATGCAGATAGTTCCAGGCCAGGGGCGGGCGGGTCTCACCGGCGTACCGGCGCGGCCGCTCGGCGATAGAGCAGGCCACCGGATCCTGGAAGAAGGCCCGGTAGTATTCGCGCCGGTAGTAGTAACAGGTGGCCCGGAAAAGGAGCGGTACCCAGGCCACCCAGAGGGCCGGCAGCCAGTAGACGTGCAGCCAACCCGCGACGTCCGGCGAGAAGTAGGGGGAGACGTAGTTCGCATACCGTCCCCGGTTGTGCGCGAACACTTCCCAAAGCGAGTAGACGACGAAGGCGGTGAAGCTCACGACCGTGAACACGGGTTCCCACCACCAGCGGGGTTCCGTCCGCCGCTTGGTGGATGCGGGTGCCGACGCCTGGGCCACCGCCATCGCCTCCTGTCCGTGCGACCATGTCAGGAAGTTCCAAGGGGCTAGCATGAACCGCAAGGGCGCTGCTCATACCCGTCGGCGGTGGGAAGACGTCCGCCGGGCGGCGCCGGGCCGGCGCGATTGACCGGGACCGGGAGCGGGTGCTAGGCTTGAAACATAGGCGGCGAGGTGGCGATCCGGCGGGCGGGACCGGGGAGAACGGGTGAATACAATGCTCAGAATATCCAGTCGAGGGCGCTACGGCGTCAAAGCCGTCTTCGAACTCGCCCGGCGCTACGGGCGGGGCCCGGTGTCGCTGACCGTCGTGGCGCGGGCGCAGGGGATTTCGGAGCCGTACCTGGAACAGCTCATGCCGGCACTCAAGAGGGCCGGGGTGGTGGAAGCGGTCCGCGGCGCGCAGGGGGGCTACCAACTCGCGGTGCCGCCGGCGGCGGTGACCGTGGGCGACGTGGTCCGGGCGCTTGAGGGGCCCATCATGCTCACCACGTGCACCGGCGACGATCCTCAGGAATGTCCCGAGGTGGAGCGGTGCATCGGCCCGGACGTCTGGACCCGGGTGCAGGAGGCACTGGTGGCGACCATGGACGCGATGACGTTCGCGGATCTCGTCGCGCGGCAGCGCGCCGTCGTCCGGAGCGAGGCGGCGGATCTGTGGTACCAGGCCACCGGAGGCACCGCATGAGCCGGGGAGTCGTCGTCGTGGGACTGAGCGGCGGCGTCGACTCGTCGGCGGCCGCCGCTCTCTTGTTGGACCAGGGATACGACTGCGTGGGGGTGACGCTGCGCCACCTGCCGCCAGAAGCGGCGAACACGTGCTGCTCGCTCGAGGCCATCGTCGACGCGCGACGGGTCGCCAAACGGCTCGGGATCCGGCACGAGATCGTGGACATGGAGGAACCGTTCCGCCGGGCTGTCATCGAGCCGTTTGAAGAGGCTTATCTCGCGGGCCGCACGCCCAACCCGTGCGCCTGGTGCAACCGCTCCATCAAGTTCGGGGCCCTGTGGGAATGGGCGCGGGGGATCGGGGCGGACTACTTGGCCACGGGTCACTACGCGCGGGTGGTGGAGCGGAACGGCCGCCGGGAGCTGTGGCGCGCGGTGGACCGGGAGAAGGACCAGAGCTACATCCTGTACGCCTTGGGTCCGGACGATCTGGCCCACGTGTTGTTTCCCCTGGGGACGTGGACGAAGGCGGAGGTGCGCGCCTTCGCCGCGGCGCGGGGTCTGGTCACGGCGGCCAAGCCGGACAGCCAGGAGCTGTGTTTCGTACCGCAGAACGACTATCGCCGCTACCTGGAGACGCACCGGCCGGAAGCCGTGGCCCCCGGGGACATGGTCGATCCCGAGGGGCGGCCGGTCGGACGGCACCGCGGCATCGCGTTCTATACCGTCGGGCAGCGCCGCGGATTGGGCCTGGCAGGGCCGGAGCCGTGGTACGTCGTGCGGCTGGAGCCGGACACCAACCGGGTGGTCGTGGGGCCGCGGCAGTTCGTCCAGAGCGCGGGATGCGTGGTGGAGGAAGTCAACTATCCCGACGGCGGCCCGCCCCGCGCCTTCGTCGGCGAGGCCCTCGTGCGCGCCCACGGCCGGCCGGCGCCCTGTCGCTGGGAACCGGACGGTCCGGATCGCGCCACGTTGTGGTTCGACACGCCCCAGTGGGCGGTGACGCCAGGGCAGGTGGCGGTCGCCTACCAGGGCGACCAGCTCGTCGCCGGAGGCCGAATCCGCGAGGCGTTGGCGCCGTGACGCGGTGGCACCTCATCAACCTGCCCGTCTACGGTCCGGGGGCGCGCCGTCCGTGCGCCGCCGTGACGGGGGCCTGGTTCGACTGGGAGGCCCTCCGCCTGAAGACCCTCGTGCTCGGCAGGGGCGTCCGCGGTTGGCGGACGCTGCGGGCGGAGGCCGCCCTCATCCGCGACGACGCGGTCGTGGTCACGGACCTGCGGGCCATCGAGCGCGTCCCCCGCCGTCTGTACCGGCTGTACCAGGCCGAGGACTGGGAGGGCCGGCCCGTCCAGGACGCGGACCGGCGCCCCGTCGGCCGGATCCGGGACGTCGAGTTCGATCCGGCCTCGGGCCGCATCCTGACCGTGTGGGTGAGTCGGGGCGTGCTCGCGGACATCTGGCAGGGCATGGTGGCCGTGGACGCGCGGGCGCTGGCCCCGTCGACCGAAGGAATAACGGTGGTGCCGGTCGGGCACGCTCCCTCGTGAGAGGGGGATGGGCATGACCGTCCAATGTCCGGCTTGCCGCGGCAAGAACGTGGGACGCGTGGGGACGGGGCAGTTCTACTGCTGGGACTGTTTCGTGGAATTCGCGGTGTCGGCCCGGGGGCTCCGCCTCTACCGGGTGGAGATTGACGGGGAGCTATCGCGCATCGACACCGCCGAGGGGACGGCATCATGAGGCGGTTCTGGCGCACGCTGGCCTGGGGCGTGGCCCTCGGCCTGGGATGGGCGTGGATGCGACGGCGCGCCAACGGACCTCGAGGCTGGGCGGGTCAGCTGTGGCGCACGACGGCGCGCTGGACCCCCTCGGCCGTGCGGTGGGTGCGCCGCGGGACGCGGTCCTGGAGTCGACTGCGGCGACGGATCGGCTGACCATGCCCCCCAAGGGCGTGCGAACGGTCCGGCAGCCGTTCGCCGAGCGCCCGGGGGCCCCGCGGGCCCTGCGGATCGCCTATGTAGCGGCCGCCGCCCTGGCCGGCGCGGGGCTGTTGTGGGTCTCGTGGGGCGTCCTGATGCCCTTCGTGTTCGCCGGCGTGCTGGCCTACCTCCTCGCGCCGGTGGTGGCTTGGTTCGAGAGCCACGGGCTGAACCGGGTGGCGGGCGTGCTCTTGGCCTACGCCTTGACGGCCATCGGGGTGGCTGCGCTGGTCCTCTACCTCCTGCCCATGGCCGTCCAGCAGAGCCTCAACCTGGCGCACGTGTTGCCGGGCTTCGTGACCCTGGCCCAGACGACCTGGGACCGGCTCTTGGCCACCTTCCACGAGGCCCCCATCCCGCCGGCGATCCGGCAGGCGCTCAACCAGTTCGCCGTCAACGCCGAACGGCGTCTCGTCGGCGAGATTCGCGAGGCGGTCGGGGCCGTGTTCGGGCTGGTGCCGGGGCTCATCGCCGTGGCGGTCTCGCCCATCCTGGCGTTCTACCTGCTCAAAGATCTGCCGCAGATCACGCGGCAGTTCTGGGCCCTGGTCCCGCTCGACTGGCATCCCGCGGCGTTCAAGCTGGGGCGCGACCTGGACCGCACGCTCGCGGGGTTCATCCGCGGCCAACTGCTGGTGGCGCTCTTGGTGGGGAGTTTGTCCACCATCCTGACCATGCTCCTCGGTCTGCCCTATGCCCTGTTGATCGGCATGGTGGCCGGGCTGACGGACATCATCCCCTACGTCGGACCGATCGCCGGCGCCCTGCCCGCGGTGCTGCTGGGCTTCGTCCGCTCGCCGTGGACCGGCTTGTACGCCATCCTGGGGTTCATCCTGATCCATCAGATTGAAGGGATGGTTCTGGCGCCCAAGGTGGTGGGCGACGCCGTCGGCCTCCATCCGCTGGTCGTCGTGCTGGCCATCCTGGTCGGCGGGGAACTCGGCGGCATGGGCGGTATGCTGCTGGCCGTACCGGCGGCCGGGGTGGCCCGGGTCCTGGCGCAGCACCTCTACCGTCGGCTGGCGCAGGCGGGGGCACGACCCGCGGGCTTCCGGATCCGATCTGATTGACATCCGCTTTTGGCAGTCACTAGAATAATAGTCTCAGACTGGCGGGCCTTTCGCCTGCCGTCTTAAGCGAGGGCGGCCCACGGGGCGGCGCCGTGCCGACCACGGGAGGACGTATGACGGCGGCAGAGATCCGGGAGCGGTTCCTTCGATTCTTCGCGGAGCGGGGGCACCAGGTGGTGCCCAGTTCTTCTCTGGTTCCCGCTGACGACCCGACGCTCCTGTTCACCAACGCAGGGATGAACCAGTTCAAGGACGTGTTCCTGGGTCGGGAGACACGCAGTTACCGGCGTGCCGTCTCGGTCCAGAAGTGCGTCCGGGCCGGCGGCAAGCACAACGACCTCGACCAGGTCGGGCGCACGGCCCGGCACCAGACGTTCTTCGAGATGCTGGGCAACTTCTCGTTCGGGGACTATTTCAAGCGCGAGGCCATCGGGTACGCGTGGGAATTCGTGACCCGGGAACTCCGGATGGACCCGGCCCACCTCTGGGTCACTGTGTACGAGGGCGACGACGAGGCGTTCGCGCTGTGGCAGGAGGTCGCCGGGTTGCCGCCGGAGCGCATCGTGCGCCTCGGCGAGAAGGACAACTTCTGGTCGATGGGCGACACCGGGCCGAGCGGCCCGTGCAGCGAGCTCTTCTGGGACCGGGGGCCCGAGTTCGCCTGCGGCCCGACGTGCGGTATCGGCCGGTGCGACTGCGACCGCTTCGAGGAGTTCTGGAACCTGGTCTTCATGCAGTACGACCGGGCGGCGGACGGGACCCTGACGCCGTTGCCGCGACCGAGCATCGACACCGGCATGGGGCTCGAGCGGATCGCGTCCATCCTGGAAGGCGTGCCGTCCAACTTCGAGACGGACGTGCTCTGGCCGCTGATCCAGGCCGTGGAGGCCATGAGCGGCCGCCGCTACGACCGCGGCGAGGCGGGGATGCCGTTTCGGGTCATCGCCGACCACGTGCGCACGGTCACCATGCTGTTGGCCGACGGGGTGCTCTTCGCCAACGAAGGCCGCGGGTATGTGATGCGGCGCATCCTGCGCCGGGCGGTGCGGTACGGCCGCGAGCTCGGCTTCCGGGAGGCCTGGCTCTGGCGCCTGGTACCGGTGGTGGGGGAGATCATGGGGCCCGTGTACCCCGAGGTCCTCCAGGGGCAGGAGACCATCCAGGCCATGATCCGGGCCGAGGAGGAACGATTCCTGGGGACCCTCGAGGCCGGCCTCAAGCTCCTCGGGGAGTGGCTTGCGGGCATCTCGGCGGGCGGCGTGCTGGATGGCGAGGCGGCCTTCCGGTTGCACGACACCTACGGCTTCCCGTTCGACCTGACCGAGGACGTGGCGCGCGAGCACGGCGTGACGGTGGACCGGGCCGGATTCGAGGCGGCCATGACCCGCCAGCGGGCGCGGGCGCGGGCGGAACGGACCGGCGGCGTCGACGACTGGCCCGACATGCCGCCGACCGAGTTCCTGGGTTACGAGACCTTGGAGGCGGACAGCGTCGTCGAGGGGCTTTTGGTCGGGGGCCAGCCGGTCCGCGAAGCCCCGGCGGGGACGGAGGTGGTCGTCTACCTGCCCCGGACCCCGTTCTATCCCGAGGGGGGCGGCCAGGTCGCCGACGTGGGGATCCTCACCGGGCCGGAAGGCGTGGTCGAAGTCGTCGACGTCCAGAAGGTCGGCCAGACCATCTGGCACCGCGGCCGGGTGCAACGCGGCCGCATCCGGATCAAGGACGCCGTGCGGGCGGCGGTTGACCGGGAGCGGCGCGAGGGCGCCATGCGCAACCATACGGGCACCCATCTCCTCCATGCGGCGCTGCGCGAGGTCCTGGGGCCCGGGGCGCGGCAGACGGGGTCGCTGGTGGCCCCGGACCGGCTGCGGTTCGACTTCAGCCACCCCGAACCGCTGACGCCGGCCCAGCTGGAAGCCGTCGAAACCCTGGTCAACCGGTGGATCCTCGAGGACCGCCCGGTCCAGACCACGCTCGCCACCGTGGAGGAGGCGCAACGGGCCGGGGCGTTGGCCTTCTTCGGCGAGAAGTACGGCGAAGTCGTCCGCGTGGTCGAGGTGCCGGGGGCGTCCAAGGAATTGTGCGGCGGGACCCACTGCCGCCGGACGGGGCAGATCGGACAGCTCCGGATCGTCGAGGAGACCGGGGTGGGGGCCGGGATGCGCCGCATCGAGGCGGTGACCGGGACGGGGGCCCTGGCTTGGTCCCGGGCGCAGGACGAGCGCCTGCGGGCGGTGGCGGACACGCTCAGGGTGGCCGTGCGGGACGTGCCCGAACGGGTGGCGGAGCTGCTTCGGCGCGTGCGCGACCTCGAGCGGGAGCGGGAACGGGCCCGGGCCGAACGGGTGGCCGACTTGGCCTCCGAGCTGGCGGACCGGTCGGAGGCGGTGGACGGGCTGGCGCTGCTCGCCGCCCGGGTCGGCCTGGGGGACATGGACGGCCTGCGCGAGTTGATGGACCGGCTCAAGGACCGCATTGACGTGGCCGTGCTGGGCACCACGGCGGAAGGACGGGCGCTCCTCCTGGTCTGGGCCGGGCCGCGGGCGCGCCGGCGGGGCCTGAACGCCGGATCGCTGGCGCGGCAGCTGGCAGCCACGGTGGGGGGCGGCGGCGGCGGCCGTCCGGACTTGGCCCAGGCCGGCGGGCGCCGGGGAGAGGCGGTCGACGAGGCCCTGGCGCAGGCGAAAAACCTGGTGGCGGAATGGCTCCGGCAGGACATCGCGTCGTCGGGCGCGAAGTAGCCGCGAGGCAGAGGAGGTGCGCGCGTGGGCGAAGTCGACGAAACCCGGCGCTTGATGCGGGAACAGGACGCCGCCAATGAGGCCGACGCCATACTGCGCGCCGTGTATCAGGCTTTGAAGGACCGGGGTTACAATCCGATAAGCCAGCTCACCGGCTATCTCCTGTCCGGCGACCCCGCCTTCATCACCAGCCACCGGGAGGCCCGAAGCCTCATCCGGCGGCTGGAGCGGGACGAGCTGGTCGAGGAACTCCTCCGCCAATACGTGCAGAAGCTGGAAGGGCAACCGCTCCGTTGACCCATGCCGCGCATAATGGGACTGGACGTCGGGGATACGATGGTTGGCGTGGCGGTGAGCGACGAGGGCGGCGTCCTGGCTGTGCCTCAGCCGCCGCTCCGGCGGACGCGGTTGCCCGCCGACTGGGAGGCCATCCGCGAGCTGGCCCGGCGGCATCAGGTGGCCGGCATCGTGGTCGGGCTGCCGGTCAACATGGACGGTTCCCTCGGGTTTCAGGCCAGAAAGGTTCAGGACTTTGTCGCCGGTCTCCGGCAGCGCGTGGACTGTCCGGTGGAGTTTTGGGACGAACGGTTGACGACGGTCGAAGCCGAGCGCAAGCTGGCGGAGGCGGGGAATCGCGGGCCAAGACGCCGCGAGCGCGTGGACGGCGCCGCGGCGGCGATCCTCCTGCAGAGCTATTTGGACCGCCGACGGACACGAGAACGGAGTGAGATGATGAGTGAGAAAGACCTCCACGAACCCTTTGCCGACGATGACGACGTCATCACCCTGACCGACGAGGAGGGCCAGGACCACGACTTCGTGGTGGTCGACGTCATCGAGGTCCGTTCCAAGGAATACGCCATCCTGCTGCCGTACGAGGCGGCCGACGACGAGGAGGCGGAAGCCGTCATCCTCAGGGTGGAGAAGAGTCCGGACGGCGACGACCAGTTGGTGGAGATCGAGGACGAAAACGAGTGGCAGGCCGTCGTGGACGCGTACGAGGCGGTGCTCGACGCCGACGAGGGGGAAGACTGAGCCGGGCATGGAGGCTGTCCGTCGCGTGAGCGGATGACGCCGCGGCCGGCCGTTGGCTTCGGGCGGGTGTGGCGGCGGAGAACGCGGGCCGGTTTGGCCGTCGTGGCGTTGCTCACAGGGGTGGCCGGGGGCACGGCGTGGGCCGTGTCGCCGGCCGTTTCCGGGCCCGCACGGCCCGTTCTGGTGACGGTCCCTCGGGGGGCGACGGCCGCCGGCGTGGGGTCCCTCCTGGCGCGACGGGGCATCATCCGGAGCGCGCTGGCCTTCCGCCTCGGGATCATGGCGGCCGGGGCGAGCCGCACGCTCCGTGCGGGCATATACCGGCTGTCACCGGGCTGGTCGCTGGCGCGCATCGTCCGGACGTTCGCCGCCGGGGACATCGTGACCGAGTGGGTCACGATCCCCGAGGGGTTTACGGTCGCCCAGATCGTCGACCGCTTGGCCGCCGCCCACGTCGCGTCGCGGCAGGCGTTGTGGCAGGCGATCCGGGAAGGGCTGCCGGGACTCAACCCGCCCCCCGGCGTCCGGGACCCGGCGGAGGGCTTTCTCTTTCCGGACACCTATGTGTTTCCGGCGGGGACCCCGGCCCGGCAGGTGGTCCTGACCATGTGGGCCAACTTCCGGCGCCGCACCGCGCCGTTGCTTCCGGAGGTCAGGCGACGGCACCTGTCCCTGTGGGCCTGGGTCACCCTGGCGTCGCTGGTGCAGGCGGAGGCGAAGAACCCTGCCGACGCGCCCGACGTGGCGGCCGTGTTCGTCAACCGGCTCCAGGCCGGCATGCCCCTGCAGTCCGACGCTACCGTGCGCTATGCCCTGGGGGATCGCGCTGGGGACGGCCTGACGCTCGGGGACCTGGCCACGCCGTCGCCCTACAACACCTACCGGCACACCGGGCTGCCACCCGGGCCCATCGACTGCCCCGGACTCGTCGCGCTCCGGGCGGCTGCGGCCCCCGCGGCGGCCCCTTACCTCTACTTCGTCGCCGCTCCCGACGGGCGCCTGCTGTTTGCCACGACGTACGCCCAGCATCAGGCCAACGTGGCGAAGGTGGCGGCGGAAAGCCACGGCTCCTCGTAAGCGGGTGGGGTGGCGTGTACTTCGCAGTCCTGCTCGTGGGCCTCGCGTTTTCGCTGGCGGCGTTCTTCCTGCGCAACGCGGAACGACGCGTGGCCCGGGTGCTCTGGTGGCTGGTGGCCGTGTTGGCGGTGGGAATCGGGGTGCTGGTCCTGCTGCTGGCGCAGGACCCGGCGCTCTACCGGGCCTTCTTCCCCCCGGTCGGGTTGTAACGCCGCATAGTCCCGGCGACCCGGGGCCATGGTAGCCCCGGAGGTGGGGTCGTGGACGTCAGACGCCGCCGGGCGGTCGTGGCCGTGGCGGCCTTGGGCATCGCGGCATGGGTGGCCGCCCACGGGCGGGGCGGCCGGCAGCCGGGCGCACCGACCCTGACGCTGGACGGTCCCCGGATCGGTGCTCCGCTCCGGTTCAGCCGCGGCGAGCCGATGGCCGGATGGGCTCCCCGCCCCGGCATCCTGGTGCTGCCGAACCGGCTGGCACCTTGGGCCCGGTCGGGCCTCGCCCGATTGGGCGGGCCCTCCCGGGGGCGAAACCCGGCCCTCTGGGTCCCGGGGGCGGAGCAGGTGCGGTGGGTCGCCGAATGGGCGACGCCGGGCCTCCGCGAGGTCTCCGTGCCCGCCCTGAAGGCGGAACCGGGCGTATCGCCTGTACTGGTCCGCCTCGTGGCGGCGGCTCTTCCCCGCCGGCGGGCGCGGCTCGTCGCGGAGCCGGGCCCGGGAGGCGTCTGGCGTACCGCCTGGGTCTCCCCGCGGCCCGTGCCGACCACGGCGGACCGGCGCTGGCAACGGGCATTGGCGGCGGCGTTGCCGGCGGGGTCGGCCGCGGTGCTGGTCGCGCCGTCCGGGGCCATCCTGGCTGCGGCGGCCGGGCCGGGACCGGCCCCGTCGCTGGCGGCCCCGGGCCCCGTCGGGTCGGCGCTGGTACCGGTGGTGCTGGCGGAGGCCCTGGGGCAGTGGTGGCACGGGGCGGCATTGGTCGATCCGTCGCCGGCCGTGGGTCTGGCCATGGCGAGCGGCCGATGGGGCCCACGCGAGGCCTTGGTCGCCTACCGCCGGCTCGGACTGGGCCAGCCTCCCCTGCCGGGTGTCCCGACGGTGCCGCTGCCGGAGGCGGCAGCGGTCAGCCCGGCGTCCCTGATTTTCCGCGGCCAGGGGGTGTGGGCCTCCGCCCTCGCCGTCGCCCGGGCGTGGCTCGTCCTCGGCGACGGGGGACGGCTGCCGCCGCTCGCGGTGGTCGCCGGCCGCCAAGCGGGCGGCCGGGTGGTGGCATCCCCCGCGGCGGCGGCCGCCGTGCGCCGGCTGCTGCCCGTCGTCCGGATCGAAGCCCGCGCGGAGCGGGTGTGGTTCTCCGGTCCCGGCGCCCCTGCGGTGGTCCTGGTCCGGACGGCCCCCGACCAGCCCGCGGTCCTGGTCGCCGTCGGCCTGAACGACGGCCGCGCCCTCACGGCGTTTCTGACCCGCCTGGCCCACGGCGCGGGAGAGGAGCGAACGGTGTCGAAGGCGAACCCCCCCACGAGGTGATCGCCGGTTGTGGGAACGGCGTGATGTCGTGGCGGTCCGGCCCGGCCCGTGGTCCGTCGTGGCCGGGGCCGGAGGTCTGGTGCCGCTGGCGGTGCTGGCCTGGTGGTGGGCCCGGCCCGCTCTCGACGGCGCGACCGCCGTGCGTTTGGTGGGCCTGTTCGCGGCTTTTGTGGCCATCCGGGCCGTCATGGCGGTGTGGTACAACCGCACCGTGCGGTGGCACCGCGGGGTGGTGCTGCTGTGGTCGGGCGACGAGTTGGCCGCGCTGCCGCCGGGCCGCGTGTTCCGGGTGGCGCTGTGGATGACGCCCGGAGCCTGGCTGATGGGCCTCGCGTGCTGGGCCACGGGTCTCTTCCCACCGCCGCCCGGGGGGTGGTGGGTCTTCGCGGCGGTCGAGTGGCCGGTGGCCCAGTGGGTCCTCGCGGCCGGCTCGGCGTGGCTCTATACCCAGGTCGTGGCGGCCCTCAGCCAGGCCCTCGCTTGGCACGAGCGGGAGGCGGGGACGTGGCGGGTCGTCGCGCGCCTCGAACCCCACCGCTTCCGGGTGGTGGCGGCGACCATGGTGTTCGGATGGATCGCCGCGGGTTCGGTGGGGTCCATCCTCCTGCTGATGACCGGCCTCACGGTGTTGGCCGGGCATCTGCCCGCCGGCTACTTCGGACTCGGCGTGGCTCTGTTCGTCGGCCTGGTGCTGGCCCTTTTCGGCCTCGTCGCGGCCGTGGTGCTGGGCTTGTGGGCCTACGTGCTGGCCCGGGTGTACAACGCCTGGGCCGCGCGCGGCGGGGGATTCGCCTACCGGGTACGACGCGTGGGCATCCCGGTGGGTTAGGCGGAGGCCGGCCGCGGATGAAGCGCATCAAGTACGAGGCCGTCGTCGATCCCGGGCGCCTGGGGACGTTCCGTCGCACCATCCTGACCTGGTTCCGCGAAGAAGGGCGGTCCTTGCCTTGGCGGGAGACCCGTGATCCCTACGCCGTCTTGGTCGCCGAGATCCTCCTGCACCAGACCACGGTGCAGACCGTCATCCCGGTCTACCGCCGATTCCTCGAGGCGTTCCCCGATATCCGGGCTCTCGCGGCCGCGCCGTTGGAGGCGGTCAAGGCCATCACCGACCCGCTCGGCTACAAAGTCCGGGGGAAATGGCTCAAGGCCATCGCCGAGACGGTCGTGGAACGCTTCGACGGGTCCCTGCCGGACACCCTGGAAGGTCTGATGAGTCTGCCCGGCGTCGGTCGGTATACGGCGGGGGCGTGCTTGGCGTTCGCCTTCGAGCGGCCCGCGGGGGTCCTGGACACCAACGTCACCCGCGTGCTGGCCCGCTACTTCGGGCTGGGACCCCCTCGGACGGCCGACGACCGCCATCGGCTGTGGGCCCTGGCGGAGACGGTGGTGCCGCCCGAGGCGCCCTGGGCGTTCAACCAAGGGCTGATGGACTTCGGGGCCGTTGTCTGCCGGGCGCGGAAGCCGCTCTGTCTGACGTGTCCCCTGGCGGAGACGTGCCCGTCCCGGGGTGTCGCGGCGGGTTTGGCGGCATCGTCCGGGGAGCCCCGGGGCGTCTGGTTCTGGGAACGCCCGCGGCGCGGCCGGGCGGGGGGAGGGCGTGACGCCTGGATGGCCACGGCGTCGGAGGAGGAAGGCGCTTGAGTGCCTGGGCGGCCCGGCACGGGGGCCGTCCGGGCCACGTGGCGGACGGGCGGACGGCAGGGTCGGGGAGACGAGCCGGGCCTGACGGCCCGGGACCTTGGGAGGAGGAGTCGGGATGTTGGTGCGTCATCGGCCGGAGTTCGAGGAACCCGGATATCACGTGGTGTTGGACGGCGCCGCCCACCATCTGGCGCGGCTGAGTCTCTCCATGGTCGTGACCCGGTCCGACGGCGATCCGGTCGGCTTTGCAAACGGACCCGAGGAGGCGGCGCTGGTCGTCCTCGAGGGCGCGGTCGACGTCACGGTCGACGGTCGGACGTTTTTTGCGGTGGGCGGGCGCACCAGCGTGTTCGAAGCGCCGGGAAGCCTGGTGTACGCGCCGGTCGAGGCCGAGGTAACGGTCCGGAGTGTCACGCCCGCCGCCCGGGTGGCGGTGTGCCGGGCGAAGGCCGCCACGCGTCGCGCCCCCTTCGTCGTGCGCGGGGAGGAGGTCGCCCCGGTGCTTCGCGGAGGGGCCCAGTGGCGGCGCGAGGTGCGGGACCTGTTGGTCGCCAACGGCGCCGGACGCGTCGACGGATTGGTCGTGGGGGAGACCATCAACTACCCCGGCGAATGGTCGGGTTGGCCGCCGCACCGGCATCAGGCGCACCGGCCCCCCGAGGAGGCGGCCTTCGAAGAACTGTACTACTACCGCGTCGACCCGCCCCAGGGATTCGGCATCCAGGTCCACTACGGGTCCGCGTGGCACGAGGACGAGGCGTACCTGGTCCGGGACCGCGACGCGTTCGCCATTCCGGACGGTTATCATCCCACGGTGGCGGCGGGGGGATACCGCCTGTACTACCTGTGGTTCATGGCTGGACCGTCGGGACGGGAACTCGTGCCCTACGAGGATCCGGCCCATCGGTGGACCAAGGCGGCCACGTAGGGGATGCCCCGGGGACCGCGGCGACGGACCCGTCGGGTAGGTCGCCCGACGCGCCCGGCGCGGCCGGCCCGGGGTGCGGACGGGCCTTCGGTGGAGGTCCGTCCGCGGCTCAGACCAGCCAGCGCTTGAGCTGCTCCTTGATGACCTTGCCGGTGGCCGTGAGCGGCAGGCTCTCCACCAGTTGGATCTCCGGCACCTTGTAGACCGCCATGTGCTCGCGGCACCAGGTGCAGAGCGCCTCGGCGGTCAGCTGCCCGGCGTGCTCGGCCCGGATCTGGAGGAACGCCACCGGGACTTCCCCCTTGTCCGGATCCGGTCGGCCGACGACGGCGCTGCCCAGGACCACGGGATGGGTCCCAGGATGGCCTCCACTTCCGCGGGGAAGACACTCATTCCGTTGACCTTGAGCATCTCTTTCCACCGCCCCAGGAAGTGCAGGCAGCCGGCATCGCCGAGGAGCCCCCGATGTCCCCCCGTGAGGAACCAGCCGTCGCGGAAGGCCGCCGCCGTGGCCTCGGGTCGGTTCCAGTAGCCTTTCAACAGGGACGGGCTCCGGATGGTGCTCTCCCCTTCCTGGTTGAGGCCCAGGGGCTCCTTGATCTCGACGTCCACGATCTGGATTGCGGTTCCTGGCATGGGGGGCCCGCAGAACACGGGGGGCGGGGTGAGGAGGTCCCGGTCCTCCTCCTGGAACCCGGTGGTGTACGTGTCGACGGTGTGCGTCTCCGTCATACGTAGGCCGCCTCGCGGAGGACCGAGCGGGGGCCCGCGATCTACTGCCAACGCCGGCGGTACTCGGGGGTCAGCTTCCGCACGAAGGACATCGCCAACGGCACGCGCACTGAGGAAAGGTCCCAGGAGCCGCCCGCGGCCCGCTCCATGAGATCGACGTAGGTGTCCACCGACCCCAGCATGTAGGTGACCTGGTACAGGCCGATGGCCGGGAGCACGGCGTCCGGGTTCCAGCGGGCGCACCGCACGACGGGCGTGCCGGTAAACACCGGTCCGGTGAGACCGATGTTTTCGCCGGTGATCCAGAAGACGGGAACATAGACCAAGCCCACGTCGTCCGGCTCGCTTGGAGCGTGAAGGTCGCACTGCAGGCGGCCGTATAGAGCATGTCGCGTTGCGTGTGGACGGCGCCCTTGGGCAGGCCCGTCGTGCCCCCGGTGTTTGAGGACCGAGACGGCGTCGAGGAGGTCGGGCTCGGGCAGTTCCCGGCGCGGGTCCCCCGTGCGGAGCGCTTCGACGAAGTCGGGGATTCCCGGGACCGGATCCGTGCGGGCGCGGACCGCCGGCGGACGGGCAGCGTGGGTTCGTCGGGCAGCCACCGGGACAAGGTGGTCTGCCAGACATGCTCCAGCCGGGTGCGCTCACGGACCGCCGCCACCAACGGGACGGGGGGGCGCTTTCCGCCACGATGGCTCGGGCGCCGGAGTCGGCGAGTTCGTAGGCCGGTTCCTCCGCCTTGAACAGGGGATTGACCGGCACCAGGACGGCCCCGGCCCGGAGGATGCCGTAGAAGGCCGCGTGGAACGCCGGACAGTTGGGCAGGAACACGGACCACGCGGTCCCCCGGACGGATTCCAGCGTCGCCGAGGACTCGGGCGAAGGCCGTCGCCAGCCGGTCGAGGTCGGCCAAGGTGAGCGGTTGGCCGTAGAAGATCACGGCCGGGCGGTCGGGAACCGTCCCGGCCCAGTGGCTGAGATACGCCGCGAGCGGTTGTTCGCCCAGGGGATAGGCGGGGGCCGGCGGCAGGGGCGCCGGCCGGTTCCGCTCCCAGAGGTCCCGCAATCCGGCGAGCCGAGTCGTTTCGGCGTCCGTGGTCATCCCCTCCCCGGAGGGCCCGGGCGCCTCGGCGGCACGACCCCTTCCGGCGGGCGCGCGGGCATTCGTCCCAACTCCGGCAACATTCGCGCACCGGCCGGAGGGTTCCAGGCGCCGCGCGCCCGGGGGTTCCATCGGTCGGACCACCAGGCGGAAAAATTTGTGCGGCGGACAGGGGCGCCGTTGCGCCCGGCTACCGGAGACGGAACACTGGTGAGCAGGCACGAGCAGACGGGGGAGCGTCCCGGAGAGGCCGCCGGGCGGCGCGGACTTCCGCCCCGGGGGACTGCGGCCGGCGCGACGGGGCCGGCTGACCCCGCGGCCCTGCGGCGGCAAGGCGTCTGCGCCTTCCGTCACGACGCCGGGGGGAGCGACCGCTTGCCGGGTCCGAGAACCCGGTGAGGCAGCGGCGCCGGAAGGACGGTGTTTCCGCCGCGAGCGGGGTTCGCCCTGCGGACGGCGAGGAGGCGGAGAGCATGAGCTGGGAGCCGGAGGTGCAGGAGCTCCGTCGCCGCCGACAGCTGGCGGCGGAGATGGGGGGACCGGAGCGGGTCGCGCGCCACCGGGCCCAGGGTCGACTGACCGTCCGGGAACGGATCGCGGCGCTCCTGGACCCGGGGAGCTTCCACGAGATCGGGGGGCTGGCGGGCCAGGCGACCTATGAGAACGGCGAGCTGGTGGCGTTCCGTCCGGCGAACTTCGTGTTCGGCACCGGGACCATCGGCGGCCGGAAGGTGGTGGTGGCGGGCGACGACTTCACCGTCCGGGGCGGCGCGGCGGACGGATCCGTCCGGGGCAAGCAGGAGTACGCGGAGCGTCTGGCCTTCACGTATCGCATCCCCATCGTCCGGCTGGTCGACGGCAGCGGGGGCGGGGGCAGCGTGCGGACCTTGGAGACGGCCGGCCATACGTACGTTCCGGTCAATCCCGCCTGGGATGCCGTCGTGGCCAACCTGGGGATGGTGCCGGTGGTTTCGGCCTGCCTGGGGTCGGTGGCGGGTCTGGGGGCGGCGCGGGTGGTGGCGTCGCACTTCTCGGTCATGGTGGCCGGCACGTCCCAGCTCTTCGTGGCCGGGCCGCCGGTGGTGAAGTACGGGACCGGGGAGGACCTGGACAAGGAAAGCCTGGGCGGCGTCCAAGTGCACCGGCACAGCGGGGCGGTCGACAACATCGCCGCGACCGAGGCGGAGGCCTTCGCCCAGATCCGCCGCTTCCTGTCGTATCTGCCGTCCCATGTGTTCGAGCTGCCGCCGGTGGTCCCCGCCGAGGACGACCCCGAGCGCCGGGAGGAGGCCCTGCCGGCCTTCATTCCCCGCAACCGGCGGCAGCCGTACCGGATCCGGGAGCTATTGGCCCTGGTGTTCGACCGCGACTCGTTGTTCGAGCTGGGGCGCACGCACGGCGGCAGCGTGGTCACCGCGCTGGCCCGGTTGGACGGACGGCCCGTCGGCGTCGTGGCGTCGGACCCCTATGTGGCCGGCGGAGCGCTGACGGCGGAGGCCAGCCGCAAACTCGAGCGGTTCGTCGACCTCTGCGACACCTTCCACCTGCCGCTGGTGGCCTTGGTCGACCAGCCCGGCCTGGCGATTGGCCGGCGGGCGGAGGAGAAGGCCACCATCCGCTGGGGGACGCGCGCCATCGTGGCGGTCTACCAGGCCCGGGTGCCGATGGCGGCGGTGGTCGTGAGGCGGATGTTCGGCGTGGGCGGCGCCGGGATGGTCAACCAGCATGCCCTGACGCGCCGGTTTGCGTGGCCGTCGGCCGACTGGGGATCGCTTCCGGTGGAGGGGGGTCTGGAAGCGGCGTACCGCCGGGAACTGGAGGCGAGCCGGGACCCCTCCGCCACGCGGGCCGAGATCCTGGCGCGGCTCGATGCCGTGCGATCCCCGTTCCGCACCGCCGAGGTGTTCGGGATCGAGGAGATCATCGACCCTCGCGACACCCGGCCTCTGCTCTGCGAATGGGTGCGCGACGTCTGGCCCGCGCTCGCCGGAACCCTGGGACCGCCCGGCCGGGCGATGCGGCCGTAAGGCCTCACGAGCGGGGCGGGGGGTAGCCGCCGGGCGGATAGGGACGACTCGCCGGCCGATGCGGACCGGCGGCAGACGGGCGGCCGGTCGACGGCTGGGGTACGGACCGCGTGGCTCGGGATACGGACCCTGTTCGCGCCCCGGGGATCCTGGGCGAGGCGGTCGACCCCGGACCCCCACCCGGCTCCGGCAGACGGCTTGGTCGTGGGCCCCGCGGCCCTCGACGGGCGGCCGACGGTGGCGCCGGCGGAGAACCGCACCGGGTTCGGCGGGACCGGGGTCTGGTGCGGGCGCAAGGCCCGGCGGCTGCATGAACGGGCGACCCGCCGGGGCGTGCCGCTCGTCTGCCTCGCCGACGGCGGGGACCCCGGCATGCCCGCGGGCCGGGGCTCCGCCGGCATCGGGCGAGCGCCGGGAACCGGAACGACGACGTGATCCGCTCCCGGGACACGTGGCGTGTCCTTGGTCGACCCCTCGAGGCCACTTGCCGGGGTGGAGCGAAGAGCGCCTGCCGCCCGACGGCGTGGCCCAACCGTTCGAAGGGTCCGCCCGACGCCCGGGGCCCGCGCCCGGGACCGGCCCCACCGACAGGCTCCGGCGCCGGTACCCCCCGCGGTCGGCCGGACTGGTTCCTGCCCCACCGCAGGCGCCCGTGGGATCGCCGCCGGGTCGTGCGCACCCCGGCGGGGGGCATCGGGGCTCCGCGCACGTTGCGCGACAAAATCGGGGCCCGAAAAGCAGGAACGTAAGGGCATATTCCGAAAGCAGGCCATCGATCGCCACGGGCGCCTCGGGTGGTGTTTGGTCCGGATGGACCGCGGCCGGCTCCTCGGCGGCGCTCCCGGCCCGGTCCGCACGACGTCGTCCAGGCGCCTTGCATCGCGCACGGGCGGATGGGGACCCGAGGGGAATCGGCGGAGACGGCGAGGTGAACCCGGGTGATGGAGACGGGGCGGATTGCGACCGACGCGGTGGCCGTGCCGGACGGCGTGCGGCAGACGTTCTCCGAGCTCGAGGGCGTCATGCACGACGTCGCGACCCAGGCGGCCACCAACCAGCGGGACTTGGGCCGCGTGGCCGCGGTGGTCGGCGAACTCCGGAGCCAGGTGGAGGCGGCGGACCGTACGGTGGAGGATGCCCTGGAGGGCGTGGCGGGGATGGCCGAGCGGCTGGCCACGGTCGCAGCCCACGTGGAGGAAGTCGAGGCGGAGACGAGGGCGGTGGGACGGCTCGCTGACACGTCGCGGGTCTACGCCGAGCAGGCCGAGGGGGCGATTGGGCAGATTCGGGAGACCATGGGGCTGTTGGACGACCAGACCCGGCAGATCCTTAAGTTCAGCGCGGTCATCGAGGACATCGCCAACACCACCAACCTGCTGGCGCTGAATGCGTCCATCGAGGCGGCCCGCGCGGGCGAGCACGGACGCAGTTTCGCCGTCCTGGCGGAAGAGATCCGGCGCCTGGCCGACCAAGCCCGGGCCCAGGCCCAGGACATCGCCCGGGACCTCGACGCGGTGATGCGGCAGCTCGGCCAGGCCCGGACGGTGACCGACCGCGTGGGCGACGCCATCGTCACGCTCGGCGAGGTCGTCACCCAGTCCCACCATTCCTTCGCCGCCATCGAACGGGTGATCGCCGATGCGGCCGGCCAAATCAGCGAGACGGCCCGGTTGGGCGAACAACAGAAGCAGCACATGACTCGGTTCCGCGGGACCTTCGACGCGCTGACCCGGCATTTCCGGGAGGTTGCCGGGCAGGTGGAGCAGATCTCGCAGGAGGTTCAGAAGACCGCTTTGGCGATGGAGCAGGGCTACCAAGCCCTCGGGCCCTACGAGTACGACGGCTGGGTGCCGAAGGCGCGCCGGGAGGCGGCCCAGGCGGCGCGGGACGTGGAGGCGGTGCTGGAGCAGGCGGTCGCGGCGGGGCGCGTCGCGCGGCAGGACTTGTTGCGCTTGGGTCCGTACGTCCCGTACGAAGGGGCCGCGATTCGCCGGCTGGCACGGTATTTCGACGTCTCGCGGGTGGAACGGCTGGGGCGGCTGGATCCTCAGAAATTCGCCGTCCCCTACGACGGGACGGTGGAGTCGGACTTGCTTCCCCTCATGGACGAATACATCAGGCGGGAAGACTGGATCCTGTTCAGCGTGGTGGACCTGAACGGATACGTGGTCGCTTGCGCGGCGGTCGACCGGCCTCCGCTCACGGGGGATCCCGCCGAGGACGACCGCAACCGGCTCAAGCGGCTGTTGCCCCACCCCTCCTGGGTGCGGGGCGGCCGGGTTGGGTTGGGCGAGACGGTTGCCTGGCTGCCGAACAACCTCACGCGGGACGACTTCGCGGCACGGGGGGTGAGCCTCCGCCGACCGGATCGGCCCGTTCCGCCGCTGGTGCAGACATACATCCGCAACAATGTCACGGTGATGACGCTGCTGTCCTACCCCGTCTACGTGGGCGACGACCGATGGGGCGCCGTCATGGTGGCCTGGAAATAGGAGACGGGCCGAGGCGTCGGGGCAGCCTTCGCTCGCCGCCCTTAGCGGCGGCTCAGGGGCCCGACGTCGGCCCGGCCCCTTCGGCTTGTTTGCGGCAGGCGGTGACGGCGTCGGGATCGATCTCCCGCAGCAGTTTCTGGACCGCCCGCTTCTCGATGCGGGACACGTAGGACCGGGAGATGCCCAAGGCGCGCGCGACTTCCCGCTGCGTCCGGCGGCGGTCCGTGCCGATGCCGAAGCGGGTCTCGACGACGAGGCGCTCCTTGGGATCCAGGGACCCCAGGTATCCCTGGAGCGATTCCAACTGGATCTGGGTCGCCACCTGGTCGGGAACCACCTCGGGGTCGGATCCCAGGACATCGAGCAGCGTGATCTCGTTGCCTTCCCGGTCGACGCCGATGGCGTCGTAGAGGCTGACCTCGCCCCGGGACTTCTTCTGATACCGGAAGTACATGAGAATCTCGTTCTCGATGCATCGGGCGGCGTAGGTCGCGAGCCGCACGCCCTTGGCGGGGTCAAAGCTGTCCACGGCCTTGATGAGGCCGACGGTGCCGATGGAGATGAGGTCGTCGACATCGTCGGTGTGGGTCTCGAACTTCTTGGCGACGTGGGCGACCAGCCGCAGGTTGTGCTCGATGAGGCGGGCGCGGGCCTCGACGGAGCCGGCCCGCAGGGCCTCGAGAGCCGCCTGCTCTTCCTCGGGCGAGAGCGGTTGCGGGAAGGCATTGCCGCCGACGTAGCCGGCGAGCAGGCGCCAGACGGGGAGCAGGGCGGCAAGCGCAGCCAGCAGCACCGTGAAACCCATGGGGAACGGCCTCCTCCGCAGAATGGGACTCCGGCCGGCAGGGTGCCGGGACTATCAGCCTATGAGGGACCGACCGGATTGGTGCCTGGGTTGAGGTGACCCGCCGCCGTCGGCGGGGTGGGGTACGCCGGATGTCCCGGCCGCGACCCATTCTCCCCGAGGGCCGGCGCGGGAGGCCGCGGGCCGGAGGTATCCGCGCGGGGGTGCTTCGGAGCGAGGGTGGCGTCGTGTTGGTCGCGGCGCGATGGGGAAGTGGGGTGGGCTCGGTTCCGACGGCGGGCCCGACCGGAACGAGGGGACGACGGGTCGACGCACCGGCGCGGCCCCGTGGCCTTCCCTTCCGGCAACGCGCGGGTCGAGGGCCCGATTCCCCGCAAGACGCCGGGGGCCACTCTCCTTGACCGCCATCGTGGATGCCCGCATTGACCAACGCGTCCGCGTAACCGGCCGGGTACTGGACCGGGGGAAAGCGCCCCGAAGCCGACGGGGGCAGGGGGACGGCCCGGCAATCCGACGCGCGCCGGACGGCGGCCGAATGCCGGCGTGGCTGGGCGGCGCACGGGGGCCGCCAGGGCCTCATCATGCAAGGGGGCGGTGACCCAGACCACGGTCAGCAGCGGCCGCACCGCGTCGACTAGGGCGCGAACGGCAGCCATCCCAGGCGGTGCTGTACTAGGGCGATCGTTGCGCCGAGCACGTCGTGGTGCGTAACCACGGTGGCGCTCGCGGCGGCGAGGCGTTGCCCCGCGGCCGGGGCGTCAGCATGATGGGCATCATCGGCATCGACCACGGTGTACCGGGCTGGCGTCGACCAACACAGTCACGTTTGGCACGCATCGGAGAGGTGGCGATCGTGCGCCGCCGATCCGTCCGCGCTCCCCGAGGCGAACACGCCCACGACCGCCCAGGTCCTTGCATGCAACGTGGCGCGGCCGGGGCGCTCGACAGCCAGCAGGTCACGGTGGACAGCGTCGCCCACGACGGCCGCCGGCGACACTCGGTAGCGTGGCGCCACCCGCCGGAGCCGGTCCCTTTCGGCGTCGCGGAAGAGCATCGGAATGCGCCGCGCCATGTCGGATCGCCGCCGTCTTGGCGGCGTCATGATATCAGCCGAAGACGGCCCGGCAAGGGAACTCGCCCCACGGACCGCTCTTAAACGCGTTGCAGGCCGAGCCTCATCGCAAGGCCTCCTCTTTTTGGCTCAGAGGGAGCCCCAGCGGGCCGCGCCAGCCGCGCGCAGCCGCGGGCCTCCCAGGCGGACCATGGCACAAAGTACCCGGTGGGGCGGGACGGGCAATCGGCATACGTACGCAACACGTGTTGCGGTTCAGGGGCCCGACCCAAACGGACACAGGCGCTCTCGCGCTGGCCCGCGGGGAGAGGCGGAAACCGACCGACAGGCACACGGGGAGCGCGACCGAACAACGTGGGGGACAGCGACAGCCGGGAAGAAACGTCAACGGCGCAGCCGGCTCGTTGGCGGCCCTCCAGGCAACACCTATCGTAGTCTGGAGGGCCCTGCCTCCCCAAGCGGGGAGGGAGCCGGCCGCGCCTCTCGCAACGGCCCTTGGCGCCACGGTGAGAGTGTGACGCCGCCTGTGGGGGGACCAGGATACCACGCGGCGGCGCCGCTGTCTAAGCGGAATCCGGCGGCACCGTGTCGCCGCGGCCGCCCTCGCGGCGTCGGCGGCCGGCTCGCCCACCACGTCCCTCAACGCTCCGGCCGATGCATCGGCCGGGGACGCCGGCGTCCCTCCGACGCCACCCGGGAGTCAGGGGGAGGAATTACCTGACACCAGGGTGGTGGAATTAAGTGACGTTTGACACTCAAGTACGCATCGACTTCATGCAATAGAACCCCGTCACCGCCAGAATGCCGAGCATGCCGGCATCCGAGGGGGCGAGTTCGCATAACGCCTATGCAAGATTTCGTAGCTGCGCCAGAGTCGCAAGGCTTTTCGCCCGTGATCGTCTGCCGTGGTCATCTCACTGTAGCAACTCAACCTGCAGACCCATTGAGCCCCGTGCCTCGCGGTCGCGCTGCGGGAGCACGACGACGGGGGGGCGATGTCCGGCAAAGAATCGTAGAGGGATGTTAACAAACTCGCCCCGAAATCACGCCGGTAGCTCTCCTCGTCAACGATCACAAACACTCTGTCGTTGTCGTCCGCTACGGCGAACCCAACAACCCCCTTTGCTCAAGCCAAAAGGCCCGTAAACGCTCGCTGGCTGCATTCCTTTCGGATGGACGCCTCGGAACGTCGTCAGCGAGGGGGTTTTTCAGAGCCCTCGTCAAGGCGGTTTGATTGAGCACTAAGCGGCGCAGGAGCTCCGCGAGGCGGGTTCGGTCCGGCACCGGGCGGGGTTTGGTCGGACGGCGGCTCATTGGAGCGTCCCCCTTTGCGGCAACAGCTGGTCATAGACCGTCAAATCCGGGCCCGCCGCCGGGGGTTGGGGCCCCAAGGCCATCTGGGTGGCGAGGACCAGGATATTGCCATAGGCAAGCCACGCTTGCGCCAGCGCCGCTTCCAGCGCCCGTACTGCATGGTCAAACCTGAAGCGGTCGGTACACTCGGCTAAGGCATGCAGGGCCTCTTTCCGTTCGGTCCGTGAGGCCTGGTCCAAGGCCACATCGACCGAATCCGTGCGGGTGGTCCCGAACTGGCGGGCATGGGTGGGGATCGGGCGCCCAGCGGGGGTCAGGGGGACGGCCGTATGGGCACCGATGGCCACCCAACACCTTCTGGCCGGCATATTCGGGGGCAGTGGAGTACCAGTGGACCCCGCTCAAGCAGAATTTCCCGTAGCCATCGGTTCCGCACCCGGGTGTAGCGCACTGGGGCAACAGGGGACGCACGGTAAGGCCAGACACGCCGCGCGGTCCTCCGCCCAGAGCGTCGCCAACGGCATCCCTTTTTTTGTAGGGCTTCCGCGCCTGGCGGGCGGCACTCTGCTGGAGGAGGTCCGCATTGAAGGCGGCCCAATCGGCAATCACCGGGGGCGGTACAAACGCGTGGCGCACGGTTGACCGAGATCTTTGCCCGATTCCAAGCCTATTATGGCTTTGCCGTGACGCTGTGTAATCCCTGTAACCAACACGATCTCGCGGACGGCGCCGTGGACCGCGTTGGGGATGAGCAGGGCGACGTGGTACCGGCGGGGCCGGCCGGTGCCGCCCGGGTGGACAGTGGACCCCGCTGCCCGACGCGGTGGATGCCTGGACCGGCTCCTGAGACAGGTGCGGACGAATGTGGGGAATCCCTTTCCTCCGCCGACCAGCAGAGCCCCGGCCCGGCGGCGGCCCCCCGGCGGGCGGGAGTGCCGAAGCCGGACACGCCGACGGCCGAACGCCCGGCCGCGACGGGGAGCGGCGACGTGGAGCGGGGCGCCGAGGCGCCAGACGCGGAGCGATCGCGGCCGGGGCGTCCTGGGGACGACGAGGCATTGAGTCGATGGTGGGACGATCCGGAGCAGGAGCCCGATCCGGTGACCTGGGTGGGCCGTGTGGCAACCTGCGAGGCGGAGTGGGCGGACGCGTGGCTCCGGGGGGGTGCGTGGAGCGGGACGTGGTCGATGACACGGCCTGGCCGCACCTGGCGGACGCGGGCCGCTGGGCGGAGCAGGAGACGGTCCTGGCGGGGCGCTGGGTGGACCCTGACGGGCGGGAGGTCTGGGTTACTCGAACCATTGCGTGGGCATGGGTCACAGGGTTGCTGCCGGATCCGCTGAGTGTCGCCCGACCGGTGTTGCAGCAGGCGGCGCCGGTGTTAGCGCCGGAATTAAAATGATCCAGATCGCCGGAATAAAATTGACCCACCCCTGACGAAATCCGACACCAATA
>JAIMBI010000007.1 GCA_023565505.1 Actinomycetes bacterium | reverse complement strand
TGGCGAAAGAGGTTATCGTGGACCGCAACGCCGCCGGACGCGGCCCACGCTCGGGCCAGGCCTGGTTCCCGGGTGCCGAAGTAGCGCCAGCGGGTGCTCATTCGTCTGCGGGGAAAGCGCGACGCTCCCGTTTGATCGCCGCCCGATGCCGCTTCGCACGCAGGCGGCGCTCGACCGCGCCGGCTGGTCGCTCGTGGACACGACGGTCGTCTTCAGCGCGCACAGCCTGCCGGAGCGAATCCTCCGGTGGAGGGACCCGTACCCGGCCCAGCTTCTCGAGACCGCGCGACTCGTCGCCCAGGGGCTCGGCGCACCCTCGTGGACCTTCGCGTACCAGAGCGAGGGTCGCGGAGGCGAGCCCTGGCTAGGCCCGTCCGTGGCCGCGACGATCGGACGCCTCGCGGGCGAGGGCGTCCGCCGGATCCTCGTCTGCCCGATCGGGTTCGTCGCGGACCACCTCGAGATCCTCTACGACCTCGACATCGAGTGCCGGCGGGTCGCGGAGTCTCGCGGGGTCGAGTTGCGGCGGACGGAATCGCTGAACGACGACCCGGCTTTCATCGACGCGCTCGCGGACGTCGTCCGGCGCGAGTGGGCGGAGCCCGCAGCGGTGCGTTGAGCCGGCCGCGGACGCGGTCCGGGCCGCGCGAGGACCGGACGGGGGCCGCGCGACGGCCGGGCGGCGGCCGGGCGATCCTGCATGGGTCATCCCCTTTCGGCGCCAGTGTAGCAGGATGGGCCCCACATCCTGCCCCTTCCCCGATAGGAGCGCAAGAAACCGCACGACCGCCCTGGGCCGTGGCGTGGCCCGCGGCGGATGCCGTCGAAGCCCTACGGTTCGCCCGGCCAGCGGCGGCGCAGGATGGTCTCGGCCCATGCGGCGATGTCCGGCGGGGGCTCGGGCGTGACCCAGAACACCGCCAGGGGGGCCAGCGGGGGAAGATCCGCCTCGGGCAGGTTGTAGAGGCGGCCTTCCAGGAGCTCGCGCACCACCGTGAGCCGGGGGAGGAGGGTGAGGCCCACGCCCTCTTCGGCGAGACGCTTGGCCACCGCCGCCTGGTCTACGACCATCGTGGCCACGACCCACCCGCGCTGTTCCAATTCGGCCAGGAACGGTGCCGCGTAGGGCGCCGCGGCGACCACCACCAGTCGGTGCCGGCGGAGGAGAACGGATCCGGGCGTGATGGGCGCGTCGTGGTCTCCTCCCTCGAGTCCGGCGAGGAGTTCCACGGGGTCGCGGAACAGCAGCCGGGCCCTGATCGGGCCGTCCCCAAGCGGGCGGTCGACCAGGGCGGCGTCCGCACGCCCCGTGGCCAAGGCCTCCTGGATGGCGTCCGCCGACGCCACGTGAACGGTGAGGTCGGTACGCGGTTCGTGCCGCAGGATTTCGCGGCATAACCACGACAGCAGGGAGGACTCCGCCAGAAGGGGGGCCACGGCCAACCGGAACGGCCGCGACCGGCCGGCCCGGACGGCCCACACCTGCTCGCGCCCGGCGTCGGCCGTGGCGACCAAGCGCCGGGCGTAGGGGACGAAAGCCCGGCCCGCCGGGCTCAAGCGCACCCGCCGACCGGCCCGTTCGAACAGCGGGGCTCCGAGCGCCGCCTCCAGCCGGGCGACGTGCTGCGAGACCGTGGCCTGGCTGACGAAGCGCTGCTTGGCCGCCCGCCGGAAGTTTTCGCCGTCGGCGGCGGCGAGGAACGTGCGCACCCAATCCAGATCCATCCGCGCTCCTCCCCGGTGAACCGGTCATTGATTCGGAAGTCGTATCAGAGATGCGTTAATTATGCGGGATCACGTGGGCGGTCCGCATTACCTTGGGGTTGAGGTGATGCAGATGCCCACGCAGACATGGACGGCGCCGCCGGGTCTCGAGGGCGTGGTGGTGACCGAGACGGCGCTCTCCGACGTGGATGGGGCGACCGGGCGGCTGACGTATCGAGGTCGACCCATCGAAGAGGTGGTCCAGACCTTCCGCTTCGAAACCCTGGTGCCGTGGCTGGTGACCGGGACAATGCGGGATCTCGGCGGTCCGGCTTGGCGCGAGCTGCCGGACCGACCCTGGCCGGCCCGTCCCATGGCGGCCTTGGCGGCCGTGTTGCTGCATCTCGACGACGCGTGGCCCGACGACGTGGAGTCCGCCTGCCGCCTCGTCCTGGGCCTTCCGGTCATGTTCGGACGGGCGGTGTCCGGCGGGCGGCGCTGCGACGACCCGGATGCGCCGGTGGCGGCGCGCTATCTGGCCTTGGTCACGGGGCGGACGCCCACGCCGACCCACGTCCGGGCCCTCGACGCCTACTGGGTGATGGCCGCGGAGCACAGCCTCAACGCGTCCACGTTCGCGGTGCGGGTCGCGGCGAGCACCGGGGCCCGTCTGCCCCTCGCCCTGGCGGCCGGGGTGGGCGTGCTGTCCGGTCCGCGCCACGGTGGAGCCCCCGAAGGCGTCCTCACCCTTCTGGAAGAGATCGGACGGCAACCGGACGATCCCGAGGCGGTGCTGCGGGCCAAGCTCGACGCGGGTGAGCGGTTGATGGGATTCGGCCACCGGGTGTATCGGGCTGTGGACCCCCGGGCGCGGGCACTCCGGGCGGTGTTCGAGCAACTCGCCGGCGAGGACCCGTGGGCCCGGCTGGCCGCGAGGACGGAGGAGGCCGCCTTGCGTCTCTTGGCCGAGCGGCATCCGGAACGCCCCCTGGCAACCAACGTCGAGTTCTACGCGGCAGCGGTGCTCAAGGCCCTGGGTATCCCGCGCGCGCTGTGCCCGCCGACCTTCGCCCTGGGGCGGATGGCGGGTTGGACGGCGCACTGGTGGGAGGAGCGACGCCGCGGCCGCCTCATCCGGCCCCTGGCCCGCTACCGTCCGGTCTGACGGTAGGAGCGCAACGCGCGGGCGGGCCGCGGGGCATCGGGCCGCCCGCGGAATGCCCGCGAGGGCCTGCCGGCATGTGGGAGGGAGCCTAGCGGTGGTGCCCCGTGGCGCCCGGTACGGCGGTCCCCGGGGACTTGCGCCCGGGCGCGCGTTCGCCTTCATTCGAAGTGCGGCCGGCGCCCGAGCGCGCGGCCACACGACACGGGGGGAGCGAACGCGATGCGCATCACGGGGATCAAGGCCCATCACTTCAGCGTGCCCATGCCGCCGGGGCGGGTCGGCGGGGTCGGACGGCTCTTCAAACGGGACTGGATCGCGGTGGAGGTGTCGACGGACGCGGGGCTCGTGGGCTGGGGCGAGTCGCACCACGGCCAGGCGCCGGCCGCCATCGCCAACCTGGTGGACCACGTGCTCGGCCCGCAGCTGGTCGGCCTTCCGCCGCACCCGGCCGAGTGCTGGCTCCGCATCCAGGAACGGTACTTCCGCACCCACAGTCCGGGCGCAGCGGCCGTGATGGCGTATTCCGGCATCGACATCGCGCTCTGGGACATCGCCGGGCAGGCGGCGGGCGTGCCCGTGTGCGTCCTGTTCGGCTACGCGCCCAAACGCGTGCGGGCCTACGTGGGCGGGCACAACCTCACCTACCAGCCCGTGGACGACCTCGTCGCCGAAGCGCGGCGATGGCGCGAGGCCGGGTTTCGCGGGATGAAGATCCGGATCGGGCGGGGGCCGGCGGTCGACGCCGAGGCCGTCCGGGCCGTCCGGGAGGCCGTGGGACCGGACGTCGAGGTGTTCGCGGACGTCAACGCGCGCTACCGCTTGGCCGACGCGCTGGCGCTGCTGGAGCGGATCGGGAGCGGTACCCTGGGATGGCTGGAGGAGCCGTTGGCGGTGGAGGAGCGGGCGGCGTACCGGCGCCTGAGGAGCCGCACGTCCCAGGTGCTGGCCGGCGGCGAGAACGCGTACTCCCTCCGTGAGCTCGAGGACACCGTGGCGTGGGCCGACATCATCCAGCCGGACGTGACCAAAATCGGCGGGTTGACCCCGTTTCGGGACGTGGTGGCGGTCGCGCGGCTGTGGGGCGTGAGGGTGGTCCCGCATGCGATGCACAGCGTGATCGCCCAGGCGGCGACGCTGCACGCGTTGGCCGGGTTGGGGGCGGACACCTGGCTCGAGCACGATCCGGGCGTGGACCCCCTCCTGTGGCAGGCGGAGGGCCCCGGCCTGGTGATCCGGGACGGCTGGGCGGAGATCCCTGACCGGCCGGGCCTCGGGGTGCGCCCCCGCCTCGCGGGCCTGGAGGGGTATCCCGGCACCCCTGGCCCGTCCTACGGTCCCACGCCGTTGGCCGGCGCGGACGAGGACCCGGGCCGATAGCGGCCCGTCGGGCGAGGCCCGCGGGGGGCCCCGCCTGGAGCGCGGCCATGGCGAGGCGGGTCGCTTCCACTCGCCCCGGCCCCGGCCGGGCCCCGACCGCGGCGGGCGCCCGCCCGGACGACAGGGCCCGGACGGGTGGGCCTACCGCAAGCTTGGCCGCCGCCCGGGTGGGCCCGGCCGCGGGGCCCGATGGATCCTGTTTCCGGCCGAGCGCCGGCGGTAGGGTCGGGGCAGGATGCACGGCCTGGAGCACCCTGACGACGAACCGTTCCGACCGGGAAAGGGGGCCGCGAGGATGCGGAGCTTCGTGATGAAGGCGCTCGATCGGGTGGGGTTCATGGACAAGCCTGTGCCCCGTCCGGGTCCCACGGACGCGGTGGTCAAGACCACGCGGGCGCTCATCTGTACCTCGGACTCGCACACGGTGCACGGGGCCATCGGACCGCGGGAGAACCTGACGCTGGGACACGAGGCGGTGGGTGTCGTCCACGAAGTGGGCGACCAGGTGCGCCGGTTCAAACCCGGTGACCGGGTGGTGGTCGGCGCCATCACGCCCGACTGGGGCGACGCGGCGTCCCAGGCCGGCCATCCGTCCCAGTCGGGGGCGCCGCTGGGTGGCTGGAAGTTCTCCAACACCAAGGACGGCGTCTTCGCCGAGTACTTCCACGTGAACGAGGCCGACGCCAACATGGCGAAGATCCCGGACAACGTGCCCGACGAGGCGGCCGTCTACTGCGCCGACATGATGTCCACCGGTTTCATGGGCGCCGAGAACGGCGACATCCCCATCGGGGGAACCGTGGCGATCTTCGCCCAGGGCGCCGTGGGCCTCATGGCCACGGCAGGCGCGCGGCTCCGGGGGGCGGGGCTCGTCATCGCCGTGGAGTCGGTGCCGCGCCGCCAGGAGCTGGCGCGGTTCTACGGCGCCGACGTGGTGGTGGACTACACGCGGGAGGACGTTGTCGCCCGCATCCTGGAGCTGACGGACGGCGTCGGGGTCGACACCGCCATCGAGGCGCTCGGGTCCCCGCTCACCTTCCAGCAGGCCATCAAAGTGACCAAGCCGGGCGGGACCATCTCCAACATCGGCTACCACGGGCACGGCGAGTACCTCCAGATCCCGCGGCTCGACTGGGGGGTCGGGATGGCCGAGAAGACCATCAAGACGGGCCTGTGTCCCGGCGGGCGGCTCCGGCTCGACCCTGTTGCGGCTTCTGGCGCAGGGGCGGCTCGACCCGACCCCGATGACCACGTACACCTTCCGTTTCGACGAACTCGACCGCGCCTTCGAGATCATGGACAAGAAGCTCGACGGCGTCATCAAGCCGCTCATCGTCTTCTGATCCGGTCACGGCGGGGACGGGGGCGCCGGACCGGGAACCGGCGCCCCCCTTTCTTCTCGCGCGGGGCATAGGCCGCGCGGCGGCGCGCTAGCCGCGAACGGCGGTTAGGAACGCCGCCAGGTCGGCGTCGAACTGTTCCGGCGCCTCCCAGAAAGGCATGTGGCCGACACCGGGGTAGATCCGCAGGGTGGCCTGGGGCATCCAGGCCGCCTGGGTCCGGGCCGCCTCCGGCAGGACGATGCGGTCGGCTTCGCCGTGGATCACGAGCGCGGGGCCGCGGTAGGCGGCGAAGGTCGACTCGTGGGAGCCCGTGCGCGCGTCGAGGGCCCGTCGTACGTATGGCGGGACCATCACGTTCGTGCCGAGCAGGGTCGCCGCGGCGGCCGCGTCGAGGGGACGGGCCGTGAGGAGGGCCACGAACGCCTGGAGAGCCGCGACGCTGGCCTCCGCGTCGTCGGAGCCGAGACCGTCGCCGAGCGCCAGGCGTTCGGGACCCCGCCACGAGCAGGCGCGCTCCGTCCCCCGCTCTCCGGTCGCCGCGACGAGGACGATGCCGCGGACGGCCTCGGGTCCGTAGGCGGCGAGGAAGTCGCCCACCACCATGCCCCCGTAGGACCAGCCGACCAGGACCGGACGCTCCAACCCCAGGGCCGTGATCACGGCGGACAGATCCCCCGCCCACTCCCGGGCGCCGTAGGGACCCCGCGGCTTGTCCGACTCCCCGTGGCCGCGGAGGTCCGGCGCCACGAGACGGAATTCCCCGAGCCGCGCCGACGCGAACTGTTTCGTCCAGCACCACCGTGCCTGCGAATACCCGTGCACCAGCACGACGGGCACCCCGTCCGCCGGCCCCGCGTCCTCGACCGCCAGGCGCACGCCGTCGAGCCCCGTCACCCACCGCGTCATGCCGCCCCGCCTCCTCCGTCACGGTCGTCTTTGGCCGTCTTGCCGCCTGGACGGCGGTTTCGCCGTCGTCCGCCGGAGTCCCTGCCCGGGGGCCTGGTCTAACCCGGAAGCCCGTCCCATAGCAATAGGGCAGGTCAGCGAGGAGAGAAGGAGGGGCTCAAGGATGCAGACCGCCGTAGCCGTGGGCTTCGAACGGCTGTTCGGGCCGCCCTGGTCCGGCTGGCTCGAGATGCTGGATCCCCTGCGCGCGGCGACGCTGGAGGAGGTGCGCGTCCGGCTCGGCCGGCCTCTGGCGCTCTACGGCGCCGACTGGGCCGGCTGGCTCGGGCCGGCCGGCGTCGTGGGGCGCCCGGACGGCCTGCCCGTCTGGACGCAAGCGGCGTTGCAGGCGGTGGTGGAGCGGCTCGCCGACCGATCGCTGTACGCGCGGGAGGCCGAGTTGGCGGAGGGTTTCCTGACCCTGCCCGGGGGCCACCGGGTGGGGCTGGCGGGCCGCGCGGTCCTGAGCGACGGTCGGGTCCAGACCACGCGGGACTGGACCGGCCTGAATCTCCGGATCAGCCGGGCGGTGCCGGGCGCCGCGGACCCGCTCATGGCGATTTGGCACGGGGGACCGCCGCCGTCGGCCCTTCTCGCGGCGCCGCCCCGCGGGGGCAAGACGACCGTGCTGCGCGATGCCGTCCGGCAACTCTCGGAACGCGGCGTGAAGGTCGTGGTGGTGGACAGCCGGCGGGAACTGGCCGGCGGACCGGAGGGCTTCGACCTGGGTCCGCACACCGACGTGCTCGACGGTTGGCCCAAGGCTCGGGGCATCGAGGTGGCGGTGCGGGTCCTGGCCCCCGACGTGGTGGCCGTGGACGAGGTGGCCCGGCCGGACGAATGGCGGGCCCTCGCGTGGGCCCGGCGGTCGGGCGTGGCCGTGCTCGCGACGGTGCACGCGGCGGACGACGGCGTGGGGCGCCGGGGACGCGCCGGCGGCCTGAAGTGGCCGGACGGCGTGTTCGACTGGCTGGTCCGGCTGTCGCGGCCGGCCGGCGGACTGGCCGTGTCGCTCACGCGGCTCGACGGATGACCGCGGGGATGGTGCGGGCCGCTGGGGCGACGCTCCTCGCCCTGGCGGGATGGCTCTTGGGGCGGACCGCCGCGCTGCCGTTCGCCCGGCGGGTGGAGGAGCTGCACGGGTTCGAGCTCGTCCTGGCCCGACTGGAGTCGGCGGTCCGCTGGGAGGGACGGGAGATCGGCGGGGCCCTGGCCGAGGCGGTCGCCGGCACCGCTCCGGGGGTGCGGCGGGCGGTCCAGACGTTCCTGGCCGCGGGGGCGCGGGAGGTGCGGCCGACAGCGGAGTTGTGGCGGCGGGCGCTCGAGGAGGCGGGCTATCTCCGGGCGGAGGACCGGGCGGTGCTCGGGGCGCTGGGGGAGGTGCTCGGGCGCTTCTCCCGCGCGGAGCAGGCCGCCCACCTGGCCGCGGCGCGGGAGCGGCTCCGGGCGCTGGTCGCGGAGGCGGAACGGGAACGGGCCGAGAAGGGCCGGGCGCTGGCCACCCTGATGGCGCTGGGCGGCGCCGCCGTCGCGGTGCTGGCCGCGTGACGGGGTGGAGGCGAGGGGTGGATGGTCAACATCGATCTCATCCTCAGGCTGGCGGGCATCGGCTTCGTCGTGGCCATCGCCTACGAGATCCTCGAACGCGTCAACCGCAAGGAGCTCGCCAACCTGGTCGCCCTGGGCGGCGTCGCGGTGATGCTGCTGATGGTGGTGCAGGTGTTGAGCCAGCTGTTCCAGACCGTGCTGACTATGTTCCGGCTGTAGCGGAGGGCACGGCGCGGCGGGACGGCGGACGGGGGCGGCGGCCATGCTGACGGCGATGCGGCTGGTCGGCTTCGGGCTGGTGGTGGTGGTGCTGCTGGTCGTGCTGGGCCAGTTCCAGCAGCGCGCGCTGGCCCTGGTGGTCCGGCTCGGCGCGGTGGCGGTGCTGCTCCTGGCCGTCCTGGGCCCCCTCGACCAGGTGCTGGTGGCCCTCAACCGCCTCGTCGCCCTGAGTCACGTGCGGGGACTGTACCTCTCGGTGCTGCTGAAGGTGGTGGGTATCGCGTACCTGGCGACCTTGGGCGCGCAGTTGGCGCAGGATGTGGGGGAGCAGGCGGTGGCGACGAAGATCGAGCTGGCGGGCAAGGTGCTCATCCTGGTCTTGGCGGTTCCCGTGGTCACCGCCATCGTTCGCCTGCTGCTCCGGCTGCTGCCGTCATGAGGGGGCCCTGGGCGGGGGTGCTCGCGGCAGGCGTGCTGGTCGCGGTCGGGATCGGGTCGCCGACCCCGGTCCGGGCGGTGTCGGTGGACCGGATCACCCAGCAGGAGATCCGCACGCTCGACGCCCGCGCCCTCGACCGTTATCTGAACGGCCTCGGGCAGGCCCACCCGTCCGTGCCGCCCCCGACCTTGAGCGGCGTGGTCGAGGCCCTCCTGCATCACAAGAATCCCATCGCCCTCGAGCGCTTGGTGGCGGGGGCGGAGCAGGCGGTGCTGGGCGACGTGCTGGCCGAAGGGCGGGTCCTCGGCATCCTTCTGCTCCTCACGGTGCTGGCGGCGGTCGTCGGCCGGCTGGGCGAGGCCTTCGCGGAACGGGCCGTGGCGGACCTGGCGCAGTTGGTGGTCACGGCCGCGCTGGTGGGGGTGGCGGCGGCGTCGTTCGCCATCGCCGTGCGAGCGGTCACGGGGATGATCGGTCAGTTGGTGGCGCTGATGGAGGCGTCGATCCCCGCCGTGGTAGTCCTGATGGCCTCAAGCGGGGCGGTCGGGTCGGCGGGCTTGTTCCATCCGCTCCTGCTGTCCGCCGTCAACCTGATCGCCGTGGTGGCGCAGCAGTGGGTGCTGCCGCTGTTGCTGGGAGCGGTGACGGTCGAGGTGCTCTCCGCGTGGATGCCGCGGTTTCCGCTGAGTCAGCTCGCGGGGGTCTTGCGCCAGGCGGGGCTGTTCAGCCTCGGCGGGCTGCTCACGCTCTTCCTGGCGGTGGCAGCGCTCGAGAACGTGGCGGGGAAGATGGCCGACGGCCTCGCCCTCCGGACCGGGAAGTTCCTGGCTAACGCGATGATCCCGGTGGTCGGCAAGATGTTCTCCGACGCCATGGACGTGGTCCTGCGCTCGTCGGGGTTGATTCTGGCGGCGCTCGGCGTGGTGGCGGGCGTCGCGGTGATGCTGACGGTCCTCTTCCCTCTGGTCAAGGTGCTGGTGATGATGTTGTTCTTCCGGCTCGGTGCGGCGGGAGCGGAACCCCTGGCCGCCGTGGGAGTCAGCCGCACCCTGGCCGTGATGGCCAACGGCCTCGGCTACCTGGCGGCGACGGGGGCGGCGGTCGCGCTGATGTTCTTCATCACGCTCACCGTGGTCGTCTCCGCCGCGAGCGGGGTGGCCCCATGATGGCGCACGTGCTGGCCTGGGTGCGGACGCTGGTCGGGCTCGTGGCGCTCGGCAACGTGCTGGAGTGGCTCCTGCCCAGCGGGTCGCTCCGCCGCTATGCCGATCTCGCCATGGGCTTGGTCATCCTCCTGGCGGTCCTGAGCCCCCTGGTGAGCTGGCTCCGCCCCGCCCTGACGGCGCCCGACGTGGCCCGTTGGTTCGCCCCGGGGTCGCCCGCCGCGTTCGCGGCGACTCTCGCCCGCCAGCAGCGCGACGAGGTGGCCGCCATGCTCGAGGCACTGCCCGGGGTGCGGGCCGTCGAGGTGGACCGCGGGCCGCCCGTGGCGGTGCGGCTTCAGGTCGACCGGACGGCGGACCGGGGGGCGCTGGTCCAGGCGGCCCGGGCCGCGGTGGAGGAGGTGATGGCGGTGCCCGGACGCGAGGTCGGGGTGACGGTGGCGGACGCGAAGGGAGGGCCTTAGCCGTGGGTCCCGAGTGGCGGCAGTGGTTGACGCGACTGTGGGAGGACGATCGTCCGGCCTTCGTGCGGCTCCTCCTGGTGGGCACCGTGGGACTCGGGCTGGTCGTCTGGGGGACTTGGGGCGGCGGGCACGGCACCCCGACGGCCGCCTCCGGCACCACGCCCCCCGCCGCGACGGCGGTGGCCGACACCGGGCCCCTGGGGGCCGAGGAGGCTGCCTTGGACAGCGAACTGGGGCGGATCGTGGCGGCCATCCCGGGTGCCGGCGCCGTCCACGTGGCCGTGACGCTGTCGAAGAGTGCGGTGACGGAGTACGCGAACGGGCGCAGCGCGCCCCTGGACGAAGTTGGCCCGGCGGTAGCCGGGGTGGTGGTCGTGGCGACAGGGGCCCGGGATCCCCAGGTCCGCGAGGAGATCACCCAGGCCGTGGAGACGTTACTGCAGATCCAACCGTATCAAGTCCTGGTCCTACCCAATGGAGGAGGCGAGTAAACATGCGGCGATCCGCCTTGATCCGGTTCGTGGCGTTCCTGGGCGTGCTCGCGGTGCTGCTGGGCTACGTCGCCTATCACCGCACGCCCGCGTCCCAGACGAGTCCGGCTCCGTCCACCTCCGGCAGCACCACGTCCAGCCTCCAGGCGCTGGCCAACTATTTCGCCAACTACCGGCAGCACCGCGACGACGTGATGTCGAAGGAGATCGCGACCCTCGAGGCCCTGGTCAAGAACCCCGGCGTGTCGCAACAGGCGCGGGACCAGGCGGAGGCGACGCTGGTGCGCGACACGGAGGAACTCAAGCAGGCGATGCGGATCGAAGGCATCGTGAGCGCCCACGGCTTTCCGCTGGTGGCGGCGGAGGTCCAACCCAACTCGGTGGTGGTGATGGTCGGAGCCCAGCATCTGACCGCCGACCAAGTGGCCCAGATCGCGGACACGGCCACGCAGGTGACGGGGCTGCCGCCCGAGGACGTGGTGATCGTGCCCAAGTCGAGCACCTGAGCGCGGCGGGGCCGCCCCTGGACACGCCCTGACGCTTATGGTGTCATAGGGATGTCAGACGCGGAGGTGGCGGCTTGTTCAAGAAGATCCTCGTAGCCAACCGGGGCGAGATCGCCATCCGGGTGATGCGGGCGGCGCGGGAACTCGGCATCAAGACGGTGGCGGTGTACTCGGAGGCGGATCGGGACGCCTTGCACGTGCGCTACGCGGACGAGGCGTTCCCGATCGGCCCGGCGCCGGCGGTGCACAGTTACCTGCACATTCCGAACATCATCAACGCGGCGGTGCAGACGGGGGCGGAGGCGATCCACCCCGGCTACGGGTTTTTGTCGGAGAACCACCGGTTCGCGGACGTGTGCCGGATCTGGGGGATCACGTTCATCGGGCCGTCGCCGGCGGCGATCGAGCGGATGGGGATCAAAGCGCAGGCGCGGGAGACGATGCGGGCCGCGGGCGTGCCGGTGGTGCCGGGGTCGCCGGGCGTGGTGACGTCGGTGGAGGAGGCGGAGCGGCTCGCGGCGGAGATCGGCTATCCGGTGCTGGTGAAGGCGTCGGGCGGCGGGGGCGGCCGGGGGATCCGGATCGTGGAGAGTCCGGACCAGCTGGCGGAGAGCCTGGAGCGGGCCCGGCGGGAGGCGCTGTCGGCGTTCGGCAACGGGGACCTGTATCTGGAGAAGTACCTCCGGAACCCACGGCACATCGAGATCCAGGTGCTGGCGGACACGCACGGGCACATCGTGACGCTGGGGGAGCGGGAGTCGTCGCTGCAGCGGCGGCGGCAGAAGATCCTGGAGGAGGCGCCGTCGACGGCGCTGACGCCGGAACTGCGGGCGGCGATGAGCCAGGCGGCGGTGGCGGCGGCCCGGGCGGTGGAGTACACCTCGGCGGGGACGATCGAGTTTCTCCTGGATGACCAGGGCCAGTTTTACTTCATGGAGATGAACACGCGGATCCAGGTGGAGCACGCGGTCACGGAGATGGTGACGGGGATCGACATCGTCAAGGAGCAGATCCGGATCGCGGCGGGGGAGCCGCTGTCGTTCGACCAGAGCCAGGTAGAGCTGCGCGGCTGGGCCATCGAGTGCCGGATCAACGCGGAGGATCCGGACCAGCAGTTCCGGCCGTCTCCGGGGACGGTGACGGCGTGGGAGTTGCCGGCGGGGCCGGGGGTGCGGGTGGACAGCGGGGCCGGGCCGGGGACGCAGGTGCAGCCGTTTTACGACTCGTTGTTGGCCAAACTGGTGACGTGGGGCCGGGACCGGGACGAGGCCATCGCCCGGATGCGGCGGGCGCTGGACGAGTTCGTCATCGAAGGCGTCAAGACGACGCGGGAGCTGCACCGACGGCTCATGGACGACCCGGATTTCCAGGCGGGCCGCCTGTCGACGAACTTCCTCGCCGAACGGGTGCCCGGCGCCTGACGACGGGACGGAGGGGGTGGGCATCATGGCGGGCGAGGCGACGGAGGCGGGATCGGTCCACATCGCCAACGACGTGGTCGAGGTCATCGCGGGGTTCGCCGCGACCGAGGTGCCGGGCGTGGCCGGCATGTCGGGAGGCCTCGTCGGGGGTATCACCGAGTTGTTGGGCCGGAAGAACCTGGGCAAAGGGGTCAAGGTGGACATCACCAACGGCGTGGCCACGCTGGACCTCTACCTGGCGGTCGAGTTCGGCTCGCGCATTCCGGACGTGGCGTTCGCCGTGCAGCAGCGGGTCAAGCACGCCATCGAGTCCATGACGGGGCTTCAGGTGCGGGAGGTCAACATCCACGTCCAGGGTGTGACGTTCCCGCCCGAGTCGTCGTCCGACGGCGGGGGCCCACCGCCCGACCGCGGCTAGGATCCACGGTCGGGAGGGGGTGAGGCGGTGTCGCGCCGGCAAGCGCGCGAAGTCGCCGTCCGCTGGCTGTACGAGCACGACGTGGGCGGGACCGACCCCGAGGCCATCCTGGCCCGGGGCGACGTCAAGCTCGATGCGCCCTCCTTCGCGTTTGCCCGAAGCCTCCTGGAGGGTGTCGTCCGCCACCGAGCCGAACTGGACGCCGAACTGGAGCGGCTGTCGCACGACTGGCGGGTGGAGCGGATGAGCGCGGTGGACCGGAACATCCTGCGCCTCGGCCTGTACGAGCTCCGGTTCGAACCGGACGTGCCGGCCCCGGTCGCCCTCTCCGAGGCGGTGCAACTGGCCAACCTGTACTCCACGCCCGAGGGCAAACGCTTCGTCAACGGCATCCTGAGCGCCGCCGCGCGGGAGCTCGGTCGTGAGGGGTAGCCGGGGCGCCGTGCTGGGGCTGGACACGAGCGCCTACACGGCGTCGGTGGCCTTGGTCGACGGCCGTCGGGTGGTGCGGGAGGCCCGGCGCGTGGCCGAGGTCCCGCCCGGGGGACGTGGGCTCCGCCCGAGCGAGGCCTTCTTCCAACATGTCGTGCACCTGCCGGCGTTGGTGGCGGAGGTCAGGGGCGACGCACTCCTGGCAGGGATCGCGGTCTCCGCCCGGCCGCGCCCCGTGCCCGACTCCTACCTGCCGCCGTTCGAGGCGGGGCGCGCGGCCGCGCGGCTGCTCGCCGACGCGCTCGGGGTGCCGCTGGTCGAGACCACGCATCAGGAGGGCCATATCGCCGCGGGCCTGGTCGATGCCGGCGGCCCCGCCACCGATACGTTCTGGGCGCTCCACGTCTCGGGCGGCACGACGGAACTGCTCGCGGTCCGCCGCCGGCCCCCGGGGTTCGCGGTGGAGTCCGTCGGAGGCACCGGCGATCTCTACGGGGGGCAGTTGGTCGACCGCGTCGGCGTGCGGCTGGGGCTGCCGTTTCCCGCCGGCCCGGCCCTCGAGGCCCTGGCACGGACGGCGCGCGACCGGCTGGTGTTGCCGTTTATGGCGCCGGTTCAGCGCGACGGACGGTGGATCATCAGTTTCTCCGGGCCCGAGGCCCAGGCGATGCGGGCCATCGCCGCCGGCGTCGAGCCGGCGGCGGTGGCGCGGGCCGTGGAGGACGTGCTGGCGCGAGCCCTCGCGGCGTTGGTGCGTGCCGCCGCCCGGCCGCCGGCACCGGTGCTGGTCGTGGGCGGCGTGGCCGCCAACCGGCGGCTTAGGGCGACGCTGGCGGATCTGCTGGGGGAGGCGTGGCCGCTGTTCTTCGCGTCGCCGGAGCTGTCGCGCGACAACGCCGTCGGCGTGGCGTGGATCGGTTGGTGGGCCCTCGGCGCGGAAGGGGGCTCGCCCCGGGCGCCGGTCGGGGAGCGCCGCCAATCCGTCTCCGTGGAGGAGGCCGAAGATGACAGGGTATGAAGCCCGTGCGGTCCGGGCCGAAGGCCGGACGCTGGCGCAGGCCATCCGGGCGCAGCTCAAGGCCGCCGTCGCGGACGTGGTCGCCCGGGGCGAGAAGCCCCCCGGACTGGCGGTGGTCCTGGTGGGCGAGGATCCCGCCTCCGTGGTCTACGTGGGCCAGAAGGTGCGCGCCTGCGCGGAGGTCGGCTTCGCGTCGCGGGAGGTCCGGTTGCCGGCTACGACGGACACCGGCGCGGTGTTGGCGGTCCTGGACCAGCTCAACGCGGATCCCCACGTGCACGGCATTCTGGTCCAGATGCCGCTCCCCCCGGGCATCGACCGGTCGGCGGTGCTCGAGGCCATCGATCCCCGCAAGGACGCCGACGGCCTGCACCCGGTGAACCTCGGCCGCCTGCTGCTCAACCAGCCGGGGCCGCGTCCCTGCACGCCGCGGGGCATCATGGCGCTCCTCGAGCACTACGGCGTGCCGGTGGCCGGCCGCCGGGCGGTCGTCGTGGGCCGGAGCCACCTGGTGGGCCTGCCGGTGGCGCTCATGCTCACCGCGGCCCACGCGACGGTTACGGTGTGCCATTCGCGCACGCCGGACATCGAGCGGGTGGCCCGGGAGGCCGACATCCTGGTGGTGGCGGCGGGGCGGGCCGGCTTGGTGACGGCCGACTGGGTCAAGCCCGGCGCGGCCGTGGTGGACGTGGGGATCACGCGGACGGAGACGGGGCTCAAGGGCGACGTGGACCAGGACGCCGTGGCCTCCGTGGCCGGATGGCTCACCCCCGTCCCGGGCGGGGTCGGGCCGATGACCATCGCGATGCTGCTCCAGAACACGTGGGAGGCCTACCAGCGTGCTGCCGGGTAAGGTGTGGTCGGTCAGCCAGCTGGTGGCCCACCTCAAGCGCCTGGTCGACGAGGACCCCGCCCTGCAGAAGCTGTGGGTCGTGGGCGAGTTGGCCAACGTGCGCCGGCATTCGTCGGGGCATTGGTACTTCACCCTCAAGGACGCGGCGTCCATCCGGTGCGTCATGTTCCGGAGCGACGCCCAGTCGCTCCGTTTCCACCCGGAGGACGGCCAGGCGGTGGTGGTGGCGGGGCGCCTGTCGGTGTACGAGCGCGACGGCCAGTGCCAGGTGTATGTCCGCTACATGGAGCCGGTGGGGATGGGGGAGCGCTACCTCGCCCTGGAGGCACTCAAGCGGCGCTTGGCGGAGGAGGGCCTTTTCAGCCGCCCGAAGCGCCGCCTTCCCGACCTGCCGCGGGCCGTGGGGGTGGTCACCAGTCCCGTCGGGGCGGCGTTGCAGGATGTGCGGACGGTGACGTTCCGTCGGTTTCCCGGGCTCCGGCTGGTGGTCGCTCCCGTGCTGGTTCAGGGCGAGCGCGCGCCCGAGTCCATCGTGGCGGGCCTCGCGCGGGTGGCGGCGCACCCGCTGGTGGACGTGATCATCGTGGCGCGCGGCGGCGGTTCCAAGGAGGATCTCGGGGCCTTCAACGACGAGCGCGTGGTGCGGGCGGTGGCGGCGTGCCCGAAGCCGGTGGTCTCGGCCGTGGGGCATGAGATCGACGTCACGCTGACCGACCTGGCCGCCGACGTGCGGGCCCCGACGCCCTCGGCGGCGGCCGAGATGACGGTGCCGGAACGCGCCGTGCTGCTCGACCGGGTGGCGGCTTTCCGCCGGCGCCTGGTGCAGCACGTGCGCTGGCGGGTGGCCCAGGAACGCCGCCGGCTCGACGGGTGGTCGACCCACGGAGTGCTCGCCAGCCCGACGATGCTGTTGACGGGGCGCCGGATGGCCGTCGCCCGGCTCGCCGAGGCGATGGAGGCGGCGTACCGGCACGACCTGGCGGGGCGTCGGGCCCGCCTGTCGCGGCTTGCCGGGCGGCTTGAGGCGCTGGATCCGCTCGCGGTGCTGGAACGGGGCTACAGTCTGGTGACGGATGCGGCGGGCCACCACGTCCGGGCCCGCGACGTCCGGGTGGGACAGACGCTCGTGGTGACATGGGCCGACGGACGCTGGGACGTGGCGTCGGTGCGGGCCCACGAGGCGGAGGAGGGAGCGGAGCGCGATGGCGGAGGCGGTCGGCGGACGGTTCGAGCAGGTCATGGCCCGGCTTGAAGAGATTGTCCGCATGCTGGAAGCGGGAGGCGCGTCGCTCGAGGATTCCGTGGCCCTGTTCCAGGAGGGGGCCCGGCTGTGCCGGGAGGCGGAGGCCCTCCTCGATCGGGCCGAGGCGCTGCTCAACGCGGAGACGGAAGGCGCCCTCGCTCCCGTGGAGTGGCTGGAGGACGAACGCGGTCAGGTGGGCACATGACGGGCGCAGAATGGCTGGAGCAGGCGGCGGCTTGGGTCGACCCGGCGCTGGAGGCCGCCTTCCCGCCGCCCGACACGCCGCCGGCGCCGCTGTACGCGGCCATCCGCTACGCCCTCCTGGGGCCGGGCAAGCGATTTCGGCCGGCCCTGGTGTTCGGCGCGGCGCGCTGGCTCGGCGTGCCGCCGGAGTCGATGCTCGCCCCGGCCATGGCCGTGGAGATGATCCACGCCTACTCCCTGGTCCACGACGACCTCCCGGCGATGGACAACGACGACCTGCGGCGGGGCCGGCCCACGGTCCACCGGGCCTTCGCCGAGGATGTCGCCATCCTGGTGGGCGACGCGCTCCTGACCGAGGCCTTCGGCCGCCTGGCGGCCCATCCCGGCCCACCCCGCGGCGTGGTCCGGGCGGTGGCGCGGCTGGCGGAGGCGGCCGGGCACGCGGGACTGGTGGGGGGGCAGATGCGGGACCTCAGGTTTTCCGCGGCGGACGGCGCCGACGCCCTCGAGGCGCTCCACCGCGCCAAGACGGGAGCGCTCATCAGCTGCGCCGCGGAGTTGCCCGCCTGGCTACTGGAGGACGACCGGGCCGTGCGGTCCCTGTCGATCTACGGCCAGGCGGTCGGATTGGCGTTCCAGATCACCGATGATATTTTAGACGTGGTCGGCGACGGGCGCGTCATGGGCAAGGCGGCGGGCCGCGACGCGCGCCAGGGCAAGACGACGTACGTGTCGCTCTACGGAGTCGAGACGGCGCGGCGGATGGCGGTCCGCGAGACCGAACGGGCCTTGGACGCGGTGCCGGGGGCCTCGGGGGACGCGCTGCGGGCGGTGGCGCGCTTCGTGCTGGAGCGGGACCGCTGAGGCGGTCCGCTCGGGCGAGGAGGGGAGCCGATGGGCGAATGGCTGGACCGGGTCCAGTCGCCGGAAGATTTCCGTCACTGGTCGATCAGGGACTTGGAGCACCTGGCCCGGGACATCCGGGCCACCATCATCGAGACCACGTCCAAGACCGGCGGGCACGTGGGGGCCAGCCTGGGCGCCGTCGAGCTGATCCTCGCCTTGCACAAGGTGTTCGACACGCCGCGGGACCGCATCGTGTTCGACATCGGCCATCAAGCCTACGCCCACAAGCTGGTCACCGGCCGGCGGGAGGCCTTCGCCAGGCTGCGCCAGCTCGGCGGGCCGAGCGGTTTCTTGAAGCGCCGGGAGAGTCCCTACGACATCTGGGAGGCCGGCCACTCCTCCACGGCGATCTCGGCCGCGGTCGGCATGGCGGTGGCCCGTGACCTGGCCGGGGAGACCTACCACGTGGTGGCGACCGTCGGCGACGGGGCGCTGACGGCCGGCATGGCGTGGGAGGGGCTCAACCACGCGGGTCATCTGCGGATCCGGCTCATCGTGGTCCTCAACGACAACTCGATGTCCATCGCGCCCAACGTGGGCGCGCTGTCCCGGTACCTGACCGGGCTGCGCTCGCGGCCGGGCTACCAGCGGCTCAAGCAGGACCTGGAGACGCTGCTCGACGGCCTGCCGCTCGTCGGAGGGCCGATGCTCCGCGTCGCCGAGCGGGTCAAGGACGGCCTCCGGCACCTCGTGCTGCCCGGCAACGTGTTCGAGGAGCTCGGTTTCACGTACTTCGGGCCCATCGACGGGCACGCGCTCGGCGACCTGGTCGAGCTGCTCGAGCGGAGCAAGCACGTGGACGGTCCCGTGCTGGTGCACGTGGTCACCCAGAAGGGGCGCGGGTTCAAGGCGGCCGAGAAAGCGCCGGAGCGGTTCCACGGGCCCGGTCCGTTCGACGCCAAGAGCGGGCAGATCGCGAAGACGGCCGCCCCGCCCAGCTACAGCCAAGTCGTGGGGGAGACCCTGATCGAGATGGCGCGGAACGATGCCCGGATCGTGGCCATCACCGCCGCCATGCCCGATTCCACCGGCGTGGAGGCGTTCGCCCGCGTGTTCCCCGAGCGCGCCTTCGACGTGGGGATCGCCGAGCAGCACGCGACCACCTTCGCCGCGGGCCTCGCCGCGGCGGGGATGCGGCCGGCGTTCCTGGTCTACAGCACGTTCCTGCAGCGGGGCTACGACCAGGTGATTCACGACGTGTGCCACCAGGATCTGCCGGTCGTCTTCGGTGTCGACCGGGCGGGGCTGGTCGGGGCCGACGGGGCCACCCACCAAGGCGTGTTCGACATCGCCTTCCTCCGGACCGTGCCCAACATGAACGTGGCCATGGGCAAGGACGAGGCGGAAACCCGGCAGCTCCTCTACGCCGCGTTCCAGCAGCCGCACCCGGCGGCCATCCGGTATCCGCGGGGCGCGGGCCGGGGGGTGCCCCTGGAGCCGCTCGTGGGCGTGCCGTGGGGCCGGGCGGAGTGGCTGCGGCGGGGACGCGACGTCACGCTCGTGGGATTCGGCCCGATCGTCTACACCGCGTTGGAGGCGGCCGACGAACTCGCCCGGCGGGGCATCGAGGCGGGCGTCGTGAACGCGCGGTTCGCCAAACCTCTCGACACCGAGACCTTGGCCGAGGCGGCGCGGACCAGCCGGCTGCTGGTCACCCTGGAGGAGCACGTCCGCCGCGGGGGCTTCGGCAGCGCCGTGCTCGAGTGGGCCGAGGAGAGCCAGATCGGGGTGCCCGTGCGCGTCCTGGCCCTGCCCGACGAGTTCATCGACCACGGGCCGGTGGGCCACTTCCTGGCCTTGTACGGGCTGACGGCGGAAGGCGTGGTCAAGCAGGTGCTCGGGTGGCTCGAACCGGCGCGCAAGCGTGCCTGACGATGGGGGCCGCGCGACGGGAACGCCTGGACGTGGCGCTGGTCCGGCGGGGCTTGTGCGCCTCGCGCCGGGAGGCCCAGGCCGCGATCCTGGCGGGCCACGTGACGGTGGCCGGGCGGCGCGTCGACAAGCCGGGTACCCCCGTGCCCGAGGACGCCCCGCTCGCCGTGTCCGGACCGGCCCACCCGTACGCCAGTCGGGGCGGACTCAAGCTCGCGGCGGCGCTGGACCGCTTCGGGCTGGATCCCCGGGACTGGGCGGTGATCGACGTGGGGGCGTCCACGGGGGGCTTCACCGACGTTTGGCTCCGGCGCGGTGCCCGCCGCGTGGTGGCCGTCGACGTCGGGCGGGGGCAACTGCTCCCCCGCTTGGCCGCGGATCCCCGGGTGGTGGTGCGCGACCGGACCAACGCCCGGCGGCTTCGGCTGGAGGACGTGGGCGGCGAGCCGGCGGACGCGGCGTCGGTGGATGTGTCGTTCATCGGGCTGGAATTGGTCGTGCCGGCCGTCGTGGCGTGCCTGAAGCCCGGCGGGCACCTCCTGGCCTTGGTCAAGCCCCAGTTCGAGGTGGGGCGCGGCCGCGTGGGCAAGGGGGGCGTGGTGCGCCGCCCCGAGGACCACGCGGCGGTGCTGGCCCGACTCGTCGGGGCGGCAGGAGGCTGGGGCGTCGGGGTCGAAGGCGTGATGCCGTCCCCGGTCCTCGGAGCGGAGGGCAACCGGGAGTTTTTCCTCTGGGCCCGGCGGGGGTCGCCCGGCCGGCCGGTGGACGTCGCGGAAGCAGTCGCCGAAGCCTGGGCCCGGGGAGGGCAGGACGCGTGAGGACCATCGGGCTGTGGCCCAACCCCGAGAAGGAGCAGGTGCGCGGCCTCGCGGCACAGCTGGCGCAGTGGTTCGCCTATCGCGAAGTGGTGCCGGTGGTGCCGCCGGAACTGGCCGACGCGGTGGGGTTGGGGCAGTTCGCGCGCCCCCTCGACGCCTGGGATCCGGTCGAGTGGGTGGTGGTGCTCGGCGGGGACGGCACGCTGCTCAGGGCCGGCAAGGCGTTGGCGGCGTGGGGGCGGCCGCTCCTCGGGGTCAATCTGGGTCACGTCGGATTCCTCACCGAGGTCGAGGTGCCGGACCTGTACGCCGCGCTGGCGGCCTTCCTCGCCGGCCACTTCGTGCTCGACGAGCGCCTCCTGCTGCGGGCGCGTGTCGTGCGCGGAGGCCAGGAGGTGGCGCGCTTCCAAGCCATGAACGACGTCGTGGTCACCAAGGGGCCCTTCGCGCGCCTGGTCCACCTCGAGACCTTCGTGGACGACTCGTACGTCACCACCTATCCGGCGGACGGACTCATCCTCGCCACCCCCACCGGCTCGACCGCCTACTCGCTGTCGGCCGGCGGCCCCATCGTGGGGCCTAACCTCGGCGTCGTCCTGATGACGCCGATCTGTCCCCACAGCTTCTTCGACCGCTCCATCGTCATCGGGGACCACGAGCGGATCCGCGTCCGCATCCGCGCGGAGCACCGGGAGACCTTGCTCACGGTGGACGGTCAGGAGGGGTTCGGTCTCGAGGACGGCGACGAGGTCTGGGTCGAGCGGGACCCGCTGACCGTGCGTCTGATGCGCCGGCCGGGGTGGAGCTTCTACCATGTGCTGCGGAGTTGGCGGAAGGGGCGATAGGCGGTGGGCCGGGCGCTCTTGACCACCATCCGGGTGCACAATGTGGGCGTGGTGCGCCAGGCGCACCTCGACCTGGATCCCGGACTCAACGTGCTCACCGGGGAATCCGGCGCCGGCAAGTCGCTCATCCTGGGAGCCATTGCGGCAGGACTCGGGGCGCGCGTCACGGCTGAACAGGTGGGGCCGCACGGGGACCGGGCGGCCGTGCACCTGGCGTTCGCCGTCGATCCCAACCACCCGGTCTGGGCCGCCTTGGCGGGGTTCGGGGTGGAGCCGGACGACACCCTGGTGCTCACCCGCGAGTGGCGGCGCGACGGTCGCAGCCAGCTCCGGGTACAGGGGCAGCCGGTCCCCGTCGGCACGGTGCGGCCCGCGCTGGCGGAACTGGCGGACGTCGTGGGCCAACACGCGTCCCTGGCGCTGGAGCAGGGCCGGGAGGCCCGGGCGTGGCTCGACGCCCTGCTCGCCGACCCGGAGCCGGTGCGCGTCGTGGCGGCCCGCTGGGCCGAGCGGGCCGCGGCGGCGGCCGCGCGCGCGGAGTGGGCCCGCGCCGCCGGAGCCGGGGACGAGGCTCAGGCGGCCCGCGCCGAACTCGAGGAGTTGCGGCGGCTCCGCCTGGAACCGGATGAGGAGGAGCGGCTGGCGGCGCTGCAGGTCCGGCTGGCGCACGGGCGCCAGCTGCTGGAGGCCTACCAGGCGGTCCTGGGGGAGCTCGAGGGCGGCGAGGTGCCCGGGTTGGTCGACCGGCTCGCCGAGGTTCGCCGGCGGCTCGGGGAGGCGGCGCGGGCGGACGCGGGGGCACGGGAGGCCGAAGCCCTGGCGGCGGACGCGGAGGCCCTGCTGGCCGAGCTCCGCCATCGCGCCTTCCGGTTGGCCGAGGCCGTCGACCTCGACCCGGAGCGCCTGGCGGCGGTGGAGGAACGCCTGGACGTCCTGGCGCGGGCCAAGCGCCGCTGGCGGACGGACCTCGCGGGGCTGCTGGCGCGCATGCGGGAACTGGAGGACGCCGTGCGCCGCTACGACGAGGCGGCGTTCGAACTGAGCCGGGCGGAGCGGGCGTACGAGGCGGCGGAGCGGGCCTACCGGGAGGCGGCCGCCGCGCTCACCCGGGCGCGGACGGAGCGGGCCCGGTCGGCGGCGGACGCGGTCACGGCGCTGCTCCGGCAGTTGGACATGCCCGCGGCCGTGTTCGAGGTGCGGGTGGAACCCGACGAGCCGGGACCGGAGGGCGTGGACCGGGTCAGCTTCTGGTTCACGGCCAACCGGGGCCAGGAGGTGCGGCCGCTGGCGCGGGTCGCCTCGGGCGGCGAACTGGCGCGCGTGGCCTTGGCCACGTGGGCGGTGCACAGCGAACGACGCCTTCTGGTCATCGACGAGATCGACGCCGGGCTCGGGGGCCAGGCCGCCCGGACGGTCGCCGGACTGCTCGCGTCCCTGGCCGCGCGGCGGCAGATCCTGGCCGTCAGTCACCAGCCGGTGGTCGCTGCGGCGGCCACCGCGCACTTCCGGGTCGCGAAGACCGAGCACGCGGGCGGCACGGCGGCCGCCGCCGACCGGTTGGACGGGCCGGCGCGGGTGGAGGAGATCGCCCGCATGTTGAGCGGGTCCGACCGGCGGACAGCCCTCGCCCACGCCCGGGCGCTGTTGGCCGGAGCCGGATAGGGGGGATCGCGCTGCTGTCCGCCATCGCGCACTGGGTCATCACGACCAATCGCATGTTGATCCTGGCGTTGACCGCGTCCGTGTCGGCGCAGCTCCTCAAGGTGCCCGTCCACCGTCTTCTCAAGAAACGCTGGGACCTGCGCCGGGCCGTGGGGGCCGGCGGCATGCCCAGCTCGCATTCCGCCATGGTCACGGCGCTCGCCACCGCCGTGGGCTACACCCGTGGCTGGCACTCCGACCTGTTCGCGGTCGTGGTGGTCTTCGCCCTCATCGTGCTCTACGACGCCGTCGGCATCCGCCAGGCGGTGGGGCGGCAGAGCCAGTTCCTCAACCGGGTGCAGCGGGAGACGATCATCGGGGAGGTGGTGCAGACCCACCTGCCCGAGTTCGTCGGCCACACGCCGCTGGAGGTCCTGGCCGGCGCCGCGTGGGGCGTGCTCCTGACCATCCTTTTTTACTGAGTTTTATTGAGTGGGTTGACGTGGGCAGGCGGGAGCGGGCATGCCGGTCGCGCCGCGGTTGGCCGGACGATGCGGACCGGCCTGCACGGGCCCGACGGTGGAGGACAATGTTTGGCTAATGCGCCAGCCGGCTCGGACCGGGCCGTCGGCGTGGCGCCGCCTGCGCGCGGCGCCGGTTTTTTTGTGCCCAGAACGGGCAACAAGTAACGCCCGTTCCGGTCGTGACGCGCGCGCGTCGCGGACAGGTTAATCCGCGAGAACGCTTGAGCGCGTCGCGACGTCCGCCGAAGGCGTGCGCGCCGCGCAGGGGGAGGTGACACGACGTGGCGGCGCGGGGGCACAGGCGCGCAAGGGCCCGGCGTTGGCTCGGGGCGGCGGGCGCGGCGCTGACGCTGGCGCTAGCGGCGTCGCCGCCGGTACAGGACCTCGCCCGGGTGCCGGCGGCGATCGAGGTGCCGGCCCACAGTCGCTGGCAGGCGCCGTGGAGCCGCCTCATCCCGGTGACCGTCGAACCCGGGCCGGGTGTACGGACCGCCGCCGGGGACGGCCGTCGGCTCGAGCTCGCCGTGGGCCCGCCGGGACGGTCGTACGTGCTGTTCAAGTGGTTCGGGCGCCTCCTCTTCCGGCGGGTGCCGGTGGACGTGGTGCCCGCGCTGGCGGTGGTGCCCGGCGGCGAGTCGATCGGCGTCATCGTACGGACCCAGGGTCTCATCGTCACGGGGTACGACCCGCTGGCCGGGGTGAGGGGGCTCGTCGACCCGGCCGCCGAGGCCGGCATCGAGCCGGGCGACGTGCTGGTCTCGGTGGACGGCCGACCGCTCGAGGACCCGCGCCAGCTGGTGCAGGCGACCCAGGCGGCCGGCGTGGCCCATCGACCGGTTCGGGTGGGCGACGAGGGGGCCCGTCGGACCTTCGAGCGCTGGGTGTGGCCCGTCTGGGACCCGGCGCGGCGGCGCTGGGAGCTCGGCCTGCGCGTGCGCGACGTGGCCAGCGGCGTCGGCACCTTGACCTTCTGGGAGCCGAAGAGCTTGGTCTTCCGCGCGTTGGGACACTCCGTGAGCGACGGGCTCACCCGCCGTCCGGTCGCGGTCCGCGACGGACAGCTGTTGGGGGCGCGCATCGTGAACATCGTGCCGGGCACGGTCGACAGCCCAGGCGAGAAGGTGGGCGTGTTGACGCCGCCCCCGCCGGTGGGCGGCCGGGTGACCGGCAACGACCGGTTCGGCCTGTCGGGCGTGCTGAGCCGGGCGCCCGACGTGGGACCGTCCCGCCCCGTCCCGCTGGCGCTGCCGGACCAGGTGCATCCGGGGCCGGCGACCCTCGTCACGGTGGTGCGGGGGCTCAAGCCGGAGTGGTTCGCGGTCCAGATCCTGGCCACCTATCCGCAGACGCATCCGGCCGTCAAGGGGATCCTGTTCCGGGTCACCGATCCGCGGCTGCTCCGCCTGACCGGCGGGGTGGTGCAGGGCATGTCCGGCAGTCCGTTGCTCCAGGACGGCCGACTGGTGGGCGCCGTCACCCATGTGCTGGTCAACCGACCGCAGTTGGGGTACGCCTGCTACGCCGCCTGGATGCTGCCGCCGGCCGGCGCCCGACAGGATTCTGGTCAGGGTTGATGCGTGGGGTATAATGGGGTCGTACTTCCGCCGGCGGGCAGCAGGACGCCCGCCGCTCGCCCTTGCCCTGGGGCCTAGAAGAAGGTGTCGCGGGTGATTGACCGGGTGGTGGAGGCCCCCGCCCCGCCGGTGCGGCGGGGATTGCGGGCGGTTTTGGCGGATTACGTCGCCCTGACCAAGCCGGGCATCGTCGTCACGCTGTTGGTCACGGCGTATTGCGCCATGGTGGTCGCGGCGGGAGGATTTCCGCCGGCGGGCCGCGCGGTGGCCACGCTGGCGGGCCTCGCGCTGTCGGCGGGCGGCGCGCATGCCGTCAACATGTGGTACGACGCCGACATCGACCGGGTGATGGAACGGACCCGGAACCGACCCGTGCCCACCGGACGCATCCCGGGTCGGCGGGCCTTGGCCTTCGGCTTGGTCGCCGAGGCGTTGTCCGCCGTCGAGCTGGCGCTGGCCGTCAACGTCCTGACGGCCCTGGTCTCGGTGGCGGGCTTTTTGTTTTATGTGCTGGTCTACACCATGTGGCTCAAGCGCCGCACGCCCCAGAACATCGTCATCGGGGGAGCGGCCGGGGCGTTTCCCCCCGTCGTGGGCTGGGCGGCGGTGACCGGGCATGTCGGCTGGGCCGCCTGGGTGATGTTCCTCATCATCTTCCTGTGGACCCCGCCGCATTTCTGGGCCCTGGCGCTCTACAAGCAGGAGGACTATCGGCGGGCGGGCATCCCCATGCTGCCGGTGGTCCGGGGCGAAACGGCGACCCGGCGGCAGAGTCTGGTCTACGGCGTGCTGCTCCTCGGCGCCTCCCTGGCGCTGCCGCTGGTGGCGCGGGTCGGCGTCGGGTACACGGTCGCCGCGGCGACTTTGGGCCTCGGATTCGTGGGGGTGCTGGTGTGGCTCCTGGGAGAACGGCCGCCGGCCACGCGGCGGGCACGGGTGACGTTTCTCTATTCCTTGGGCTACATGGTGGGCCTGTTCGGCGCCATGGTGGCGGCGGTGGTGCATCCGTGACCCCGTGCCGCCGGGGGGCGTCGACATGACCTGGGCGGTCCTCGACGAGGCGTTCATGATCGCGAGTGCGCTGTCGGTAGCCACCGGCTGGTACTGGATCCGGCGGCGCCGGGTGGATCGCCACCGGCGCTGGATGCTGACCGGTGCGGCACTCGCCGTGGCCTTTTTCCTCACGTACGTCGCCAAGACGTTGTTCGTCGGCGACACGGCCTTCGGCGGCCCCGCGCGGCTCGCGCTCTTGTACCAGGGATTCCTGCAGACCCACACGGTGTTGGCGACGGTGGCCGCCCTGCTGGGGATCGTGACGCTGCGGCGGGCGTTGCGGAGGGACTTCGTCCGCCATCGGCGCATCGCGCCCTGGACGGCGACCACGTGGCTGGTGACCGCGGCGACGGGGCTCGGAGTGTTCCTGCTGCTCTACGTGATCTACCCGCCGGGGCCGACCAGCACCAATCTCCTGCGGGTGCTCTTCGGTTGAGGAGGCGGCGGCGTGGCGGATACCGGACGGGGCCTTAGGGCGTGGGCCACGGCGACGACCGTGGGCCTGTTCCTGGTGGTTTTGGTGGGCTTCTTCGACACGTTCACCGGCTCGGCCCGCGGCTGCGGCGCGATGTGGCCGCTGTGCAACGGCGGCGTCCTGCCCAGTCCGACGGTGCAGTCCATCATCGAGTACGCGCACCGGGCGTTGTCCGGCGTGGTGGGGCTCCTGGTGGCGGTGGTGACGGTGGCGGCCTGGCGCCGCCACCGGGGCCGGTGGGAGGTTGCGGTGCTCGGGGCCGTGGGATTCGGCTTCGTGATTGTGCAGGCCGTCGTCGGGGCCCTGGCGGTCATCTGGCCGGAGGCCCCACCCGTGATGGCGCTCCACTTCGGCTTCGCCATCCTGTCCTTCATGGGCCAGGCCCTGCTGACGGTGGTCCTGTGGCAGCTCAAGCAGCCGACGGGGGGAGGCTGGGCGCTCCGGGCGCACGCGCCGGACCGACGGGTCACGGTCCTGGCCGTCGGCGTGGTGGTCTACGCGCTGGGGCTGGGCTACCTCGGCGCCTACGTGGCCCACGCGGGGGCCGGCTTGGCCTGTCGGGGTTGGCCGCTCTGCGACGGCCGGTGGATTCCGCCGCTCGGCGGGCTGACCCTCCTGGCCTTCGCCCACCGGGTCGCCGCCCTGGGACTTGCGGTTCTCGCCGTGTGGCTCTGGGCGGCGGTCCGGCCGCTCGGCGCCCGGCGGCCGGATCTCGTCCGGGGGGTGGGAGCGGCCCTCGTCCTGGTCGCCGCACAGATCGCGAGCGGGGCGTACCTGGCGGTCACGCGGCTGTCCACGGCCGCGGACATGCTCCACGTGGCCCTGATGACGGCCCTGTTCGGCGTGCTCGGCTATGTCGCCCTGCAGGCCGTCCCGCGGCCCGCGGCGGTCGCCGGGGCGGGGACGAAGGGGGGGCGGGCGCGTAGCCCGCGGTGGGGGACGTGAGACGGACGGCGCCCGGTGCGGGGCGGCCGCGCCCGGCCGTGGAGGGGCGGGTGCTCGGCGTCTACCTGCTCGGCGTGTTTCTCGGCGCCCTCGACACCAACGTGCTGGGTCCGGTGTTCCCCCTCCTGGAGCGGAGCTTCCACACGACCCTGGCCTGGACGGCCTGGACCGTCACCATCTACACGGTGGCCTACGTGGCGGCGACGGTGCTCGCCGGGGCGCTCGGCGACCGCCTGGGGCACAAGGCGTTCTTCACCTACGGGATCGTCGCGTTCGGCGTCGCCTCCGTGGTCGCGGCGGTATCGCCGTCGCTCGGGCTCTTCCTGGCCGCGCGGGCGATCCAGGGAGCCGGCGCGGGCGCGGTGTACCCCAACGCCCAGGCCGAGGGCATGCGTCGGTTTCCGCCGGAGCGGCGCGGCCTCGCGCTCGGGATCTTCGGCGCGACCTTCGGACTGGCCAGCGTGCTGGGCCCCATCGTCGGCGGGCTCATCGGGCAGTATCTGGGCTGGCCGTGGGTCTTCCTCATCAACGCGCCGCTGGCCCTGGCGGTCTTGGGCATGGCGCGGCGTCTGCCGGCCTCGGAACGGTCCGCGCGGGACATCCCCGACCCGGTGGGCGGGGTCGCCTTCGCCACCTTCCTGGCCTCCGCCCTGCTCTGGATCATGGCCGGGGCACCGGTCCGCTGGGTCGCGTTCGCGTTCGCGGTGGTGCTCGGGCTCGTGTTCTGGGTGCGGCAGCGCCAGGCGGCGACGCCGTTCTTGGACACGGTCCCGCTGGCCAGCGCGGCGGGCGTCGCGGTCATGGTGGGCGCCGCCATCATCGGAATGGACATGTCGGCGGCCGTCTTCGTGCCGACTCTGGCCCAGACTGCGCTGGGTTTCAGCGTGGTCGGCTCGGGGCTGGCCCTCCTGCCGGCTGCGGTGAGCGGCGCCCTGCTCGCCGGGGCGGCCGGCGTGCTCGTCGACCGGATCGGGCCGCGCCCGGTGTTGGTGGTCGGCCTCTTGGCCGGGACCCTGGGGGGCCTGCTGCTCGCGTGGCCGCACCTCTCGTTGGCCCGGTTCCTGGTGGCCATGGTGGCGTTCGGGTTGGGGACGGCGTTCACCATGGGGGCGCCGCTCAACCGGCTGGGCGTGGGCCTGTACCGGGAAGACCAAGCGGGCGAGGCCCTGGCGTTGATGGCCGTCTTCCGGTCGGTGGGGCTGGCGGCGGGGCCGGTGGTGCTCACGGTCGGCGAACGGGTCCGGGGGTTCACGGGGATGTTCGGCATCGTGGCGGTGTTGTCGGCCGTGGGGGCGCTGTTGTTCGCGGCGGTCCGCACGGCGAGGGGCGGTGCGCGCGAGGCGTTGCGTTAGCCACGGCCGGCGGCGCGGCGACTTATGGCAACTTCTCGACGGGCGCGGATGCGGCTCTGCTCTTCCAGGGCCGCGTCGGCGCCCGTTTTCAGGCTATGAGGCGCCGTATTTGTCGACAAACAAGCCGGGCGGCCCGCCCGCTGCGGAAGGAAATAATCTCCACCTAGCGAACGGGAAGGAAGAAAGGCCAATCCCAGCCGGAATCCTGTGGACGGAGGTTGACCCGATGCCCATTAAGGTGCTGATTGCCGACGATAACCGGGAATTCTGCGAGCTCCTGCGGGAGGCGATCCGTGGCGAGGAGGGACTGGAAGTCGCGGGCGTCGTCCACCACGGCGTGGAACTGTTGGATTTCCTGGCCGCCAACCCTGTCGATGTCATCATCCTCGATATCATCATGCCGCACCTGGACGGGATCGGGGTGCTGGAGCGGCTTGCGCAGGACGACGTGGCCGACCGCCCCAAGGTGATCGTGCTGACCGCCTTCGGTCAGGAGGTCATGACGCAGAAGGCGCTCGAACTCGGCGCGGACTACTACATCCTGAAGCCCTTCAACCTCAAGGTGCTGGCGTCCCGTATCCGCCAGCTGGCGGGGACGCCGGAGGCGGGGCGCCGGACCGGGCCGGCCGCCGTCGCCGGTAAGGTCCAACTCCTGCCGGTGCGGCACCTGGACGTCGAGGTCACCAACATCATCCACGAGATCGGGATTCCGGCGCACATCAAAGGCTATCTCTACCTGCGCGAGGCCATCATGATGGTCATCAACCGGGTGGACCTGCTCTCGGGGGTCACCAAGGAGTTGTATCCGACCATCGCCAGCAAGTACAAGACCACCCCGAGCCGGGTCGAGCGGGCCATCCGGCACGCGATCGAGGTGGCCTGGAGCCGCGGCAACGTGGACGTCATCAACAGCATCTTCGGTCATACGGTCAACCGCGATCGGGGCAAGCCCACCAACTCGGAGTTCATCGCCATGGTGGCCGACCGCCTGCGCATGGAGATGAAGGCCAGCTGATGCGCCGGTCGGGGGAGGGGGAGGCAGGCATGGCGACGGAGGACGAGCGGTCCCCGGCCGACGTCGGGGTGACCGCCGCCGCGATGGAGGCGCTCATCGAACGCTTGCCGGGGGTCATCCGGAGCCGGGTGGTCCTGAACGACGCCGGGATCGTCGAGGAGATCCACGTGCTGGCGGCGGAGCGCCGGCCGGCCAAACAGGTGGTGCGGGACATCGAGAGCGCGCTGGCGGCGACGTTCGACGTGCGCATCGACCACAAGTGCGTCTCCGTGGCGCTGCTCAAGGACGACGAGCCGCCTCCGGGCCCGCCGGCGGTGCGACTGGTGAGCTACCAGGTGGACCTGATGCCGGGCGAAGGACGGATGGAGGCCGGGGTGCGGCTCGAGGTCCTGGGACCGGAACCGCTGACGGTGGAAGGGCGCCAGGCGATGCGGTACCTGCCCAGCCAGCGCCTGCACACCGTGGTGGGGGCGGTCATCGAGGCCCTGGGGCAGCTGCCCGACCTCTTCCCGCCGCTGGGCCTCAGGGATGTGCAGACGACCACCCTGGCGGGTCAGGCGGTGGTGCTGGTGGCGCTGGCCTACCTGGGTCCGCGGCGGCGGGAGGAACTGGCGCTCGGGGTCGCTCCGGTCCGGGGCGACGTGCATCGGGCGGCGGCCGAAGCGGCCCTCGACGCCTACGAACGGGATGTGCGGCAGCGGGGCCGCGAGCGGGAGCCGGCTTTCGGGGCGGGGCCGGTGAGCTTGCCCTGACGGGTCCGACGCCTCCGGGGAAGGGGGGAGGCGGGGTGACGGCGGTCCCGTTCTCGGGGCGCGCCTTCTCCGTGCGGCTTGAGACCACGACGACCGCGGACGGGCGGTCGGTGACCTGGGAAATCGTCGAACGCGCGCCTGCGGTGGCGGTCCTGGCGGAGACCGCCGGGCGGCTGGTGTTGATCCGCCAGTACCGTCCGGCCGTCGGCGAGACGCTGTGGGAGCTGCCCGCGGGCAAGGTGGACCCGGGCGAGCCGGCCGAGGCCGCGGCGCGCCGGGAGCTCGCCGAGGAGACAGGGTACGTGGCCGGCGCGATGCGTCCCGTGCTGGAGTTCTACCCGAGCCCGGGCTACACCTCGGAGCGGGTCTGGATCTTCCACGCGCCGGATGTCCGGCCCGGCCCGGCCCGGCCGGAGCCGGACGAACACCTGGTGGTGACGCTGGTCTCGGCGGCGGAACTGGGCCGGCTCCTCGACCGCGGCGCCCTCCGCAACGGTCTGTTGCTGGTGGGCGCGCTGTGGTGGCTGGCCCGTACCCGGCCGCCGGCCGGCTAGCCGGAATCGCCCGCGGGGCAGGGACCCTACTCGTCGGCGACATACCCCCGCGGCCTGTCCCGTATCCTGCACCGGGGAAAGATCCCCGGCGACGGGAGGGGGGCGGCCGGATGCCGGGACTCGGCGGCGGCCGATGGGCCGACTGGTGGGCGCGCCACCAGGGCTACGGAATCCTGGTGTTGGCGACGTTCGTGTTCGGGGGACTGGCGGGCGCCCTGGCCCTCGACGCCTTGGGCGCGGGCGACCGACTCGCGCTGTTGGCGCTGGTCAAGGAGTTCCTCAACCTGGTGGCGGAACGGTCCACGGCCGACCTGAACGTGCTGGGCGTGGCCCTGCTGACCAACCTCAAGGTCCTCGGCCTCATCTACGTCATGGGCGTCTCCGTGGCCGGACTGCCGCTCATCCTGCTGGCGATCTTCTTCCGCGGCTTCGTGCTGGGATTTGCGGTGGGCTTCCTGCTGGGCACCCTCCACCGCGTGGGACTCGGTTTGGCCCTGGTGGCCGTGGTGCTGCCGAATCTGGTGCTGGTCCCGGCGTGGCTGGCGACCGGCGCCGGCGGACTGGCCTTCTCCTGGCAGCTTCTGGCGGGCCACCGGCGCGGGGCCAGTTGGCGCCTGTCCGAGGCGTTCCTGCAGTACACCGTGGTGGCGCTGGTCGGAGCGGTCGAGGTCGGCGTCGGCAGTGCGCTTCAGGCGCTCATGGCCCCGACCGTGCTGCACTGGTTGGCGCCGTGGGGGCTGTGATCCGGGTCATGCTATAGTGGAGCCACAACACCCCCAGAGGCGGTGGTCGGCCGATGCGCATCGGAGTCCCCAAGGAGATCAAGGCGGACGAGCAGCGGGTGGCGCTCACGCCGGGCGGTGCGGCGGCGCTGGTGCGGGACGGTCACACGGTCCTGGTCGAGGCCGGAGCGGGGGCGGAGACCGGCTTCGACGACGCGCAGTACCGGGCCGCCGGGGCGAAGGTGGTTTTGGACGCCCGACAGGTCTGGGAGGCGGCCGACCTGGTGGTCAAGGTGAAGGAGCCCCTCCCGGCGGAATACGTCCACTTCCGGCCCGGCCTCGTCGTGTTCACCTTCCTGCACCTGGCGGCAGCGCCGGAGCTGACCCGGGCGCTCGTCGACCGCGGCGTGACGGGGATCGGGTACGAGACCGTGGAGCGCGACGACGGCCAATTACCGTTGTTGACGCCCATGTCGGAGGTCGCCGGGCGGATGGCGACGCAGATCGGGGCCCATTTTCTGGAACGGCCCCACGGCGGGCGGGGCATCCTGCTGGGCGGCGTGCCGGGTGTGGCACCGGGCCGCGTGGTGATCCTGGGCGGCGGCGTGGTCGGGACCAACGCCGCGCGCATCGCCGTGGGGCTCGGGGCCCGGGTCACCCTCCTGGACGTGGACGCGGGACGGCTGCGGACCCTGGACGAGCAGTTCGCCGGGCGGCTGGAGACCCTGATGTCGGAGACCCACCACATCGCGGAGGCGGTGGCGGACGCCGATCTCCTCGTCGGGGCGGTCCTGGTGCATGGGGCGCGGGCCCCGCACCTGGTGACGGCGGACATGGTCCGGCGGATGCGGCCCGGCAGCGTCATCGTCGACGTGGCGGTAGACCAGGGCGGCACGGTGGAGACGGTGGACCACACGACCACCCATTCGGACCCCGTCTACGTGCGCCACGGCGTGGTGCACTACGCCGTGCCCAACATGCCGGGGGCCGTCCCCCGGACGGCCACGCTGGCCTTGACCAATGTCACCCTGCCGTACGTGCGGGCCCTGGCGGCGAAGGGCGCCGAGCGGGCCCTCCGGGAAGACCGGGTGCTCCGGCGGGGACTCAACACCTACCGCGGCCAGGTGACCTGTCGCGGCGTCGCCGAAGCCCACGGTCTGCCGTACGTGCCCCCCGACCAGGCGCTGAGCTAGGCGACGGGCCGGCGGGGCCCGCGGCGGACCCGGCGCTGACGGCGCGTGGCGGCGAGGAGGGGTCCGCCCGTCGGCGTCGAAGGGGTCCTTCCGGAGGGATGCCGGTGCTCGCCGATCTCATCCGGGAGTTTCTCGATTACCTTGCGTTGGAGCGGGGACTGGCCGCCAACACGCTCGAGTCCTACGGGCGGGACCTCCACGATTACGACACCTTCCTGAACCAAGGCGCGCGCGGCGAGGATCCGGCCTCGGCGGCGGCGGTCATGGCCTATCTCGCCACGCTCAAGGCGGCCGGCCGGTCCAACGCGACCCTCGCCCGGCGGCTGGCGGCGCTCCGGGCGTTCTACGCCTACCTGGGCCGGTACCACGGCTGGGCGTTCAACCCCATCCGGCACGTGGAGTCGCCCAAGCTGGAGCGGAAGCTGCCCCACGTGCTCACCGTGGCCGAGGTGGAGGCCATCCTCACCCAGCCCGACACGCGGCGGCCCGCCGGGTTGCGCGACCGCGCCATGCTGGAGCTGCTGTACGCCACGGGCATGCGGGTGAGCGAGCTCCTGGCGCTCCGCCTGGACGACTGGAGCGCCGAGCCGCCCCGCCTGAGGTGCCGGGGCAAGGGCGGGAAGGAACGGGTGCTGCCCGTGGGCGAGGTGGCCCTGGACCTGGTCGAGCGGTACGTGCGCCAGGGCCGCCGCTATCTGTTGCGCGGACGGGACCCGGGCCTGCTCTTCCTCAACCGGCGGGGGGGCCGGATGACCCGCCAGGGGTTCTGGAAGATCGTGAAGAAGTACGCGGACCAGGCCGGCATCCGGAAGACCATCACCCCGCACACGCTCCGTCACTCCTTCGCGACGCATCTTCTCGAGCGCGGCGCGGACCTGCGGGCGGTCCAGGAGTTGTTGGGTCACGCCGACATCTCCACCACCCAGATCTACACCCACGTCAGCCGCGGCCGGCTCCGGCAGGCGTACGACCAAGCCCATCCCCGCGCATGAGGAGGGTCCAGGGATGACCATCGTCCTGGTGGTGGTCGACTCGGGGGGCATCGGGGCGGCTCCCGACGCCGACCGCTTCGGCGACGCGGGGGCCGACACGCTGGGTCACGCGCTGGCGGTGCGGCCGGCTCCGCTGGGCCAGCTGGACCGCCTCGGACTGGGCCGGCTCTACGGGCGGCCCGATGCCCCGGCGCCGGACGGCGCCGCGTTCCGGGTGCACCCGGCCGCCGCCGGCAAGGACACGCTGGCCGGACACTGGGAGATGATGGGCGTGGTGGTGCGGACCCCCTTTCCCACCTACCCCGACGGATTCCCGCCGGACGTCGTGGCCCGGCTGGAGGCGGCCTTCGGGCGTCCGCTCCTCGGCAACCGGCCGGCCTCGGGCACGGCCATCATCGAGGAACTCGGGCCCGAGCACCTGGCCACCGGTCGGCCCATCGTGTACACCTCGGCCGACAGCGTCCTGCAGATCGCGGCCCACGAGGAGGTGGTGCCGGTCACGACGCTGTACGCGTGGTGCGAGGCGGCCCGCCGCATCATGACCGGTCCGCACGCGGTGGGGCGGATCATCGCCCGGCCGTTTGTGGGGACCCCGGGCCGGTTCGTCCGGACGGCGCGGCGCCACGACTGGCCCGTGATCCCGCCGCCCGGGATCCTGACCCGGCGGCTCGCCGCGGCGGGGGTGGAGGTCGTCGGCATCGGGAAGATCGACGACATTTTTGCGCATCAAGGGATCACGACGGCCTATCGGACCACCTCCAACGCCGACGGCCTGGCCCGGACGCTGGCGGAGCTGGGCCGGCCCGCCGCGGGTCCCCGCCTCGTCTTCACCAACCTGGTGGACTTCGACTCGCTCTGGGGCCATCGCCGCGATCCCGCCGGCTACGTGGCCGGCCTCGAGGCGCTGGACGCCTGGGTCGGCGCCGCCCGGGCCGCGTTGGGGCCGGCGGATCAGCTCTGGATTACCGCCGACCACGGTTGCGACCCGACGTGGCCGGGATCGGATCATACGCGGGAGGACGTCCCTTGGCTGGCGGTGGGACCGGCGGTGCGGCCGGGCACGCTCGGCGAGCGGTCCACGCTGGCGGACCTGGGGGCGACGCTCGCCGAGGCGTTCGGGGTCGAGCCGGCCGCCGTCGGTCGTTCCGCCTGGGGCGCGCTCGTGGCGGACTGACGCCGACGCCTTCGCATAGCCGCCTTCGGGGTGACGATACTACGCGCGTAAGCACGCGTACTCCCCGAGGGGGCTTCCGATGGCGCGACGAATCTGGGCCGCATGGCTGGCCGTTCTCATAGTCCTCCTGGCCGCACCGGGGGCGAGGGCCCAGGGGCCGGACCCGGTCGCCGGGGGGCCGAAGGTGGTCGCCCGGGCCGCCGTGCTGATGGACGCGGCGTCGGGCGAGGTGCTGTGGGCGGACCATCCCTCCGAGCGTCTGCCGGTGGCCAGCCTGACCAAGATCATGACCTTGGGCATCGCGCTGCGGGCGGTGGCCCGCGGCCAGGCGGCACTGGAGGACGAGGTCCCGGTGTCGCTGGAGGCGTATCGGACCGGCGGCTCCCAGATCTGGTTGGAGCCGGGAGAGCGCCTGACGCTCCGCCAGATGCTGGTGGCCATCGCCGTGGGGTCGGCCAACGACGCGGCCGTGGCGGTGGGCGAGTACCTCGCCGGTTCCACGGACCGGTTCGTGCAGGCGATGAACGCCGAGGCGCGCCGGCTGGGGCTGACCGACACCCGTTTCAGCAATCCGCACGGGCTGCATGCGGCCGACCACTACTCCAGCGCCCTCGACATGGCCCGTCTGGCGCGGTGGGCCGTGGGCATCCCGGGCCTTCTGGACCTGACCCGCCAACGGGAGGATCGGACGATTCGCAACGGCAAGGGCGGCACCCTGTGGCTGGTGAACGGCAACCGCCTGCTGCGGACGTTCCCCGGCACCGACGGCCTGAAGACCGGGTACACCCGCCAGGCGGGCTACTGCATCGTGGCCACCGCCCGGCGGGGGGACACGCGCCTCATCGCGGTGGTGCTGGGCGCCCCGAGTTCGGCCGCCCGCTTCGATTCCGCCACCTCGTTGCTGACGTGGGGGTTCAATCACTTCGTCACGGTGCCCGTGGTCCGGGCCGGCGAGCGGCTGGGGCAGGTGCGGGTGTGGCGGGGGACGGCCGCGCACGTCGACGCCGTGGCGGCCCGGACGGTCGCCGTGACGGTCCCTCGGGGCGAGCGCCAAGCCTTGGTGCGGGAACTGGACCTCCCCCCGGCGTTCGGGGCTCCGGTCGCCGCGGGGCAGCCCCTGGGGCGGCTTTCCGTCCGGCTGGGTCCGAAGACGCTGGCCGCCGTGCCGGTCGTCGCGGCCCGGTCCGTGCCGGCGGTGGCGTTGCCGGCGCTCATCTGGCGCTATTTTCTCCGCATCTTGGCGTAGGAGGACAGGCATGGCCGCGAAGGGTGGACAATCGGCCGCGCTCCGCACGCGTCTGGAGGCTTTGGTGGACCGCTTGAGCGGCCTCGCGGACTCCCGGCGGGCGGAGTTGGCGGCGCCGCGCGCAGGCGGGGGCGAACTGTCGCATTACGACAACCATCCCGCCGACCAGGCGACGGCGACGGCCGGCCGGGCGCTGGACGCGGGCATCGTGCGCGGACTCGAAAGCCGGCTCCACGAGGCGCGACGCGCGTTGGCGAAGCTTGAGGCGGGCACCTACGGCCGGTGCGACCGGTGCGGCCGACCCATCGAGGCCGGGCGCCTCGCCGTGCGGCCGGAGTCCGTACTGTGCCGGGCGTGTGCCGCGGCGGCGCCGCCGTGGACGCCCGGCCCGGACCCCGGGCCGCCGCCGGACGAGACGGCGTTCGTCGCGGCCACGGCCTACGGGTCGTCGGATGGGCCGCAGGACGTGCCGCCGGCGGTGGACTACGACCAGACCCACACCGGCTTTGCGGACCCCGAAGGGGCGGTGGAACCGGTCGAGGCCTGGGTGGACGCCGGCGGCGACGCCGTGTTCGACGCCGTCCGGTCGGCCCCCCGCGAGGCGGGGAAGGCTACCGCCCGGCAGGAATCCGACGATCCGGGACCGGGCACCGCATCGACGCCCTGAGGAGGATTCCGGCTCCGTCCGGCGAATGAATGCCAACATCTGGATCCCGCCAAGCCCAGGTGCCAACCGGCGGGATCCGGTGGGGGGACCGGCGATGCGGACGGGTCGGGGGTCAAGTGCCCGGGAGGCGGGCGGAGCGGGCTTCCGTTGGCGCGTGGCGGTGTCGGACGACGCGGTGGTGGTCCGCCTGGAGGGCGAGTTCGACCTCGCCGTGGCCGACGCGTTGCGGGAGGCGCTGGACGCCCTGGTCGCGAAACATCCTGAACAGGACCTGGTCCTGGATCTGGCCGGCGTGTCGTTCATCGACAGCTCCGGCCTCGGCGTCATCCTGGGCCGCCACCGGCGGCTCCAGGCCCGGGGCCGGCGCTTGCTGCTGGCCGGCGTGGGGCCCCAGGTCAAGGGCATCCTCACGACGGCCGGGCTGGGTCGCATCCTGCCGCTCGACGAACGGCCCGCTCCCGGGCGCTGACGGCCGCCGCAAGGGAGGACACGTATGGAAAACCGCTTTCGCCTGGCTTTCCTGAGCCGACCGGAGAACGTGGGCCTCGCCCGCCTGGCGGTGGCGGCGCTGGCCGGCCAGGCCGCGTTCACCGTCAACGACCTCGAGGAGATCAAGGTCGCCGTATCAGAGGCGGTCACCAACGCCATCGTCCACGGCTACGGTGGACGACCCGACGGCTGGGTGGAAGTCGAGGCCTGGTGCGACGGGGAGACGCTCGGCGTGGCGGTGGCGGACCACGGCCGCGGCATCGCGGACATCGAGGCGGCCCGCCGTCCGGCCCATTCCAGCGACCCGGAGCGGATGGGGCTGGGCTTCCTGTTCATGGAGGCCTTCATGGACCGGCTCGAGGTGGCGAGCCGACCGGGGGAAGGGACGCGGGTGACCATGGAGAAAGCGGTGAGCGTCGCCGACTCGGTCGATGCGGATGCCCCCTGAGCCGCCGCCCGAAGCCGTCGCGCGGTTCTGGGCGCACCGCAGGCTGGTTGGGTTCGTGCTCGCGCGCTACGCGCCCGTCTGGGCGCGGGGCGTCGAGGATGTCCGCCAAGCCGGGGAGCTGGGCCTCTGGCAGGCGGCGCTGCGGTTCGACCCGAGCCGGGGCGTGGCGTTTTCGACCTACGCGGTCCCCCTGATCCTCGGCGCGATGCGCAAGGAGATGCGGGCGCTGTCGGCCCGCCGGGCCGACATCACGGTGCCGGTGCGGGCGGCGGTCGCGGCGCTCGAGCAGGAACTGGGGCGCTCGCCCACGGTGGCCGAGGTCCAGGCGGCCACAGGGTTGAGTGCGGAGGCGGTCGTCGAGGCGCTCGCCTCGGGTCCTGTGCCGCTTCAGGCGCTGGTCGGGCGCGAGGCGCCGGCGGCGGTGTTCGACGAGGCGGCCTGGGCGGAGCGGAACGACTTGGCCGCGGCACTCGACCGGCTCGGCCCGGCGGAGCGCCGACTCCTCACCTGGCGGTACCGGGAAGGTCTCCGGCAGGTCGACGTGGCACGCCGACTTGGCGTGAGCCAAGCCGAGGTGTCCCGGCGCGAGCGGCGGGCGCTCATGGCGTTGCGTCAGCATTTGGTAGACGGCGGGCGAACATGAAAGGGTCCCGCCCGGACACACTACCTCCCGACATCCCCACAGGGGAGAAGGGAGGTTTTTTGATGGCGAAGGTCGCCAAGGTCATCGAGCTGGTGGGCGAATCCACCCAGAGTTGGGAGGATGCGGTGCAGTCGGCGGTGAGCGAGGCCAGCCGGACCGTCCACGGGATCACCGGGGTCGAGGTCACCAACTGGACCGCCGCGGTGCAGAACGGCAAGATCTCGGAGTACAAAGTCGACGTCAAGCTCGCCTTCGGCGTGGATCCCAACCGCTGAGGGGGCGCCCTTCGGGGCGCTTTCGCACGCGGGGCAGACGGACGGGGGGGTCTTGGTGGCGACGGATTCCGCGTTGCCGGCGGCACGGCGGCAACGTTTCGAGGAGGCGGCCGCCCGGCACCGGCCGCGCACGCCGGTGCTGGCCCGGGCCCTCAGGGCGTTCGTGGTCGGCGGGGCGGTGTCGCTGGTGGGCCAGGCCGTGATGCAGTTCTTCGAGGCACACGGCTATTCCGCGCAGAAGGCCCCGGCCCCGACCGCGGTCGTCCTCATCGGGCTGGGGGCCCTGTTGACCGGGCTCGGCTGGTACGACCGGGTGGTCAAGTGGGCCGGCATGGGCGGCTCGCTGCCCATCACCGGGTTCGCCAATGCCATCGTGGCGCCCGCCATGGAGTACAAGCGTGAGGGCGCGGTGCTGGGGGTGGGGGCCAAGATGTTCACGGTGGCCGGGCCGGTGCTGGCGTACGGCATGGCGGCGGCGTTCGTCGTCGGCTTGGCGCGCATGGCCTGGGACATGTGGTTCCGATGAGCGGGATCCAGGCGGTCGGCCGGAGCAGCTTTGCGGTGCGCGGCGCGTTCGTGCGCGGCCGGGGCACCGTGGTCGGCCAGAAGGAGCGGGCGGGACCGCTCGGGGACCGGTTCGACGAGGTCTGGGACGACGCCCTGGCGGGGCAGAAGAGTTTCGAGGCGGCCGAGCGGGAACTGGTCCTCGCCGCGTTGGACGGCGCCCGCCGGCGGGCCGGCTGGGAGGCCGAGGCGGTGGATCTGTGCCTCGGCGGGGACTTGTTGAACCAGCTCTACTCCACCAACTTTGCCGCGCGAAGCCACCAGATTCCGTTCGTGGGCCTGTTCAGCGCCTGCGCCACGTTCACGGAGGCCGTCGGCCTGGGCGCGCTGCTGGTCGCCGCCGGGGGGCCGGAACGGGTGCTCGCCGTCACCGCGAGCCACCACCTGGCGGCGGAACGCCAGTTCCGCTACCCCGTCGAACTGGGGTACCAACGGGCGCCGACCGCCAGCTGGACGGCGACGGCGGCGGGCGCGGTCGCGTTGGGCGCCGACCCGGCCCCCGTCGCCGTACGCGGCGTGACGGTGGGACGGGTGGTGGACGCGGGGCGCAAAGACCCCATGGACATGGGGACGGCCATGGCGCCAGCGGCCTACGACACCATCCGCCGGCACCTGGCGGCGTTCGACCGGCGGCCCGCGGACTACGACCGGATCCTCACCGGCGACCTGGGGCGCGTGGGTAGCCCGGTGCTGACCGAACTCTTGGAGCCGGAGGCTCCCGGGTTCGGCGACGTCCACGAGGACTGCGGGCGGCTCATGTACCGGGCCGACCAGGACGTGCACAACGGCGGGTCCGGCGCCGGGCTGGCGAGTGCCGTGTTCTGCGCCTGGGCCCTGCCGGAACTCGAAGCTGGGCGTTGGCGCCGGGTGCTGCTGGTGGCCACCGGGGCGCTGTTCTCCCCGACCAGTTACCAGCAGGGCGAATCCATCCCGTGCGTGGCTCACGCCGTGGAATTCGAGCGGGAGGAGGGGAACGGGCGATGATTTTCCTGTGGGCCTTCCTGGTGGGAGGACTGTTGTGCCTCCTCGCCCAGTTGGTGGCGGACCTGACGCCCCTCTCGCCGGCCCACGTGATGGTCCTCTTCGTGGTGCTGGGAGCCGTCGCCGGCGGAGTCGGGCTGTACGGCCCGCTGGTGAAGTGGGCCGGCGCGGGCGCGACGGTGCCGCTCCCCGGATTCGGCTACACCATGGTGCAGGGCATCGGGCAGGCCGTGCGGCAGGACAGCGTCATGGGCCTCTTGACGGGGTCGCTCACGGCGGCGGCGGCGGGCCTCAAGGCGGCGGTACTGTTCGGGCTGGGAGCCGCCCTGGCGTTCAACCCGCGCACCTGAGCGCGGCGAAGAAGGGGGGAGGCCCATGCAACCGGAGGTCATCGTGGTCACGGACGGCGACGAGACCGCCTGGCGGGCGGTGTCGACCGCCGCGGAGGCGCTCGGCGTCCGGACACTGCGCCTGTCCCACGGGAATCCCACGCCCGTCGACGGCGGCCGCCTGGTCCACGCGGTGTACGAGAGCGGGGCCAGCCCCGTCGTCGTCATGGTGGACGACCAGGGCGACCCCGGGCGCGGGGCCGGCGAGCGGGCGCTCGGCCGGATCCTGCGCGACGAGGGGATCCACGTGCTGGGGGTCATCGCCGTGGCGTCCCACACGCCGCACGTCGACGGCGTGCGCCCGGATGTCTCCGTGACGGCCGAGGGCGAGGTGGTCCGCGGCGCCGTCGACAAGGACGGCGAGCCGGCGGGCGGGGTGCTGCGGGGCGACACGGTGGACGAGATCCGGCGGGCGGGACGGGACGTGTTCGTCGTGGGTCTCGGGGATCCGGGCAAGATGGACGGGCACGACCGGGTCGGGATTGGCGTACCCGCCACGCGGGCGGCACTGGAGCTGCTGTTGGAGCGAAGCGCCCGGAACGGGAGGAGGCGGGGACAGGCGTGACGACGACGGAGGCGCGGTCGCAGACGGAGCGGCGTCGGCATCCGGTGGCCGGGCGACGGCTCGGCCGCCCGATGCGCATCCGGCGCGCGCGGGCGGGATGGGTCCGCCGACGCGCTGCGGACCGGAAGACCCAACCGGCCGGCCTGGAGTACCTGAAGTCGGAGCTCGGTTACGGGGTCTCCTTCGACGTCATCGTGCGGGAGTTCGACCTGAGTGGACATCCGGCCGCGTTGGTGTACATCGATTCCTTCGTGGACCAGACGGTGCTCACCCTCATCATGGAGGAACTCCTCAAGCCGGAGCACGCGGTCCAGCGGGCGGACCTGGAGAACCTGAAGAGCCTTCTGGTCCGTCGTGTCCCCTACATCGAAATCCAGCGGGAGACGAACTTCGAGCGGGTGCGGGACCAGATCCTGGCCGGACCGGCGGCCTTGTTGGTGGCCGGGGCCCAAGGCGCCCTGGTCCTGGACGTGCGCAAGTATCCGCAGCGGCAGCCGGAGGAGCCGACCCTGGAGCGGGTGATCCGGGGACCGCGCGACGGGTTCATCGAGACGCTCATCGAGAACACCATCATGGTGCGCCGGCGGATTCGCGACCCGCACTTCCGCGCGGAGGCGTTCCAGGTCGGCAGCCGCGCGAAGACCGACGTGGTCATGATGTACATCGGCGACATCGCCAACGAGCATTTCGTGAAGACCATCCGGGAGCGGATCCAGAGCATCCGGGTGGACGGGCTGACCATGAGCGAGAAGGCCATGGAAGAATGGATCATGAAGAAGCCCTGGTGGAATCTGTTTCCCAACGCCAAGTTCACCGAACGGCCGGACGTGGCGGCGGAACACCTGATGCAGGGCCACGTCCTGGTGATGATTGACAATTCGCCGAACGCCATCATCCTGCCCGTGACCTTGTTCTCGTTCCTGCAGTCGGCCGAGGAGTACCACGAGGGGATCGTCGTCGGCAGCTACCTCAAGTGGGTCCGCAACGGCGCCGTCCTGTTCTCGCTCATCGGCCCGCCCCTCTGGTATCTCTTCTACGCGGCGCACGTCGCCCTCCCCGGGGGCTGGCGCGTCCTGGTCACCCCCACGACGGTGGGGATTCCGATCATCTGGCAGTTGCTCCTGGTCGAGGTCGGCGTCGACATCCTGCGGCTCGCCCTCATGTTCACGCCCAACAGCCTGTCGCAGTCCATGGGCTTCTTCGGGGCGATCCTGCTCGGGGACATCGCCATCAAGGCGGGGTTGATCGACGCTGAGGTGATGGTCTACGTGGCCATCGCCGCCGTCGGCACGTTCTCCGCGCCCGACTTCGACTTCGGCATGGCGGTGCGGGTCATGCGCATGTTCCTGCTCATCCTGGTGGCCCTGGCGAACACGTTCGGGTTGCCGTGGTTCGGGTTCGTGGTGGGGATCCTGGTCCTGATGCTGATGGCGTTGCGCACCGATTCGCTGGGCATCGGCTATCTTTGGCCGCTCGTGCCCTTCGACGGCCCCGAGCTCTTGAGTCTGTTGTCGCGCAAGCCGCTCAACCGGAACATCCACCGTCCGGGCCTGACGTTGCCGCGCGACCGCTTCCGGCAGCCGGCCGGGGGTGGTCGCGCGTAACCCCTAAGGCTCTCCCAGCCGTCGGGTCGGGAACCGGCCCGGGCAGGGAGAAGACACCTCATGCGGGTCGAGATTGGCGGGATTTGGGATACCTGGGAATCCGCTTCGCATGCCCGGGGAGCGGTGAGGATGTCTCGGACCTTTCCGACCACGACCAGGTGCCTCGGGCCATCCAAGCCGTGTGACTCGGCAATGCGCGCGAACGGGGCTGCGTCCCGGTTCACCGTGCGGGGCTGGCCCGTCCAGGCCCGATGCGACGGGAAACGGGGCCGGTCTGGCGAGCGGACGGCGGGGTGAGGGTTGTCCGCCTGACGACGGCCCGGAGTAGAGTCCGTTCGCGTAGTGTGGGTATGATGGGCGTCAAGCCCCGCGGGTGGACTCCCTGAGAGGAACGGCGCAGCGGTTCGGCGTATGGGAGATCCGTCCGTGCGGGTGCGGTGCATCGCTGGCGGCGGGTGGCGTCGTCGCTTTTCCTGGAGCGGTACCCTGTCGGCTCCGTTGTTGTCGGATCTCACTTTCGCTGGCCACGGTTTTCTCACGATCGCTGGCCGCGGAGCTGAGAAGCGAACGCCCCCCGAAAGCGGGGGGTCTACAGGGGCCTGGAGCGGCCGAACCGTCGCTTACGCCGGGTCCGCCCACTGGAGCTCGGCCTGCGCCACGGCCAGGATGCGCTCATCGACCAAGGGCTGTTGGGCCCCATAGGCGGCTAAGAGACAGGCCTGCGCCCAGCGGTTAAGCCGGCGTGGCAGCCCTTGGGCCCACTCGTGGCCCGCCGCCACGGCTGCCTCGGTAAACACGGGGCGTTCCACGCCGACGTGCTGCAAATGGTGCTGGAGATAGGCCGCCGTTTCGTCGCGGGTCAAGGGCCGCAGGTGGTAGGCCAAGGTCACCCGCTGGCGCATGGCCTCGAGCGGCCGCAAGGCTAATTTCTGCCGCAGCTCGGTATGCCCCGCCAGAATCAGGGCAAACGGCGCGGTGGTGTCCATCGCAAAGTTGAGGAGCCGGCGAAGGGTGTTGAAGAGGGGGACCGTGAGCCAGTGGGCCTCGTCCAGCACCAGCACGGGGCGGCGGCCTTGTTGCGTGGCGCTGGTCCACAGGGCGTCGCGAATGGCCTGCTCGAGGGGGAGCAGACGAGCCGGGAGCGGGACGTGCAAGGCCAGGGCCAGCGCTTGGTAGAAGGTGTAGGAGGTCCAGCCCTCCCCCACGGCCAGATAGCACACGTCGTAGTGGGTCGGGTTCAAGGGGTGCAGCGCTGCCCGCAGGGCCGTGCTTTTGCCCACCCCGCTTTCGCCGGTGAGGACAAACACGCCGGGGTCCTCGACGACGGCGGCAATCCGCGCCCGGCACTCGACCAAGGGGGCCGCGGGAAAGAGGTGCTCGACGGCGATCTGACGGGCAAACGGGGCACGATGGGCACCAAAAAATTGCCACCAGGGCATGGTCATGGGGTCTCCTCCTTCGCGGGGTCGTGGGCAAAGCGCAAGCCGGGTTGGCGCGCCGCCTGCCGGGCGGCGAGCAACTCGAGATAACTCAGACCGGACGGCGGGGGCTCAGCGGGGGACGGGGCGGGGGGCACGGGCGGCGTGGTGCCGCCGTCCACGGGATGGGCCTCGCCATAATACTGCCCCGCATACCACACCGTGGGCCGGTCGGGCGTGTGGGGGTCATAGCGCAGCTGCACGGTGACTTGGACCAACCCTTCGGGGACCAACCACGTGCGGCCTTGCCACTGGATTTGGCCGAACTTGTCCACCCGCCGGGTCACCTGCTGTTGAAAGGCAGCCCGGAGCTGCTCCCAGGGCACCGGGCGATGGACGCCTCCGTTGCCCCACCGGGCCCGGGGCGTTTCCCCGGTGACCCGATGCACCCGGCGATGGTAGTGCTCCTCGCACCACGCCTAAAACCAGGTATTGAGTTCGGCCAACGACTGAGCCGGGCGGACGGAGAGTTCGGGCAGGAACGACGTCTGTAGATGGCCCCAGAACCGTTCCTGTTTGCCCTTACCTTCGGGGCGGTACGGGCGGCTGTGAATCAGGCGAATCTGCAAGCGAGCCAGGATCATCTCCAGACGCTCGGTTACGTAAATGGCGGCATTGTCGCAATAGAACCGCTGGGGGGCTCCCCAGCGCTGCACCGCTTCCCAGAGCAACGCCTCCAACAAAGCCCCATCCGCTGTCCAGGCAAAGCGCCCGGCCACAATCCGGCGGGAGTAGTCATCCAGCAAGACCAGGCAGTACGTCTTGCGCTTACGGTGCGGATCGTCGGGCTGCGGGTCGGGGAGATAGGGCCCGTCCATCACGTCCGACTGCCAAAGCACACCCGGCGCGGTGGACTCCCAGCGGCGAAAGCGGCGGGGAGCCGGGGGCGGCAGGGATTTACGGGTCAGGCCGGCTTGGTGCCAATGGCGGTAGAGGGTCGCGCGGCGAATCCCCGCAATGACCGCGGGATCGATCCCGGCGTCCGCCGCCCACGCCTCCAGCAGCTGCAGCACCTGCTCGGCGCTGCGGGCAGGCACCGCCCGCTTGAGCGCCACCGCTTGCGCCCACACCGCCGGCGGAATGGTCCGGCGCTGGCCCACATCGCTGCGGCGTTGGGGGCGCAAGGCGTCGAAGCCGCCCTGGCGATAGGCCTGACACCAGCGGCGTAGACTGCGGCGGGACGGCACCCGGGGGACACCCGGGGGCGTGGTGGGCGGATGCTGCCGGAGGACGCGGACCCAGGCCTGGCGATCGGCCGGGGTGGCGGCCGGATCCACCAAGCCGCTGATGCAGCGGTACCGGTACAAAGCCCACGCGTTGCGTTCGTCGTCCGTCATGGGGTTCCGCCTCCTGTCTCCCTCACCGTAGGGGCCAGGAGACCGGCCAGGCCAGTCCCAATCAGGGTGGCCGGGCCGCCGCCCGCAGGCGCCGCCCCCAATGGGGGGTCGCGGGCACCGCATCGGACGGCAGCGCCAACGGGGCCAGGGCACACCAGACCGCCCAGTCCCCGATGGGCTGGGCCACCGCGGCCAGCTGGGCCACTTGGACCGTCCAGGCCCAGGCCACGCGCACCCAGGCCCAATCGGCGACCCGCGCCGCGGCGGGCGGCCGCCAGGTTTGGGTCCAACTCGGCCACGGCCACCCCCAGTGCTGCCATTGCTGGGCGATGTGCTGCCGCAAGGTCGCCGCTCGGCGAAGCCACCGCCCCACGTGGCGCCGGAGCCAGTGCCGCGGCCACGCCCCTTGCCGCTCGACGTGGGCCCAGGACTGCCCCTCGACGGCCATCGCATCACAGAGCGCCGTCAACAGCCACAGGGCCGCCGGTTCATAGGGCAACAGCCAAGGGGGAAAGCAGGTCTCCACCGTCCGACAGCGGCGGCAGCGGACGCGTAGCAGGGGTAAGCGGTCCCAACGTCCCGGCGCCCAGATGACCCAGCGGCCCCGCCAACTGTGGCGAGCGCGGCAGCCGCCACACCGAGGACAAGAGAAGCCCATCGCCGCCAGGGTTTCGAGAAAGGCGGCATACAGTTGCTCGACAACGGCGAACGTGGGTATACTGTCCATGCGTGAACAGCGCGAAACCGGCTGAGTCGGCCAAGACTAAGCAGCCGGTTTCTTGTTTCCCCCCTTGCAAGCGTGCTCGGCCCCTTCTACCGAAGCACACGGAGAAACCTCCGGGCAACGTTATCCGGGGAATTACGAAACCCTGGGTCCCAGGATCTCAACCGCCCTGGCCCCGTCGGCTACGCCTGCTCCCTCGGCCAGAGAATGCGGGACTCGTTTCCCATTTTCAGGCCAAATAAGGCGAGACTCCACACCGTTGTGGTGTGGGACGGGCCCCCGCCTGCGCAAGGCCCCCGCATGAGCCCGGCTCTGGGCCGGTGGCTCGCATACGTGTTGGCATGATCGATGTCGAGGGCGCCGGCGGGCAGGAGGCCTCGGCGGGGCTCTCGAACACCCGCCCCAGTCTGCGGGTGGGAAAGCGGTTCGGGCGCAGAGTGGAGGGTGAGCCGTTGCACTCGTAGGCTGCGAGCCTGTTTACGTGTTTGGCGGCCCCCTCTGCGGACGACCCGCATGGGCCGAGGCAACCTCAGAGCCCGGATCCCGGATGGCAACGTCTGTGCCGCATTGCGTGCGCCCGGCCTCTGTCATCCCGCGACCGAGAGGAGGTCGAGCGAGATGGGTCGTGTCTTCGGCTTAGATGTCCACAACCGCTACGTCCACGCGTACGCATGGCACGCAGGACAGGGAAGGCACTTCCGGTTTGCCAACACCCCCGAGGACTGGCATGCCTTCCTCAGCACGCTCACCGCAGAGGACGAGGCGGCGCTCGAAGCCACCGGGAGTGCCTTCGCGCTCGATGATCGCATCGCCCCTCATGTCCGACGCGTGGTCGTCGCGAATCCTCTCGAGATGCGCCGGCTGGGCTCGGGACGGCATACCGACCGGGTCGACGCCGAGCGGCTCGCGGTCATGCTCCTGCTCGGCACCCTCAAGGAGGTGTGGGTCCCGCCCGCCCCGATCGCCGAGCTCCGCCGCCTGCTCCGGTACCGGGAGCGGATCCAGAGCGCCATCACCCGCCTCGTCAACCCGATCGGGGCCACGTTTCGAGGCTTAGGGGTGGCCACTGCCGGGGGAGATCCGCTCCAGCGCCTCTCCCGGGAGGATGTCGAGGCCCTGCCGGCGGGCGATCGCGTGATCGTCCTCTCGGCGCTGCGCCGGCTTGAGGCCGAGCGCCGGGAGCTCGAGATCCTCGACGCCGAGATCGCCCGGCAGACCCAGGGCGTCCCTGCGGTGCGGCTGCTCCTCTCGATCCCGGGCGTGGGGCGAATGGTGGCGGCTCCGATCGACGCCGCCCTGGGCGATGCCCGACGGTTTCGGCGACCGCAGCAGGTGGTGCGCTACGCCGGTCTCGACCCCGCGGTGATCCAGTTGGGGGATCAGAACTACCGGGGGCACATCAGTAAGAACGGCAGCCGGCTTCTCCGACGCGCTCTCATCGAGGCCGCCCACAGCATCGCCCGGCACGACCACGGGCCGCTCGGCGCGTTCTACCGCCGCAAGGTGGATCAGCTCGGGTACCACAAGGCCATCGTCGCTCTGGCGCGCAAGCTCCTCATCATCGCCTGGCGCATCCTGGTTACGGGAGAGCCGTACCGCTCCGTCTGCGCCTCCCTGTGGGAGAGGAAGTGGCGCCAGCTCACGCGCCTCGCCGCAGCCCGCCACCAAGACGCCGATACCGTCCTGGCGCATCTTCCGACGCGCGGCCCCTCCTCTGTTACTTCCGTCCTCACTCGCCAAGCCGCCGCAGGCTGAGGCCCATCGCCCCGGCGCCCTTGACATCGATCATACCTGAGTGCGTGCGATGTGACACCAAAGGCGATGCGACGCCTGTCCGAAGACGTCGGGAGGAGGATGATCCATGCCCTGCTATCTCGGACTCGATTTGCACAAACAGTACGTGCACGGCTATTGGTTTCGGCCGGGGCAAAAAGGGGCGCCTTGCCGGTTCCCCAACACCCCCGAGGGGTGGCAACAGTTCTTGCCCCAGGTCACCGCAGATACCTGGGTCGCCCTCGAGGCCACCGGCAATGCGTTTCAAGTTTATGATCGGTTGGTCTCCCGGGCCGGTCAAGTGGCGGTGGCGTCCCCGCTGTTGCTCAAACGCCTGGGATCCGGCCGGCATACCGACCGGGTCGACGCCGAACGCCTGGCCCAGATGCTTGCGCGGGGGACACGGCCCACCGTCTGGGTCCCCCCGGGGGAAATCCGCGTGGTTCGCGCCCTGCTCCAGCAGGTCGAAGCCTGCACGCGGACGGCGCGCGCGTGGCAGAATCGGGCGAAGAGCGCGCTGCTGCGGCAGGGCTGGGCGGTGCCGGCGCGGCAACCCGTCGCGGTCTGGCTCGCGGAGCACGGGGCGGCGCTGGATGAGGCCACCCGGATCTTGGTGACCAGTGCGCTGACCCTGGCCGAGCAAGCGGCGGCCGAGGCGGACCGGCTGCGGGGCGAAATCCTCCGGCGCGTCCAGGACCGCCCGGAGCTCGCCTGGCTCTGGAGCCTGCCCGGAATCGGCCCGTGGGTCGCGGTCGTCCTCTGGGCAATCCTCGGGGATCCCCAGCGCTTTCGGACCGCCCGGCAGGTCACGCGTTACGCGGGACTCGACCCCACTGTCCACCAATCGGGGGAGGCCGATTGGCGCGGCCATATCAGCCGGCAAGGCTCGCCGCTCTTACGCCGCGTCTTGGTCGAAGCGGCGTGGTGGGCGATCCGCAGTGCCGACGGGCCCTGGGCGGCGCAGTTCGCGACCTGGGCGCCGCGCCTCGGGAAACGGCGGGCGATTGTGGCGATCGCGCGGAAACTGCTCCTTGCCGCGTGGCGGGTGGTGTGGCGGGATGAGCGCTTGGCGCGGGAAGTCCATCCGCGCCGCTATCAGAAAAAACTCAGCCGGATTCGGGCGACCTTCCGCGCCTTGCCGCCGTATCCCTTGGCGGAGCGTTGGGCCCGGTGGACAGGCACTACCGCCGACGAGGGCCCGCCGACGGCGGTCCCGGCCTAACGGCCGCTGCGCGGCCGGGGCGGGGCTTGACGCCCATCATACGTGGAAAAGCAAACGGGAATACAGAAGAGGCCTGCCCCGCAGGCGTAGCCGAAGGGGCAGGCCGGGCTTGCCAGATTCTGTTGTATGGACACAGCCCATCCCGCTCGGTTTCCTAGGGATCAGCGCAACGCCCTAAGGGAAAGGGACGCCGGCATCGACCAAGCGGAGTTTCTCCGCCTCGCCTTGGACCGGTTTTTGCAGGACCTCATGGAAGCGGACGTCGCCGCATCGGGGCGGATCGCTACGAGCACACCCCGGATCGCACGACACACCGGAACGGCCACCGTGACCGGGACTGGGAGACCCGGTTGGGCACTGTCCACTCGCCGATGCCCAAGCTCCGCCAAGGGAGTGACTGCCCCAACTTCTTGGAACCCCGCCGACGGAGTGAACAAGCGCTCGCCGCCGTCATCCAGGAGGCGTCCGGGCTGGGGGTCAGCACCCGCAAGGTGGACGAGCTGGTGCAGGCGTTAGGCATGACGGGACTGAGCCAGTCCGCGGTGTCCGCCTCGTGCCAGCGTCTGGACGAGCGCGTGGACGCCTTCCGGACCCGCGCGCTCAGCGGGCCGTTCCCGTATGTCTGGCTCGATGCCAAGCACCTCAAGGTGCGGGAGGGGGATCGCGTCCTCAGCATGGCCCTGGTGGTCGCGGCAGGGGTCAATGCCCAGGGCGACCGGGAGGTTTTGGGCTGTGAGGTGGGAGCCCGTGAGGATGCCGAGTTCTGGATGGCGTTTCTCCGGAGTTTGTTGGACCGGGGCTTGAGCGGAGTCCACGTACCACGCCTACGTGGCGACGACGGACCCGGCCCACGATCTGGTCCGCCTGAAACTGGACAACAGATGGGGTGCCCCGCCGTTGCCGCTCGGATCGTCGGCAACCTTGCAGGTCGGCGACCCGGTGGCGGTGGTCGGCCACCCTCGGGCTGGAAGCGCTGACGATGACGACCGGCACGGTGCAGGCAGGGCACCAGACGGAGGACATCCAGGGATACGGCACCCTGGCGGACATGCTCGTTTACAACGTGGGAGCCGTCGGCGGTAACAGGCCCCGTCTTCAACCGCTGGGGTCAAGTGGTGCGCCCCCGGTCCCGCCGTGACAGGGCCTGGAAGGGGGTACGGAATCCAACGGCACCGACCCCAGCGCAGGCCGGTCGGCGGTGGCGTCGCCGGTAAAGCGGTGTCGCGGACGGGATCCCGGGGATGGGCCAGCGGCAACGGGAAGGGGATGCCGGCCGCGCGGGCTCCCGCCGAGTTCGTGACGATCCGGTGCGGAGCGGGCTGACCGGCTCACGAGTCGTCGCGGCGCCATTCGTCGGCCGGGGCGGAACCGGAAGCCTGGGCGAGGCGCGCCGTTCTCATGCGCGGCTTGGAAGAGCGCCAACCAGACCGGATGGCAGGGGTGACGCGCCCTGACCGTTTGTGTCGCGGGCAGCGCGAATGCGAACGCTTGGGCCTCCAGCGGCCAAGCCTCGAGGAGGTGCCCCAGCACGGCACCCAAGAGATCCCGGCCGCTTCGGGGTCGCCGAAGACGGCGGCGGGCGCGTTGTCGGGGGTGGCCGCCGCCAAAAGGCCCGCCGTGAGGGATGCCTGCTGGGCCAAGCTGGCCGTGGCGGTGCATCACCGGGGGGCGTCAGACGGCGCCACGATACATCCCCTCCCTGGGAGCCCCAGGCGGTGGACAGCCATTCGGGGCGCTGTGGAAGCCGGTTGGGAAAGGGCTCAGCGGGGGGCGGCCGAGCGGCTGTCCAGCCCGCGCGCTTGTCGTCACGGCCCGCCTGGCGCACTGCCCGCCGAGTCTTGACTTAGCTAATCATGTTAGCTAAGATGTGGCGAGGGGGAATGGACGGTGGCACGTCTCGTGACGATGCATGAGGCCAAGAGTCAGCTATCCCGTCTGGTGCAACAGGCGTTGGCCGGCGAAGACGTCGTGATCGGGCGGGCGGGGACGCCGTTGGTAAGACTGGTGCCCGTGCAAGCCGTCGAGCGTCGCCAACCCGGGAGTGCGCGGGGGCGCGTGGTCGTCGCACCCACATTCGATGACCCCCTCCCTGATGAGTCCCGATGGACGGCACCACTGGACTCATGAGGGCGTTGCTCGACACGCATGTCTTTCTGTGGTGGATTCTGGACGATCCGCGGCTGTCGCCCGCGGCGCGCGACGCGATTGGCGATCCCGCGAACACGATCTTTTTCAGCGCAGTCAGCGCGTGGGAACTGGCCATCAAGGTCGGCCTGGGCCGACTGACTCTGGTAGACGACCTCGCGGTGTTCGTCCGGGACCAATTGCGCCAAAACCGGTTCACCGTGTTGCCATTGACGCTGGATCACGCGCTGCGGGTCCAAGACCTGCCCGATGTCCATCATGATCCGTTTGACCGCGCGCTGGTGGCGCAGGCCCAGGTCGACCAGCTGACGCTCATCACGCGGGATGCCAATATCCGGCGCTATCCGGTTCGGGTCTTGTGGTGAGATGAGGGGAGGCGGTAGGCGGCGCGGGATGCGCCAGCCCATCGGGCGGAACGAGTGACGTGGCGCGCGGCCGCTCCGTGGCCACATGGTTCGCGTGCGCGAGTGGAGGTTGCCGAAGCCACGCGTTGACCGGCAGCTCCAGGGCCTGCGCAGCGCGTCGTTCCCGCGCTGGGGGGACTGCGCCCTGGTCGCCCTGGGGGCGGGTAGTAGTAGCCGCCGCGCCGGCGATGCTCCCGCTTCCGCGGGGACCAGGCGGATTCTGCAGCGCTGGAGGCGAGCAAAGAACGAACCAGGCGCAACAGGGCCACGGGTTCCCAGCGGTCTGCCCCGGCCGCAAGCCGGCCCACTGGAGAATGTGACGCGGTGACTCGGTTGCCGCATCGGGTGGCATTCCGAGCGGGTCGTCTCGTCGGCGTTGGGCAGGCCGCGCGGGCGATGCGAGAGCCGCTGCAGCGCGAACGGTGGTCAGGTCTCCGGCGATCCGGACGCCCACCACCGTCGGGTCGGCCTGCAGGGCCGCCTCCGCCGCCACGGTGAACGCGGCGCCGGCCACCACGCCCGCGCTCGGCCATCAAGACGTGTGAGCCACGCGGCCCGCTAGTGCGCCGCTCGACATCTTGCGTGTCGACCGGGCCGACACGTCGACGGCGAGCCAGACCTCGCCGTCAGCATCCCGCGCCCGGACGACCGCGTCGGGGAGCAGGAGCTCGGCCCGCTCGGCGGTTGTGAGCCGGCCAGCGTCGTGCGCGTCGTCCACCCGGTCCACCCCGTTCGCGATGGTCAATACGAACGTCCGACGGAACCCCTGCGACCCGAGGTAAGCCGGCGCCCTGTTGCGGAACCGGGCTTCCAGGAGGCTGTCCCGCAATGGATCGACCCGGGCGGCAAGCGTCCCGATCTGGAGGGCGGTCTGCTCGCTGCTGCACGCCGGCCAGGACATCGACCCGAGTGGAGAGGCCGTCGACGCGTTCGGTCAGCGTGAGCAGCTTGTCGGTCGGCTCTTGCATCCGAGCAGGCCATGTGAGGAGCTCTTCGGCCGGGATCAGCCGGCGGAGGTCCGGCTTCCAGGCGGGATGGCGCTCCAGGAGCTGGATTAGGTCGCGAAAGTCATCGACCGTGAACGCCATCTCCGTCACCCTCGTCGTCTACGAGGATCCTGCGCCGTGCGCGGGGCCGTCGGGACGGCGCCAGCGGATCCGAGCAACCACAGGATCAGGCCCTCCACTCTAACCCACGAGCACGCACCCGTGCCAACCCCAGAGACCGCGGGGCACCAAGGTGGGCGCCTCGAATGCCAACTCTGGCTGGTGCTCTGCGGAGATGCTGGAGCGGGGACCGGTCCCCGTGGGGGAGGCAAGGCGGCGCTGAATCACCATGGTGGCAGCGATCCGGGCGTAGAAGCAGGCGGGCGAGGTGGCTTTGGCGCACGGCCCGGACGAGGACGGGTGAACGAGGCGGCGCCCGCTTCCGCGAGGACCGACTATGCTCCTCGGCGGCGGTGGCAGGAAAGGCGGTTCCGCCCAAGCGCCCGGGACAGCGCAGGCCCACGGCGGTGTGACCCGGTACAAACACGCGCCACGTTGGATGCCGACATCCCGCCCGGTGTTCGTGGGGGTGCCAGCCCATACCGCGTCCAATCGGGGCGCAGGCCCGCGCTGCCTTACCAAAGGTCTGCGTGACACCGTCCCCAAAGTGAGGGCCGTCGGCGTCGGCTCGCCCGGATCGATGGCCCCGTCTGCGGCCGTAGGCGCTCGGGCTCCCCCCGCCGCCCGCGGATAGACGGAGCCGCATCGCTTGAGCCGCACCGCCTCCGCGTGGCGACATGCGGCGCGCCAGGTGGAACGTGACGGGCGCCGCTTCAGCGCGGCCCACGTCCTACCGCGTCGCCTCCGCGCGATGACCCGGCCCGCTGGGCGCGCGCGGTCTCTCAGGGGGCTGAGGTCGCCGGGTCATCGGCTACGAGGGGTCGCGCGCCGCCCGAGGAACGCCAGTCCGCCTGCGCTCAGGGAAGACAACGCTAAAGGCCAGAGGTCACAGGGTCCCGTCCTCCGCCCACAACGGGGCGCACGCCAGCGCGAACCCAGGCAGTTCGGGGTCCAGCGGCACCGTGTCGGGTGCCTCGCGCACCTGGATGGGCTGGTGCGGCCGGCTGAGGGTGACCCGGCGCGCGTAGGGGTCCACCAGCACCGGCAAGCGGGCCCCGTTGGCCAGATAGCACTGCAGTTTGTCCTGCAGGGCCTGGGGCGTGTCCGTGGCGGAGCGGACCGCGAAGACCGCGTCCGGGCACAAGGGCGGGAACCCTTCGCGCTCGGCAGGCGTCAAGGCAAGCCACCGCTCCCCGGCGAGCCACGTGGCGTCCGGCGAAAGGCAGGCACCATCCGGGAGGTGAAAGCCAGTCGAGCGGTCGAACACCACGCCGCGACCGGTGGTGCGGTTCCAGGCGTGTAGCTGCGCGAAGACCTCTCCACTCCGGCGTCCACTTTCGCCGCCTGTCGGTGACACGAGCAACACCCCTTCGGCGGTCCGCTCAAACTGGTAGCCGGGGTTGGCTGCGCTCAAAGGCTGGAGATCCGCATCGGTGACCGGCTGCGCGAGGTCCAGCCTCAGACCCATCATGGCCACCTCCTCGCTTTATGCTACGCCAGCCGTGCGCGGTGCCGTGAGCCCGTTCGTGTGCTGTTCGCCTCAGAGGGACCGGAACCGGGACGGGGGCAGTGCTGCGAGGTCCCGCCAGGTGCGGTGCCGGCAGTGGGCATGCAGGCACCGGAAGCCCACGGCGCCCGGCGACCAGAAGACGGCGGGGGCCGTCCGGTCATCGGGGGTCGAGCGGTCGACGGTGCGGCCGACCTGCACCAGCCACTGGCGCAGCACGGCAGGGTGGGCCAGGACCGTGACGGTGGCGTGCCGCTCCGCCGCCGCTTTCACGGCGGCCCAGGAGGGGTACAGCTGACGGTCCACCCAACGCGGGGCCGGGACGGCGCCCAGGGGCGGGGCGTACACGTCGGGAAGCACTTGGCGGGTCCGCGCGCCCGGCGAGGGGGCCGCGCCCCACAGCAGGAATCGGCCGGAGGGGAGCGGGCAGGCGAACACCTCGCGCCGCTCGACCCGGGCCACGTCGCCGAGGTTCGAGGCAGCGGATCCCATCCGTTGACGGCGGCGACTTCGGCCGACGCAGAGGGGACTGGGCGGGGGCGGACCACCCCGCGCGCGGCGGGGTGCATCGTGGCAGCCGCCTCCACTGAGGCGACGGCCCGGTCTGCCAACGCCGGGCCGAGGGCCGCGGCGTGCGTCAGCACGTCGGCCAGCGTCGGGCGCCACGCGTCGGGATCCGGCTGCGGGACAAGCGCGCCGGCCGGCTGGACGGCGCGCGCACCGCCGGGGTGGCCGCATGGTAGGGGGCGCGCCCGCCCCGCGTGTCGCCGGGGTCGGCGCCAACGGTCCGTCCCCGCGCCTCCTGGAGCAGCGGCCCTCGGCCACCCACCGGGCCGCGGTGACCGCGTGGTCCGCTTGGATCCCGGCGTCCCGGATGGCGGCTGGGGCCCAGTCCGGCGGCGCCGCCGGTTGCGCCTGGTCGGCCAATCCCACCGCCTGCGCCGCCTGTTCGCCCGGGGCGGCCCCGATGCGGACGGGGCGACCGCTCGGGGTAGGCAGGCCAAAAGCGCCACGGCGATCCCGGCCGGCAAAGGCTCCACTCGTCCGGGTCCAAGGCCACGACGAACCAGGGACCTCCACCCGAATCGACTGCGGCGGGAGCCGGGGACGCCGCCGCGCGCCGCCGGGCGAGTTCCACCGCCGCCGGGTCGGTGGCCCGCGTGATTCGTCGCGCCTGACCCCGCTCCGGCACGTCGTGCGAGACCCAATGCTGCCCGAGGAGTTCCAAGGGATCCGCCAGCGGCAGGGCGGGGGACATCACCGGCGACGCGGCAGTCGGCGCGTGCTTGTAGGGGATCGTGACGCCGTCCGGCACCTGGCCGTCGGCCTGGCGGGCCCGCCAATCGACGGTGAACACCTGCTCGCGGCGGACCTGGGTGCACGCATCGGCCTGGACCTGGCCGCGCCAGCGCTCCCGCCACCGGGCCACGGCGGCGGCTTCCGCCTCGGCGGCGGAGGGGAACGCCGGCGTCTCCAGCGCCTGGATCGGGACTCCGGCGGCGACCGCGTCCGGGGGCGCCCAGGAGAGCGGCGTGCCCGGCACCCGCGCGTACCACTCCTCCGGCCACTCGGGGTGGCGGCGGTAGCGCGGGTTCCTCTGGGCCCGCAGCACCGGACGGTTGGCCTCGCGATAGGCCGGGTGGGACCCGGCCGTCGCGGTCGCGGCGGGGACCGGGGCCGGCATAGCCACGGCCGCCAAGGCGTCCAACTCCGCGTCGAGGGCGTCCAGGGCGGCCGTCTCCGCCGGCGTGAGGGGATCCGACGTCGGGAGCGTCCGGCGAGAGGTCGGCGGCGCCGTCGGCCAGCGTCCAGGCGTCGTCGAGCACCACGGCGTCGCCTCGACTGGCAGCGACCTCGGCGTCCCACCAGACCGCCCGGCTGGGAGCCGGATCCGGCGGGTCCGGCAGGAGGAGGCCGCCCTAGGGTGCGCGGAGCGCGTCGAGGATGGGCGCCCAAACGACCGGGACCATCGCGGTCACGCTAACATCCAAGGAAATTCCTTCCATCGGCCGTCCAGGGGTACCGCCGGGAGCGCTCCGCAACCGGTTGCGACACGAAGGGCATCCGAGGGGCGTTGGCTGGCAGGTGCCGGATACAGGCCCCCATAGCCGCCACGTTCCGCGGCTGCTGACGATATGCAGGTCGTGCGTGTTCAGCGTCTGACTGAGTTGGGGTGAAAAGGAGGATTCAAGGATTCGCCCTCATGTTCACGCCCAACAGCCTGTCGCAGTCCATGGGCTTCTTCGGGGCGATCCTGCTCGGGGACATCGCCATCAAGGCGGGGTTGATCGACGCTGAGGTGATGGTCTACGTGGCCATCGCCGCCGTCGGCACGTTCTCCGCGCCCGACTTCGACTTCGGCATGGCGGTGCGGGTCATGCGCATGTTCCTGCTCATCCTGGTGGCCCTGGCGAACACGTTCGGGTTGCCGTGGTTCGGGTTCGTGGTGGGGATCCTGGTCCTGATGCTGATGGCGTTGCGCACCGATTCGCTGGGCATCGGCTATCTTTGGCCGCTCGTGCCCTTCGACGGCCCCGAGCTCTTGAGTCTGTTGTCGCGCAAGCCGCTCAACCGGAACATCCACCGTCCGGGCCTGACGTTGCCGCGCGACCGCTTCCGGCAGCCGGCCGGGGGTGGTCGCACGTGATCCCTGCCAGCTCTCCGAGCGCTCACGTCGGGAAGCGGACGCGTTCGTTTTAAATTTCCAATCTCCTGGGGGGACATACACCGTCGGCAGCCCGCTCGGTATGTCGGTCGAGCTGCTTCACCGACGGCGGGGATGGATGAACGGGCCCGCTCGACCGGCACGACACCCCCTCACCGTGGGGACACCGGCTGGATCACGAACGCGCCCACCCGGCCCGCCAGACCCTCGCAGGCGTGCCGGCTGCCGGTGCCAGACGTCCACGCGATACTCTACGCGGGTCCGGCCCCCCAGTCGCACCAATCGGCAGGGATAGCCCTCCCCATAGAGAATTCTCCGCATTAAAGCCGGTCTCGGTTCGGGGCCGGTCGCCCCGGCGGCACCCTGTGACCGGCAGGGGGAGGAGCGTGTCCATGGCCGAAGGCTATCGGTTCGTGCGCCACCTCCGCCAGCGGCGGAAGGCCGAGCACATCGACGCCGTGCGCGCTTTACCGGACGGCCGCTTTGGCCCCTGGTTCGAGTACGTGCATCTCATTCCGGCGAGTGCCCCCGAATACGATTGGGCAGATGTCGACCTAAGCACGACCTTCTGTGGCCGCCACCTTGCGTCTCCGGTTCTCATCAATGCCATGACCGGTGGGACGAGCGCTGCACTTGCCATCAACCGCCGCTTGGCCCGGGCGGCGCGCCGATACGGTTTGGCCATGGCCGTCGGTTCCAGTACGGCCGCCCTGGAAGACCCGGATGTCACGCCGACGTACACGGTGGTCCGCGACGAGTACCCCGACGGGGTGGTGTTGGCCAACGTCGGAATGGGCACCCGGCTAGAAGCGGCGCGCCAGGCAGTGGCGCTACTGCGCGCGGACATGCTCCAGGTGCACTGGAACGCGGCGCAGGAACTCTTCATGGTCGAAGGGGACCGTCGCTTTCGAGGTGCACTGGCTGCCTTCGCGACTGTGGCCCGGCATGTCGGCGTGCCGGTCATCGCCAAGGAAGTGGGCCAGGGCCTCTCGGGCGAAGCAGCGCGCCAGTTCGCGCAAGCCGGTGCCGCAGCCGTCGACGTGGGAGGAGCTGGGGGCACCAACTTTCTTGCGGTGGAGTCCTGGCGGCAAGGTGAGGTCCTGGACCCGGCATGGGCCCACTGGGGCATCCCCACGGCGGCGGCCGTGGTTGAAGCGGTCGCGGCTGTGGGGGCGCAGGTCGATGTGGTCGCCTCCGGAGGCATCCGGCATGCGCTGGACGTGGCCAAAGCCCTCGCCCTGGGCGCCAAGGTCGCCGGGATCGCCGGGCCTCTGCTCCGACTGGCGGCCGAACCCGACGGCGAAGCGCGCCTGGATGCCTATCTCGCTGGACTCCATCGAGACCTTCGTCGGGTCCTTTTACTCACGGGCGCCCGCACCTGGACGGAGCTGCGCGAGCGCCCGGTGTTAGTTCTCGGGCCGCTGCGCGAGTGGCTCGAAGCACGGGGATTGGGTCCGGTCATCGCCCTGCGCGGTTGGTTCGCGGAGCCGGGTCCAGCCGATCGGCGCTCCCGTGCTGGGCCGCGCACCGCGGCCCGCGGACCGGATTGACGTCCGCCGATCCGCTGTTGGCTAATATTAGTTATGTCATGTTCTTATCGTTTCCTTAACCGGAAAGACCTACCGACATCGGCTCGAGACCGGACGCGGCCCGGGCGGGCCGCCCCGACGGGGAAACGGCCCGAACCTGTGGTCTTTCCGCCCCGGCTGCGGACCGCTCGGGGAAAGGAGCCGTGAGGACATGGGGCAGCCCCTGCGCGTCACGCTCGACCTGGCCCGTTACGTCGTCGGCCAGCGGCTTCGGGGCCGGCGACGGTTCCCGCTGGTCCTGATGCTGGAACCCACGGAGCTCTGCAACCTCTCCTGTACGGGGTGCGGGAAAATCCGCCAAGACGCAGCCGTTATGGCCCGGCGGCTTACGGCCCAGGAATGTTTCGACGCCGTGGACGAATGCGGCGCCCCGGCGGTGTCCATCGCCGGCGGCGAACCACTCACGCACCCGGAAATCGTCGAAATCGTCGAAGGCATGCTGGCCCGCCGGAAGCTCACGCTCTTGTGCACCAACGGTATCCTCCTGGGCCGCGTGCTGCCTAAGCTCCGGCCGGATCCCCGCTTCTCCTTCGTCTTTCATCTGGACGGCCCGCGCGAACACCACGACCGCATGGTCGAACGCCGGGGCGTCTTCGACTTGGTGATGAAAGGCATTCGGGAGGCCAAAGCCCGGGGGTTTCGGGTGACCACGAACACCACGCTCTACAAGGGTGCGGACCCCGAAGCGGTGGGCCAACTCCTACGCGAGTTGACGGCCATGGGGGTGGACAGCTGCCTGGTGTCCCCGGCGTTCACGTACGAGGAGGTCGACCCGGCCGCCCACGGTATCTTCCTGCACCGGCAGGAGGCCATCGCGCTCGTTCGCCGGGTCGTCCAGGCCGCCGGCCCCGGCGTCCGGTACTACAATACGCCGATGTACCTTGATTTCTTGTTGGGCCGCCGGACTCTGCAATGCACGCCGTGGGGCAATCCGACCCGGGACCCCCTGGGCTGGAAAGGGCCGTGTTACCTACTCACGGACGCCCACTACGAACGCTTTGAGGACCTGATGAACCGCACGCCGTGGGAGGACTACGGCTACGGCAAGAATCCCCGGTGTGCGAGCTGCATGATGCACAGCGGCTACGAAGCCTCCGCCGTCGCGGCGATGCGGCCGGCGGACGCATGGCGGATGCTACGCTGGATCTTCGCCGGATGACGGAGGACGGCCGTGCGCACGCTCGCAGTGGCGGCCCTCGCTTTTGAGGCGGCGGCCTGGAGATCCTACGCCGACGGCCGACGGCTCATCATCCGCGTGACCGGGGTCGGCCCACGAGCCGGCCCCGCTCTGGCCGACGCGATTTTGTCCGTGCGGCCGGATCGGGTTGTCGGGTTCGGTCTCTGCGGCGGCATCGCCCCCGATGCCCGCGCGGGGACCTTGGCAGTGCCGGCGTGGGCGGCGCTGGCGGATCGTCCGGTCCGCGTAGGGTTGGCCCCTCTTCCTCCGCTGGTTCCGGTCGGGGGGATGTGGACCGTGCCGACGGTGGTGGCTCTACCGTCGGCGAAGCGGGTTTTGTGGCAGCGTACCGCCGCACGCTGGGTGGACCAGGAGACCGCGCATTGGGCGCACGTATGCGCCGCGCACGGCATCCCCTGCTCCGTCGTCAAGGTGGTCGTGGATGGCCCGGATAGTGCCCTGCCCACGCGCCGCGATCCCAGGAGCTGGGGTGCCTGGAGATGGCTTCCGGGCCGGGCCCTCGCCGCCCGTCGGGCCCTGGCCGCCCTGGGGAGGCGTCTTTGGTGCGTATCGTAGTCACGGGAGGCTCCGGATTCATCGGCTGGCATGTGGTCCAGACGGCACTCCGTCACGGCGCCAGCGTCCGCGTGCTGGTGCGCTCGCAGGCGGCCGCCGGCCGTTTGCAGGGCACCGGCGCGGTCCCCGTGTACGGCGACATCGCGACCGGTGCGGGCCTCGACAGTGCCTTTGCGGGCGCGGACGCGGTGTTCCACGTGGCCGCCCACTATTCTCTCGACCGCCGCGACGGTCCCCTCATCTATCGGACCAACGTGGACGGCACCCGCCACGTGCTCCGAGCGGCGCAACGCGCGCACGTGGAGCGCCTAGTGTACACCTCCAGCACCGCGACCGTGGCGCTCGATCCGTCGGGCCGGCCGGCCGACGAGAGTCGGTATGCCGACCCTGACGCCACCGGAGTCGACTACAAGCGGTCCAAAATCCTTGCGGAACGCCTCGTTCTGGCAGCGGCCGCGGAGGGATTCGATGCCGTGGTGGTGAACCCGTCTACCCCTGTCGGATGGGGTGATGTCAAGCCTACCCCGACGGGCCGCTTGGTGCGCGATGCGCTTTTCGGACGCCTGCCGGCTTACGTGGCCACCGGCCTGAACTTCGTAGCCGTCGGGGACGTAGCCGAGGGCCATTGGCTCGCCCTCGAACGCGGTCGTCGTGGTGAACGCTACATTCTCGGGCACGAGAACTTGACCCTGGCCGAGTTCCTGAGCCGGGTAGCCCGGCTGGCCGGGCGCCGTCCGCCCCGGATCCGCCTGCCGTGGGGGGTTGCCTGGGCACTCGCCGTCTTGGACGAGGGTCTCTGGACGCCTCTTACGGGCCGACCACCCCGCGTACCTCTGGCCGGCGTGGAGCTGGCGCGCCGACCCCACTACTTTTCCGCCGCCAAGGCCGTCCGGGAGCTGGGACTGCCCCAGACGCCGCTTGACCAGGCGATCACGGAGGCCCTGGCCTGGTTCAAAAACCCCTACCCCGCGGTGATGAAAGGACCGGTGAGGGAATGACGATGTCGGGGCGCGACTGGGATGTGGACAACGTGGTCCGCCGCGCCACGGAGGCCCTGTTGGCCCGCCAACGGCCTGACGGGGCCTGGTGGGGGCTTCTCTCGACCAACGTGGCCATGGAGGCCGAATACGTCTTCCTGGCCCACGCCTTGGGACGGCGCAACCCGGACCGCGAGCAGCGCATCCGTCGGCACCTTTTGGCCTGCCAGCATCCCGACGGGTATTGGACCCTGTACCCCGGCGGACCGGGTGACGTAAGCGTCACCACCGAGGCCTACCAAGCCTTGAAGCTCATCGACCCGGAAGCGGACCGGCCGCGGCTCGAACGGGCCCGCGACTTCATCCGAGCGGCGGGGGGGCTAGAGGCCACCCGCGTGTTCACCCGGCTCTGGCTCGCCCTGTTGGGCCAATACCCGTGGGACGCGTTGCCGGTCGTGCCTCCGGAAATCATGCTGGTGCCTCCCTGGTTGCCCTTCAACCTCTACGACTTCGCCAGCTGGGCCCGTGCCACCATCGTGCCCCTGACCGTCGTGCTGGCCCGCCGCCCCGTGTTCCCCATCCCTCCCGGTGCCGGCGTGGAGGAACTCCGCGGGCCCCACCGTCCGCCGCCCCGGGGGGTCTTCGCCCGCATCGACCGGTGGCTCAAGGCCTACCAACGGTGGCCCGGTCCCCATCCCGGCCGCGCCCGGGCCGAAGCGCGAGCCATCGCGTGGATCCTGGCGCACCAGGAACGTGACGGCAGCTGGGGCGGGATCCAGCCGCCGTGGTTCTACGCGCTCCTGGCCCTCAAGACGGTCGGCCTGGAGCGGCACCCGGCGTTCGAGCGCGGGTGGCAGGGGCTTGAGGCGTTCGGGGTGGACACCGAAGACGGCCGCTGGTGGCTGCAGGCGTGCGTATCGCCCACGTGGGACACCGCCCTGGCCGTGTTGGCGCTCCGGGCCGCGGGGCTGGCAGCGGACCATCCTGCACTGGTCCGCGCGGGGCAATGGCTTGTCGCTCAACAGGTGACCACGGGAGGCGACTGGCAGATCCGTCGGCCGCACGCCCCGCCCGGCGGATTCCCGTTCGAGTTCGTGAACGACCACTACCCGGACGTCGACGACACGGCGGTCGTGCTGATGGCCCTTGCCCAGGTGGCTCTGCCCGATGCTCAACGACGCAAGACCGCCCTGACCCGGGGATTCCGCTGGATGGTCGCCATGCAAAGCAAAAACGGCGGCTGGGGCGCCTTCGATGCGGACAACTTCGCGACCTGGCCCTCCCGCATCCCGTTCAGTGACTTCGGCTGGGTCACGGATCCCCCCACGGAGGACGTGACCGGGCACGTGCTCGAATGCTTGGGCGGCTTCGGCTACGACACCGCTTGGCCCGTCGTGGCTCGGGCCGTCAGCTACCTCCGTCGGGCGCAGACGCCCGAGGGCCCGTGGTTCGGGCGCTGGGGCGTCAACTACCTCTACGGCACGGGCGCCGTCGTGCCCGGCCTGGTGGCCGTGGGCGTCCCGCCCGAGGATCCCGCCATCCGGCGGGCCCTCGAGTGGGTCGTCGCCCGGCAGAATCCCGACGGCGGATTCGGGGAGGATTGCCGCTCTTACTTGGACCCGGCTTGGCGCGGTCGTGGACCCAGCACGCCGTCTCAGACGGCGTGGGCTCTTATGGCGCTCGTCGCGGGCGGACAAGCCGACACGCCGGCCGCCCGACGCGCGGTCGCGTACCTCGCGCGAACCCAACGGCCCGACGGGAGCTGGGACGAGCCGCAGTACACCGGGACCGGCTTTCCGGGCGACTTCTACATCAACTACGGTCTGTACCGGCAGGTCTTCCCGCTGTTGGCCCTGGGTCGCTGGCGGGCCAGCCGAGCGGCCGCCCGGGAGGAGGCGGCGAGCGGATGACTCCCGCCCTCGTGACCGACTATGCGTGGTGCCGGGCGCTGACTTTCCGGCATTATGAGAACTTCGCCGTGGTCAGTCGCTTCGTCCCGGGGACCTTGCGTCCCCATTTCTGGGCGGTCTACGCCTTCGCCCGCACGGTCGACGACCTCGGGGACGCCTATCCTGGCGACCGGTTGGCAGCCCTCGCCGATTTCCGTCGGCAGCTAGACCGGGCTTTGGCGGGCGACCCGGACGGCCCGCTGTTCCGGGCCCTGGCCCACACCGTAGCGTGCCGCGCGCTCCCCTCGGAACCGTTCTATGACCTGATCGAGGCGAATCGGCGCGACCAGCTCGGCCAGCCCTTCAGGAGCTTCGCCGACGTGCTGGAGTACTGCCGTTACTCCGCCAATCCGGTCGGCCGGCTCGTCCTGGGCATCTTTGGGCTGCTGGACCCGGAACGGGCCCGGCTGTCCGATGCCACTTGCAGCGCCCTGCAGATCGCGAACTTCCTCCAGGATATCGGCGACGACGCCGACCGAGGCCGCTGCTACCTCCCCGTAGAAGACCTGCAGCACGTAGGACTGGCGGTAGACGACATCCTGGCCCGCCGCCCTACTCCTGCGCTACGTGCCGTCATCCGGCTGCAAGCCGACCGCGCGGCCGCCTTGTTCGCGCAGGGGGCCCGGCTCGAACAGCAGGTGCCCTGGCGCCTCAGGCTGCAACTCCGCTTATACCGGCTCGGCGGCGAGGCCATCCTCGGCGCCGTGCGCAGGCCGGACTACGACCCCTTCCGGCGGCGGCCGCGCTTGTCCCCTGTCGCCAAGGCGGGCATCGCCCTGAAAGCGGTGGTAGCTGCCCGTGAAAGGCAGGTCGGGCATGGACGCCGTTAAGGTCGCCTACGGCCAGTGCGGGGCTATCGTCCGCCGAGCCGGCTCCAGTTTCTATTGGGGCATGCGGCTGCTGCCGCCGCCCAAGCGCGCGGCCGTCTACGCCGTTTACGCCTGGTGCCGAGTCTGCGACGACGCCGTGGACGAGGCCGAGGGGGCCGACGCCGCACAGCGCCTGGAAGCCGCCGCCGACCTGGTTCGCGTGGCCTTCGGGGCCCACTGGCGCGAGGCAGACCACCCCGTCGCGCAGGCGCTGGGCGACGCTGTCCGCCGCTTCTGCCTGCCGGCGGAGCCGTTCTGGGAATTGGTGGAAGGCATGCGGATGGATTTGGTGCCGGCCGTCTACGCCACTTTTGCCGACGTGCGCCGGTACTGCGAAAAGGTGGCAGGTACGGTCGGTCGTATCCTGGTGGAGATCTTCGGCTACCGCGACCCCGACGCCCGCCGGCTCGCGGTCGACATGGGCATCGCGTTGCAGCTGACCAACATCCTCCGCGATCTCCGCGAGGATATGGCACGCGGCCGCCTCTACCTACCGCAGGAGGACCTCGCCGCCGCCGGCCTCGACCTGCAGGACTTGGCGTCGCGCCATCCGGGACCCGCCTTCGACCGCCTCATGGCCCTTGAGTTAAGCCGAGCCCAGGCGTACTATGCTCGCGCGGCACGGCTGCTCGGACTGTTGGCCGAAGACGCGCGGCTGGCGGCCGGAATGCTGTACGGCGTTTACTACGCCATCTGGTCCCAGATCCGGGCGCACCCGCGGCAAGTGTTGACCCGGCGCGTGGGGTTGTCGCTTCCGCGCCGAATGGGGATCCTGGGCCGGGCAGTCTGGCAGGCGATCCGGTCATGAGGCGGGCGGTGGTGGTGGGCGGCGGCTGGGCGGGCCTGTCCGCTGCCTGGACGCTGGCGCATACGGGGTGGGCCGTGGTCCTTCTCGAGCGCCGGCCCGTGCTGGGCGGACGCGCCTTCTCCTTCTGGGACCCGCGGGCGGAACGAGTCCTGGACAATGGGCAGCACGTGCTCCTGGGCGCATGCACCGCGGTCCGCAGCTGGCTTCGGAGCCTGGGGCTGGACGCGGCCATCCGCTTCGAACCTCGGCTGGACCTGCCGGTGTTTGCTGACGGGTTCTGGGGCCGCCTTTACAGTCGGCCCTGGCCAGGTGGGCTCCACCTTCTCGCCGCCCTGGCGGGCTACCGCCTCCTGACGCCTCGGGAGCGGCTCGCGCTGGGACGAGCCGCGCGCGGCCTAGCGCGTCCCGCACCCGACGCGATGAGCTTCCGGACATGGCTCCTCGACCACGGGCAATCCCCCCATGCGATCGACCGGTTCTGGGATCTGGTGGTGACGGCCGTCCTGAACTGCCGGGCCGACGAAGCCAGCGCCGCCCTGGCCACCCAGGCGTTTCGGCTGGGTCTGCTACGCGGCGCCGAGCCGGCCCGCCTGGGGTTCTTCCGCTGGCCGCTCGGCCAGGTGGCGCACCGCATCGGGAAGGCGCTGGAAGGCGCCGGCATACGGATTCGGCTGGGTACGGCGGTGAAGGCCGTCCGTGCCGTCACCCCCGCCTCGGTACAGGTGCTCCTCGACGACGGCACCGAGCTGCACGCGGACGCGGCCGTCCTGGCGGTGCCGCCCGACCGGATCGGAGCGCTGGTCGAGACCGCCGAGCCGGCGAAGCACTGGCAGTCGCTCGGATGGAGTCCCATCGTCAACGTCTACCTGCTGTACGACCGACCCGTCGACGCTCCGCCGGTGTTCGCCTTGGCGGACGGCGAGGGTAGTGCGTTCGTCTTTGACCGGGACCACCTGCTCGGGGCACCCCCCGGGCGCGACGGCTCCCTGCTCGCCGTCTCGCTGTCGGCCGCACGGTCGTGGCTCGGCCGGCCGGCCGCCCAACTGGCGGTGTCCGTCGCGGAAGGGGTGGCCCGGGCAATCCCGGCCGCACAGGCCGCGCGTCTGGTCTACTGGCGAGTCGTCTGGCAGCGTCGTGCCACGTTCTGGGCCCGCCCGGGCTGCGAGACCATCCGACCGGTCGACCCGCGCTGGCACCCCTCCGTCGTCGTCGCCGGCGACTGGACCGGAACGGGTTGGCCCGCCTCCCTGGAAAGCGCGGTGCGAAGCGGCCAGGCGGCCGCGGCGTGCCTCAACGGGCTGCCACCGGGGGACCACGGGCCGAATGCCGCCTGACGCACCGGGCCGGCCGGCGGATGTCCTGGGATCCGGGGAGGCATGTCGCAGGGGGGCCAATGGAGGCATCCCGTGACGACGGTGTCCGGGCACACGGCGCAAAACGCCGACCCAGGCCCGGATACCGACCCCGGCCGCTTCGAATCCGAAGCTTCAGAGTCTCGGGGCCAGGTACAGGGCAGGATACTCCTCCTCCCGGACCAGACGGGGGAGGACATCGCCGCCCCCCTGGCGGAGCTGGTGGAGTGCCTGCAACGCGGGCCCCGGACCACCTGTCCGACCCGGCCCGGGTTGGCCCAGGCGGTCCGTCAAGCGGCCCGGGCCTCCTTCCGGTTGCCGGAGGTCCTCGAGGAACCCGTGCATCAGATCCTGAGCGGGTCCTTGCAGGACATCGGTACCTGGAAGCCCAAATTCGGGTGGTCGACCGACGCGTGCCCGCGAACCGGCGGCGCGGACGAACCGCCTCCTGACGTCCCCGGCCTCGGGCCGGTCTTCGCGGAGGGCATCCTGGCCGAGATCGGGGACATCGCCGATTTCCCCGACGACGACCCTGGCTGAGTTCGCCGGCTTGACGCGCCCGCCGGCCGATGCGGGGACGCAGATGCTGAGCACACCGCTGGCGCGAACCGGCAACGCCTATCTCGGCCGCTATCTGGTCCAGGCCGTGAACAGGATCCGGTGGTATGACGCGACGTAGGGGGCCTCCTACCGACGCATGCTGGCCGAAGCACCCAGCCTGCCCATCATCGGTCACTGGTGCTGACCGCATGCCAATCGACGCGCTCGGTCTACGCTCTGCTGCGCCATGGCCGGGCGTACGGCCCAGCGCACCACCCGATGCGCACGTGGCGTCACCGTTGACCGTCTTCCCCCCTCTACGGGCGGGCCTCTGGGCCGCTCAGATCCTGCCAGCCAGGTGCACTCCGGGGGGCCTCCCGGGGTTTCGCGTGCCCGGACGCCGAGCCTCAATTCGGGCTTGACACGCACACCCCGCTCTCCCAGAGGCCTCGCCGCCCTTCCGCGGTAGCTCGATGGTCCCTCGCTCCGCCGCATGGCTTTTCACTTTCGTACCGTCGACGATCGTCCGCTCCCCCTTGAGGAGGTCCTGGCGGCGGGCCTTCTCAATCACCCGGGCGAAGAGCGTGCGGCAACTCGCCTCGCCGAGCCTGCGCCGGAACACGACGAGGGTCGTCTCGTCCGGCACCGGGTCGTCGAAGGCGATGTCGACAAATACGGGTACAGACGCAGGTCCGCTCCCGGCAGGCAAAGCGCCGGGCCCCGGGGGTGCGCCACCGCGCCCATCGCTCCCCACGGGGCATGAATGGCCCGCCTCCCAAAGGGGCGCTGGACGGGGCTTTTGAGGTGGCCGCAGGGCGGACAGCAAGCCTGGGGCATAATGAACGCTCTCTGAAGGGATGGGGTGGGTCAATTGGAACGTGGAACCTGCGGGTCAAACCTACGCTGGCATTGACAGCATGTTGGGGGCCGGAAATGCACTCCCTTCTGGGTTGTCCGAGGGAAGAACACCGGTAGATCATGTGTCCGCCGTGCAACCGTATTCCCCCGCTGCGGCCTGGATGGCGGCAGGAACTACGGACGTCCGGCAGCGAAGTGCATTCCCTAGACGGGACGGTGAGGCCCGGCATGGCGAGGACCGCCGTCGGGCAGCAGAGTTTGGTTCCCGTTTGGCAAAAGCTATGGCAAAGGGACGGTGGGCGCGAGTGGACTCGTCGCAGCGGATACCCATCACGCTGTCCGTCAACGGAGAGGACCACGCTGTGTGGGTGGAACCCCGGTGGCTGTTGGCCGATGTGCTGCGCCAGGAGCTGGGTCTGACGGGCACCCACGTCGGATGTGAACAGGGCGCTTGCGGTGCGTGCACCGTTCTGGTCGACGGGGCGCCGCAGCGGAGTTGCCTCATCTTCGCGGTGCAGGCGGCGGGTCACGCCATTACCACCGTAGAGGGTTTGACGCCGGCGACGGGCCTGAGTCCCCTGCAGGAGGCGTTCCAGCGGCACCACGCCCTGCAGTGCGGCTTCTGCACCGCCGGCATGTTGGTGACCGCCGAGGCCCTGATTCGGGCGCATGGGGCGGCGTTGGACGAGCAGACGGTGCGGGAGGCCCTCGCCGGCCAGTTGTGCCGGTGCACCGGCTACCAGTTCATCGTGGACGCCGTGCTCGACGCGGCGCAAGGGAGGGCGTGAGGGTATGGAGCCGATGTTACCGCGGTGGGTCGGCGCCCGGGTGACGCGGGTGGAGGATGTCCGTTTGCTCCGGGGCCAGGGCCGATACGTCGACGACCTGAACGCGCCGGGCATGTTGGTGGCGGCGTTCGTCCGGTCGCCCCATGCGGCGGCGCGCATCGGGGGGATTGACACCGCGGACGCGTCCACCATGCCCGGAGTCCACGCGGTGTGGACGGCGGCGGACTGTCCGCTGAGGATCCCGCATACGGCGCAGCACCTGGAACAACCGGTGCTGGCGACCGACCAGGTGCGGTACGTGGGGGAACCTGTGGCCGTCGTCTTCGCGGAGGACCGCTATCAGGCGGAGGACGCGGCCGAACGGGTGACCGTGACCTACGCTCCCCTTCCACCCGTGCTGGAGGCGCACGCGGCGGCAGCCGACGACCCGGGGCGGGTGCACGCGGCCGTACCGAATCGCTTTTATGCGCGTCAGACGACGACGGACGGGTTCGAGGCGGCCTATGGGGCGGCCCCGCATCACCTGCGCCTCACGTTTCGCACCCGACGGCAGACGGGGGTGACGCTCGAGCCGCGGGCGTGCGTGGCATGGCCGGATCCGGCGGGCGACCGGCTGACCGTCTATGTGACCCACCAGTCCCCCCACGGGGTGCGGAGCCAGCTGGCCCAGTTGCTGGGATGGCCGGAGCACCGCATCCGCGTGGTGGTGCCGGAGGTCGGCGGCGGTTTCGGCATCAAGGCGATGTTCTATCCCGAGTATGCCGTAGTGGCGGAGGCGGCGCGCCGGCTCGGACGGCCGGTCAAATGGGTGAGCGACCGCACGGAGGCCTTCTGGTCCGACGCTCACGCGCGGGATGCCGAGCACATCGTCGACGTCGCGTTCGACGACTCGGGGCGGATCCTGGCCGTTCGTGACGAGGTATGGGGCGACCAGGGCGCGTGGCCGTTCTGGGGCTTCCCCGGAGCCGTGGGCGAGGCCACGTGGGCGACGGACATGCTCACGGGACCGTACCGGATCGAGCACGTGGCCCTTAACATCACCTGCGTCTACACGAACAAGGCGCCGCTCGGTCCCTACCGCGGCGTCGGGGGGCCGATCGGGGCTCAGGTCCAGGAAGGGATCGTCGAGGCGGTGGCGCGGGCTTTGGGGAAGGACCCCATCGATGTCAGGCGCGTCAACCTCATCCCTCCTGACGCGTTCCCCTACAAGACGGCCACGGGCCAGGTATACGACGCGGGATCCTACGGGCCGTCGCTGGAACGGGCGCTCGCGCTCATCGACGTGGAGCGGTTCCGGCGCGACCAGGCACGGGCTCGGGCGGCGGGCCGCTACCTGGGCCTCGGGGTGTGCGTGTTCGTCGAACCCTCGGCCTTCGCGGAGTCGGAGGCGGGGAGCATCCCGTACGAGACGGTGAGCCTCAGGATGGAACCCACCGGGACGGTGACCGCGGCCTGCGGGCTGGGACCCACCGGGCAGGGACACGAGACCACGTTGGCCCAGGTCATCGCCGACATGGTAGGCCTTAAGCCGAGCGACGTGACCGTGTTGCACGGGGACACGGACAGTGCCCCGCTCGGCGGAGGTACGGGCGGCAGCCGGTCGGCGACGATCGGCGGCGGGGCGGCGATTCGCGCCGGACAGGCGCTGAAGGCGAAGTTGGTGCGCCTGGCCGCCCACGTCCTGGAGGCGGCGGCTGAGGACATCGTCCTGGCGGCCGGCCAGGCGACCGTGGCGGGCGTGCCGGGGCGCGCGGTGCCGTTGGCCGAACTGGCGCGCATCGCGTATCACGACGTGGCCAAACTGCCGCCGGGAATGGAACCGGGCCTGGAAGTCCTGGTGCGGTACCAGCCGCCTGGCGCGGCGACGTACTCCAACGGTACGCACGCCGCGTTGGTCGAGGTGGACATCGCGACCGGGCTGGTGCGGGTGCTGGACTACGTGGTGGTCAACGACTGCGGCGTGCTCATCAATCCGCTCGTCGTCGAGGGCCAGATTCACGGCGGCGTGGCCCAGGGGTTGGGCAGCGCCTGGTTGGAACGGCTCACGTACGACCAAGCAGGCCAGCTCCTCACCACGAGTCTGATGGACTACCTGCTGCCGACGGCGTTGGACGTCCCGCGCATCCGGGTGGAGCACATCCAGACGCCGTCGCCGAGCGAGGGGGGCTTCAAGGGCATGGGCGAAGGCTCCCTCATCGGCACGCCGGCCGCCTTGGCGAACGCGGTGTCCGACGCCTTGGCCCCGTTCGGGGTGCTGGTGACGGAACTGCCCATCACGCCCGACCAGATTCTGGCGTGGGTGGACGCCGCGAAGGCAGCGGGCGGCGCCGCCTGACACGCCCCCGGGGCCGTCGCGTGCCGAGACGCGCGGCGGCCTCCGTTGCCCCGCCGATGGCGCGCGAGGATCGGCGCGGCCGAGGGGAGCGACCGTGTCGCCGCAGGCCGCTCCCCCTGACCTCTGCGGTCTATCCTGCCGCGTCGTCGGCGAGCGGCTCCGGGGGCGCTTCGGTCGACGGGCCGGAGGCCTCCGGGCGGGAGATGTCTCTGCCGGGTTCCCGCAGGGCGCGGGCCACCACGTCGAGACAGCGGGTGAGCGCGACGTCCGGGGACCGGGCGTCGCTCCGGTCCGATCCGGCACTCACGTCCAAGGCGTCGTGGAGGGCGCGATGGGCCCGGTCGACGGCGGTGTCCTGGAGGCCGAGCTGGGCCAGATAGGCGTGGGTCCGGCAGTCGGTCGGATCGCCGCCGGGCACAGGCAGGCGGCCCGCGGGCAGCCGCGGATTCCGCAGCACCGCGACCCAGGGGCGGTGGTCCTCGAAGACCCGCGCGTACAGGCCGAGCAGATTCGGCGACGCGGCGGGGGGTGTGGCCGTCGCGCACCATCGGACCAGGGCGGCCGGCAGGAGCGGACGGGCGATGGCATACCCTTGCAGGCGCGGCACGCCGAGCACGGTGAGAGCATCCACGATCTCCGCCGTCTCGGCTCCTTCGACGACCAGGGTGATGCCGAGGTCCCGGGCCAGCTCGCGGACCGTGGCGACGTAGACCAGACCCTCCGGATGGTGTTCCAGGTCCCGCACGAACGCCGCGTCGAGCTTGATCTCGTCCACGGCCAACTGCTTGAGGCGAACCAGCGACGAGTCCCCGCTCCCGATGTCGTCGAGGGCCACGCGGAAACCTTCCGCCCGGAGGGCGTCGATGCCGCGTGCGAGCGCGTCGGGGGCGAGGGCGTCGCCGCCCGTCTCGACCAGCTCCCAGGTCAGGCGGCTCGGCGGGAGCGCACTGGCCCGCACCCGCGCCACGACGTCCCGTCGCCACGCTTCCGAGGCGACTTGTTCCGGCCACACGTTGAGATTGAGAGACAGGTCCGCCGGTGCGCGCGGACCGGCGAGCCGGAGCCAGTCGTCCAGGACGGCGGTGAGGACCGCCCGGGTGAGGTCGCGGCGGCCGAGAGGCGACAGGCGCGGCAGGAAGACCGCCGGGCCGTGCAGGCGGCCGGTGTCGTCGCGCCAGCGGGCCAGCGCCTCCAGGGCGACGACCCGGCGTCGGGCGGTGTCCCAAACCGGTTGGTAGACGACCCGAATCCGGTCCGCCACCTGGTCGAGGATCATCGTGGGCGCGGGATGCTGCCGGAGATGGGCGGCCAACGTCCACCGGAGCGGGCGCGGGCCCGGGTCGAGCTTGCTGTGGTAGAGCGCCTGGTCGGCTTGGCGCAGGAGGTCGGGCGCACGGCGCCCGTCGTCGGGGAAAACAGCGATGCCGACACTGGCCCGGACGGCGACCGGAGGCGCCCCGGGGACGGGCACCGGGGCGGCCAGCGCCTGCTCGATCCGATTGAGCACCGGTTCCACGGCGGATGGCTCGGCCAGGGCCGGGAGGACGACGACGAACTCGTCGCCGCCCCAGCGGCCGACGAAGTCGGCCGGGCGCACGTTGGCCTCGAGAAGCCGCGCCACGGTCTTCAGGATTTCGTCCCCGGCCACGTGGCCCAGGCGGTCGTTGATGGGCTTGAAGTCGTCGAGATCGAGGAGGGCCACGGCGACGTGGTGCCCGGCCTGCCCGGCGGCCGCCAGCGCACCGTCCAGGCGTTCGTCGAGCGCGCGCCGGTTGCCGAGACCCGTCAGGGCGTCCCGCCAAGCCAGCGCGGCCACCCGCGCCTGTTCGTCGAGTTTGGCCAGCGCCGTATCCAGGCTCGTCACCAGTTGGAACAGCAGTTGGGTCAGCTCGGCCGTCAGGTCGGCCAGGGACTCCGCCAACAGGACCAGGACCGCCGCAGGCTGGCCGTCGGGCATCCGGCCGACGGGCCAGCCGATGGCCGCCCGCAATCGGGCCAGGGCGGGGGCGAGGGCGTCCCGGGTGCCCCCCGGCCAGGGATCCGTGGGGCCCACCGGGCGGCGGGTCCGGAACGCCCGGACGGCCAGGGGGAGCGTCGCCGGCCCGGTCTCGGGCCGCAGCGGGAGGGGCAGGGTGCGCAGGGCGGCGGCGACGGCGGCGTCCCGGGCGTGGAGCGCCCGGAGCACGAGTCGGCTCCCGTCGGGGGCCGGCGCGGCGACGTAGGCGGCGGGACAGTCCGCGCGTTCGACCAACAGGCGGGTGACCCGCTGAAAGATGGCGGCCCGGTCCGGCAGGCGGAGGAACTCCTGCTGGGCGTCGAGGGCCGCCTGCTGGTACCGTTGCAGGCGCCGCAGACGCCGACGGGCGGCGACCTGGGCCCAGGCCAGCCCCGCGGACCGCATGATCTCGTCCACCAGTTGGCTCAGTTCCGGGGTGAAGGTGTCGGGGTCGGCGGCGGTAATGGTCACCACCCCGCCGGGCACCGGTTGATCCGGCCGGGGGATGGGCCAGCCGGCCACCACGCCCGCTCCGGACAGGGGCGGCTTGCGCCACAGGTCCGGCAGCCGGGGATCCGCGTGCGGCGCCCGGATGATCTGGGGTGCCCGCGCGGCCCACACGCGCGTCGACACCGAGACGGTGGCGTCGGCCGGGCCCGTCTCCAGCGCCGGCAGCGGCAGACTGGCCAAAAACGGTCCCAACGGGCCGGCCGTGCGGACACGCTGGAACCGGCCGCCGTCGGGATCCGGGACCAGCACGGTGATGCCCAGGGCGTCGGTCGAACGGGCGAGAGTGTCCGCCACGGCGGCGAAGATGGCGTCCACGCTGTCGGCGTTCATCAGATGGGCCTGGAGCGCCCGATGGGCCTCGCGGAACTGAGCCATCCGGGCCAGGCGGCGCGTCGTGGCCTGCCGGTCGTACCAGTCCGCCGCGTCCTGTACGAGGCGCGCTGCCACGTCGGCGAGACCGGGGGCCAGGCGATCCGTCCGGTCCCAATACAGGCCCACCAAGACCCGGTCGCCGGATTCGGTCACGGCCGCCGCGGCGAGGACGGCCGTCAGGCCGTAGGTGCGTGCGCGGGCGCGCCAGGGCGCGAAGGCCGGATCGTCGACGGGCATGAACGTCGGCGTCAACGTGCGCAGGGCGTGGCCGGCCGGGCCGCGACCCTCGATGCGCGCCGGGTCGTCGGTGAGGACGAGCCCTTCGGCGTACGCCTGCGCCCGACCGGCCGAGGCCACCGGCACGACGACGTGGCCGCCCGCCGGGAGCCGGCCGACCCAGACGAGCGGCAGGGCCAGCACCTCGACCACCTTGTTGCACCACGCGGACAGCACGGCGGCCTCCGGGTCTCCCGCCCGCTCCTGCAGGAGCGCCCGGGTCTCTGCGAGGGCCCGGTAGAACCGCACCGACAAGGCGAGTTCGCGGGTCGCCCGGGCGTGGCTCGGCGCACGGCCGGACGGCGGCGCGGTCTCGCGCTGGATGCTCACGAAACGGGGGGGCGCGCCGTCCGACCCTGCCACCGGCGCGATGCTGAGGGCGTTCCAGTAGGGCGTCCCGTCGCGACGGTAGTTGAGGACCACCCCCACGTAGGGTTCTCGGGCCTCGATGGCCCGCCTCATGGCGGCCCGGGTGCAGGGGTCGGTCCCCGGCCCCTGGAGAAGACGGGGGTTCCGGCCTACGACGGCGTCGCGCCCCCACCCGGTGAGCCGCTCGAAGGCTGGATTCACGTACCGGATCAGCTGGTCCGCGTCTGTGACCACCACGGCGTCGGGCAGCGCGTCCCACACCGGATCCAACGTCCAGAGCCGCTCGGGCGGCACGAGCCTGGCCATCCTCGGGTCACCGACCGTCACGCCGACCTGGCGGGGAGCCTCGCCGGGACGAGCGTCTGATAGTGTTCAATCGTGGCGAATCGTGTGGAATTTATGCAACACGCTTGTCGCCCCGTGGCAACCGCGGGTTAGGCCCGGACCGCACCCGCCGACGGTGCGGGAGCCGGCTGCCGCGCCGCATCATCGCGCGGCATCCTGGTGGCGGCGGAAGGCCAGCGCCAGGCGCGCGACCTCCTCGGCCTGGGCGGCGATGCCCTCCGCGCCGGCGACCAGCTGGGCCAACGCCGTCCCCGCGTTCTGGATGTCCGCGGTAGCGGCCTGCACCGCTGCCGCCACCGCGGCGACGGTCGTCCCGATGCCCTCGAACAGGCGGGCGACCGTTTCCGTCTGGTCGCGACTGGCTCCCGACGCCTGCTCGGTCGCGGCCACCGCCTGGCTCAACTCGCCGAGGCGGCCGCCCACGCCCTGGATGGTTTCGTTGATCCGGCGGGCCGCCTGTTGGGACCCTTCCGAGAGCTTCTTGACCTCGTCGGCCACCACGGCGAAGCCCCGCCCGGCATCCCCGGCACGCGCCGCCTCGATGGCCGCGTTGAGAGCCAGCAGGTTGGTCTGGCGGGCGATGTTCGAGATGAGCGTGGTGGACTCGGCGATGGCCTGCATCTGCCGCTCCAGAGCGTCCTTGGCCGCCAGGACAGCCTCCATGGCCTTGACCATCGTCGCGGCTTGGCCGCTCAGGGCGTCGATGGTCCGCCTGCCCTCGCCGGTCTGGCTCTGGACCGAGTCCACCGCGGTCCGGATGGTGGTGGCCCGCGCGGTGAGCTGGTCGAAGGTCTCCTGGAGATGGGCGACGGCGGCATGGGTCTCGTGGGCCGTGGTGGCGAGTTCCTCCGCATGGCGGGAGAGATCCGCTTCCGCCGCGCGGAGGGTCTCCTCGACCGCCGTAGAGGTCACGACGGTGAGGCACCCGACCATCTCCCCCTCCACGTGGACCGGGACGGCGGTGGCGCGGTACGGCACGCCGAAGGCTTCCGGGCCGCGCTCGTCCGTCACCGCCTCGCCCCGCGCCAGGGCCGCCTCGGTGACGCTGCCGCGCGGGACGGGCTGGTCCGGCCGGAGTCCGAGGTCCAGGGCGCGACCGGGCAGCAGGGCCACCAGGCGGGTCCGGTCGGCGACCACCCAGTACGTGTCGACGGCAAAAGCTCGTTGGAGGCCGGGCAACACGTCGCTCAGGGCCGCCAAGGCCGGCGGCACGGCCGTGGAGGACAGCCGAAGGGTCGGGGTTGCGGTCAAGGCGGATGCGCCTCCTTTGTTCCGTGCGAGGTTCCCGGGACGGCGACGGTTGTCGGAACGTGCCTGCGACGAGCCGCCGGTCCCGGTCGGTCCGGCCGGGCCGAACCCGAACCGGGCCGCGATCGTTGCCGGACTACATACGCGGCCCGGGGCGGCCGTCCTCTATTGCGGCCGGGAAAACTGCATCCCGGCGCTCCGGGGTCCGCCGGGTCCCGCCCCGGGTCCGGGCCCGCACGGGCCCGCGGGGCCGGTACGAACTAAGAGACGGATGAGGGCCGGCTCGCATGCCGGACAGCCACCACGGAGAGGATGGCGCGGGGGATGACGGCGGTCGCGATGGCTGGACTGTGGGGGATGGTGGCCGGGACCCAGGTCGTCGCCCTCGCCGAGTTCGGCGATCTCACGGAGCGCCCCGCCGCGCACCGGGCGGCGGTCGCCTGGAGCCTGGTCCCGCCCGTCGTCCTGGTCCTGGACGGCGTGGGCCTGGGGGCCCCCCTGCCGGGGCCGCTGTGGGTCCTCGCCTACCTCGTGGCCTGGTGGCGCGCGGCCGAGGGAAGCCTCGCGGACGCGCGGGGCGGCGTCGGCACGCCCGGGTGGGCCGGGTTGGGGCCGCTTCGGGCGGCCGCGCGTCGCCTCGGGAGCCGGATCGGGCTGGCCCTGGCCCCGCCCGGGAGGATGGGGGTGTGGGTCACGGCGGCCTGCGCCGGCGCCCTGGGCTGGGAAGCCGCCCGATGGGCGGTACAACCGTCGGCCGGCCCCGCCGTCGCCGCGGTACTGGGATTCACCGTGGTGGCAGCGCCCTACGGGTTCCGCCACGACGGTCGCCGCCGCTACTGGCTGGAGCAGGCGCGGCGGGCGGAGCACGACGGGCTGACGGATCTCCTGACGCGGCACGGGCTTTGGGCTTGGCGGGAGCGGCTCGGCCCGGCCGCGGGTCTCATCCTGGCCTTGGATCTCGACGAGTTCAAAAACGTCAACGACACCTACGGGCACGACGCCGGCGACGCCGTCCTGGTGGAGTTCGCCCGCCGGGTCCGGGGCCAAGTCCGCGCCACCGACGCCGTCGTGCGTCCCGGGGGCGACGAGATCACCGTCTGGATGCCGGGGATCGACCGCGCGACCGCGCCTCTCTTGGCCCGGAGCCTGTTCGAGGCGGCGGGCGGGGCGCCCTACCCGCTGGCCCAGGGGTCGGTCGCGCTCAGCGTGTCGGTGGGGTGGGCCGTCGGCCCGTTGGACGAGGCCACGGCGCGGGAGGCGGACCGGGCCCTGCTGGCGGCCAAACGCGCCGGCAAGAACCAGCTTCGGGCGGCTTGGGCCGGGGACGCCGCGGCGATCGGAGACGAGGCTCCGGCAACCGGAGAGGGCGACGCGGCGGGCGGGGCCGCGGCGGGGCCGCCCGGGGCCGAGGCGGCCCCCGGCCCGGGAGCGGGCGCCCGGTCGGGGGCCGGCGGCCGTCGCCCGCCGGCGGCCGGCCCCCGCGCCGCCCGGGCGATCACGGGTGTCCGGATGCGGCGGGCCGCACGCCGGATGCCCGCCTCCCGCCCGTGAAACCGGGCGGACGGAGCGCGGGGCGCCGGGCGTGGTCGGACCGCCCCGCCGGGGAAGGAGCGAACGATGAGCGAGTTGTTGATCGTCCACGTGGGGCCGTACGTGTTCGGGGCCCCGGTGGCGATGGTTTCGGAGATTTTGGCCCGGCCTGCCGTGACGCGGGTGCCCCGGACCCCGCCGGTGGTGGCCGGCGTGGCCGTGGTGCGGGGCCAACCCCTGGCGGTGTTGACGTGCCGTCCGCTGCTGGGACTGCCAGTCGAGTCGGTCCCGGTGGCGCTGCGGTGGGGTGAGGGGCGGGGCGTGGCCTTGGTCGCGGCCGACCAGGTGGAGCAGCTGTGGACGCCGGGGGACCCTCTGCCGCCCGAGACCTGGCAGGACGTGGTTCCCGCCGAGGCCCGGCCGTGGATTGCCGCGGGCTACCGGCAGGCCGACCGGTGGATCTGGGCCTGGCCGGCCGACCTCCCCGAGCGGCTCGGGAGTCGGGACGTGGAGGAGGTGGCCCGCAGCCATGTCTGACGTCGCGGCGATTCTGGCGTGGGGGGCGCAGGTCAACGACACCGTCCACGCCTACGAGGCTCTGGTGGAGGCCCGCTGGGACCTGGAGGCCGTGCTCCGGGACCTGGACGACGTGGCAGCGGCGGTGGGGCAGCTCACGGCGGCCGTGGAGCAGGTGGCCCGCCAGACCGAGGCCCTGCGGGCGGACCTCGCGGCGGCGCGCGACCAAGTCGGGGTGTGGGACCGGATCGGCGCCCAGTGGGCGCAGGACCGCGACCAGGAGCGGGCCGACATGGCGCAGATGTTGCGCACGGTGGCGGAACTGACCGAGAAGGTCCAGGCGGTCGGCGGCATGGTCCAGGTGGTCACCGAGGTGGCCGACGCCACCAACCTGTTGGCCCTGAACGCCGCCATCGAGGCGGCGCGGGCGGGGGACGCCGGTCGCGGTTTCGCGGTGGTGGCGGAGGAGGTCCGGGGTCTGGCGCAACGCACCAAGACGGCGACCGGCGAGGCGATGACCGTCCTGCAGGCGGTCACGGCGGCGACGGAGGCCACCCAGGCGGCCCTCCGCCGGGCCGAGGGCCGGGTCACGGACAACGCCGGGCGCCAGGCGGCGATGCTGCGGGACCTGGCGGCGACGGCCCAACAGTGGAGCCAATGGCTGCCCCAACTGGAGACGGCGCTCGAGGCCGTGGTGGAGCAGCGCCGCGCGCTCGAGAGCCTGGCCGGGCACAGTGCCGCGGTCCAGGCGGCGCTGCACCGCACCGGGGACGCCTTCGGCCAGGCCACCCGCTTCCTCGCCGCGGCGGTCGACCGGGCCGACGGCGAGCGCCAGCGGCTGTTGGCCACGGCGTCGAGCCTGGCCTTGGCCGACGTCCTCCGGGTGGCCGTGACGGATCACCGCTTGTGGCGGTACCGGGTCTACCGGGCCTGGGTGGAGGGCACCCCGATCGACCCCCGTCAGGCGGGGGATTTTCACGGGTGCCGGCTGGGGCGGACGCTCGACGGACTGGATGCGAGCACCCGGCGGGATCCCCGCTACGCCGACGTCGTGGCCCGCCACCAGGCGTTCCACGCCGCCACGGCGGATCTGGCGACACGGCTGGGTCGGGGGGAGGAGCGGGACCCGGCCGCCTTCGGGCGGTGGCTGGATCTGGGGCGGGAGGTCAGCCGGACCCTGGAGGACTGGGCCGCGGCGGTCGACGCGGGCGCGGAAGGGAGCAGGCAGCATGCGCTTGGCTGACGTGCGATGGGAGACGGAGGCGGAGCGGACCCTCTTCATGGAGGAGGCGCAGGAGCTCCTCGACACCCTGGAGCAGGGGGCCCTGGCGGAGCATCCCCCACTCGACGCGCTGTTCCGCGCGGCCCACACGCTGAAGGGATCGGGGGCCATGCTGGGGCTCACCGCCTGGGCGGAGACGGCCCATCGGCTGGAGGATGCCTTGGACGCGGTGCGGCAGGGGCGGCAGGCCTGGGACCCGGCGGTGCAGCAGGTCGTGCTGGCGGCGGTGGACGCGCTGCGGGCCGAGTTGGCCGGCGCGCCGGCGACGGCTGAGGCGAGCGGGGGCACGGCGTGGACGCTCCGGTGGGATGCGGCCACCCCCATGGTCGGGGCGCGGGCGTACCAGGCCTGGCAGGCCGTGGCGGCGGTAGCCCCCGGGACGACGAGCGACCCGCCGGCGGGGGCGCTGGCCGACTGGAGCGGGACGGTGACACGCCTGGTGGTGCCCGGCGGGGCGGATCCCGACGCGGTCCGGCAGGCCCTCGAGGGGATCGAGGGGCTGGTGGCCGTGGAGGCGCCCGAGGCCGCGCCGCCGCCCCCCGGGCCGGCGCCGGCGGCCGGGGACGGGGGGACGTCCGCCGGCCGGGGCGGGACCATTCGCATCGGGGCGGACGTCTTGGAGCAGATCCTCGAAGGGCTGGGCGAACTGCTCCTGGACCAAGGGCAGCTGGCCTACCAGGCCGGTGACCGCTTGGAGCCGGCGACGCGCACGGTCCTCGACCACATGCGGCGGGTGGCGCTGGAGCTGCAGGACATCACGCTCCGGGCCCGCATGCTGCCCCTGGACACGCTGTTCCGCCAGTACCCGCGGGCCGTGCACGACCTGGCCCGGCGCCTCGGCAAGCAGATCCGGCTGGAGACGGTGGGCGGCGAGACGGAGCTGGACCGGTTGGTGATGGACCGGCTCCACGAGCCGCTCCTGCACCTCTTGCGCAACGCCTGCGACCACGGCATCGAGCCGCCGGCGGCGCGGCGGGCCGCGGGCAAGCCCGAGACGGGCGTGGTGCGGATCCGCGCCTACGCGGCCCAGGGGCACGTGCATGTGGTGGCGGAGGACGACGGGGCCGGGATCGACTGGGGCCGGCTGCGGGAGAAGGCCGTCCGGCAGGGATGGCTGACGTCCGAGGAGGCGGCGCGGGCGTCGGAGGAGCAGCTGGCGGGTCTGTTGTTCCGGCCCGGGGTGTCCACGGCGGCGGCGGTGACGGATCTGTCGGGGCGGGGCGTCGGGCTCGACGTGGTGCGGACGTTCGTGGACGCCATCCACGGGACGGTCACGGTGACCAGCCGCCCGGGGGCGGGGACGGCGTTTCACCTCGAACTGCCGCTCACCATGGCCATCATGACGGCGCTCCTGGTGGAGGCGGGGCCCTGGACGGTCGGGCTGCCGATCCTGGCGGTGGAGCGCATCGAGGAGGCGGTGGCGGGGGTGGGCACCGTGCTCGGGCAGCCGGCGGTGCCCGAAGGGGCGGCGCCTGTGCCGGTGGTGTCGCTGGGGCGGTGGCTCGACCCCGCGGCGACGGTGACGGACGCCTACCTGGTGCGGGTGCGGGACGGGCGGACGCGGGCGGCGTTGGCCGTGGACGGGATCCGGGGGCAGCAGGAGGTGGTGGTCAAGCCGGTGGCCACGCTGGCCGCCTGGGCGCCTTGGCTCGCCGGCGTCGCGCTCCTGGGGGACGGCCGCCTGGCGCTCATGGCCGACGTCCGGCGGATCGTGGCCGCCACCGCGGGGGACCGCGAACGGCCGGCGGACGACGGGGTGCTCCGGGCGGGGTCCAACCAGATGGAGCTGTTGGTCTTCCGCCTGAGCGACGGGCAGCAGTACGGGATCAACGTGTACAAGACGCGGGAGGTGCTGCAGCCCCTGCCGGTGACGACGGTCCCGGGACAGCACCCGTGGGTCGAGGGCTTCCTGCGGCTGAGGGGCCAGACGGTGCCGGTGGTCAGCCTCTACCGGGCGTTGGGCCTGCCGGAGGCGTCCGCGGCGGGGTCCATGCTCATCACCGAGTTCAACCAGACGGTGCAGGCCTTCCGGGTGGACGCGGTGGAACGGATGGTCCGGGTGCGGTGGGACCAGGTGGAGCCGCTGCCGGCGGTGCTGGACGTGGCGGCCGGCGAGGGGCGGCGGTTCGTGGGGCTCATCGACCATCCGGAGCTCGGCCCCATCCAATTGATCGACTTCGAGCAGATTCTGGCCCAGGTGGCCCCGCCCACCTATCCCCCGACGCCGGCGGCGGGGATGCCCGCGGTGGCGGGCCAGCCGGTGTGGCTTGCCGACGACTCCCGGGTGGCGCGACAGCAGGTGGAGCGGGCGTTGGCCCCCCTCGGCGTGGCGGTGCGGACGTTCGCCGACGGGCAGGCGGTGTGGGACGCGGTGGAGGCGGGGGAGCCGCTGCCGCGGCTGTTCGTGCTGGACGTGGAGATGCCGCGGCTGGACGGCTACACGCTGGCGCAGCGGCTCAAGCAGGATCCCCGCACGCGGGAGCTGCCGGTGCTGCTGCACACGTCGCTGTCGGGCCACTGGCACGCGGAGCGGGCCCAGCAGGTGCAGGTGGACGCCATCGTGACCAAGTTCGACGCGGGCTTGCTGGCCCACACGGTGGCGGGCTTGGTGGCGGGGGTCACGCGGTCCGGGAGGGCCGGAGCGGCGCGGCAGGGCGGTGCCGCATGAGAGGACCCGGCGGGGTTCCGCCGGCGGGGGCCTGGTACGGCCGGATCCCTGCGGGTGCCGGCATTTGCCCCCACCCGGGGTGGGAAGGGAAGTGAGCGCGATGGGTCTGCCGTTCGGAGCCCCCTCCTGGGAGGCGCTGGAGGAGGTCGTCCCCGAGGCGTGCCGACGGGCCGGCGCCTCTCTCTCCGAGTTCGCCCAGGATCCGGTGGAGGTGCTGGAGTCCGACGTGCGGGAGGTGCCCTGGGCGGAGCTGGCGGCCCTAGTGGAACCGGACCTGGGCGGCGAGCTCGTGGCGGCCGTGCTCGAGGTGCAGGGGGACGACCGCGGCGCGGTCTCGCTCCTGTTCTCCCGGGGTTCGGCGGAGAACCTGGCCGGCCTGATGATGGGGCAGGACGAGCCGTGGCCGCTCGACGAGATGGCCCTGTCGGCGTTGGGGGAGGTCGGCAACATCACCGCCACGGCCTTCCTGAACGTGGTGGCGGACGCCTTCGGGGTCCGACTGCTCCCGAGTACGCCCCGGGTCGTGGATACGTCGGTCCCCGGCCTCCTCGACCGGCTGGTCCCGGCGTTCGCCCGCAACGGGCACCGGGCGCTGGTGGTGCGGACGGCCTTCCGCCTGGGGCGCCGCTCCATCGACGGCTACCTGCTGTTGATCTCCAGTGCCTAGGGGCCGGATCGGTCGGGCTGGCGTCCGGGAGATCTTGCGAAGGGGGCCACGGGCTTGGCGAAGGTGTTGGTGGTCGACGACGCGGCGTTCATGCGCATGCGGCTGGTGAAGCTGCTCAAGGACCGCGGCTACGAGGTCGTCGAGGCGGGCAACGGGAAGGAGGCCGTGGACCGTTACGGCGCGGAGCGGCCGGCGGTGGTGCTGATGGACATCACCATGCCGGAGATGGACGGCATCGCGGCCCTCAAGGCGATCCGGGCCCAGGACCCGGACGCCCACGTCATCATGTGTTCCGCCCTGGGTCAGCAGAACATGGTGGTCGAAGCGCTCGAGGCGGGCGCACGGGACTTCGTGGTCAAGCCGTACGAACCGGACCGCATCCTTCAGGCGGTCGCCAAGTGGGCCGGCGGGTGAGCACGAGGCCGGCTCACCGGCCGGTCGCGTCCCGGCCCCGGCCCCCCGGGCTCCCCGGCCCGAGCCCGAACGTGGGCTGGGTCCGTCCCGTATCGGATTCGCCCACGACTTCGTGGTATACGGCGTCGGCATTGACCTTCCAAGGGTCGAGGTCGACGCCGTCGGCGATCCGGCGCGCCGCCACGAGCCCCGTCATCATCGCGTGGTCTTGGTTGTCGTACTTGTGCATGCCGTTGCGGCCCGCCGGGAGGATGTCCGGCCAATGCGCCTCGAGGAAGTGCCGCAGGACCGCCACGCGGTCGCGGTAGCCCTCGTCGTAGACGGGATACGCCTTCCGCACGCGGACGACGTGGCCGTCCTCCACCTCGTCGGGGCGTACCAGCCCGATGCGGGCCAGTTCGCGGATTCCGAGGTCCACGAGGTCCCGGTCCGGGAGGGTCCAGAGCGGATCCCCCTCCGAGACGAAGTACTCTAGGCCGAGGCAGGTCTTGGCGGGATCGGGCACGAGGTCGGGGCTCCAGTTCTTGAAGTTCTGGACGCGGCCCACGTGGACGTCGGGATCATGCACGTAGATCCAGTTGTCGGGGAACACCGTGGCCCGGTCCACGATGAGGGCCACGGACAGGAAGTCCCGGTAGGACAAGCCCGCCGCGGCCTCCTGAACGGCCGCCGGCGGGGACGGCCGGAGGGCCCGGACGAGTTCGGCGAGCGGCATGGTGGAGATGACGTGACGGCCCACGAACGGGGTCGGCGGGCCGCCGGCGGGGTCCGCCGTCGTGACCTGGAGGCCGCCCCCGGCCACGCGCTCCACCCGCACCACCCGGCGCCCCATGAGGACCTCGCCGCCCGCCCGGCGCACGAGGTCGCGGACGCGCTCCCACAACATGCCGGGACCGTGCCGGGGATAGCGGAAGGACGTGATCAAGGTCTTCACGACTCTCGTGGGGTCGTCGCCGGACGGCTTGATGCCGAAGGCACTCCGGACGACGGTGGCGAGCGAGAGCCCTTGGATGCGTTGGGCGGCCCAGTCGGCGCTCAACGCCCGGCACGGGATGCCCCACACCTTCTCCGTGTACGTCTTGAAGAAGAGGCTGTAGAGGCGGTAGCCGAACTGATTGGCCACCCAGTCCTCGAAACTGACCACGGGGCGTCGCGGGGCCACGCGGGCCCGGAGGTACGAACCGACGCAGCGGGCCGTCTCGAGCGGTCCCAGGTTGCGGAAGGCGTTCCACGGCTTCAAGGGATAGTCGTAGAAGGCGCCGCGGAAATAGATGCGGGACAGACGCGGTCGGACCAGCAGGTCGTCTCCCAGGACCGCGGACCAGAAGGCCTCGATCTCCGGATTCTTCGAGAAGAAGCGGTGGCCGCCGAGATCAAAGCGGAAACCGCGGTACGCCACCGTGCGGGCCAGGCCGCCGACGTACTCCGGGTCGGCTTCCAGGACCGTGACCGGGATCCCTCGGGTCGCCAGGTAATAGGCGGCGGTCAAGCCGGCCGGGCCGGCTCCGATGACGATGGTCGGGGTCTCGTGGGGCACCAGGGACCACCCCCCTTTCGGCTGCGGGCGCGCCCCGGTCCGCCGGCGAGCCCAGGCGGTGCGGCGCCGCGACCCGGCCCGTCGACACGCCCGCTTCGACAAGAGGGCCGCGGCCCTCGTTGCCGGTTTCTTGGGAGTCGAGAGTACGCGGGCGCGCGCGCGTCTCCTGCTTGGCGACGGTAGATGCGGCCGCCGCACGGGAGGAGCCGGGGCCGGCGACGCGAAACGACACCCGCCGGGAGCGGTGGCGGAGACGGTCGCGGCGTGCGGGAGGGGCACATGGCAGGCAGGGTGGCCGACGCAGAGCCGGTGCGGGCCGAAGCCGGTCCACGGGGGAGATGGTGGGGGACGGGCGCGGCGGCCCTCGTCCTGGCGACGCTGGGCACCGCGGCGGCGGTGTGGCGGCTCGGGAGCTGGCGGGCGACGACGTGGGATCTCGGGCTTTACACGCAGTATCTCTGGCTTTTGAGTCACGGCGATGGGTTGGCCCGGTCGACGCTCGACGGGATCCCGGCGGCGGCGGATGCGGGCGCCTGGGTCCTCTACCCTCTGGCTTGGCTGTACCGCGGCGCCGGTCCCGCGGGCATCCTGGCCGCGCAGGCCCTGGCCCTGGCGTCCGGCGTCGTGGGCCTCCGCTGGTGGGCGGACCGGTTGCGTCTGCCGCCGGCGGTCTTCTGGGGCGTCGCCGTCCTCTGGGCCGCCTATCCGGCGGTCCTGGGTCCCCTGCTCTTCGACTGGCATCCGGACGTCGTCGCCGTGCCGCTCTTGTTCTGGGCCATGGCGGCGGTGGCCACGGACCGCCCGGGCCACTTCTGGACGGCGGCCGGCCTTCTGCTCCTGACGAAGATCACCATGAGCCTCGTGGTGGTCGGGCTGGCCGTGCCGTGGTGGCTGCGGCGGCGGTTCGGGCTGGGCCTGGCGTGCGTGGGCGTCGGACTCGGAGCGGGTCTGGTCGAACTGAACGGGGTGCTGCCGGGCCTGCTGCACCACGCCTACCCCCTCTGGCCGCCGTTGTACGGATGGCTCGGCCCCACCCCCGGCGCGGCCGTCCTCCGGATCGTCGCGGAACCGGGCTGGGTGTGGGCGCATATGCGGCAGGGGGCGGTGATCCGGGCGCTGGTGCTGCTGCTCGTGCCCGTCGGCATCGTGCCGGCCGTCACCGGCCTGTGGCGGGGGGGCTGGACCTGGCCCGCATGGCTCGTCGTGGCCTTCAACAGCCTGTCCCACTTCGGGCCGCAGCTCAACCCGTACACCCAGTACTGGGTGGCCGTGGCCCCGGGGTTCTTCGTGGCCGCGCTGGATCTCGCGGCCCGGATGCGGCTTGACCGCGCCCGGACGGTGCTCCCGTGGCTCCTGGCGGGCTGGGCGACGCTGATGTGGTGGCGCCTGGAGCGTCCCCTGGTCTGGTATACGGCACCGCCGGCCGCGGCGTTGACGGCGGCGGCGCATCGCATCCCGCCCGCGGCGCCGCTCGTGGGTCAGAACGCCACCCTGGCACCCCTCGCCGGCCGGCCCCGGATCGCGCTGCTGCCGCTCCCGCCCGACGACCAGGTCCGGTCCGGGACGTACGTGCTCCTCACGACGGACGTCAACCCGGTCAACCGGATCACGCCGCCGGCCTTGGTGGAGCGGACCATCCGCCGTCTCGCCGCCTCGCCCGCCTGGTACGTGGTGTATCATGCCGGCTCGGTGTGGTTGTTCGTGCGGCGATGACATGCGGCCGCCGAGCTGACGTCAGGTCAGGCGGCCCGAGCCCTCCGGGGCGGTTTCCAGGGACCGAGAATCGGTGCGCCCGGGCGGTACAGCGAGGCCTTCCGCGGCCGCGGGGAGAGGACTTCGCCGGGGCGGGCGCGAAGCCGACCGGCGAAGACGGGAACCGCCCCGGCCCGGCCCGGGGCGGGGGGAGGGATGGCGATGGTGACGCTTGTGGATCCGACGCTCGGTCCCGAGGTCGGGGCCGGGCGGCCGACCGTCGGCCTCGGTTCGCTCCGGGGCCGGCGCGTCGGTCTGTTGGACAACGGAAAGGCGGGCGCAGCGGAGCTCTTGGCCGCGGCGGGGGAGATCCTGCGCCGGGATTACGGCGTGGCGGAGGTCGTGGCCGTGCGGAAGCCGGACATGAGCCGGCCGGCCCCGGCCGCCGTCCTCGACGCCCTGGCGGGGGTCGATGCGGTTCTCTCGGGGGTCGGGGACTGAGGGAGCTGCTCGTCGTGCAGTGTGCACGACGCCATCCAGCTGACCGAACGCGGTGTGCCGGCCGTGGCGGTGGTCACGGAGCCGTTCGTCCCCACCGCCGAGGCGGTCGCGGACGCCTACGGGCAGCCGCCCGCGCTCGCGATCGTGGAGCACCCCATCAGCCACAACGACGCGGCTCGACTCCGGGCGAAGGCCGAAGCGGCGGTGCGCCAAGCGGTCCTGGTCTGGAGCGGTGCCCGCCCGCCGGCGACGTCGTCGCGTCGCGGCGGGCTGGACGCGGAGGCCGCCGGCGGGCGGGCCGAGGACGCTTGGGCAGCGATCGAGACGGCGTTTGCCCAGGGATGGACGGACGGCCTGCCCGTGGTACCCCCGACGCCGGAACGCCTCCGGCCGTTTCTCGACGCCGCCGGCCTCGCGCCGGACGCGGTGGTGGCGGAGGAACCGGTCCGGCGCCGGCGGCTGACCGTGGCCAAGATCGCCGTCAACGCCCTGATGGCGGGCTGCCGGCCGGAATACATGCCGGTCGTGCTGGCCGTCGTCCGGGCCATGGCCGACCCGGCCTTCAACCTGCACGGCAGCTCGGCGAGCACCGGGGGTAGCGCCGTGCTCGTCGTCGTCAACGGACCCGTCCGCCGTCAACTGGGCTTCAACGCGACCCACAACGCGATGGCCAACGGGTTCCGCGCCAATGCGACGGTGGGGCGGGCGGTGCGCCTCATCATCGCGAATCTGCTGGGCGGGGTGCCCGGGGTGTGGGACCGCTCGACCCTGGGCCACCCGGGGAAGTTCACCTTCTGCCTCGCCGAAGACGAGGAGGACAGCTCCTGGCTTCCCCTCGCCACGGAGCGGGGGGTGCCGCCGGGGCGGTCGGCCGTCACCGTCGTGGCCGTCGAATCGCCCCACCAGATCATGAACGAGTGGACCACCGATCCGGCGGAGATCCTCGACACCTTCGTCGCGGCGATACGGGCCAACATGCTCACCTATTCGGTCTGGCCCGGTCCCTACGTGCTCGTCGTCCCGAAACAGCTCCGGGACGTTCTGCAAGCCGCGGGGTGGCAGAAGGCGGACATCCGCCGCTATGTCTACGAGCACGCCGTGGTGCGGCGCGAGGAGTGGCGCGCGGTCGGCAAGGGGCGCCTGGTGTCGGATGCCAACCGCGACCGGATCTATCGCGCCCTGAAGGCCCCGGAGGATCTCCTGGTGGTGGCCGCGGGTGGTCCCGCCGGCGGTTTCGGCGCGGTCATCCCGCCCTGGTTCGGCGACAAGTCGCAAGCCGTCACCCGCATCGTCGAAGGCGTTTGACCGGATGGCGGCCCGTGTGCCCTGCCGGGACCACCCAGGCGGGACCATGGGCCGCGTGCCTTCGGCCCAAGCCGGTCCCGGGCCCGGGCGCCGCCCGGGGCCGGCGCCCACGCCACCCCGTCGTACGGTCCCCCTCCGCTCCCGGATCCGCCATGGCGGCGCGGTGCGGGGTCGGCTGCGCCCCCGGCTCCGTGACACTTGTCATGCCACCGGGATGACGTCCGTGACTGGCGCCCATCGCCTTGGGAGGCGTACGGTCGAGGTGTCGCGTAGGCCGGATGAGGCACGGCGTGACGGGGAGGGACGGGCTGTGTCCGAGGTGGTCTTGCGGGCGGAGCAGGTGTCGTTCGCCTATGCCAACGGCCGGAGGGCGGTGGACGAGGTCACGGTCAGCGTCCAGAGCGGCGAGACGTTGGCCCTCGTCGGACCCAACGGGGCCGGCAAGACGACCTTCCTCGCTCTGGTACGGGGTCTCTTCGCACCCACCTCGGGACGGTTGGACGTCTTCGGCTGTTCGCCGCGCGAGGCGGTGCGGGCCGGATGGGTGGGCGTCATGCCGCAGGAGGTGGCCCTGCCGACGTTCGCCCGGGTGGACGAGGTGCTGCGCTTCCTGGCGGCCCTTTACCCGGAGGCGTTGCCTCTCGAGGAAGTGGTGGCGCGGGCGGGTATCGAGGCCCTGTGGCGCCGACCGGTGCATCGGCTGTCGGGTGGGGAGCGGCGGCGGGTCCAATTCGCAGCCGCCCTCGTCGGTCGACCACGTCTGTTGCTCTGCGACGAGCCAACGGAAGGGATGGACCCGGCGGCCCGGCTGGCGTTTTGGGAGCAACTGCGCCGCCGCGGCACCGGGGAGGCGGCGCGGACCGTGGTCTTCTCCACCCACGACCTCCGTGAGGCGGAGCGGGCGGCGGACCGGGTCCTCCTGCTCCAGGGCGGCCGCGTGGTCCTGTGCGACGCGCCGGATCGCTTGAGGCGGCGCTTCGGGTCCCGGCGTCTTAGGTTCCGGGTCGCCCGGGGTTTCGACCTCCGGCCCGTGGTCGAGGCGCTCGGCGTGCCGCTCGCGGGACCGGATGCGGAAGGATGGGTCGAGGCGTGGGTGCAAGACAGCGACCAAGCCCTGGTCCAGCTTCTGGGATGGCGGCCGGCGGTGGAGGAGGTCCTGGTCGAGCCGGGCTCGTTGGACGACGTGTTTTTGGCCGTGATGGGATGGCAGGAGGGACAGGCATGACCGGTCTCGGGGCGGCTGTGCGTTTCAGTCTGGCGCGGCTGGCGCACAACCCGCGCTTCATCGTGTTCGCGCTCCTGATGCCGGAGGGGTTTTATCTGCTCTACGCCCAGATGTACCATGCCTCCCGCGCTTTCGCCGGCACCACCTGGGGCGCCTACTTCATGGTGTCCATGGCGGCCTTCGGAGCCATCGGGACCACCCTCAACGTCACCGGAACCCAAACGGCCTTGGACCGCGACCAGGGGTGGGTCCGCTATCTCCGGGCCACGCCCTTGAACCCGGCGGCGTACGTCCTGGCCCAATGGGTCGCGGCCATGACGGCCAGTCTCGGCGCTGTTATCCTGATCGCCGCCACGGCGGTCGGGGTGAGTCACGTGCCCGTGACGACCGGGCTGCTGGCCGGCGCGGGGGCGGTCTGGGCGGCTTCGCTCGTGTTCGCGGCGATCGGGATGGCGCTGGCCCACATCCTGGACGCGAGCACCATCGGGTTCGGCACCGTGGTGGTCTACCTCGGCTCGGGATTCCTCGGCGGCTTGTGGACGCCGCTGGCGGTCTTGCCGCCGATCTTCACGACCATTGCGCGGGGGCTGCCGTCGTACCGCATGGCCGACATGGCTTGGCAGCTGGTGGCCGGCCGAGCCGTTCCCTGGGCCGATCCCGCGATTCTGATGCTCTACGCCGTCGCCTTCGGGTGGATGGGAGGGGTGCTCTATGGACGCCGGGCCTGACCCCGCCGAGGTGGTCGGCCGCCGCGCCGCCCGCTGGGCGTGGCTCTGGCTGCTCTACTTGGTCTATCCCGTGTGGCAGATTGCGACGGCCCGCCTGCTCCCCGGCCGCGCGATCGAGGCGCTCGCGCTCTTGGCGGTCTACGTCGGCCTCTACGTGGGCTACTGGCGGCAGGCCGACGGGCGGGCGTCGGGGGACCGGCGGCCGCCGTGGGCGCCCGCAGTGGCCCGCTGGGCCTACGTGGCCGCGACGGTCGCGGTGGCGGGGCTCGAGGCCGCCATGCTCCGCAGTCCCGACGCGGTCGAGTTCGCGGTGTACGCCGCGCCGGCCGTGGCGCTGGAGCCGGACCGCCGGGGCTTCGGCATCGGCACAGCGGTTCTCTTGGCCCTCACCGCGGGGTTGCTGGCTCTCTTGCGCGCGGGGCCGTCCGCGTATCTGGCGGGATTGGTGCCCACCTTCACGGTCGCCGTCGCCTCGCGCGGCATCTTCGAACTGGTGTCGATGCAGCGGGCCCTCGCCCGCGCCCGCGCCGACGTCGAGGCGCTGTCGGCCGCGAACGAGCGGCTGCGGATCAGCCGCGACCTGCACGACATCCTCGGTCACAGTCTTTCCGCCATCGCCATGCGGGCGGAGCTGGCGCGGGCCCAGGCGCTGGATGCGGCACCGGAGGCGGCCCACGAGATGGACCGGGTGGCCCAACTGGCGCGGCAGGCCCTGGCGGAGGTGCGCGCGATGGTGGCCGGCGTCCACACCACGACGCTCAGGCAGGAATGGGAACGCCTCGCCGAGTTGTTCGCGTTCGCCGGCATCGCGGCGCAAGCCACATGGCCCGAGCGCATGCCCCCGGCTCCCGTGGAGCGGGCGTTGGCCCTCGTGCTGCGCGAGGCCGCGACGAACGTGCTGCGGCACAGCGGCGCCCGGCGTTGCGAGGTCAGGCTGGAGGCGGACCCGACCGGGTTCGAGCTGGCGGTGCGGGACGACGGGCGGGGCGGTCCCATCGTCCCCGGCCACGGCCTCCGCGGGGTGTCGGAACGGCTCTCCGAGTTCGGGGGGACCGTGGCGTGGTCCAGGCCTCCGGGCGGCGGATTGGAGCTCCGGGCCCGCGTCCGGTCGCGCCCGGCCGAGGAGCATTCGGCGTGATTCGTCTGGCCATCGCCGAGGACCAGACGCTCGTGCGCGATGCGCTGGCCAAACTGCTCGCGCGTTTTGCCGACTTCGTCGTCGTGGGGGAGGCGGCCGACGGGGCGGAGGCGGTAGAGTTGGTGGAACGCTGTCGCCCCGACGTCGTCCTGATGGACATCGAAATGCCCCGCCTGGACGGCCTGGAAGCCTGCCGGCGCATCGCCGCCCGGCATCCCGAGGTGCGTGTCGCGATCCTGACCACGTTCGGGCGGCCCGGCTACCTCCAGCAGGCCCTGGAGGCGGGGGCGGCCGCGTTCCTGCTCAAGGACGACCCCGTCGACCGCCTGGCGGGCAACATCCGCCGCATCGCCGCCGGCGAGCGGGTCATCGATCCTTCGCTGGCGGTGTTGACCCTCGCCACCGGGCCGTGTCCGCTCACGCCGCGGGAACTCGAGGTCCTGCGGGCGGCGGCGGACGGCTCGCCGGTGGCCGAGGTCGCGCGCCGGCTGAACCTGAGCGAAGGGTCGGTGCGCAACTACCTGTCGGTGATCATCCAGAAACTCGGGGTGACCAACCGTATCCAGGCGGTACGGAAGGCGGAGGCCAACGGCTGGATCTAAAGCCAGGTGCCGACCGTCCGCCCCGCCTAGCCGAGCCGCACCGGGGCGAACGCCGACGGATCGGGCACTACGCGCACGGCGGTGCCGTAGGCCAGCACTTCCGACATGCTCTGGCCGATCTCCGACGAGTCGAACGCCGCCCCGATGACGGCGTTGGCCCCCAGCGCGGCGGCCTGGGCCGTCATCCGGTCGAGGGCATGCTGCCGCGCGTGGTTCAACATGTCGGTGAACTCGTTGATCTCTCCGCCGGCGAGCGACCGCAACCCGGCCACCACCTGGTAGCCGAGGCCTCGGCTGCGCACCACGGTGCCCCACACCATGCCGAAGACCTGTTCGATACGGTGGCCCGGAACAAACGGCGTTGATACGACCAGCACCTCGTCGGCCACGTCCGTCGCCTCCCTGTCGTCGGATTCTCTTCATTGTCCTCCAAAAACGCCACGGTGGGGAGGACGACCCGGGCGACCGGCGGCAAGCGGAGTCGTCCTGCCGGATCCGGTGGGCCCGGGCATGCGGAGAGGCACGGCGTGCGCCGTTCTCCGAGCGGGCGACCGGGCGGCCCGCCGGCAGGGGGGCATGGCGATGGGATCGTTCCGGCTGGCCTGGGACGGTAGACTGAGAGGGGGCGAACCAGACTGCGGGCCGACGTCGGGGGGCGCCGCCCGGCGTGGGAGGCCGGGGGCCAATCGACTGTGGGGGCCGTCCCGGGCCAATCCCCCGGGATGGCGCCTCACGCGGTTTCGGCCCGACGACGACCGAAGCAGGAGGCGGAAAGCATCCAGGTCCTCGTGGTCGAAGACGAGGTGTCCCTCGCCCGCGTCCTGTTCCTCGAACTGGCCCATGCGGGGATGAGCGTCGAGACGACGGGGCGGGGACGGGAAACCATCGACCGCGTGCGCCAGGGGGGCATCGACTGCGTCCTGCTCGACGTGATGCTGCCGGATCTAAGCGGCATCGAAGTGCTGCCGCGCATCCGCGAGGCGTCCGATGTCGCCGTGATCATGGTGACCGCACGCGGGCAGACGCCCGACATCGTCGCCGCCCTCGATATCGGGGCCGACGACTACCTGGTCAAGCCGGTCCGCATCGAGGAACTGGCGGCCCGCATCCGCGCCGTCTTCCGCCGCCGAGTCGGTCTGTCCGCCCAGGGCCGGGTCCTGGCGGTGGCCGACGTCGTGCTCTTTCGGGACCAGCATCGGGTCGAGGCGGCCGGCCGGCCGCTCGAGCTGCCGCCCCTTGAGTTTCGCCTCCTGGAGTTCCTTCTGCTGCATCGGGATTGGGTGCAGTCCCGCGACACCCTGCTCGACCGGGTGTGGGGATTCGAACCCGCGACCGGGGGAAACCTGGTCGAGGTCACCGTCAGCCGCCTCCGTCGCCGGTTGGCGGAGGTCGGCAGTGCCCTTCGCATCGAGACGGTCCGCGGGATCGGCTACGTGATCCGTTCGGACCGAACCCCTGGCCGCCCATGAGGCGCCTGGGCCTCCCGGGCCGCTTGGTCCTGGCGTACATGACGGTGACGACGGCCGCCCTGGTGCTTCTCGGCGGAAGCCAGCTGTGGGGCCTTGCCCGCTCGGCGCTTGCCCAAGACGTACGGCTGGCCGCCACCATCGCCCGGCGCACGGCGTGGCTCGCGTCGGATCCGGGCAATCCGGTGGAGCACCTGTCGCTGGACGACCCCGGCATGCTGGCGGCCGCCCGCCATCCCGGGGTGGCGCTCGAGATCTTCCAGGGGACCGCGGTGGCTCAGAAGTCAGCCAACCTCGGTCGGGCCAATCTGCCGGCGGCGGTCCCGCCCCGGAGGGTCCTTACCTGGGGCGCGCTGCCGTTGTACGGTGTGTCGGGCCCACTGGTGAGGCTCCCCACCGGGTTGGCCGTCGAAGCGGTGAGCCCCGTCATCGTCCGGGGCAGGACGGTGGGACACGTGGCGGTGGCCGTCTCGGTCCAAAGCTTGGTCACGACCATTGACGCCGTCGGCCGAAGCTTGCTGGAAGTGGGCGGTAGCATTCTTCTACTGTCATCGCTCGTCACCGCGTGGGTGACATTCGGCATGCTCCGCCGCCTGACGCGCCTGACTCGGGCGACGGCCCGCATCGCCGGGGGGCGGGATCTCTCCCGGCGGCTTCCCGAGGATCCCGTGGGCGACGAGGTGAGTGCGCTGCAGGCCAGTGTCAACCAAATGCTCGGACGCCTGGAGGAAAGCTTCGCCCGTCAAGCGCTGGTCGTCGCCCAGGCGTCCCACCAGCTCCGCACGCCGCTGGCGACGGCCCTCGGCTACAGCGGCCTGCTGACCCGCTGGGCGCGTGAGGACCCGGCGCTGGTGCGGGAGGGGCTGGAGGAGATTCACCGCCAGCTCCGGCGTCTGCAAAGCACGGTCGACGCCGTACTCCGGCTTGCGGCAGTCGAGGGTGAGGAAGACTTCCGACCCGAGCCGGTGCCGGTGGCCGAACTGTGCGAGGCTTGGCGCCAGATGGCCGACGTTCCGGTTGAGGTGGTGCCGGGCCCCGACGTGAGCGTCCGGGTGGACCGCGACCTCCTGTTCGAGGCGCGGTCCATCTTGTCCGCCTACACACGCCGCCACGGAGGATCCGACGCCCGGATGATCCTGACCTGGGAGGCCGGCCCGACGGATCTGACCGTGCGGCTCGAGGTGAGCGACACGGGCCCCGGCTTTCCTCCGGATCTGCTGCCCGCCGCGTTCGACCCGTTCGTGAAAGGGCCGTCCAGCACCGGAGCCGGCCTCGGCCTCTCCCTCGTTCGCACCATTGTGGCCCGCCACGGCGGCGACGCGCTGGCCTTCAACCGACCGGAAGGTGGCGCCGTGGTCGTCCTCGTTCTGCCGCGCGACGACTCTATCCGTCTCTCCTGACGGGGGATCCCCTTCCGGGTCAGAACGGACAGGTAATGATCAGGGCCATGTCAGGCTGCCGCCAGGATGTCCCGGCATCATCGGCAGTAGCTGGTCCAGGCATAGGGCCGTCCCCCGGGTCACCATCCCTGGCGGGGCCCGGGATCTCAGGGCATCCGCGCCCATCTGAGCCCATCTTAGCGCCCATCTTAGCAAGGAAGCTACGATAGCCATGCTGAACGTGTCCGGCCGCCTCGTCGCCGTATCGTTGGGACTGGCCGCCCTCGTCGGGGGGCCGTGGGTTTATGCGGCCACCACCCCGGCCGCTGCGCACGGGCCGGTCGTCACGACGCCCGTCAACCCGTCGACGGCCGGGGATGCGACCGGCTCGGCATCCCGCACCGTAACGTCGAATGAGAATCCTACCGCCGTCGGGGAGCCCAACGGGACCGCCAACAGCCCGGACCTCGGCCCGAACGTGCAGTCGGGTGCCAACGTCCAGCAGGGTCCCGATGTCAACGACGGTCTCCCCGACCGGAATACCGCCGTGGAGACGGACACGGCGAGCGGTCCGGACCTGCAGCAGGGTCCGGGAAGCCAAGAGGTCCAGACCAGCGGCGGACCCGACGCCGAGGTGTCGGCTGCCCACGAAGCGGATTAGCCGGGCCTATCGTCAAGGACCGGGCGGAGGCGGGTGACCGCTCCGCTCGGTTGTTTTTGCGGCGAGGTCAGGGGTTACCCCCGATGGGCGGGGCTCCAGCCGGGACCGCGGGGACCCGCAAGGCATCCGGTGCCCCCTGCCACCTCCCGGCCAGACCGGCTTCGGGGCGTGGCGCGCCGGGCTGCCGTCCTTGGTCTCCAGTCTGCTGCGCCCCCGCCTACGCAGGACGCCTCGTTCGCCGGCCCCCTCCTTCGCGCTGCACACGGTGCCGCGAGAAGCCTCATCCCTACCTGACGCCCGCCGGTCCCAGATCTTCTCGCCCTTGCGGTTCGTAGCGGCCCCGGGCATACGGCGTGCCCCAGGCAGCGGAGGACGACAGCCGCCCTCCACAGACGGCGCCTGACGCGGAATGTCTGCCTGGCTCGAGTTTGACAGCAAAACGCCCTTTCAGCGGGAAGTGGCACGAGAAAAGGGCGTGCTGATGCGCTTTCGCCGGCCCGACCCGCCCCCAGTGAGCCGCGAGCGTAGTGCCACGGATCGAGCCTGATTGCCCTTTACGGATGGGGTTTTTATGGGTATTATGAAAGTGCCATGTTTGCCCGGCTCAAAACCCAGACCAACAAAGACGGCTCAGTCCGCCGCTATCTCCAGCTCGTCGAATCCGTCCGGGTTAACGGGCGCCCCCGCCAACGGGTCGTGGCCACCTTGGGTCGCCTGGACGACCTCGCCGCCGGCGGGTTGGACCGCCTCGTGCAGAGCTTGGCCCAGTTTGCCCCGCGCCTGCAGGTCATCGAAGCCCTGTCGGCCATTGCGGCGGACGCCGGCCGGGCCTGGGGCCTCGTCCTCGTCGCCCGGGCGCTGTGGGAGCGGCTCGGCCTGGGACCCCGCCTGCGGCAGCTCGTCCAGCAGGCGGGGCACACGGTGCCTTTGGATGAAGCGATCTTCGCCATGGTGGTCAACCGCTTGGCGGACCCGCAGAGCAAGCGGGGGATGCTCGCGTGGCTGCCGACCGTCTGGGAACCCCGGTGGGCCGCGCTCGACCTCCACCATCTCTATCGGGGGCTCGACGTGTTGGCGGAGGTGGGGCCCGAGCTGGAACGGGTGATCTTCGACGGATATCGGGATCTCTTTCATCTAGAACTCGACTTGGTGTTTTTTGACACCACGTCGACGTACTTCGTGGGCCACCCCCGCACCCCCTTGGCCCAGCGAGGGTACAGCAAGGACCGGCGCCCGGATCGCCAGCAGTTGCTGCTGGGCTTGTTGATGACCCGCGATGGCCTGCCCGTGGGTCACTGGGTGTTTCCGGGGGCGACCGTGGACCACCAAGCGATGGCCGCAGCCCTGCAGGACCTGAAGGCGCGGTGGCCCATCACGCGGCTGATTGTGGTGGGCGACCGCGGCATGCTGGCGCCGCATCTCGTGGATTGGCTGGTCGCCGCGAGGTGGGAATACATCCTGGGCCAACCGGTGCGCCGGCGCCGGGGCGTCGATGCGGTGCTGCGCCAACGGGGACGGTACCAATGGGTCCGCCGGGCCGACGGCACCCGGGCCCTGGGCTTGAAAGAAGCCTCGGGGCCGCAGGGCGACCGGCTCATCCTGGCCTACAACCCGGAGCGGGCGACCGAGGATGCCGCCCTCCGCCAAGCCTTGCGGGACCAACTGACCGCCGCGATCGCCCGCGGGTCGGTGCGCCCCTTGCTGAAGGGGTATCGGCGCTATGTGGTCACCGACGGCACGACCGTGCGGCTCAACGAGCGGGCCTTTCGCGAGGACGCCCGGTATGATGGGAAGTTCGTGCTCCGCACGAACACCCGCCTGCCTCGCGCGGAGGTGGTCGCCGCGTACAAGCAGGCGTGGCAGATTGAACGGGCGTTCCGGACCCTGAAGAGCCAGCTGGATCTGCGGCCGATGTTTCACTGGACCGACGCCCGCATTCGGGGCCATGTGACGGTCTGTGTCCTCGCGCTGGTGTTGGAGTACACCTTGCAGCGGTTGCTCCGGGACGCCGGGGTCACGGCGTCGACCCGGACCGTGCTCGCGGACCTCGAGCGGGTGCAGGCGGTGCCGCTGACGGTCAACGACCAAGCGTACCTGTGCCGCACGCCCCTGGTCGGGGAAGCCGCGGCTGCCTTCCGGGTGGCCGGGGTGGCCCTCCCGCCCAGCATCGCGCCGCGGTAGTGCCACGGCGTCACGGGATCCGCATCAGGACGCCATTTTTGCAACCCTCACGTCGAACTCAAGCCTGGCGCTGCGACCTCGCGCTTCGCCCACGACCGTAAAGGGGGTCGCCGTCGAGCCGATGAAAGCGGCATCGTGGCCTGCTGGTCCGGAAGACGATCCGGAGGGCTCGGCGTGCTCCCATTTCGGCCGTCCCTTCACGCCGACCGGCTCCCCCTCGGGCAGGCCGTGCCTTTCCCCTCGGCGCGGCGTCGGGGTGCCCCGCGGCCTGGGGACCTGGCCCGTCCGGGGGTTCCGGTCGCCTTCCCGCGCGGCCCGGGGATCCGAACTCCGGGCAATCGGACGCTCGCCGGTCGGGTCCGTGTCGGAGCCCATGAGTGCTACGCAGGCCGGGCTTGACGCCGAATCCCGGGCCTGGCGCCTAGCCGCGGCCCCGGCGCGGCACCGCATCCCGGCATAGCGGCCGGCGTCCTGGTTCACGGCCGGTTCGCCCCGTCCCGCTTCGCCTTGTTGACGCTGCCGGGCCGTCGGGGACCAGGGCGCGGCGCGGCGGACGCACGGCTGCTCCCCGTTCGGCCAAGACTCCCCTGTGTATCGCCAGAACGTGAGAACGTGTGGGGCAGCTTGCCCCGCGGCGCTGCATCGTGCGGCTCCAGCATGGCGGGGCCGACGCAGCGCGGGACCCCTGGCGGACGGGTCCGGCGCACCCGTCAGCCCCAGAGGGCGGGCGGAACGCCGCCGCCGGCGCACGAGCTGCGGAGGGTGGCGCGGCAGGAGGCCGGTCGGGGGCTTGCGACCCGGAGGCACAGGAGCGGCGCAGGACAAAGCCGCCCCGAAAAAGGGTTTTGCCGATTCCGTGCCGGATGGGTCCTTGACGACGCTGCGACAAAAATCGCGGCGGTTCGTCAAAGAAGTGCCATCACCGTGTCATCTGTGACAGTCATGGTGGAAGTCGAGAGGAGGCACCGACGGCGCATGGGGTCGCGAGCATCGGGGGTCTTGTGGGTGTCGGGTGACCCGACCTACCGCGAGGCCCTGAAGCTGGTGCTCACCCATCACGGATTCACCGTGGTCGACGTGGCCACGGGCGCGGAGGGACTGCGAGCCCTCGACGCGGGGGGGTTCGACGCCGTGGTGTTGGATTTGTGGATCAAGGACCTGCCGGGCTTTTCCGCGTGCCACCGGTTTCGGTCGGCGGCCAGCGGCGTCCCCATCGTGGCCCTGGCCGACGGATCGGACGAGGTCTACCAACTGGCCGCCGTCTACGCCGGAGCCAACGAATCGCTCCCCAAGCCGCTGCACGTGAGTCACTTCCTGGAGCGGTTGGCGTACTGGGTCCGGGCACCCCGTCCCGTGGCCGAGCGGGACGTCGAGGTGATCGTCGACCCGGACCGACGTACGGTGTACTTCCGGGGCGAGCCGGTGGATCTGACATCGCGGGAGTTCCAGCTGCTGCAGACCCTGGCCCAGTCGCCGGGCGTGGTCATCCCTCGGGAGACGCTGCTCGACCGGGTGTGGGGCATCGAGGCTCTGGACCTCGAGCTGCGCACCGTGGACGCCACCGTGGCCCGCATCCGCAAAAAGTTCTGGGAGAAGTTCCAGGAGACCCCCATCGAGACGGTTCCCGGCTTCGGTTATCGCCTGCGGGACCGTCGGCCGGCGTTGTATCGGAGGACGAGCCGATGACTCCCCGTCCCGGTTCCGAAGCCTGGTCCGACCTCGAGGCGGCGGCCGCCTTCCTGGCCCACGCGGCGGCGCGTTGGGCGGCGCGGGCCGGGCCCGACGCCTGGTTGGACTACGTACCGCGGGAGCTCCGGGTGGTCCTGCACGAGATCCAGGGTTACGGCCGCGCGCTCGGGTGGGACGAGCTCGCCCGGGCCGCGGAGGATCTCGCGGGCTGGTTGGGGCGCGTCGCCAACCATGTCGACGTGCGGGAGTTGGTCGACCGCCTCGACCGGCTGGGACGCCTCATCGCCCGCCGAGCGCCGGCGGGCGACCGGGTTCCTCCGGTCGGGGATCGGGTGCCGGTCACGGTCGGAGCGCATGTCGTCACCGTCGATCACGCCGCCGATCCCGAACTCGCCCGGGCCCTGGCGGCCCGGGAGGTCGGCCTGGTGGCGGTCCCTCCGGAGAAAGCCCACATCCTCCGCATGGCCCGGTTGGTGCGGCCGCATCTGCTGCTGCTCCGCCCGGGACTCGTGGCCCCGTTCCTCGGCGAGCTCTGCGAGACCCTGCGCGACGACCCGCGCCTGGCCTACAGCGAGATCTGGCTCTGGGGGGATCCGGGCGGCGGCGCCACCGTGGCCGCCGTGCGGGCGGGGGCGATGGGCATCCTGCCCCGGGCCGCGTCGGTCGCCGAGCAGGCGGCACTTCTGGCCGCCATGGTCGACCGGGTGGGGCAATGGCGCGCGGGCGCCGTCGTGGATCCGCTGACGGAACTTCATTCCATGGCCTATTTCCGCGCCCGGCTGCGCGAGGAGCTGGCCCGCCAGGGGCGCCGCGGCGGGCGGCTGGCCGTCCTCGCCGTCCGCTCGCGGCTTAGGGCCGCCCCGGACGACGACCGGCCGTGGCCGGCCCGCCTTCGGGACCACACGCGGGCGCTGCGGGCGCTGGTCCGGCGGGAGGACGTGGCGGCCATGGACCCGGCGGGCATGGCCTTCCTGCTGCTCGCCGACATCGATCCCCACACGCTGCGGCGGCGGATCGAGCACATCCGGCTGGCTCTGCTCCGGTTCTGGTCGCCGCCCGGGAGCGTGGGCAGTGCGCTGTTCCCGGACGACGGCGAGACGGCCGAGGACCTGCTGGACCTGGCCGAGGAGCGCCTGCTGGCCGGCCTGGCCCGCGGGTTCGGGGCGTGACGGCACAGGGGACAGGCAACGAGGGAAGGGAGCGTGGGGACAAGGTGAGGCGATGGCGGCTCGGGACGAAGCTCCTCGGGGCCTTCGGCATCGTGATCGTCCTGTACGCCGGCAGCATGGTGTGGGGCATCAGCCGGGAGACCGGCGTCCAGCACGACTACCAGGATGTCCTGGCCCACTCGGTGCCGCTCGAGGTGGCGGCGCTGAAACTCGACCGGGATCTCTGGCAGATGCTCGACCAGGCCCGGCGGGCGGTCCAGGACGGGCAGGCGGGCACGTACGCCGCCGCCCGGGCGGACGCCCAGGCGCAGGTGGCCACCCTGGCGCGTCTGGCGGAGACCCCGGCAGAGCGCGGGGCCGCGGGGCGGGCCGCGGCCGCCATGGAGAGCGTCGTGCGGGTGCTGGACGGGGTGGTCGGCGCGGCGACGCAGGGCCAACGCGACCAGGCGGCCCTGACGTTGGCCGACGCGGCGCCGCTCCGCGCCACCGCCGAAAGCGACCTCGCGGCAGTCGACCGGGACGCCCAGGCGGCCGTCGCGACGCTGGTGGCGCGGGATGCTCAGACGGCGCATCTCACCCGCGTCCTGGAGTGGACGGTGGCGATTGGCGTCGCCGTGGTGGCCGTGGGGGTGTCCTTGCTGCTGACCGGGGCGATCGTGCGGCCCGTGCGGAAGGTCGCCGAGGCAGCCGGTCGCCTGGCCGAAGGGGATCTTTCCGCCGATCCCCTGGACGTGGCGACGGGGGACGAGGTCGGCGAGATGGCGGCCGCGTTCAATGCCATGCTGGCGGCTCTGCGGGCCGTCATCGGCCGGGTGGTCGACACAAGCCGGCAGGTGGCGGCGGCGAGCGAGGAACTGACCGCCAGCGCCAACCAGACGGCGCAGGCGGTCACCCAGGTGGCCCAGGCGGTGACGGACGCGGCCGCCGGCGCCGACCGGCAGGCCCGCCACGCCGCGGAGGCCGCGCGGTCGACGGCGGAGTTGAAGGCGGCGGTCGCCCAGGTGGCCGAGGGGACTCAGGCCCAGGCGACGGCCCTGGGCACGGTGGCCGGGACGCTGAACCAGACCGTGGCGGCCATCGGCACGGTGGCGGAGCGGGCCGAAAGCGTGGCCGGGTCGGCCACGGAGAGCCTGGACCTGGCCCATCGTGGGCGGGAGGCCATGGACCGGGCGCGGGCGGGTATGGACAGCATCCGGCGGACGGTGCTGGACGCGGCGGCGAAGGTGGAGGAGCTCGGAGCGCATTCGCGCGAGGTGGGGGAGATCACGGCGATGATCACCACCATCTCCGCCCAGACCAACCTCCTGGCTCTGAACGCGGCCATCGAGGCGGCCAGGGCGGGCGAGGCCGGCCGCGGCTTCGCCGTGGTGGCCGACGCGGTCCGGGTCCTAGCCCAACAGTCGCGCGAGGCGGCCGAGAAGATCACCGGGCTGGTGGAGCGGATCCAGGCCGGGACCGACCGGGTGGTGGCGAGTATGGAGGAAGGGACCCGGGAGGTGGCCGCCGGGGTCACCTTGAGCCAGGAGGCGGACCAGGCCCTGGCCCGGATCCTGGCGGCGATGGAGGCGACGCACGGCCAGATCCAGGAGATCACCCGGGCGGCGCAGCAGATCGCGGCGTCGAGCCGGGAGGCCGTGCGCGCCGTCGACGACGCTGTCGCCGTCAGCCAGAGCCATTCGACGGCGGCCGAGGAGATGGCGTCGGCCGGCGACGTCGTCGCGGAGGCGATTCGCCAGGTGGCCGCGACGGCGCAGGAGACCGCCGCCACCACGGAGGAGGTGTCGGCCGCGGCCGAAGAGATGAGCGCGTCGACCGAGGAGATCGCCCGGGCGGCCTCGTCCCTCGCCGAGCTGGCGCATGCTCTGGACGGCTTGGTGAGCCGCTTCCGTCTGCCGGCGGGGACCGGGGCCTGACCGGGGGTGACCGCGCCTGTCCCCGGCGCCGGGTGCTGCGAAGAGATCGACGGGGGCGTCCACGGCGCCTCCGCGCGGTCCGGTCGGCCCCGCGCCGCGCCCGGTGGCGGCCGGGACCGGCGCGGGGGCGGCCGGGCCCGCACCCCAGGACGATGGGTGGGCGGTCATGCCAGAGGTGCTGGTGGTCGACGACTCCGCGTTCGTGCGGATGGTGTTCGGGGAGCGGTGGCGCGCCCGCGGCTATCGGGTGCGGACGGCCCGGGACGGCACCGAGGCTCTGCGCCTGGTCCAGGAGCGAGCGCCCGACCTGGTGACCATGGACGTCGAGATGCCGGGGCTGTCCGGTGTCGAGACCGTCCGGGCGCTCCGGGCGGCCGGCTTTGCCGGCAGGATCATCATGGTCTCGGGCCGGACGGTCGCCGGGGCCCGGGTGACGCTCGAGGCCCTGGAGGCCGGCGCGGACGACTTCGTCCCCAAACCCGGCCACCCGGGCGAGATCGCGCGAGTGCTCGATGTGCTCCAGGAGAAGTTCCGGGCGCTCACGGAGCGCGTGCGGCCCGACGCGCGCCCGGTCGGGTCGTCCGGGCGGGTCCGCACCCGCGACTTCGACGGCGTGGTGGTGGTGGCCTCCACCGGGGGGCCGAAGGCCTTGGCGACGCTGCTCGCCGACACGCCCCGGCCCCGCCTTTGGCTGGCCATCGTGCAGCACATGCCGGCGGGCTTCACCAAGCCGTTCGCCGAGCGACTCAGCCGGCTCGCGGGCTGGCCGGTGGTCGAAGTGCCCCCGGACGGGCGCCCGGTGGCATTGGCGGCCGGACAGGCGGTGCTGGCCCCCGGCGGTCGGCACCTGCGCCTGACGACGGCCCGGGCTTGGGCCGAAGACGGCCCGCGCCGGCACGGCGTCATCCCCTCGGCCGACGTCACCATCCAGGACGCGCTCGCCGCCATGGGACCACGGCTGGCCGTGGTGGTGCTCACGGGCATGGGCGAGGACGGTGCCGGCCCCGCGGCGGAGGCCCGGCGCGCCGGCGCCACGGTGGTGGCGGAGGCCGCCGAGACGGCGGTGGTCTGGGGGATGCCGGGCGCGGTGGTGGCCCGGGGCGGGGCCGACGCGGTCTGGCCGCTCGCGCGCATCCGCGCGTGGTTGCGCGAGGTCCTCGCCGGCGGGACCGCGGGGTGAGCTCGCGCCTCCGCCGCCAGACCGGTCCTCGGCGGGAGCCTGGTGGGCCGGATGCGCTCGGGTCCCCGATCGGGACCCGGGCGGAGGCGCGGCCGGCGGAGACGGAAAGAACGAGGAGGACACGATGGAGAGCCGGACGTCGGAGGCCGATGGGTGGCTCGACGCGCTCGCGGCCGAACTCGGACTGTCGCTCGGCGCCTACAAGCGCGAGCAGTTGGTGCGCCGGGCCGCCGCGTTCGCGCATCAACGCGGCCTCGACGGGCCGTGGGAGCTTGTGGGCCGGGTGCGGGCCGACCGCTCATGGGCGGAGGAATGCCGGCACTACTTGACGATCCATGTGACCGCGTTCTTCCGGGACCCGCCTTACTGGGCGTGGTTGGAGCAACTGCTCGCCGCCCGTCCCCGGGCGGGGCGGCTCCGGGTGTGGAGCGCGGCCGCGGCCACGGGGGCCGAACCCCTGTCGGTGGCCGCCCTGTTGCGCCGCCTGGGGTACCCGGCGGACATTCTGGCCACCGACGTGGACGAACGCGTCATCCGCCAGGCGGAGGCGGGGGAGTACGGCGCGGCGGAGATCGGGGGGCTCGACGAGACCGTGCGCCGGATCTTGTTCGAGGCCGGGTCCCCCGGCAGCGTGCGCGTCCGGCCGGAGATCCGGGCGCAGATCCGGTACCGCCGGCTTGACCTGCTCCAGGATCCCTATCCGGCCGGCCCCTTCGACCTCATCCTCTGCCGCAATGTCCTCATCTACTTCACCGCGGAGGAACGCCACCGCGTCGTGGGGCGCCTGGTCGAACGGCTCGCCCCGGCCGGCGTGCTCTTCGTCGGGGCGACCGAAGTGCTGCTCAATCCGGAGGACTTCGGCTTGACCGTGGTTTTTCCGGCCTTGTACCGGCGTCGCGCCTGAGGGGACGGACCGCCGCGTGCGACGGCCGGGTGAACGGGGTGGTTGCCTGGTGGTGCCGGAGCGGCATCCGGCGGCAGCGGGGGCAGAGGGCGGCGCGGGCGTGGGTGCCCGGGGACAGGTGGCGTTGGTCTTGGACTTGGACCGGTTCCGGGTGGTCAATGCCGCGTTCGGCCATGCGTTCGGCGACCGCGTGCTGGACGTGCTGGCGGACCGGCTGGTGCACGCCCTGCCGCCGGACGCCCACCTACGGCGCCTCGGCGGCGACCAGTTCGCCGTGCTGTGGGCGGCGCGCGGCTCGCCGGAGGCCGAGGAGGCCACGGGGCGGCGGGTGCTCGCCGCCGTGCGGATTCCGCTCCGGGTGGCGGATCACGAGCTGGCCCTGACGGCCAGTGCGGGGCTGGTCGTGGATCCGGGGGGGTCGGCGCCCCCGGCGGTCCTGCTGGCCCGGGCGGAGTCGGCGCTCCACGCCGCCAAGCGGGCGGGCCGGAACCGGTTGGTGGTGTACGCCGCCGACATGGTGGCCGCCGCCCGCGAACGCCTGGAGTTGATCCGCGACCTCTACTGGGCCGTCACCCGCGACGTCCCGGGGTTGCGGCTCGTGTACCAACCGCAGGTCGACGTCCAAAGTGGCGCCGTGGTCGGTGCGGAGGCGCTCCTGCGGTGGCACCATCCGGTCCGGGGCGAGGTGCCGCCGTCCCGGTTCGTTCCCCTGGCGGAACAGGCCGGCCTCGCGGCGGATCTCGGCGCCTTCGTCCGACGGCAGGTCCTGGAGGACCTGCTCCGGTGGCATCGGGCCGGCCGGGCGGTGGTGCCGGTGGCGGTGAACGTGTCGGCCGTCGAGTTGGAGGATCCGGGCTTCGCCCGCCGGGTGGCCGGGGCGCTGGACGCCGCCGGCGTGCCGGCCGCGTGGCTGCAGCTGGAGCTGACGGAGAGCGCGCCGCTGGTCGGCTCGGCCCCCGGGCAGCTCGCCACGCTGCGCCGGCGGGGTGTCCGCGTGTTCCTGGACGACTTCGGCAAGGGTCACAGCACCCTGGACCGGGTCCGGTCGCTCCCCTGCGACGGGCTCAAGATGGACCAGCTGTTCATCCAGGGATTGGATGCGCCGTGCGGGGCGGTGGACCCGGCCGAACTGGGCCTCGTCGCCGGTGTCGTGACGCTGGCCCATGCGCGGGGGATGGTCGTCGTGGCCGAGGGGGTCGAGCGGTCGGCCCAGTTGGCGGCGCTGCGTGAGGTCGGGTGCGATCTCTACCAGGGTTATCTCTTCAGCCCGGGCGTCGACGCGGCCCGGTTCGCCGCGTGCTATCTGGCCAGCCGATGAGACCCCGGGCGCGCCGGTGCCGCCTCCGAGGGTCGTCCCCGAACCCGGGGGCTCGACCCCCCGCGCGGCCGTCGCGCCGACCGGGCCGGGCTCAGGCTGACTCGAGCTCGCGCTGCCAGTACACGTCCACGATGACCACGTTGCGGAGGGCGGGGTCTTGCAGATCCCGCTCCGTGCCCCGCTCCGGGCCGGTGAGAAGGCGCACGTGCGGACGCGTCGGGGTGCCGAGGGGAGCCCGGGTCACGACCGCCAACTCCCCGCTCGACAGCCGGACGGTGGTGCCGGTGGCGTAGGGGGCGACCCGTTCCTTGATAGTGGCCACCCACCGCAGGGCATAGTCCAGGTCCGCTCCGCCGATGACCCATTCGAGGGCCTCGTGGGGCGCCACCGGAGGGTGTTCGGGGGTCGGCATGAGGAGGCGGGCCAGCTTGTTGGCCGGTGCCAGCAGTTGGGCCCCCTCGTAGATGGCCGGCCCGCGGAGCGGGGGGGTGCCGGATCCGTCCCAGTGGGCGTAGGCCTGGCGGATGGCGCCCAGCGTGCGGAACGAGACGGCGGACGTCTGCTGCAGGTAGGCGACGGTGGCGCCGACGGCTTCCTGGATGAACGCCGGGTCGTCGCTGTCGTGGATAACACCGGTGGCCAGGGCGTTGCCCGGTCCGCTGTCGAGCAGTAGGGCCGCCAGGACGATCTCGGGCAGGCGCGCCTCGTCGAAGAGGCCATGGCCCGCCGCGATGACCACGAGGGCGCGGTTGATGGCCAGCACCGCCGGGTTGCTGGCGGCGTCACGGGGCAGGAACAGCTCGACCGCGCCGCGCGGATGCGCCCAGTACTCTTCGAGGATCTGGGTGACGAGGCTCTGGGCGGCGAACCAGGCCTTGGCGTCGAACCGCTCGGGGAGATTGAGCAGGTACGCGACGAGGTCTAGCACCAGGTTGTCGCTGAGCCACGGCACCGCCTCCACGCCTTCGTAGCCCGGGAATTCCACCGGCAGCGCCCAGTAGCCCCGCTCGGTGAGCAGCGCTCGGTACGCGGCCGTCAAAGGACTGCCCTTGGACAGGATCAGGCGGCGGTCCGCGCCCCAGATCGAGGTGGCCAGTCGGTCTTCGTCCCGGATCTCGCTGAGTGGCAGGAGGCGCACGCTCTCGGGCCCCTTTCGGTCAGGCATGGAGGGCATCGGTCGGTCCGCGCCCGGAGGCGGCATCCGCCCGGTCGCCGCCGCCCATCCTCTAGCCTACAAGGCCGGCGGCGTGTCCGCTACGGGCGGGCGGCCGGCTCCACGGAGGCCGGGGCGCAGTCCGGCGCACCCCGCGGGCCCTACGCCGGCGGCCTCTGGTTTCTCTTTTGGCGGCCGCGGCGCCGCCGGACCGGGGCGACGCCGGGTTCGGGGGGCCAGGGGGTGCGGATGTGACGAATGTCAGCCGTCGAAGGTGAGAGACGTCACTGGTGCCCGGTGCCGGCCGGCCGTAGACTCGTGGCAGTCGGACCCGACGGAGGTGGGGCGGATGGAGCCGGTCCTCGAAGTCGACCACGTCCACAAGCGCTACGGCGACGTCGTGGCGGTCGACGACCTGAGCTTCGCGGTGCCGGCCGGGACCGTCTTCGGCTTGCTCGGCCCCAACGGCGCGGGGAAGACCACCACGCTGGAGATGATCGAAGGGCTGCGGCGCCCCGACGCCGGGCGGATCCGGGTCCTGGGCCACGACGTGCGCACCCAGGCGCGCGCCGTGAAGGCCCGCGTGGGGATCCAGCTGCAGAGTTCCAGCTTCCTCGACCTGTTGACCGTGCGCGAGACCGTGGACCTGGTGGCCCGCCTGTACCCGCGCGCGCTGCCGCGGCCGGCGTTGTCCGGGCTCATTGCCCGCCTCGGCCTCGACGACAAGGCCGCGAGTCCGGTGGGCCGGCTGTCCGGCGGCCAACGCCAGCGGCTGGCGGTGGCCCTCGCGCTGGTCAACGACCCGGCCGTGGTCTTCCTCGACGAGCCTACCGCCGGACTGGATCCCCAGTCCCGGCGCGCCGTATGGGAGATGGTGCGGGAGTGGAGGGCCGAGGGGCGGACGGTGGTCCTGACCACGCACTACATGGATGAGGCCGAGGCGCTGGCGGATCGCCTGGTGATCATCGACCGCGGCCGGATCGTGGCCGAGGGGCCGCCGCGCGAGCTCGTCGCCCGCCATCTCCCCCAGTCGGTCGTCGAGCTGGAGGCGGAGGACGGCGTCCCCGCCCTGCGGGGCGTGCGTCGCGTCGAGGCGGCGGGCGGGCTGGTGCGGCTGTACACCGACGACGTGAACGACACGCTCGTGGACTTGGTGGACTGGTCCCGGCGCGGGGGGCGGGTGCTCCGCGGCCTCAGCACGCGGTCGGCGACCCTGGAGGACCTGTTCCTGGCGCTGACCGGCCACAGCCTGCGCGACTGACCCGCGCGGCGGACCTGCGGAAGGAGCGGATGGGCAGACGATGCGGGCATATCTGGCCCTCGTGCGGGGGTTGCTCCGATCCACCCTGCGGAACCGGCAAGCCTTGTTCTGGACGTTCTTCTCGCCGCTTGTGCTGATGCTCGTGTTTTCGTTCCTGGGGAACGCCTCGAGCCCGGCCAAGGTCTATGTCCAAGGGGAGGCCGGGCCGGCCGGCCGGATCGTGGCCGGGGTGGTCGCGCACGCGGGAGCAGCGACGCTGGTCCACGAGCCTTCCCTGGACAGAGCCCTGGCGGCACTCCGGGAGGGCCGGCTGGACGCGGTACTGGTGCCCCCCGACACGGTCGCGGGACCCCCGCCCGAGCCGCTGACCGCCTACGTCAACACGACGAACTACGTGCAGGCGCAGGCGACCAAGGGGCTGGTGGCCGCCCTGGTCGCCGAGGCCAACCAGGCATTGGCCGCCCGCCCCCCGGCGTTCGTGGTCCGGTTCCGGACGGTGGCCGGGCGGACCGTCTCGTACCTGGACTTCCTGGTCCCCGGGATTCTCGCCATGATGGCGATGAACAACAGTCTCTTCGGACTGGCGGGGACGCTCACGCGCTGGAAGGAGAAGGGCGTGCTGCGTCGGTTCCTGGCCACGCCCATGCCTCCGGTCGTGTTCCTCGGGGCGACGGTCACCAACCACCTGCTCACCGGTTTCCTCGGTCTGGCCGTGGTGCTCGCCGTGGCGGTCTTCGGGCTCAACGCCCACGTGGCCGTCCCGCTTTTGCCCGTGGCCGCGTTGCTGGTGCTCGGCGTCGCCTGTTTCCTCGGCATCGGTTTCCTCATCGGCGGCGTGGCCCGCACCCAGGAAGCTGTGATGCCGCTGGTCAACCTGGTGGCGTTCCCCATGATGTTCCTGAGCGGGGTGTTCTTCCCCGTGTCCACCCTGCCGCCCTTCCTGCGGGACGTGGTGGGCTGGTTTCCGCTCACGTTCCTGGTGGACGGCCTGCGGCACCTGATGAACGCCGGCGGCGGGTGGGACGCCGTGATGACGCACGACGTGCTGGGGTTGGCGGCATGGCTCGCGGTGGTGGTGGCCGCCACCACGCGGACGTGGCGGTGGGAGTGAGGGCGCTCCGCACGCGGCGGCACCGGTCGGGCGCAGTCGGGGGCTCGGCCACCTGGCGCGCCTTACCGCCCCGCGGCCGCGCGCGCGCCGAGGATGATCGCCCGCAGTCGGGCGTAGGCCGCATCCAGATCGTCGTTGACGACCACCGCGTCGGCCTGGGCGGCCAGGGCCATCTCCTCGCGGGCCCCCGCCAACCGGACCTCGGCCACGGCGGCGTCGTCCCCGCGGCGGCCGAGCCGCTCCCGTAACGCCTCGAGGTCGGGCGGCATGACGAAGACGACGGTGGTGTGGTCGGGCCAGAGAGCCTTGAAGCGGCGCGCGCCTTCGTAGCCCAGGGGGACGACGATGATCCGCCCTGCCTCCAGCGCCTCCGCGACGGCGGACAGGGGGGCGCCGTACCAGTGGCCGTGGATCTGTTCGCGCTCGAGCAGCTCGCCGGCCCGGAAGCTGGCTTCGAAGGCGTCGGGGGAGAGGAACCGATAGTGGACCCCGTCGACTTCGCCGGGCCGGGGCGGCCGCGTGGTGCAGGTCACGATGCGCCCGGCCAATCCTTCGCGCTGGGCCATGTCGGCGAGGGTCGTCTTGCCCGATCCGCTGGGGCCGATGAGGACGAAGACGTGTCCGCGACTCATTGCGTGCCTCCCCCACGGTTCCGGGCCGCCTGATGTCGCCTGGCGGCCGCGGGATCCCGGGCGACCGACGACGCCGCGGCGGCCGGAAGGCGGTGCGGGGAGCGTCGCGGTCCCGCTCGCGGCCCGACGGGGTGTGGTCCGGGGACGCGGCGGCGGTGGCGCCGCCGTGAACCCCCCGTCCGAAACCCGTCCGGTTACCGGTCGCGAGCAATCTTGACCCAGTATATGCGAGCGGGGCGTGCGTCCGTCAAGCGGGCGCCGGCCGCCCGGCCGCCGGGTCTCCGGGCGGGGTGGGGCACGGACGTCCGGGGGGCGAAGAGGCACGGTGCGGCAGGGTCGGTACGGGCCGACGGGCGCCGAGGTTCCGGGCCGGCGGCCCGCGGTCGCCCGGGCCGGCTCCTTCAGGAGGCCGACGGCTTCTTGAACACGCTCAGTTTGCCGGTGGGCTCGAGGTACGCCTCCTGCACCTTGTCCGGGGAGTCGATGCCGTTCTGCCGGAGTTCCATGGCCAGATCGGCGTCGGAGAGGCGCTCGGAGCGCATCGCGCGGCGGTCCACCTGGCCGTTGCGGATGACGGGCGTGGGGGTGCCCTGGGTCAGGCGTTCCAGCGCCGGCAGCTTGACGTTCAAGTAGGTCAGGATCCATTGCAGGAGGCCGAGGACCACGAGCGTGAGCACGGGGAACACCAGCGGGATCTTGGGATCCTCCATGCCGATGGCCACGCCTTCGCCCATCATGATGATGACCGCGAAGTCGAAGGCCGCCAGCTTCCCCAGGGTGCGCTTGCCGGTCATGCGGAAGACGGCCAGGGCTACCGCCCACAGGACGGCCGTGCGCCAGACGGCCGTGACCACGTTGCTCCAGCTGAGATCCAAGCGGTCAACCTCCTTGCGACATCCTCTCGGGCATTGTGCGCCCCGGCGGCGGGCGATATGCGGCGCCGGCCCCGGCGGGCGGCGGGCGGTGCGAAGAGGGGGCACGCCGGGCGGATCCGCACCCGGCACGGGGCGGGGACACCGGCTTCCCTCCGCGCGATCAGGGCGGGAAGCCGCCGGAGATTTTGCGCGGACCTGGACGCCTCGGTCGCTGGGGGGCGGGGACGCACCGTGCCCGCGTCCGCGGTTTCCGCGCGATGCGAGCGGCCCCCGGCCCGCCGCACGCCGCGGCACGACCGAGGGGGGCGGTGACGGTCGGCCTCCTCGTGCCCTCGCGGGCGCCGGCTGCGGTCCGGGAGTCCCGCGCCGGGCGGCGAGTGCCGGGATGGCCGCGGTCGTCGACGGGCCGACCGACCGGGGCCGGGGAAGGACGCCGCCGCCGGGCACGCATCGCCCCGGCGCCGGGCGCGCCGGGAGCTGCGCGGCCGGTGGGGGCCGGACCCCCACCGGCGGCTTGCGGTCGGCGGGTGCCCAGCGGGACAGAGCGTGTAGAGTTTTTGTAGGTCAGGGATGGACAAAAGAGCGAGACCTTCCCCGCAGGAATCGCTCGGATTCCCGC
>JAIMBI010000048.1 GCA_023565505.1 Actinomycetes bacterium | reverse complement strand
TTGGTGTCGGATTTCGTCAGGGGTGGGTCAATTTTATTCCGGCGATCTGGATCATTTTAATTCCGGCGCTAACACTGCCCCGAACAAGAGCGGACGGATAGCGGGCACGGCACTGGGCGCCCGCTTCGGCTCGGCGCGGGCGGCTGCGCGAGGGGGTGCAGGATTAGGCCGTGTCGGCGTCCGGCCCGAGGGGTTCGAGGGTGACGCCGTACCCCAGGCGGCGGAGCCGCTCGACCGCCCGGGTGGACGATCTGGAACCGGTCCCGCGCGTCATGGTCCGTCGCGCCGAGCTCCTGGTAGGGCGTGTGGGTGGTGAGGACGTGATACACGATGACCAGGAGGCGGTGCGCCAGGGCCACGATGGCCTTCTTGGCCGGCATCCGTTTCACCCACCGCCGATAGCGCGCCTCGAGGACCGTGGTCTTCAGGTGGCTGGCGGCCCAGGCGCGAGGACCAACGCGCCGCGCCGGATTGCCCTGCCGGATGGCGGCGTGACGCTGCTTGCCAGCACTCTCGTGCTGTCCCGGCGCCAGCCCGGCCCACGCCGCGAGGGGGGCGGCGGGGGGAAACCGGGTCAGGTCGGTGCCGCTTTCGGCCACGATCGCTTCCGCTGTACGGCGGTCACTCCCGGGGAAGGTGTCGAGGAGCGCATTCGTGGCCGCCTGAGGATCCACGCGGCGGGTAATCTCGGCATCGAGGGCGGCCACGTGGGCGGTGAGCTCGTCCTCATGCTGAAGCAGCTGGCCCAGGAGACAGCGCTGATGGGCGCCCAGGTCGCCCATGAGGACAGCCGCGACCAGGGCGTGGAGGATCCGGCGCCCCGAGACCCCCAGTACATCCGTGACGACGCTGCTGAGCTTGATATGGCCGCCTTCCAGGACTTTTTGGATCCGGTTCACGTCCCGACTCCGCTCCGCGAGCCATGGGGTCCGGTGCCGAGTCAGTTCCCGGACCTCGCTTTACGGCGGGTCCGGGATGAAGCTCGGCCGGAGGAGGCAGCGCAGCAAGTCGGCGATCCACACGGCGTCTTTGACGTCCGTCTTGCGCCCGAGCACCGGCTTGATGTGGGCCGGGTTGACCAGCCACGTAGTAAAGCGGCTCTCCAGCACATTGAATACGGGCTTCCAAGAACTCGCGGTGGCCTCCATCGCCACATGCGTGACCCGCTGCTCCGTGAGCCACGTCTGGAGGGCAAGCAACGTCGGCGTCGTGGTGCCGAAGGTCTGCACCGTCTTGTGGGCCTCCCGCCCCTCCCGCCTCAGCACACGCGCGACCACGGTCTTCTTGTGTACATCAAGGCCGGCACACCGGGGGAACACGACCTCCGTCCGCGTCGACTCCTTCCCTGCACGCTACCCCGGTTAGGACCCTGGCGCCGCCGGATCATCATCACCGGCATTCTGTTCCGCGTGCACGGCTCATCGCTGCGACAAGGCGAGGTGCCCAGGACGCTCCGAGTCAAACTAGGATGCGGCCTCGCAAGACCACAGATGTTCCGACCTCCTCACGGGAACGCGAGGGATTCTTCGCCATTCTGCGCGGTTTTTCAAGCGGCGGGGCACCGCCACGCGGCATGGGGAACTAACACGTGTATCAGGATCTCGGCGCCACGTGATGAGCAAGCGGTGGTCCGGCGGGAAATCCGCCGAATGGAAGCCCTCGCATATCGGGTCTCGGTGAAACCGACCACCCTGGCCAGTTGATACCGCCGGCGGTGTCACCAAAAGCTATTTGTTCAGAGGAGAGGGGGCTTCGCACAATCCGACACTAGTAAACGGGTTCCGTGGCAGCCAAACATCGGCCGGGCATCGGTCGCTGCCGCAGCTAAGTCGGAGCGGACTCGGCGAGGATCCGGTACCACCGCAAGGCCTCGCCGTTCACGATGGGCCCCGGAGGATACCCGTAGTAGGCGACCGGGCGGCCGGCCGCGTTGAGCGCGACGGGCTGCAGCTGATCGAGGGTCCATTGGTGCGACCAGCGCAAGATCACGAGGTGCCGGGGAGCCAGGGGCTGCACCTGCCGGGCCCCGGGTGGGCCGGCCGCAATCGCTGCGATGTGCGTATCGGTCGTGACCACGGCCAGCACGGTGGCTTGCCCGGCGGCACCCGCGTAGCTCATCCACCCCACGGTCTGAAGAGGGGCATGACTCGGGGAGAAGACGGTGGCCCCCACCGCCCGCCAGAGCACCCCCTGTCGCAGCACCAAGGCCGTCCGCGGGCCCTCCGGTGTCTGGAGCAAGAGCACTTGACCCCAGGGGTAAGGGACCGCTGCCATCGGCTGGGCCTGCGGCCCCACGGCCGGTGCGGCGCGGGCCGCCGCCAGCGGGGACCCCCGGTAGCCTGCAACAGAGGCTAGCGCCATTGCGCACAGGCCCCCTCCGGCGACGCGCAGGATCCAGCGCCAAGTCCGCGTCATGAGGCGCTTCCCTCCTTTGACGACTACGATAACACGGTGATACTCCCGGCGTGCTATGCTGGGCGGGCAAGCCCGGCCATCGACCCGCACACGCGGTGGTGCCATGAACACGGTCCCCGGCCCGACACCTAGCTCTCCGTCTGGGTTCCCTGGTGAGCTCGCGGTCACGCCCGGCCGCGTGGTGGAAAAGGGTTTCCCAGGGTGGTCGGGATATCGCTATGGTGCCACAAGCGCAGCCCGCGTGTCAGCCGCCTCTCCGCCCACGGCGGCGGGGACGAGCTTGGCCATGGACTCTTGGCTCAAGGTCCCGACGCGGGGCGGCAAGCCATTCGTCGTGCTGCTCCATCAGCACGGCACCCGCCAAGCGCAGCGCGGCGAGGCGGTTCGGGAAGATCCCCACGACATCCGTGCGGCGCCCCATCTCGCGGTTGAGATGTTCCAGCGGGTCGGGTGAATCGATCGGCCGCCCGTGCTCGACCGGGAAACTCCTGAAGGCTATCAGATCCTCGTCCATGTCCCGCAGGGCGGTCGCGGCCTCCGGACACCGAGTCGGGAGCGTCTCCGCGACCCTATTGCGCGGCACGAGCGCGGCCCGCTGGTCGGGCTGGACGCAGATCATCCGCACAGGGCCGCCCCCAGGGCCTGAACCGACTTCAGCACCGTGGCCGAGAGGTTGCGGAGGGCGTGGACGCGGCACCAGTGCCAGCTGGCCCCGTGGAGGACCGTGCGGATGGCTGGCGGGAGGCCGCGGTGGGCATCCCTCATGCCCCACTGGACTCCGCTCAAGCCCCGGTCCAACAAGCTCCGGAGCAACGCCCTCCCGAACGCGGCGTCCTCACCGGGTCCCACCTCACAGCCCAGGACCCCCCGGTTTCCCTGGGCATTGACCCCCGTCGCGGCTACCCGGGCCCTGCGGAGGACGCGATCCCCCTCCCGCACCTTGAGCGACTGGGCATCGAGCCAGACATAAGACATACGGGAACGGCCCGCTGAGCGCTCGGGTCCGGACGGCGTCCCCGCGCGCGTCCCGGCGCGGGCACAAGGCGTAGACCGAGGATGGGTTCCGACCCGTCAGGCCTCACGCCTGCTCCAGCTCGTCCCCCTGGCGGGCGCTGACCCCCCAGCACGTAAGCCTCCTGGATGACGGCGGCGCACGCTTGTTCCCTCCGTCGGCGGGGTTCGAGAAAGTTGGGGAAATAGGTTCCTTGGCGCAGCTGCGGGATCTGGCGGGGCACGGTCCCTAGTCGGGTCCGCCCGTCCCGGTCGCGGTGGCCGTTCCGCGGCGGGGTGCGGTCGGGCGGGCGTTCGGAGCGGTCCGCCCCGACGCGCGCGGCCACGTCCGCTTCCATCAGGTCTTGCAAAAACCGTTCCCAGGCGAGGCGGAGACACAACGCTGGGTCGATGCCAGCGTTGCGTAAGAGGTCCAACCATGTCACACGATCCCTACCCATCCTGTTCGGCCCCCTTTCCTCAGGGGGTTGCGCGAATCCCGAGGAAACCGAGCGGGATGTGACTGGTCCGGTCACCATCTGGCAGGCCCGGCCTGCCCCTCCGGCTACGCCTGCGGGGCAGGCCCCTTCTTTATTCCCGTTGGCTTTTACACGTATGGTGGGTGTCAAGCCCCGCCCCTCGTGCCGCGACCATTAGGCGGGGACCGCCGGCGGCGGGCCCTCGTCGGCGGTAGGGCCTGTCCACCGAGCCCAACGCTCCGCCAAGGGATACGGCGGCAAGGCGCGGAAGGTCGCTCGAATCCGGCTGAGTTTCTTCTGGTAGCGGCGCGGATGGACCTCTCGCGCCAAGCGCTCCTCCCGCCACACGCGCCACGCGGCCAGGAGCAGTTTCCGCGCGATCGCCACAATCGCCCGCCGTTTGCCCAGGCGCGGTGCCCAGGCCGCGAACTGCCTCGCCCACGGCCCATCGGCACTGCGGACCGCCCACCACGCCGCTTCGACCAGGATGCGGCGTAAGAGGGGCGAGCCTTGCCGGCTGATATGGCCGCGCCAATCAGCCTCCCCCGATTGATGGACGGTCGGGTCGAGACCGGCATAGCGGGTGACCTGGCGGGCCGTCTGAAAGCGCCGGGGGTCGCCGAGGATCGCCCAGAGGACGACCGCGGCCCACGGGCCGATCCCCGGCACACTCCAGAGCCACGCGAACTCCGGGCGCTCTTGGACGCGCCGGACTTGAGTTCGACACCAAACGGTCGTTTTTCGGGGTCTTGGGACGCGGCCGGCACGGTGTGATGCGCCTTTCCGGGTCGGTGACTGGTACCACTCCGTGATGTAAGGAGGAATTTGGGACTAAACCGCGAATGCGGGCTGTATGACACCCCGTGAGCTCCGTAAAGCCGAACAACGTCTGGTCAGCTTTCTGACCCCGATCCTGGCGCAAATCGGCCGGGCCGAGCGGCGCCAGTGGGCCGGCTTCTACGTGCGGGGTCTGCTCCTGGAGGGCGGCCGCAAGACGGCGGCCGGGATGGCCCGGCGGTACGGGGGCGATGAACAAGCCCTGCA
>JAIMBI010000031.1 GCA_023565505.1 Actinomycetes bacterium | reverse complement strand
TTGGGCACATGGGGTTTGTATCCCCCCGCCCCCTTTGGCCCACACACCCCCCCACCTTTGGGCGCCGGGGGGGGGGGGTACGGGGGGCCCCCCCGCCCCGGGGGTCCCGCCGCGCGCCAGGGTCTTTTACTGTCCGCTGGCCACGCGCCCGGCCTGCAGGGTCTCCGACGGCGCCGCCGCGGGCCGTCGCAGGTACACCGCCCAGTAGGCCGTGGCGACGAAGAGCCAGGCCCCGATGAGGTTCCCGATGAAGGCGCCAGCCAGTTCCTGGAAGCACTGCGCCCAACTGATGTCTCCACCGACGAAGATCGCGGCCGGGATGAAGAACATGTTCGCCACGACGTGCTGGAATCCTATGGCAACGAAGGCCATGATCGGAAACCAGATCCCGACGATCTTGCTGATGACGTCCCGGCCTCCGATGGCCAACCACACGGCGAGCGCCACGAGCCAGTTGCAGCCGATGGCCGAGGCGACCGTGCTCCAGAACGGCAGCTTGACCTTCGCCAAGCCGATGGCGATGGTGGCTTTGTCCCACGGCGCGTCCGTGAGAAGATGGGCCCCCACGCCCAGCACGTAGGCCACGAACAGGGATCCCACGAAGTTGCCGACGAGCACCCAGAACCAGTTGTTGATGAGCGAGCCGAAGGAGATGCGCCCCTGGTGCAGGGCGATGGGCAACGTCATCATGTTGCCGGTGAGCAGTTCCGCGCCCGCTATGACGACCAGGATGAGGCCGATGGGAAAGACGGCCCCCCCCCACCAGCAGTTTCAAGGTCCCGAACGTATCCGGCATGCCGGCGGTCACCCGGATGTCGAACAGGCCCCCCAGGGCGATGAAAGCTCCGGCCAGAAATCCGAGGATGAGCAGCTTGTCGACGGACAGCCGACTCTTGTCCACGCCCGCCTCGACGGCGGCCTGCGCGATTTCCCCCGGGGTCAGGAAATTGGCCACGTGGTCCCCACTCCTTTGCATGCGAGGTGACGGTCAGGCTTTTTCATGCCGCGGCGCGACCCGCGCCGCTCCCAACGGCCCGCGTCGCGGGGACGAAGGCCGAATGGGGCCCCCCTCGCTGCGACCGGCCCGCTGCGCCTTCGCCGGCACGCATCCCGCGGCGCTATCGCAGTTGTCGCACCAATATATTTCTTCTCGCTCCACTTCAGAGTTCCTGCTGGCGAAACGGTGAACCGCAGCAGGCAATGGCTACCCTACCCCGACAGGTTCACCGGGTGTCCGGCAGACCACTGTAGGCCGATCCCGAGTCACCACCCGGGGATCAGGCGGGCGGCGGCCTCCTCCAAGGCGGGCCGATCCTCCGGGTGGGCCACCGCGATGAGCCGCCGGGCCCGCTCCTCCAGCGTGCGGCCGTGGAGTTCCGCGATGCCGTATTCGGTGACGACGTACTGGACGTGGTTGCGGGTCGTGGTGACCGCCGCCCCGGCTTTCAGCGTCGCCACGATGCGCGCTTGGCCCGACGCGGTCCGGGAGGGGAGGGCGATGATCGAGCGGCCCTCGGGGGCGAGACTCGCCCCGCGCACGAAGTCCATCTGGCCTCCCACGCCGGAGATGACCCGGGGCCCGATGGACTCCGCCGCCACCTGGCCCGTGAGGTCGACCTCCACCGCCGAGTTCACCGAGACCATGCGCGGGTTCTGCCGGATGACCGCCGTATTGTTGGTGTAGTCCACCACCCGCATCGCGACGGCGGCGTTGTCGTCCAGGAAGGCGTAGAGCGCCTCGGAGCCGAGCGCGAAGGTGCCGACGATCTTGCCCGGATCGGTGACCTTGTACCGGCCCGTGACGACCCCGCGCTCGGCCAGGTCCCGCACGCCGTCGGAGAGCATCTCGCTGTGGATCCCGAGGTCCCGGTGATGCACCAACTGGCGGAGGACCGCGTCCGGGATGCGCCCGATGCCGATCTGCAGCGTGGCGCGGTCGGGAATGAGCGACGCCACATGCCGGCCGATGGCCTCCGTGACCGGATCCGGGGGGGCGGCGGCCCGCGTGGCCAGGGGTTCCGACCAGGGGACGCCGAAGGTGATGGCGTCCTGATGGATGCAGGCCTCGCCCAAGGTCCGGGGCACGTGGGGGTTGATCTGGGCGATGACCACGTCCGCCATCTCGACCGCGGTCAGGGTGGCGTCGACGGACGGGCCCAGGCTCACGTAGCCGTGACGGTCCGGCGGGGATACGTTGAGCAGCGCCACATGCGGACGGAAATTGGGCTGGCGCAGGAACCAGGGGATGTCCGAGAGGAAGAGGGGCAGGTACGAGGCGTCGCCCCGCGCCACCGCCTCGCGCAGGTTGGGTCCCACGAAGAAGGAAATGTCGTGCACCCGCCCCTTGAGCGCCGGCGCGATCCACGGCGTCGGGCCCTCCAGGTGCATGTGGAACAGCCGCACCTCCTCGAGCGACCGACACCGCTCCGCCAGGCCCGCCAACAGGCCGTGCGGCGTCGCGGCCATCCCCTGCACGAAAATCCGCATCCCCGACTGAATGGCGCTCATGGCCGTATCGAGGTCCACGATGCGCATGCCCTCACCCGCCCTTGTCCTGGTTGGTCCACGGGCCGGCAACGGATCCGGCGGCCCGGGGGTTTGCCGTTAGGATAGCGCAGGCCCGACCGCGTCGACCGCGTGTCTCTATGGATATGATTGGCCTATGTCAATCATAGATAACATATATTTTACTTATACGTAGGGAGGTGGTATTCCAGAAACGGAGACGGTTACCGACACATCCCACGGCAACGTTAAGGAGGCGATCCCCATGTTGTACAGCCCGGCTTTGTACCAGGCCCTCACCAACCCGGCGGTGCTCCGCATGGACGGCACGCTGTCGCTCGTCATGCTGGGCGCCCTGGTGGTCGGCGGCTACATCTACTTCGCCCACAACTACCTGGTCGAGCTCTTGGGACGGTCCCAGGCTTCTGCAGAGCGCAAGGCCGCGTGAGCGAGCCGCCGACCCGACCGCTCCCGTAGTCCCCTTGGCCGCATTCATCGAGCGACCGCTCGTCGTCATCCTTCCGTAACACGCGAACACACGTCGCCACATCGCCCCGGAGCCTCTCCGGCGGCGATGCGTTTGTCCCGAGGGGCCTAAAGACGCCCGCTCTTGGCGCGTCCGCTCGCGGGCGGTACTGTGGTCTCGAGACGCCGTGGGGGGCAGCGACCCCGGCACCCGACACCGAAGCCCACGAGGGGAGCAGGACAGGACCATGACAGCATTCCCCGACGCCCGGGACCTTCTGGCCCGGCTCAACCTGCCCGCCGACGACGGCCTCGGCGAGCCCAGTCCGCACCGCTTTCGGGACGGCGGCGCGTGGCGCATCGAAATCCCGTCGGTCGAAGGGCCGCGGGTCCTGGAGGCCGTGCTGGAGGAGGCTCGCCGGCTGGATTGTCCCGTGCACCGCGTTTCCCAGGGCAGCGGCGTCCAGCTGCTCACGGACGCCGAGATCCGGGAGATGGCGCGGATCGGCCGGGACGCGGGGGTGGAGGTGAGCCTCTTTCTCGGCCCGCGCGCCGGCTTCGAGCCGGGTGCGATGCACCTGGCTCCCAACGGCGGGGTGGTCCGGCCGCGTCTGCGCGGGATGAGCGCCGTGCGGGCCGCCCTGGACGACGCGCTCCGGGCCTACGCGGGGGGCATCCGGTCGGTCCTGGTGGCCGACGACGGCATGCTGGTGCTGGCCCAGCAACTCCGTGCCGCGGGACTCTGGCCCCCGGACCTCCACATCAAGGTTTCCGTCATGATGGGAGCCGCCAACCCGATCGCCGTCCGGCACTGGGCCGACACCGGCATTGCGACCTACAACGTGCCGACGGACCTGTCCCTCGAGCAGCTGGCCACCATCCGTCGCATCACGACCGTCCCGCTGGACATCTACGTCGAGGCCCCCGACGACGTGGGGGGCTTCGTCCGTTACGCGGAGCTCGCGGGCTTCGTGCAGTACGCCGCCCCGGTGTATCTCAAGTTCGGCCTGCGCAACGCGCCCAACATCTACCCGAGCGGCCTGCAGTGGGAGGCCCAGGCTATCCAGATGGGACGCGAGCGCGTGCATCGGGCCCGGGTCGGCTACGAAGCGCTCTGCCGTGCCGGCCTGGGCGAGAGGATGAGCCCGTTGCCCGTCCGCACCGACGACCTCGCCATCCCCCGGCCGCCGGCGTGACGGCGCCCGGACGCCCCGGCGAAAGGAGCGAGCCAGGATGGAAAAACACCCGCTCTTGCCCGTCGACACGGGTCCGCTGGATCTGTGGTACGAAGGGCCGACCTTTCTCGTCGCCGACAAGCCGCCCGGACTCCCGCTCCACCCGCGTGACGCGGCAGGGCGCGGCACCCTGGTCAACCGCCTCCTCCAGACCAATCGCTGGTTGGCGGAGATGGAAACCAGCCCGGCTCCGGGCGTGGTCCACCGCCTCGCCGACCCGGACAGCGGATTGGTGCTGGTCGCCAAGACGGAGGAAGCCGCCGCCCGACTCCGGGAATGGCACACCGCCGGACGCATCCGCTTCCGCTACCGTGTCGTGACGGGGCGCGCGACGCCGCCTCCGCCCCCCGAGGAGGTCGCGGTCCTGGCCCAGCGGCTGTACGGGGAGTGGACCGCCTTGGACATCGAGACGCCGTGGGGCGACACCGACCGCCTGCGCACCGTCTGGTTGGGTCCGGACACGGTGGCGCGGTTCACCTGCTATGCCCTGACCCTGCCGGACACGCTGGACGCCCCGACCGCCGGGTTCGCCCTCGGCCGTTCGGTGCCCTGGCCGCGGCTGGAGCTCTACACCGCCCCGACCTGAAGCGTGTGCCTCGGGACGAAAGAGTTTCTTTCGCGATACGGCTTCGCCTATGTGGACCATTCCCTGACCGACCCGGCCGTGCGCCCCCGCATGACCGCGCTGGCGCAGGGTCGGCGCGGCATCCCGGTCATCGACCTGGACGGCGCGGTCACCGTCGGCTTCGACCGCCGCTGGCTCAAGGAACGGCTGGGTCTCTACTGAGGAAGCCGGCCCCCCGGGCGGGGGGCCGGCGGTCCTTCCGCCCCTACACCTCGTCCAACGCGCGGATGAGCTTGGTCAATGATTCCTTGGCGTCCCCGAAGAGCATGGACGTCTTGGGATTGGTGTACAGGGGATTGTCGATGCCGGCAAAGCCGGGGTTCATGCTCCGTTTGAGCACGATGATCCGCGCGGCCTGATCCACGTTGAGGATGGGCATCCCGTACAACGGGCTGTTGGGTTCGTTCCGGGCGGCAGGATTGGTGACGTCGTTGGCCCCGATGACCAGCGCGACGTCCGTGTTGGGAAACTCCGGGTTGATGGCCTCCATTTCGTACAGTTTGTCGTACGGCACGTTGGCCTCGGCGAGCAGCACGTTCATGTGCCCGGGCATCCGCCCGGCGACGGGGTGGATGGCGAACCGGAAGTCCACGCCCCGGGCTTCGAGTTTTTCCATCAACTGCCGGACTTCCTGTTGGGCCCGGGCCACGGCCAGCCCGTAACCCGGTACGGCGATGACCCGCCGCGCATACGCCAGGAGCATGGCGACGTCCTCGACATCGGCCGTCTGGACCGTCCCCGTGACCGTCGCCGGGCCGGCGCCCGCCTGGATCTGCCCGAACGCGCCGAACAGCACGTTCGACAACGGTCGATTCATCGCGCGGCTCATCAGCTGGGTGAGGATGGTCCCCGAGGCGCCCACCAGGGCACCCGCGATGATGAGGACGTTGTTGGCCAGGAGGAACCCTGTGGCCGCGGCCGCGAGGCCGGTCAACGCATTCAGGAGGGAGATGACGACCGGCATGTCGGCCCCTCCGATCGATACCACCACGGACAGGGCCAGCAGCACGGACGCCCCCAGGAACACCAGGAACCAGGGGCCCCCGCCGGAGCCCGCGGCGATCAAGTAGACGCCGACCCCGACGATGACCGCGAGCAGCACGGCGTTCACCCAGTGCTGACCGCGGTAGGTGATGGGCCGGGTCTCCATCCATTCCTGGAGTTTGAGGAAGGCAATGAGACTGCCCGCAAAGCTTATCGACCCGATCGCCACCGTGAACAGGGCCACGGCTGCGGCGGCATCGTTCGGCGCGACGGAGCCGCCGAACCAGCGGGGGATGGTCTCACCCGCCGACACCAGGGCGGCCGCTCCGCCTCCCATACCGTTGAACAGGGCCACCATCTGCGGCATCGCGGTCATCCGCACCAAGCGGGCCGACACCGTGCCCGCCACGCCCCCCAACACCACCGCCGCCGTCATCACCGGCCAGGGGTTGATGCCGTCGTCCACGAACGTGACGACCAGGGCCACGAGCATGCCCGCGGCCAACAGGAAGTTGCCGGACCGTGCGGTGGCCGGCGAACGCAGGCGCATGACGCCCAGAATGAAGAGCACGGTCGTCGCCAGGTAAGCCCACGCCGTCAGCGTACTCATGCGGATCGCCCCGCCCCGCCGTCGGGCGACTTGCGGAACATCTCCAGGATCCGGTCGGTCACGACGAAGCCGCCCACCACGTTGAGGGTCGCCAGAAAGACCGCGAGCCCGCCGATCACCACCAGTCCGCCGTGCACGGCCGTCAAGAGCGTGACGGCCCCCACCAGGATGATGCCGTGGATGGCGTTCGTCGCCGACATCAGCGGCGTGTGGAGGACGGACGGGACCTTGGATATGAGCTGGAACCCCACGAACACCGCCAGGACGAAGACGTAGATCTCGACGAGGAGATCAGCGTGCATCGGCGTCGCCCCCTTTCTGCGCAAGACGCTCCCGCACCGCCTCGTGGAGGATCTCGCCCGCGTGCGCCACGCAGGTCCGGCGACAGATCTCGTCCTGCGCGTCCCATCGCCAAGCCCCCCCACTCTCCGGCCGGGAGAGGCCCCGCTCGATCAGGTGGGTCAGGAAGTTGACGACGTTGCGGGAATAGAGCTGGCTCGCATGGACGGGCATGAGCGAGGGCACGTTGAGCGGTGCGAAGACGGTGACGCCGCCGGCCTCCACCACCTCGCCGGGGACCGAACGGGCACAGTTCCCCCCCGTCTCGGCCGCCAAGTCGACGATGACGGACCCCGGCCGCATGGCGTCGACCATGTCGGCCGTGACCAACTCCGGCGCCCGACTCCCCGGCACCTGCGCGGTCGTGACGACCACGTCCGCGGCCGCCACCGGATCCCGGAGCAGCGCCAGCTCCCGGGCGTGCACGTCCTCCGCCAGCTGCTGGGCGTAGCCCTCGGCGGTCTGAGCCCCGGTGACGTCCAAGGTGAGGAAGCTCGCCCCCAGGCTTTCGACCTGCTCCTTGACGACGGGGCGCGTGTCGAAAGCCTGAACCGTCGCGCCCAGGCGATGGGCGGTCGCGATGGCCTGCAGCCCGGCCACCCCGGCGCCCAGCACCAGGACGCGGGCCGGCGCGATGGTCCCCGCGGCCGTCATCAGGAGCGGAAACAGCTTGGGCAGCCGACTGGCCGCCCAGACCACGGCGTAATAGCCGGCGATGGTGCTCATGGAGCTGAGGACGTCCATGCTTTGAGCGCGGCTGATACGGGGCATCGTGTCGAGACTAAAGGCGGTCAGGCCCGTCTGGGCGGCGCGCGCCGTCAGACGCGGGTCGCTCAGGGGGGCGAGCGTCCCGACCAGCACCGCCCCGGGCACCGGCCAACTCCGGCCCGGTTCCCCGTCCGGCGAGGGCCGGATGTGAAGCACGACGTCGGCGCCGAAGACGATAGACGGGTCCTCCGTGACGGTGGCGCCGGCTTTGACGTACTGTTCGTCGGGATAATAGGAGGCGGCTCCCGCCCCGGACTGGACGAACACCGCATGCCCAGCCCGGACGAGCCGCGCGACGCCGTCCGGTACCAGCGAGACCCGACGCTCCCCGGGCGCCGTCTCCCGGACCACCCCGATTCTCATCGACCTTCCCTCTTCCTGTGTGGTCGTTCCTCGCGCGGGTCTCGCGGCGGCCCCGGTTGACGCCACCGCATGCCTCACCGGGCGGACGGCCGCCGCAACGGCCGTCTCTGGTCCCATCACGTCCGGGACGACCGCCACACGACCCACGCCCCTCATGTACCATGACGGGGTCGGAACGTCCATGGCCGAAGGTCCCCCGCGCGCCGGCCCGGTCGACCCGGCGGTGAGGCCCGTCGGGGCACGACCGGCGGGCTAGACGGTGGCGTGCGGGTTCAGATGAAGGTCGGTTCCGGTGGTGATGACGAGGTCCACGCCGGGTACGTCGTGATAGGGGACTTCCTGTACGGACGTCGTCCCCTGGCCCCCCAGCGCCGCCGCCAGCCGGTGGGCGAGGTACTTGTCGCCGGTGTAGTCGACCACCGTGGTGGTCTGGTGGTCGTGCTGGTTGGCCCAGACCACTGGACCGACGGAAAAGCCCTGGCGCCGCAACCAAGCCGCCACCTGCTCCGCCCCGGCAAGGGTCATCGTCCCCGACCGCACCACCACGTGGATCTGGGCCCGATCCGACCGGCTGAAGCGGCCCAGGAGGACTTCGTCGAGCAAGGGGCGGATCAGGTTCCGGTCCAGCACCCAGTAGTCGACCCCGCCGATGGTCGCCGGCGCGCCTGGGAGCGTCGCGAACCGCACCGCGGACACGTTGACGTGCGAACCCCACAGGCCGAGCGCCAGCATCTGCTGCGTGGAGAGGTTGGTCGCGGTGATGTCCTGACGGAGCATGCCCACGACTTCCGGCAGCTTGGTGATCTCCTGCGGCGTCAACAGCTTCTTCAGGATGAGCCGGACGATGTACTGCTGCTGCTGGATCCGGCCGATGTCCCCGAGGGCCTCCTGACGGAAGCGCACGAACTCCAGCACCTGCTGCCCGTCGAGGTGCTGGACGCCGGGGTTGAGGTTGATGTTGAGATAGGCGCCGGGGCCGGTCGCGCTGCCGTAATGCATGGGATACGGCACGTCGACGGTCAGGCCGCCCAGGGCGTCCACGATCTTGGGGAAATTCCAGATGGTGGTCTCCAGATAGTAGTCCACCGGTACGCCGAGGGTCTGCTCCACGACTTTGACGGCCAGCTTGGGGCCCCCGACGAAGTTCGCGTCGTTGATCTTCGCCCGTCCCCCGGCCTCGGGCAGATCCACGAGGGTGTCGCGGGGGATGGACACCACGCCCGCGTCGCCCGTCTTCGGGTCGAGGCTGACCAGCATCATGGTGTCGGTCTGGTCGGGAGCGTTTGGATTCTTGATGTCCTGGTTGCCGGCCTGCACCAGGCCTTCGCCCAGAAGGAGGATGGTCACCCGGCCCTGGAAGGGCCCGGGATTGGCCCGGACGACGGGCGCCGTCACGAGCGCGTTGCGCGTGGCCAGATAGTAGTGATAGCCGTAGGCCGCGCCGGCCAGAACGCCCAGGCCTAGCACGCTGCCGATAAGCCGTCCCCAGCGTATGCGCCGCATGCCACCCTTCCTTCCGCCTCGCCCCGTGCTCCTCGCGGCGCGGGCCCGGCGGGACGGCAACCCCCGCTCCGATCCCGGAGGCCGGGGGGCCTCCCGTTCGTTCGTGGGGACGAAGGACTCGCCCCGAACCTTCCGCTCGCCATGATCCATAACGCGCCCGACCGCCCCTCCGGTGGCTCTGCGGCCAACCTATCTCGACATTTTAGCCGAAGGCTGTCGGCTCGGGGACGACTACGGTCGGAACCGCCCCGGGGAACCATCGCACCGCCGCCTGCAACGCCCCCGGTAAACAAACAAGGAACGCCTCGGCGAGGCGTTCCCCGGTCGCACGGCCCGACCCGTCTTCCGCCGGCGGGCCGGTCAGGACGCACGGGCCATCGGATGCCGCGCGGCACGCGGCCGCGCCAGCCAGGGCAGACGGAACTCCGACCCGTGGACCGGGTAACCCTGCGCCCGCTTCGCGTCCCGGACGGCCGCCTGGGCCAGGCTCATGGCCGCCGAGAGCTGGGCGTTGGCGGCATCCCAGAATTCCGGATCCGCCGTGGCGTCCCAGACCTCCCACGCCGCGTTCAGGGCCGCAAACGCCCGATGAACCATGGAGACCGTATCACTCCGTGCCATCATGAGATGACCCCTCCCTTCGCGGTGGCAAGACCGGCCATCTCCGGTGCCCACGGCCAAGAAATTCGGTGGACGACACGGCCCGGCGCCGCCGGGCGGGCCGTCGCCCCCTTGCCTTCAACCTACCATAATTTGTTAGGTTTCGGCGCATTACGGCAAACTGGCGGCAGGGGCCCGGACGGCGGCCGGGGTCCGTCCCCTCCGGACACCCGGCCAGCCGACGGTCGGCCCACCATGCGGCAGCGGTCGACCCGCCGCCCCACGCCGAAGGGCCATGCAAACGGGAACCATCGCCGGAACAAACCGGGGACCAAGGGCAATGGGTCCTTCCCTGGGCGTGGACTACAGTCGAGCCGAGGAGAAAAACGGTCGGCCGACCCCCGGGAAGCGGGGGCGGCAGGGAGGATGGATATCATGTTTATCGACTTCATCGGCGTGATGCTCGTCAACCTAGCGGCGGGGTTGGCTCTCCTGGCGCACTACCTCTACGTCGACCCGGCACCCGGCGAGCGCCGCAGCTGGGCCGCAGGGTTCTTCGCCGTCGGTCTTTTGGGTCTCATCACGGCCGTGGCGATGATCACCGGCTGGCCGCTGCCCGGCGGCTACAACGTCGCCTTCGGCGAACCGGCCGCGTTCCTGAGCACCGCGTTCCTCGCCGCCGCAGTCACGCTCACCTTCGAGTGGGAGCCGCTCATCCCCTCGATGTACGGCCTCTTCGGCGGTATCATGGCCGTCATCGTGGGGCTCCGGCTGATGAGCCTGCACATGACGCAGGAACCGGCCATCGCGGGGTTGGGTTACATCAGCGCCGGACTGGGCGGCATCCTGACGCTGCCGTCCCTCCAGTGGCGCAAGGTCCGCTGGCTGGCCATCGTGACGGCCGTCATCCTCGGCATCTCGGCTATCGTCTGGCTGTTCACGGGCTACGAGGCCATCTGGGGTCACATCGCGAGCTTCGGCAAGTGGCTGCCGGCCACCATGCAGCACGCGGCGCCCGCGGCCAAGTAACCCGGAAGACGACGACCACCCGGCGGGCGCGGGGTCTCGCGCCCGCCTTTCTGCTGCACCGACGGGCCATCCCACGGTGCGCCGGTCCCGCCTCGAGGGGAGGGAGATCGTGGCCGACACGCCCGAACTGTTCAACGACATCGCCGCGGGTTACGACATCGTGAGCGCCGCCCTGTCCGTGGCGGGCATCCGCGCCTGGCACCGCAGCGCGCGTCGCGCCCTGGCGGTCCGACCCGGCCAACGCGTGCTGGACGTCGGCTGCGGTACGGGGGTGGTCACGCGCGACCTGGCCCGGGACGCCGGTCCCCGGGGTGAGGTGGTGGGTCTCGACCCCTCGGTGGGCATGCTCGCCGCTGCCCGCCGCGCCCCGCGGCATCCCGCAGCCGCGCCGATCCAGTGGGTCGAGGGCTACGGAGAAAACCTGCCGTTTCCGGACGCCAGCTTCGACCGGGTCACCGCCCAATTCTCGCTCCGCAACATGATGGACTGGCGCCGAGGCCTCGCGGAGATGCGGCGCGTGCTCCGGCCCGGGGGACGCCTCGTGGTCCTCGAGCTCCTGCAACCCACAACGACGCGCGGAACCCTGGCCATGCGCGCCCTGGAACAGATCACGCGGCTGCTCTGGCTCCGTGCGTGGCTGCCCTACCGCTGGCTCGGCCGCTCCCTCCTCCACGCGCCGACCCCGGCCGAACTCGCGCGCCATGCCGCCGCCGTGGGATTGGTGATCGAGACCGAGCGACACTGGCTGGGCGACCTGGTCACGCTGCTCGTGGCCAGCCCTCGTTCCGGGCCGGCGTCGCTCCCCGAACCGCCGGCCCGCGCCCATGCGTTGCTCATATGGGCCACGGACGGCTCGGATACCGCCGGGTGGGCCGGTCGCTGGATCCAGGCGCACTTCGGACCGGACACCACCATCCATGTGGTGACGGTCTGTCCGCCGTTTCCGGCGCAGGATGCCCCGGCCGTCGAGATCACCGACCGGGTCGCGTGGCGCCATGATCTCGAACGGGCTGCCAAGACACTCCAGGACGGGGGATTCACGGTCGTCCCCCGGCTCCTCGAGGGCGAGCCGGGGCCGAGCCTTCTGCGGTACGCCGCCGCCGTGCGTCCCGATGCCATCGTGGTCGGCCAGAAGCGTCGCGCCCCCGGAGCCGACCGCCTGCTCGGGAGTGTGGCGCGTCGGCTCGTCGCGGAAAGTCCCTGGCCGGTGATCCTCGTGCCCCCGCCGACGGGCGCCGCGGCCGGGGAGGAACCCGTTCCCCAAGTGCCCCGGCCGCCGGCCGGCTGAGACGGGTCCGAGGGCCACCGGAAGCCGCCCCGGCCGCCGCCCTCAAGACGCCGCCCCTCGCCCCGCGGTCCGCCAGCCCGGTGCCGGAAGGGGCTGCCGGGGCGTCCCGGGGACGTCCCGGCAGCCGGACGACCTCACATGACGTGCGCCACCCGGGACGGCAGCGGATGGCCGACGATCTCCTCCGCCAGCTTGGCGCAGGCCACCAGCTTCTTCAGGTCGACGCCGGTCTCGATCCCCATCCGCTCGCACATGAACACGACATCCTCCGTCGGCACGTTGCCGGCCGCCACGCCCGCAAAGGGGCAGCCGCCGAGTCCGCCTACCGAGGTGTCGAAACGCCGCACCCCCATCTCGAGGGCCGCATAGACGTTGGCCATGCCCGTCCCGCGGGTGTCGTGCAGATGCAGCTGGATTTCCAGGTCGGGCCACCGTTCCCGCACGGCGCCGATGGTCCGCTTGATCTGCTCCGGGTCCGCCCAGCCCATGGTGTCGGCCAGGGACACCAGCTCCAACCGCTCCCCGATCTCCCCCACCAGCTCGTGCATCGTCTCGATGAGGTCCAACACCCGCTGCAACGGAATGTCCCCCTCGTAGTTGCAGCCGAAGGCGGCCATCATGCTGCCTCGCCGCACAGGGATGCCGTGGGCTTGGTAGATGGCCAGCTGCCGCCGCTGCATGACGAGATCCTCGGCGAACGTCCGGCGCTGGTTCCGCAGGGAAAACGTCTCGCTCGCCGTCAGGCTCACATGCCCCTCGATGGCGTACTTGCCGGCCGCCAACGCCCGCTCGAGGCCCTTGTCGTTCAGGTAGATGGCGGTGTACGTGACACCGGGCCGGGGTTCCAGGAGTTCCGTCACCCGCTCCGCGTCCGCCATCTGCGGCACGGCCTTGGGGCTGACGAAGGACGTCACCTGGATGGTCTTCAGCCCTGTCTCCGCCAACGCATGCACGAGCCGCACCTTGTTCTCCGTCGAGATCTTGTCCGGCGCACCGATCCCCTCGAACTGAAACCCTTCCCGGGGTCCTACCTCGATCAGTTCCACCGACTTGACCGGCAACATGGTCTCTCCCTCCTCGTCACCCGCGACGCTCGCCCACCGGCCGTGCCGCCGCCCCTCCGGCGAGGACCTCGGCCCACCGGCGGACCGACGGCGCCTGGTCGAGGCCCCGTACCGCTTCGGCCAGGGCGGCGGCGTCGAGCGCCAGCCCCGACCATCGCACCGCGTCCTCCAACTTCGCCGCCAGTTCCTCCCAGCTGAGCGGCCGGAGCGCCGATCCGCGCGCCGCCGTGACCGCCCGTTCCAGACGCCGCCCGTCGGCCAGGGTGACGTCCACCACCACGGCGCCGGCCCGCGTCGGGGACTGCCCGTAGCCGTGTTGCCCCAGCGTCGGGTCCTCCTCCGCCGTGACCCGCCGCTGCAGCCGCTGCACCGTTTCCCGGGCCACGGCCGCGTCGGTGAACGTCGCGAGCCCCACCTGCCCGTCCACCAGCGCCGCCGCCATGACGTAGGCCATGGAGAACTTCCCCTCGAGCCCCGTCGCCGCGTACCGGTAGATCAGGGGGACCAGTCCGCCGGGCGGCACCCGCACGCGCACGGCGCGGACCGCCTCCGGGTCAGGGCGGGCCTCCGCGACGATCTCCAGCATGGCGTCCAGAGCCCGATGCGTCGCGTAGCAGCAGGGATACCGCTTGACGTCCAGCCCGGGGTCGACGAGCGCCCAGGATTGCCCCAGGTCCGCCAAGGCGCGCCGGGCGGCCGCCTCGGCCTCCGCCGGCGCCATGTCCCCGGCGAAGACGGCGAAGAACCCGGCGGGCGCCTCCAGGGCGTCCGCCGCGGCCTCGTAGCCCCGCGCGGCCAAGAGCGCGGCGACGACGCCGTTTTTGGCCGCCAGGCCCGCGTGCAGCGGCTTGGTCATGGTGCCGAAGTTCCGGCGCACACCCCCCGCCTGCGAGACCGCAATCCCGATGGCGCGGCGCATGGCCTCCGCCGTCAAGCCCAGCACCCGGCCCGCGGCCACAGCCGCCCCCACCGTCCCCAGGGTCGCCGTAGCGTGCCAGCCCCGCTCGTAGTGGGGATGTCCGAGGGCCCGCCCCAACGCCGCCATGACCTCGACCCCGGCCACGTAGCCCGCCAGTGCGCTCGCCCCGTCCCGGTCCGCCCGCTCGGCCACCGCCAGGACGGCGGGGACGACCACCGTGCTGGGATGCCCATGCACCGCCCCGTTGACGTCGTCGTAGTCCAACGCGTGGCCCAGCGTGCCGTTGACCCAGGCCGCCGCGGGAGCCGGGACCCGGGTGACCTCGCCCACCACCCGGGCCTCGGGCGCGCCGCCCTCTTCCCGCACCCACTCCCGGAGGATCCGGCCCGGCGCCTCCTGGGTTCCGGCGATCATGCACGCCAGCGTATCCAGCACGGCGCGGCGAAACACCTCCGGCAAGCCGGCCGGCATCGTTTCGGGCCCGACCGCGGTCGCCCACTCGGCGACCCGTTCCGTCCATGCCTCCACGTATCCTCCTCCTCCCTTCGGCCCTAGGCGATGATGCCGTCGGCGCGCAGCCGACGCCGCTCGTCTTCCGTGAAGCCCCACTCGTCCAACACCGCGTCGGTGTCCCGGCCCAGCGCCAACGGCGGCGAGCGCCGGATGCTCCCCCTCTCGCCCCCCAGGCGGATCGGCGTGTAGACGTACTGCCACCGCGTCCCGTCGGGGAGGGATACCGCCGCCGTCATTCCGGCACTTTGGGCTTGCGGGTCCTCGAGGAATGCCTCGACGTGTTGTACCGGTCCGGCGGGCACCCCCGCCGCACGCAGCCGCTCGACCAGTTCGGCCGTGGGATAACGCACCGTGGCGGCCTCCAGCAACCGGTGCACCTCCGCACGGTGCTTGACCCGGAGCGGGTTGCTGCCGAACCGGTCGCGGTCGGCCAGTTCGGGGACGTCCAAGGCCTGCCGCAGCCGCTCGAAGAACCGGTCGTTGCCGGCCGCGATCATCACCCAGCCGTCCCGGGTCCGGAACGTCTCGTAAGGAGCGATGGCCCCCGTAGGCGCCGCGGATTCCACCCCGAAGTTGAGGTAGTTGGAGATGGCCAGGGTCTGCCAGGCCAACGCCGTCTCCATGAGGCTGGCGGCCACGCGGACACCCCGGCCGGTGCGGGCCCGATGCGCCAACCCGGCCAGGATGCCCATGGCCGCCCACATGCCTGTGCCCATGTCCACCAGCGAGACCGACACGCGGTCGGGCGGATGGTCGGCCGGCATGTGCATCAACCCCGCCAGGGCCTGCAGGAGCGGGTCGAACCCCGGGAAGCTCTTCAGGGGACCGGCTTCGCCGAAAGCCGAGATGGCGCAGTAGACCAGCCGCGGATTGAGGCCCGCCAGCTCCTCGTATCCCAGGTGCCGGCTCTCGGCGCTACCCGGTTTCAGACTGTGTACGAAGACGTCGGCGCGCGCCGCCAACGACTGGATGATCCGCTGGCCTTCGGGCCGGTCGGCGTCGACGACGATGCTTTCCTTGTTGCGGTTGAGAGCCAGAAAGATGTTCGACGCCGGGCTGTCGTGGGGGCGCCACTCCCGGGCGCTGTCGCCCCGTCCCGGCGGCTCGACCTTGATGACCCGGGCGCCGAGATCGGACAGGATCTGGGTGCAGAGCGGGCCGGCGACGTTCTGGGTCAGATCGACGACCACCGTGCCCTCCAACGGTTCCACGCAGGGGCCTCCCTTCCGGCAGGGCGGCAGGGGCTCGCCGCCCCCGACACGTCCCGATTGTCGCTGTCCTCAGTCTATTCTCCGCCGGCTCCCGACGAGCAGGGCCCGTCCGTCTTCGCATCAGTTTTCAACATGCGAAATTTCTCGGCCGGCTCCGGCGGGGGGTCAACGCGGGTGCGGTCTTGGATGTCAGGTCGGAAGGGGGGGCGGGGAAGACATGTCGTGGACGATGCGGGGAGGCCTCTGCCGCCCGGGACCTGCCTTACCCGGGCCGTCGGCGGAAACGGTCATCCCGCCGGGGCGATCCGCCCCGCCGCTCTCGGCCCCGCCGGGCGAGCGGCCCCGGCCCGGCGCCGGAACGTCCGGCACGCCGCCCACGGCCGGCCGGCGCCGGATCCCCGCCGCCGGGGCCGCGGCTCCCGGGACGGAAGACGCCCCGTCCCCTCCCTTCACATCGCCCCCACGCGGGGTCCGAGGCCCCCGGAGCGGACCGGGGTGTAGCGCGCGAGCGGCCGGTAGATACCCCGGAAGCCCATTTCCGCCGAGATCTGCCGCCCACACTCGAGCAGCGGGCCAACCCAGCGGCCGACGAGCGCCGGACGGTAGCGGACGAGGGGCGCCGCCACCGCGACGGCGGCCGCGATACGCCCCGCCGCGTCGAATACCGGCGCCGCGAGCGAGAAGGTGTCGGGTTCGCGTTCACCCAGGCTCAGGGCCCAGCCGCGTTGCCGGATCCGCTCCAGTTCCCGCTCGAGGTCCGCCCGCGACACGATGGTCCCGTCCGTCAGGGGCTGCCGCTGGATCCCGCTCAACACGACGTCCCGTTCCGCCCGGTCAAGCCATGCCAGGAGCGTCTTGCTCGCGGCTCCGGCATAGATGACGGCCACGCTGCCCACGGCCCACTCCGCCGGGACGAGGGCCGGGTCGCCTTCGACCGCCACCAGGACGCGAAACGCGTCGTATCGGACCGACAAAAGACCGGCCATCTCGGTCTGCCGGGACAGGGCCCGGAGGTGGGGGACGGCCACCCGCCGCACGGGTTCCTGGGTCAGGGCCCCGTACACGTAGCGATACAGCCGGGTCCCCGCCTCATAACGATATCCCTGGCGCGCAACCAGGCGCTGGCGCAACAGGACCTGGAGCAGGCGGTGGCACGTGGGCTTGGGGATCCCGGTCAGCCGGACGATCTCGCTCAGGCGGAGACCCGGTTTGGTCTCCAGCGCATCGAGGATGGCGACGATCTTGTCGAGCATCTCGATGCTTTGGAAGATCACAGGCGACTGGGAATGCAGGAGACGGATCTCCTCCGCAGTCGGCATGGACCGGTCCCTCCCACGACGTGCACCCTCCGGCGGAGCGTGGAGCGATTCCAAGACGAATCGCATCTCATGATTCTCCAACCGCGTCCGTTTACCTTCCGCCCGGTCGGTCGGGACAAAAATTCCGTCGGACGGAACCCTTGGCCGTAGAGATTTCGTCCATAGAAAAATTCCGACGCCACCGGACAGACCGGGTCCCGTGCGGTGTATAACCGTGGACGACGGATCCGCCTGCGGCGGAACCTCTTCGGCGAAGGAGCGCCTGACCATGAAGTTTGCCCTGACGCCCGAACAACTGCGCATCCGGGATGCCGTAGCCAAGCTGTGCGCCAACTATCCCCCGGAGTACTGGCGGGAGCTCGACGAGGCCCGGGCCTATCCCGAAGCGTTCGTGGATCACCTCATACGGGACGGGTGGCTCGCCTGCCTCATCCCCGAGGAGTACGGCGGCGCGGGCTTGGGCATGGTGGAAGCGGCCCTCATCCTGGAAACCATCAACCGCAGCGGCTGCAGCGGGGCCCCGGCCCACGCCCAGATGTACACCATGGGCACCATCCTGCGGCACGGCAGTCCCGAGCAGAAGGCGCGCTACCTCCCGGCCATCGCGCGGGGGGAGCTCCGGCTGCAGGCATTCGGGATTACCGAACCGGAGGCCGGCTCCGACTCGACCCGCATCCGCACCACGGCCGTGCGGGATGGGGACTGGTACATCATCAACGGCGGGAAGATCTTCACCTCCCGGTTTCAACATTCGGACCTCATGCTGCTGCTCGCCCGGACCACTCCCTACGAGGCCGTCCAACGCAAGACCGACGGGCTCAGCGTCTTTCTCGTCGACCTCCGCGAAAGCCGCGACCAGATCGAGGTCCAGCCCATCCGGACCATGATCAACCACGAGACGAACCAGCTGTTCTTCCGCGACCTCCGGGTGCCGGCCGAGAACCTCATAGGCGAGGAGGGACGCGGGTTCTACTACATTCTCGACGGCATGAACGCCGAGCGGATCCTGGTCGCGTCCGAGGTCCTTGGAGACGGCTATTGGTTCATCGACAAAGCAACCCGCTATGTGTCCGAGCGGGTCGTGTTCGGCCGCCCCATCGGGATGAACCAGGGCGTGCAGTTCCCGATCGCCCAAGCCTACGCGCAACTGGAGGCGGCCAGTTTGATGCGCTGGCAGGCCGCCTACGCCTTCGACGCCGGGGAAAGGCCCGGCTTCGAGGCCAACGCCGCGAAGCTGCTGGCCTCCCAGGCCACCTGGGCGGCGGCCAACGCCGCCATGGACGCCTTCGGCGGCTACGGGTACGCCCGCGACTACGATGTCGAGCGCAAGTTCCGGGAAGCGCGCCTGCCCTTGGTGGCCCCCGTCAGCAACAATCTCGTGCTGTCCTACATCAGCCAGCACGTGTTGAAGATGCCGCGGTCGTACTGAGGATCCGATGCCCCGGGAAAGCCGCCCCCGACCTCGGGGGCGGCTTTGGCGCCGTCGGACCCCCGTCGCCGCGGGCGGACCGGCGGACGCGGATACCCCGGACGGCCCTTTTCGGTGCGATGACTTTGGCCTACGCTTACGCTGACCGGGTGCCCGGCCTGCCGCAAGTACCCCGCTGGTCCCGCCCGTTGTCGACTGCTGTAAGGAGGGAGCCCGTGATGGCCGAGGTTGAACCCGCCGTGTTGGCCGCCCGCCTGAAGCTGCCCGCCGCGGCGCTGCGGCGCCGCTACCGGGCGGAAGATTTCGCCGACGTCCCCGACGCGCCGGACGGTGACCTGGGCATCGTCGGGCAGGATCGTGCGGTGCGGGCCATCCGCTTCGGGCTCCGCATGCGCCGCCCGGATTATCATCTGTTCCTGGTCGGCCCCACCGGCACTGGCAAGACCTCCTACATCACGGCCGAAGCCAGAGCCTGGGCCCGCACGGAACCCGTGCCGTCGGACTGGTGCTTCATCGCCAACTTCGACCGGCCCGACCGGCCGCGGACGATCCCGGTGGGGGCTGGACGGGGCCGCCAGTTCCAACGGGACGTCGACACCTTGGTGGCCCATGCCCGGGAGCTGATCCGCCAGGCGTTCGACAGTGACGCCTACACGCATCACCGGCAGGAACTGATCCACCGCTACGAGGACCAGCAGCAGGCCCTGTGGGGCGAGGCGCTGCAAAAGGCCCTGGGGCTGGGCTTCACGCTGAAGGAGGCCCCGACCGGCGGCCTGGTCACCATTCCCCTCCGGCCGGACGGGCAGCCTTACCGTCCCCAGGAGTTCTCCGAGCTTCCCGACGCGGTGCGCCAAGCCTTCGCGGAACGGCAACGCCAACTGGAGGAACCGTTGGCGGCCTACACGCGACGGGTCCGTGCCTTGGGCCGGGAGGCGGCCGACGAATTGGCGCGATTCGACCAGGAGGTCGCGCGCCATGCGACCGAGCATCTTCTGGACCCGCTCCGCGAGGCCTACGCGGCAGAACCGGAGGCCAGCCGGTACTTCGCCGCCGTCCTCGAGGACCTCTGCCGGCACGTCGACTGGGTGCGCGGTGAGGACGGGGCAGACGGCCTGCCCCGCCCCGTTCACCCCGATTTGGCCGAGCGCTACCGGGTGCACGTCCTGGTCGACCACTACGGCCAGGAGGGAGCGCCCGTGGTGGTGGAGACCAACCCCACCTACGCCAATCTGTTCGGGCGCATCGAATACCAAAGCGTCAACGGCACCCTCATCACCTCGCCCCGACTGGTCAAGGCCGGCAGTATCCACCTCGCCAACGGAGGCTACCTGATTCTGCAGGCGCGCGACCTCTTGAACGAACCGTTGGCGTATCTGACGTTGAAACGGACCCTGAAACAAGGCTGGGTCCGGATCGAAAACGTGCCCGAACCCGTCGGCCTCGGCATGTATGTCCCGGTGACCTTCCAGCCGGATCCGATCCCGGTCAACCTCACGGTGATCCTCATCGGGACGCCCGAAATCTTTCACATGCTCTACGCCCTGGACGAAGACTTCCGCCGGATCTTCAAAGTCAAGGCGGAGTTCGAGGCCGACATGCCGGCCACGTCGGAGAACCTGGCCCACTTGGCCCATGTCGTGCAGCGGGCCGCGGAACGCGAGCACTGGTTGCCGATCCGCCCGGGCGCCCTCGCCCGCCTCGCCGAGTACGCCGCGTGGTTGGCGGAAGACCAGGAGCGGCTGACCACACGCATCGGCGAGTTGCTCTCGGTTTTGGCCGAGGCGGACGCCTGGGCGCGGATGGAGTCTCATGCCGCCGTCGACTACCCCGATGTGGACCGGGCCATCGCCGAACGCCGTTACCGCGCCTCGGGCCCGGAAGACCGCCTGACCCGCCTGATGGCCGAAGGGACGCTCATGGTGGACACCCGCGGCAGCGTGGTCGGCCAAGTCAACGGGCTTGCCGTGCTCAACTTCGGCGACATGGCGTTCGGCAAGCCCTCCCGCATCACCGCCCGCACGTACGCCGGTGCCCTCGGCATCACCAACATCGAAAGGCAGACCCGCCAGTCCGGCACGCTGCACACCAAAGGCGTCCTGACCCTGGCCGCCTACTTCGCCAGCCGGTTCGCCCAGGACCAGCCGCTGACACTGGGCGCCAGCATCGCCTTCGAGCAACTCTACGAGGAGATCGACGGCGACAGCGCGTCCAGTGCCGAGCTCTACGCCCTGCTGTCGGCCCTGGCGGACGCGCCGATCGACCAGGGCATCGCCGTGACCGGGTCGGTCAACCAGAAAGGGGAAGTCCAGCCGATCGGCGGGGTGAACCAGAAGATCGAGGGGTTTTTCGCCACCTGCAAAGCCCAGGGCCTCACGGGTCGCCAAGGCGTCATCATCCCGCGCCGCAACGTGCGCCAGCTGATGTTGTCCGACGAGGTCGTGCAGGCGGTCGAGGCCGGCCAATTCCACATCTGGGCCGTAGACCACGTGGAGGAGGGCATCAGCCTGCTGACCGGCCTGCCCGCCGGCGATCCCGCCGATGCCGAGGCGGACACGGTCATGGGTCGGGCGATGCGGCGTCTCCGGCATTATTCGGAGGTCCTGCGGCGCCAGGGCTCCCACGCGAACAGCCGGACGGAAGACGGCGGCCGCCAGGACGACCCGTCCACCTGAGGACGCGAACCCGCCCGAACGCCCGCGACGAGGGGGCGACAAGCTCCCTCGCTCGCCCCGCCGCACCGCCGAGAACCGACCGAGGGCCGCCGGGCTCCGCCACGTGCGGGCTTCGCCCGCCGGCATGCTCGGAGGTTGTCCCGGAGGACACCCGCCGTTTCGGCCCAAGACGAGCAACGGAACCGGCCGATGGGGTCCGCTCTATCCCTGGCTTCAAGCCTCTCACCGGCGGACGGCCCCCTAGGTCCTGAGCCATACGACCGGATCAAGAAGCCGCGGAGCCGATGGAGACCGGCGACGCTGGCCGGTCGGACGGCTCCAGCTCCTGCCTCGGTACCCCGTCCCCCCGCTTCCCCACCTCCGGACCGAAAGCCCGGTCGGTGACCTCGTCCGCCCGCGTCATACGCCGGAATGATCCGATCGTTCCGTTCGAACAGCAGGAATTGTGTCAAGCATGTCGAACGCAACGTCTATCCGAATGGACTTGCGCACACTGACGCAGTGGTTTCCACATCAGCTCAAAAAGGGGGAGTCCCGCGTCTTGATGAAGCGTTCGAGTTCGGCCGCCCTTCTCGGCGCCGGCGCCGTCCTGGCCCTGGCCCTCGCCGGCTGCGGCGGCGGCAGCACGCCGGCCGGCGGGGGCGGCAGCAACGCCGCCTCCTCCACGCCGGGCGTCACCAGCACGGAGATCGTGTTCGGCGCCAACACGCCGTTCGACGGTCCCGCCGCCGCTTATCACTACATCAACGAGGGCGCGGCGGCCTACTTCGACTACGTCAACGACCACGGCGGGGTCTACGGCCGGAAGATCCGGTACATCCTGCTCAACGACAGCTACGACCCCAGCAAGACGGTGCAGGTGGCCAAGCAGCTGGTCGAGCAGGACCACGTGTTCTCCATGGTAGGAACCCTCGGCACGCCCACCACCGAGGCGGAGATGCCCTACCTGCAGCAGAACCACGTCCCCGACGTGGCCATTGAAACCGGCTCCAAGTCGTGGGAGGTGCCGTTCAAGCCCGACTGGTTCGGGCTGGAGACCAACTACACGGTCGAGGGCGAGCTGGACGCCTGGTTCGCGGTCAACTACCTGCACGCCCACAGGATCGCCGTCTGGTATCAGAACGACGACTTCGGCGGCGAACTCCTGGCCGGACTCAAGATGGGGTTGCAGAAATACGCCAACGGTACGGCCCAGATCGTGACCCAGGTACCGTACGAGGTGACGGAAACCAACTTCACTCCCGATGCCACGCAGGTCAACTCCCAACACCCGGACCTGGTGGTGCTGTACGGGGTCCCCGGACCCACGGCCCAGTACGTGAAAGCCCAGTACAACGCCGGCTTCCGGCCGCCGCACCAGCTGGTGACGTACGTCTCCAACGACCCGAGCATGCCCGTCAACGCGGGACCGGGCTGGAACGGCATGTACGCCGGCGCCTGGTTGCAGCTGTTGTCCGAGAACACGCCGCAGATGCAGACGTTCAAGCAGGCGATGGCCAAGTACTTCCCCTCGGTTACCGAGATGAACTTCGCCGAAGCCGGCTGGGTGGACGGGCAGGTGGTCGTAGAGGCGCTGAGGCTTGCCGGCAAGAACCTGACCCACCAGACCTTCATCCAGGGGATGGAGAAGATCCACAACTTCACCGACACGCTGGCGGCGGGGCCCGTCAACTACAGCCCGACGGAGCACTGGGGCTTCGACGGACTCTACTTTGTCCAGTGGGTCAACCAGAACGGGCAGTGGGTGGAGAACCCGGTCACCCAGACCAAGTTCCTTCCCGACCCGTACGCGAAGAAGTAGCGTCGGAACCCCGACGCCCCCGGGCCGGAGGCCGAGGCCTCCGGCCCTTTTCATCGTCGGGCCCGCCTCCGCCGACACCCCGTGAGGGTCCCGGATATGTAGGGCTTTGGGCGCCGACGCGGTGCGGGATGCCGGACCCGGCCCGCCACGGACGACCGCATGCCAGAGGGCGGGCCGGCCGGGCCCGCCCTCCCGGGGCGGAGGACGCCGTGGGAATCCAGGCGTCGTCGCGAATTACGCGAGCGAAGCGTTCCCGAGGTAGGACATGCGCACCAAGTCGTGATCCCGGAGGTACTCCGCCGACCCCGAGAGCACGATGCGCCCGGTCTCGAGCACGTAGCCGAAGTCGGCCAGCTCGAGCGCCACCTCCACGTTCTGCTCGACCAGCAGCACCGTCGTGCCCGCCTGGTGGATGCGGCGGATGACGTCGGTGATGGTCTGGACCAGGATCGGTGAAAGGCCCAGACTCGGCTCGTCCAGCATCAACAGGCGGGGACGGGCCATCAGCGCCCTTCCGATGGCCAGCATCTGCTGCTCGCCGCCGCTCAGCGTCGACGCCTGCTGGCGGTACCGCATCTTGAGGTTGGGAAACAGTTCCATGACCCAGTCGAGGTCCTGGCGGATCCCCGCGGCGTCCCGTCGGCCGTAGGTCCCGATCCGGAGGTTCTCCGCCACCGTGAATTCGGGGAACACCTCCCGCCCTTCGGGGCAGTGCACCAATCCCCGCCGGGTGATGCGTTCCGGGGCGAGCCCGTTGATCCGCTGGCCGTCGAACTCGATGGTCCCGCGGAAGACCGGCAACAGCCCGGAGATAGCCCTGAGCGTCGTCGTCTTGCCCGCTCCGTTCGCGCCGAGCAGCGTGACGACCGTTCCTTCCTTCACCTCGAAGCTGATCCCCTGCAGGACCGGCACGCGGCCGTACCCGCTCTCGACGTTGTCAAGCTTCAGCAGCATAGCGCGTCTTCCCCAAATACGCCTCGATGACGGCGGGATGGTTGGTGACTTCGGCCGGGACGCCCTCCGCGATCTTTCGTCCGAAGCTGATGACGGCAATGCGGTCCGAAATGGTCGTGACGACCGACATGTCGTGCTCCACCATGAGGACCGTGATCCCCAGGCTGTCCCGCACGTTCTTGACGATCTGCGCCAACTCCTGGCTTTCCTGGGGATTCAGACCGGCCACCGGTTCGTCCAGGAGCAGCAACCGGGGCCGGACCGCCAACGCCCGCGCCAACTCCAAGCGTCGCAGCACGCCGTGCGACAACTCCGATCCGTGCGCGTCGCGATACGCGTCGGCTCCCACCAGGGCCAGAATCTCCTCCGCGCGCGCGAGCGCCTCGGCCTCCGCCCGCCGTACGCGCGGCAGCCGGAGCGCCTCCGCCACCAGGTTGGTGTGCAGAAGACTGTGTTGGGCCACCAGCAAGTTCTCGAGCACGGTGAGATTGCGGAACGGCTCGAGATTCTGAAAGCTGCGGGCGATACCCAGCCGGACCACCTCGTGGGGCCGATAGCGGAGCAGGCTTTGCCCCTCGTACAGGATGTCGCCTCCCGCGACCGGCACGAACCGGCTGATGGCGTTGAAGACCGTCGTCTTGCCGGCGCCGTTGGGCCCGATGAGGCTGAAGATCTCGCCCGGTTGGACGGTGAACGAGAGTGCGTCGATGGCCGTCAACCCGCCGAACCGCACCGTCAGGTCCTTGAGGGTCAGCACCCGTCTCTCTCCTTTCCCCGGCCTCAGTCACGCGGTCGTCGCCCGCGTCCGCCGCCGGACGATCCGGACGATCGCCTGGCGCAGCTGCATCAGCCCCTGCGGCGCGAACAGGATCATGACCACCATGATGATGCCGATGATGACCTGCTGCAGGCCCTGAAGCGACGAGGTCAACGGCTGGAGGACCACGAAAATGGCGGCGCCGATGATGGATCCGGGAAGCGACGCCAGACCGCCCACCACGATCATCACCAGGTAGAGGAACGACTGGCTGACGTCGAAGTTGTTCGGGTTGATGAAGCCCACCTGGGCCGCGAACAGGCCGCCGGCGACACCGGCGTACAGCGCGCTCAAGGCGAAGGTCAACGTCTTGACGTAGTTGACGTTGATGCCCATGGCCAGAGCAGCGTGCTGACTGTCGCGCACGGCCATCATGGCTCGCCCGCTGCGGCTTCGCAGGATGTTCGCCGCCAGCCAGGTCATCACGATGAGCACGGTCACGATGACGTAGTACATCGCCGCGTTGCTGCCCACCGGTATGCCGAAGAGCGTCGGCGTGGGAGACGTGAGCCCGGTCCACCCGTTCGTCACGCTGGTCCAGCTGACGAGCACCTCGGGCAGGGCCGCCACGAGGCCCAGGGTCATCACGGCCAGGTAATGGCCTCGGAGCCGTACGGCGGGAAACCCGACCAAGAGGCCGAGGAGACCGGCAGCCACCCCGCCGATGGGCACGGCGAGCCAGAAGGGGACGTGGGCGTGCAGCTGCAGGAGCACCGACGTGTAGGCGCCCACGGCGACGAACGCCGAGTGCCCGATAGAGATCTGGCCGTTGTACCCGACGAGGAGGTTCAGCCCAATCGCCACCAGGGCGAAGATCGCCACTTGATCGGCCGTGTACTGCAGATAGTTGCCCGGGCCGAGCAGGGTCGGCACCAGGTAGATCAGCACCAGCCCCGCCAACCAACCGGCCCAACGGAGCCGGCGCCCCCGCTCCGCCGCCGTACCCGGACGCACCGCGGCCATCGCCGCCGGTCTGGATTCATGTTCCAACGGCTTCATACCTTCTCCACCGGCTCGCTGCCGAACAGTCCCGTCGGTTTGATGTAGAGAATCAGGACGATAAGCGCGAAGATCACGCTGTCCTTGATCTGACTCGACCACAGTCCTCCCACGACGGCTTCGACGACGCCCACCAGGATGCCGCCGACGATGGTGCCGGGGATGCTGTTGAATCCCCCGAAGACCGCGGCCGCAAAGGCCAGCAGCATGACGTTGTCCATCATGCTGGGCTGGAGGAGCGTGACGGGCACGATGAGAATCCCGGCGATGGCTCCGAGGATCGACCCGACGGCCCACGTGGACGAAAAGACGCGGCCGGCCGGGATGCCCATGAGCCGGGCCGTGCTGAGGCGCTGGAAAGTGGCCCGCATCGCCAGCCCGACCATCGTGTACTGGAAGACGGCGTAGAGCGCCCCGGTCAGGACCAAAAGCACCAGCACCGCGACGATGTCCTGGAGCGGAATCGACAGGCGGCCCACGGTCACGGCCCCCCCGATCTGGGCCGGAAAGTTCTGGGGGGTGAAGCCCCACAGGATTCCTGCGATCCCCTCGAAGGCGTAGTAAAGCCCCAGCGTGAGGATGATGGAACTCAGAATGGGCGCGCCTTGGATGCGGCGAACCAAACCCCACTCGATGACGGCTCCGAGGGCCGCCGCGAACGCCATCGCGACCAGGAGCGCCACAACAACCGGCAGGTGGCCCAGGCGCAGCAACTGGGCCATGAAGAATGTCGCCATCATGGCGATGGTGCCCTGGGCGAAGTTAACCACGCCCGTGGTCTTGTAGATGAGCACCATCCCCAGCGCCGCCAAAGCATACAGGGCACCGATGGCGATCCCGCTCTCCAGGATAACGGCCATGCCACCCCTCCATCCGCCCGAAAGGGTTCCGGATCGTGCGCGACGAGACTCAACCGAAAGACAAACGCCGAACCGTTCGACGGTCAAATTATTCTATGCTTGCATCGAATCGGATGCAAGATGCGAATCGTGGACGGTCCTGACGAAGCGGCGAACCGACCCCTTGTCGTACCACACGTGGTGTTCGCCCCATGTAGGCTACTATATCAGGCGTTTTCTCGTCCGAACAGAAGGAATTAAGTAAAGCGTTGTCGAATCCCGTGGTTCATCCGAATGCGCCGGAGCACGGCGTTTTCGGTCTCGTTCTCCCATTTCACTCTGAGTGACAGGCTCAAAAGGGGGATTCCCGCGTCTTGATGAAGCGTTCGAGTTCGGCCGCCCTTCTCGGCGCCGGCGCCGTCCTGGCCCTGGCCCTCGCCGGCTGCGGCGGCGGCAGCACGCCGGCCGGCGGGGGCGGCAGCAACGCCGCCTCCTCCACGCCGGGCGTCACCAGCACGGAGATCGTGTTCGGCGCCAACACGCCGTTCGACGGTCCCGCCGCCGCTTATCACTACATCAACGAGGGCGCGGCGGCCTACTTCGACTACGTCAACGACCACGGCGGGGTCTACGGCCGGAAGATCCGGTACATCCTGCTCAACGACAGCTACGACCCCAGCAAGACGGTGCAGGTGGCCAAGCAGCTGGTCGAGCAGGACCACGTGTTCTCCATGGTAGGAACCCTCGGCACGCCCACCACCGAGGCGGAGATGCCCTACCTGCAGCAGAACCACGTCCCCGACGTGGCCATTGAAACCGGCTCCAAGTCGTGGGAGGTGCCGTTCAAGCCCGACTGGTTCGGGCTGGAGACCAACTACACGGTCGAGGGCGAGCTGGACGCCTGGTTCGCGGTCAACTACCTGCACGCCCACAGGATCGCCGTCTGGTATCAGAACGACGACTTCGGCGGCGAACTCCTGGCCGGACTCAAGATGGGGTTGCAGAAATACGCCAACGGTACGGCCCAGATCGTGACCCAGGTACCGTACGAGGTGACGGAAACCAACTTCACTCCCGATGCCACGCAGGTCAACTCCCAACACCCGGACCTGGTGGTGCTGTACGGGGTCCCCGGACCCACGGCCCAGTACGTGAAAGCCCAGTACAACGCCGGCTTCCGGCCGCCGCACCAGCTGGTGACGCAGGTCTCCAACGACCCGAGCATGCCCGTCAACGCGGGACCGGGCTGGAACGGCATGTACGCCGGCTCGTGGTTGCAGCTGTTGTCCGAGAACACGCCGCAGATGCAGACGTTCAAGCAGGCGGTGAAGAAGTACTACCCGGACATCACCGACCTGAACTTCGCCGAGGCCGGCTGGGTGGAGGGTCAGGTGGTCGTCGAAGGGTTGAAGCTCGCCGGCAAAAACCTGACCCGCCAGACCTTCATCCAGGGGTTGGAGAAGATCCACAACTTCACCGACACGCTGGCGGCGGGGCCGATCAACTACAGCCCGACCGAGCACTGGGGCTTCGACGGACTCTTCTTCGTCCAGTGGGTCAACCAGAACGGGCAGTGGGTGGAGAAGCCGGTCACCCAGACCAAGTTCCTTCCCGACCCGTACGCGAAGAAGTAGTGTCGGAACCTGACGCCCCCGGGCCGGAGGCCGAGGTCTCCGGCCCTTTTCGTCGTAGCCGGCCGGGTCAGCCCTCGGCGTCCACGGCCAGCAACGTCGCCAACAGGACGTCGGCCCCGTGGACCACGTCGTCGTCCACGGTGTATTCCATGGCCGTGTGACTGAGACCCCGGCGGCTCGGGACAAAAATCATCGCGGTCGGCACCCGTGGCGCCATCGCCATGGCGTCGTGCCCGGCCCAGCTGAAGATGGCGCGCCGGGGCAGTCGCCGTTCGCCCGCCGCCTGGTTCACCCGCTCTCCGAGCGCGGCATCGAAGAGGAGGGGCCGGGTGGGATCCCCGCCTCCCGCCAAGGTGGTATGGTCGTTGACCGCCTCCAGCAAGACCTCCACCCCGGCGGCGCTGGCCAACCGTTCCACTTCGGCGACGAAACCGTCGAGTATCGGCAGGACAACGGCGGGGTCGGGTCCCCGGAGATCCACGGTGAAGCGCACTTCCTCCGGCACCACGTTGATCAACTCCGACGATGGCCGCCACATACCCACCGTCGCCCCGACGCGAGCCTCCTCCCGCCCCGCGTTGGCGGCGCGGACGGCTTCGTCCAAGGCCGCCAGCGCGCCGGACGCGACCAGGACCGGGTCGTGCCGGTCGGTTCCGGAGTAGGCCGCGTGCAGGCGGGTGCCCCGCAGGGTGATGCGCCGTTGGTAGATGGCGCCGATCCCGCTGACGACGCCGATGGTCCGCCCTTCCCGTTCCAGGAGCGGCCCTTGCTCAATGTGCAGCTCCAGGTAGGCGGCCACGTGCCCTAGGTCCGAAGCGGGCAGCATGCGCTCCACGGGAAACCCGTGCCGAGCCGCCGCCTCCCCCAGGCTCACGCCGTCCGCGTCGACCCGGTCCGCCACGCGCCGGGGGTCGAGCGCCCCCACGAACACCCGGCTGCCGAACAGCGTCGTCCCGAACCGGGCCCCTTCCTCGTCGTTCCAGGCGACCACCTCAAGGTTGTGGCGCGGCCGGTAGCCGGTCTCGCGCAGGCGCCGCACCACTTCCAGGGCGGCCACTACGCCCAGCGCCCCGTCGAACGCGCCCCCCGCCGGCACGCTGTCCCGATGGGACCCCAAGATGATGGTCCGGGGCGCGGAGACATCCCAGGTCCCCCACAGGTTGCCGATCGCATCCTGGCGGACGTGTAGTCCGGCCGCCCGGAGCCCTTCCGCCAAGTACCGCACGGCCGCCGCATCCTCGGGAGTCCAGGGCAGGCGGGTCACCGCCCCGGACGGGCCGGGACGGGAAAAGGTGGCCAAGTGTCTCAAACTGGCGAGCAGCCGCGAGCCGTCCACGTTCACGGTGAGCGTTGCCTCCCTTGGGTCGTCGTCCCTTCCTCTTACAACGCGGCGATGGCCCGGTCCAGGGCGTCCACCACCAAGTCCAGTTCCTCCTGCGAGATGACCAGCGGCGGCGAGAGGGTGATCACGTCGCCGACGGCTCGGGCGATGATCCCGGCATCCAGGAGGGCGGCACTGACCCGGGCCCCGAGGCTGCCGGCCGGGGCCGTCCCCTTCGGGTCGACGAGGGCCACCCGGCCCAAGAGGCCGACGTTGGCCGCGTCGCGGATCCGATCGGGGTGTCGGGCCGCCAGTTCGCGGAGCTTGTCGGCGAGGTGCATGCCGAGGGTCGCCGCCCGTCCGGGCAGGTCCTCCCGTTCGATGATGGCCAGGTTCGCCAGAGCCGCGGCCGCGGCGACGGGATGCCCGCTGTAGGTGTGGCCGTGGCGGAACTCGGGATCCGAACCGGCGGCACCGAGAAACGTCTCGAGGATTTCGCGCGTCACGGCCGTCGCCCCGAGAGGCATGTACCCCGACGTGATCCCTTTGGCGAACGTCATGATGTCGGGCCGGATGCCGTAGTGGCGGCTGCCCGTCCACGCTCCCAGACGGCCGAACCCCGTCACGACCTCGTCCACGACCAGCAGGACGTCGTAACGGCGGCAGATGCGCTCCACCGCGGCGAGATACTCCGGCGGCGGGATGATGACCCCGCCGGCGGCCTGGACCGGCTCCAGGATGAAGGCGGCGACCGTATCGGGCCCCTCCATCTGGATGGTCCGCTCCAACTCCCGCGCACAGGCCAGGCTGCACACCGGCGTGTCCGGATGGTAGGGGCAGCCGTACCCGATGGGGGCCGGTACGTGCCGCACGCCGGCCAGGAGCGGCTCGAACGGTTGGCGGTTGGCCAGGATGCCGGCCACGGCGAGCGCTCCCAGCGTCACCCCGTGGTAGGCGTGCTGGCGGCCGATGAGCTTCACCTTGGCCGCCCGTCCCCGGAGCTTCCAGTACTGGCGACAGATCTTGAGCGCCGTCTCGTTGGCCTCGGACCCGTCGTTCGAGAAGAAGACGGCCGCCATGCCGTCTGGGGCCAGCAGATCGACAAGTCGGTCCGCGAGCTCCAGCGAAGGCCGGTTGGCGAATCCCCCGAAGGACGAAAACCACGCCAACTCCTGGGCCTGGCGATGCATCGCCTCGATGATCTCCGTCCGTCCGTAGCCCACGTTGGCCAGCCAAAGCCCCCCGTGGGCATCGAGGAAGCGCCGTCCGGCTTCGTCCCACACCCAGACGCCCTCCGCGCGCACGATGACGTGCGGTCCCCGTTCCACCACCGCTCCCATACGTGTGAACGGTCCCCAGCGCGTCGGCAGACCCATACCATCACGCCCTTCCCGGTGTCCGCACGCGACACCCGCCGCCTTTTTCGCGGTCGGCCCCGCGAATCCCTGGCGGGCGGGGCGATTTCCCGGCAGACCTCCGACGGGGCCCGGCACGTCCGGGAAGGGCTCCGCGGGACGCGCGGCCCCCGGCCGCCATGCCGCTCGGACCTCAGGGACGCGATCCCCCGAGCCGCGCGGCTTGCGACCGTCGGCCCGGCTCCGCCCGGACGCCGGAGGGTCCTACCCGACGGTGTCGGAAGGCGGCACGGCCGAGCCGTCCGACCGACCCGATCCCCGGGCCCGATCGGGGCTCCAGGTTGGTCCCTCCGGTACGGCCCGCCGGGGTCGCCCGCTCGTAGAGCCGGCATCCGGGCTCGGGTACCCTGGGACCAGGCGCCGGGGAGCAAACGGCAAGCCGGGAGGACGGCCCCTCCGCCGCCGCGCTCCCGCGCCCCCACGGGTGTTTTGTCGTTTTCGCGCGGGGCAGCCGGACCCCGACGCGCAGGGTATCGACCGGCGACCGGTCGAGACCGACCGACAGATTCCGGACGAGTCACGAGGAGGCGCCCGGCGATGGGCCAGAGGCGGGAATCAAGCCCCGTAACGGTGCCGATCCTGGCGGCACGCCGCATCCTCATTGCCACCGACGGCAGCCCCGGAGCCCTCCGGGCGGCCCAATGGGCGGCTTCCGCTTTAGGGGAAGCCGTGGACGACATCATCCTGTTGGCCGTCGCCGACCGCTCGCCCGCTCCCGCCTCGACCGCCCTGGTTCTTCTGTCCGGGGAAGACGATCCGGGTCTCGCCGAACCCGCCCTGCAAGACGCCGGGCGGGCCATCGTCGCCACGCGGGCGGTCTTGGGCGACCGCCCGGCCCGCGGAGCCATCATGCACGGTGCGCCCGCGGAGGGCATCCTCCGGGGGATCGACTGGTTCCGCCCCGACGCCGTCGTATTGGGCAAGCGCGGCCGCGGCCGGTCGGGCCGGCGGCTTCTGGGCAGCGTCGCGGCCGCCGTGGCGGCGCGCAGTCCGGTTCCGGTGTTCGTCGTCCCGGCTGTGTTCGGCGGCGACGCCGACGGACCGGACCCCGCCACGCCCGCATGAGTCGTCCAAAATTGGAAACCCTGATCCAAGCGACCCGCAAAGACGGGCCGAACGCTCCCGGGACCTTCTCCGAACGGCCGTCGCGGCCCGCACCGGCGTTTCCGCATGATGGAGGTGCGACGGAGATCCCCGACGCGGACGGCATTGTCGGCCGTGACTCGCGAACCAGGAAAAGGGTGAGCCGACCGTGACGACTGGAGCTGCCTTCCCTTCCCAAACGTGGATCGACATCTACTGGGCGACCTTCGCCGCGCTCGTCGCCCTGGTCTTCGGGCTGGTGGCCCTGGCGTACTATGCCTCCCGGGCCCAGAACCCTCGGTCGCGCAGGCACCGCCGGGCCCGCCGGAAGGTCATCCGCTTCCCGTCGCCGCGGCGCCGCGCCCTTCAGGCGCGGATCCTGCGCATGGGTGCCGCCTTGTTGGGGGAGACGCCTCTCCCGGCCCGGCCGCGTGCCCGAAGCGGCCGCCGGCGTTATCGGATCAGCTGAGGCGCGTCCGGCGTCGCGGTCCGCACCGGGGGACGCGACGGATGCCTTGCGGGCGTGCCGGCCATCGCACGGCGGCGTATGATGGAGGTCATGAAGCCGACGCGCCCCTCCCTTCATGCCGGGACGCCCCGCTCCGACCGCGTGTCCTCGAGCAGCGGACTGCTGCGTCGTGTCCTCTTCGGGTCGTGGGCCTTCAACGTCGCCTACCTGCTGCTCGCGGTCCTCGTCCCGTTGGATGCCGTCCGCCTCGGCCTGGCCAGCCAGACCATCGGCCTCTTGGCCGCGATTCCGGGCGTCCTGCAGCTTCCCGCCCGGATCCTCAGCGGACCCCTCACGGACACGTGGGGCGAGCGCACCGTTCTCCTGGTGACGTTCGGCTTGGCCGTTCTGGCCGGGCTCTCGGCGATGTGGTGGCCCGCCCCGGTTGCCGGCCTCATCCTGGCCCAGCTGGCCATCGGCGCCGCTCGGGGCCTGTTTTGGACGGCGGCCCAGGCCTATACCAGCCGGCTGTCCGGTTCGCGCACCGCGAATCTCGGCCGGTTCACCAGTTTCGCCAAGGGTGGCGCCCTGGTCGGCATCGCCGCGGCCGGACCCGTGGCCACCGGACTCGGGATGGCTCCCGCCTTCGCCCTGACGGCGACGCTGGGATTGGTCAGCGCGGCTCTCGCGTGGTCCTTGGCCCCGCTCGCCCGGGCCCGCTCCGGACGGCCGCTGGGTGAGGCCCTGCGCCTCCTGCCCGGCGTCGCCCGCGACCCCGTGATCGTCTTCTTCGGGATGGTCTCCATGCTCTGCGCCCTGCCCCAGGCCCTGGCCCAGTCGTTCTTCCCCGTCTGGCTGCTCCACTTGGGCGCCTCGGCCTCGGAGGCCAGCCTCCTGACCGCCCTGCAGAGCCTGGGCATGATCGCCGCGGGATTCGTGGCGACCGGCGTGATGGCGCGCCTGGGGCCCCTCCGGCTGGTCTGGCTGTCGGGCGGACTCCTGGCGTTGGCGCTCTTCGGCGTCGGGTTGCCGTCCTGGGAGCTTTCCGCCGGTGGGATCCTCGCGGCGGGGCTGGCTGCGGGCTGGCTGAACGTCGCGTTCCTCACCGCGGTGGCGGACACCAGCACCGACGCCGACCGGGGCACGCGCCTGGGCGTGACCCAGATCTACTTCGTCGTGTCCATGATGGCGACACCCGTCCTGTCCGGCGTCCTCGCCGGGCCGGCCGGCCTCTCTAGGGCCTTCGCCGTCGAGGGGCTCCTGGTCCTGGCGCTGCTGGCGGGGCTCTTCGCGTTGCGGGGGCGCCTCGTGCCCCTCCGTGCGCCGGAGGCGGTCGACGCTCCCCGGCAGGCCTAGGCGCCACGCAGGGATTCTCCTCGCGGGTTCCGAACCACACAACGGCACCGACCGCACGGAACCGTTCCAGGGCCCTTGCCCGGAGGGACGGGCCGTCGCGGCGGCACCACGTGACAAGGAGCCATCCGTGATGACCTTGCAAGGACGCGTCGCCCTCGTGACGGGCGGCGGCACCGGCCTCGGGCGGGCCATCGCCCTTGACCTCGCCCGCGCCGGCATGGCCGTCGCCGTCAACTACTCCCGCTCCGCCGCCGAGGCCGAGGCCACCGCCGTCGAGATCCGCGCCCTCGGCGTCGGCGCCGCCGCGCTCCGCGCCGACGTCAGCGTCGCCGCCGACGTCGCCGCCCTCGTCGACGCCACCGTCCGCACCTTCGGCCGCCT
>JAIMBI010000030.1 GCA_023565505.1 Actinomycetes bacterium | reverse complement strand
GTATGGTCGTTCCTCGCTCGCCACCGCACGCGTCGCGTGTCGTCAGCCCTGCTGCGCACCGAAGCCCTGCGTGCGGTTCGCCAATTTGGGGCCGGACGCCCTCGGCCACGGTTCGAGATGGTCTGCGGCGCGTCGACCTCGTCGGGATCGACGATCGCATCCTCGACGCCGCCGGCATGCTCGAACCGCAGATCCTCGGAACGCTCGATGCCATTCACCTTGCAACGGCCATGGCCCTTGGCGACGATCTCGAAGCGATCCTGACCTACGACGACCGGATGATCAGCGGAGCGCGGCTCTTGGGACTGACCACGGCCACGCCGCGCTGATCCCGTGTTGCTGAGGGGAGCGCCGCCCGAGCCCGCCAGCGGCCTCTGGTATCATCGGGCCGCCCAGCGTGATGCGCGGTCGGGGCGTGGCGCAGTTTGGTAGCGCGCAGCGTTCGGGACGCTGAGGTCGGAGGTTCAAATCCTCTCGCCCCGACCAGACCGGGCCTTGCGAAGGTGCGTGCGCAGGGATGGACCGCAGGACTCGCGTTGAGCGCGCGAATTCGCCTCCACTGACCCGCATCCCCCGGCCGCCGCATACGCCATGGCCCCTCGCGCGTCTCAAGTGTCCGAGCGGGCGATCCTCTTCTGCACCGGTCTCGGGTCGGAGAGCACATGATGGCGGCGGAGAGATGCTCCTGGCCGTGGGCGAGGGAGGTCGCACGGCCGACCGCGTTGCGGTTACGTCGCTCGATGTCGCTGGACTCCTGGAGCGGACGCACCTCGAGGAGTGGGTGGTTGCCCACCCTGAGATCCTCGGCGACGGCGTAATGATCGTGACCACCGAGTACGACGGCTTCGTCGTTGCCGGGGGATTCCAGAAGGATCGATTGGATGGGCTCGGACTCGATCCCGATGGGTCATCTCATCGTCGCCGAGTTGATGACGCTGGACACATGGTCGGCGAGGGGCGGTCTTTGCTCCGGCGACCGAGACCGATCTTCGTGCTCTCCGGGCCGTTCCCGGCCGAACACGAGGACCGCGTCCGGCGTGTAACGGGCCCGGTCGTAGCGCACGCCGCCCCGCCCCGTGAAGAGGTGCAGCCGGGTGGGATCCTTGAAGGCCGCCGGCACGTCCTCCCAGGACGGATGCACGACCACCTCCACGGCGTCCCAGTAGTCGACGCCGGCCCGACGCAGGTGCCGGTCGTCGAGGAAGAAGCCGAGCGGTTCCACCAGGTGGAGCCGTGCCCCCACCGCGGCGCAGGTGCGCGCCACGTTGCCGGTGTTGGGGGGGATCTCGGGTTCGACCAGGATGACGTCCACGGCCGCGACCGCCCTCAGGCGTCCCCCGGGCGGCCCACCCGGCGCCGGAACGCCCGCCACAGCGCCTCCGTCACCGGGCCCATGCGCCCGGTCCCCACGGTCCGGCCGTCGAGCCGGGTGACCGGCATGACCTCCGTCGTCGTCCCGGTGAGGAACACCTCCTCCGCGGCCTCCAGGGCCTCGACCGGCGTGGGCTCCAGCCGGACCTCGAGGCCGAGTTCGTCCGCGAGTTCCAGCACCACCGCCCGCGTGACGCCGGGCAGGATGTAGTTGGTCACCGGGGCGGTATAGAGGCGCCCGCCGCGGACGACGAAGAGGTTGGCCGAGGTGGCCTCGATGGCCATGCCGTCCCGCACGAACACGGCGTCGTCGGCCCCGCGGCGCCGGGCGGCCTCCTTGGCCAGCACGTTGGGCAACAGGTTTACCGTCTTGATCCAGCACCGCGCCCAGCGGTCGTCGGCCACGGTCACGGCGGCGATGCCGGCCCGCGCCTGCTCCGGCGCGACGGGCTTGACCGGCCGGGCCCAGACCAGCACCGTGGGCGGCACGGGGGGATCGGGGAAGCTGTGGCTGCGCGGCGCGGCCCCCCGGCTGACCTGAATGTAGACGATGGCGTCGGGCCACGTCCGGCCCTCATGGGCGGCGAACTCGGCCACCACCTCCGCCAGGGTGCCGCGGTCGACCGGTTCCATCCACACGCCCCGCTCGGATTGCTCCAGCCGGTCCAGGTGGCGGTCCAGCTCGAACGGCCGGCCGTCGTAAAGTCGGATGACCTCGTACACCCCGTCGCCGAACAGGAAGCTGCGGTCGTCCACGTCGAGACCCGCCTGGTCCCGTTCCTGGTACCGCCCGTTCAAGTACACCCGCATCGCGTTCGCCTCCGTCCCTCGGCCTCAGATCTGGACCGTGCCGGCGTACACCAGTCCGCGCTGCCCGTCCACGGTGACGGTCTGCCCGGTGGTCAGCCGGGTCGTCGCGTCCCGGGCGCCCACCACGGTGGGTTTGCCCAGCGAGAGACCCACCACCGCCGCGTGGCTGGTGAGCCCGCCCTGTTCCACAATGAGGCCCGCGGCCACCTCGATGAGCGGCACCCAGTCGCGGGTGGTGGCTCGCGCCACCAGAATCTTGCCGGCGACCTGGCGGGGGATGACCGCCCGGACGTCGGTCACGACGATGACCTCCCCCACCGCCACCGCATCGCGGCCGATCCCCTGGCCGCGAAGGATAGCCTCGCCGATCGTGAGCACCCGGAGGAGGTTGGTGCTGCCCGGCTGCCCCACGGGCACCCCCCCGGTCAGCACCACCAGGTCACCGGGGTGTACCAGGCCGCTGGCCAGCGCGACCCGCACCGCCTTGTCCATCATGTCGTCCGTGTTCTGGGCCGGCTCCATGAGGCGGGCGGTGACGCCCCATACCACGGCCAGGCGTCGGGCCACTTGGGGCCGGGCCGTAACCGCCAAAATGGGCACCGTGGGCCGAAGGTGGGCCACCGCCTCGGCGGTGTGCCCCGATTCCGTCGCCGTGATGATGGCCGAGGCGCCGAGGTCCTCGGCGGCCGTCACGGAGGCGTGGCTCACGGCCTGGGTGACGTTGGCCAGCCGGCGGGTGCCGCGCACCGGCCGGGGACGCTGGCGGTCCGCCGCCTCGGCGATCCGCGCCATGGTCGCCACGGTCAGGGCGGGCCAGCGCCCGACGGCCGTCTCCGCCGACAGCATGACCGCGTCGGTTCCGTCCCAGATGGCGTTGGCCACGTCGGTGACCTCGGCCCGCGTGGGACGGGGGTGCTCGACCATCGACTCGAGCATCTGGGTGGCGGTGACGACCGGCTTGCCGGCCAGGTGGGCCTGCTCGATGATCTGCTTCTGCAGCCACGGCACCTGCTCGACCGGCAGCTCGACGCCGAGGTCGCCCCGTGCGACCATGACGCCGTCGGCGACGGTCACGATCTCGTCCAGCGCCTCCACCGCCAGGGCGCTCTCGATCTTCGCCATCACGGGGATCCAGGCCCCCAGCTCCTCCAAGGCCCGCTTGACGGCGAAGACGTCGTCGGCGCTGCGCACGAACGAGGCGGCCACCCAGTCGATGCCTTCCGCGACACCCATCGCCAGGGCCGCCCGGTCCGCGTCGGTGAGCACCTCGAGCGGCCAGCGGGCCCCCGGACACGACAGTTTCTTGCCATTGACCAGCCGGCCGCCCGCCACGACCTCGGCGACCAGGGGATCCCCCGCCTCGCGGACCTTGAGCACGATGTTGCCGTCGTCGAGGAGCAGCGTCGCGCCGGGGGCGACATGCTGGACCACCTCGGGCCAGGAGGGCTTGAGCGCCGGGGGTTCGGAGCCGATCCGCACCACGTCGCCCGCCGCCAGCTCCAGCCCCACGTCGGGCAGACCCGTCAACCGGACCTCCGGCCCCGCCGTGTCGAACAGGATGCCCAGCGGGCGTCCGCATTCCGCCTCGAGGGCCCGCACCGCGCGGACGACGGCACGGTGGTCCTCGACGTCGCCGTGCGAGAGGTTGATGCGGACGACGTCCATCCCCGCCCGGACCATTTCCCGGAGGACCTCCGGATCACGGGACTTCGGTCCGACGGTGGCTACGATCTTCGTCCGGCGCATGTCATCTCAGTCTCCCCAGGTGGTTGGCGAGAATCTCGTGCGCCTCCTCGGCCTCGCCCTCCGGCACCAGGATCTCGATGCTGCCCCGGCCGTCCTCGCCTACGTCGAGCGGGCGCAACTGCGCCAGCAGTCCTTCGGCCTCGAGGATGGACCGGACCCGTTCCGCCATCCCCTTGTTGGGTGCGATGTACACCACAGTCCACATAGCCTCCGTCCTCCCCGGCCCGGGCGGCGTCTTGCGCCCCGGCCGCCCCTCTGCCCGTGTCGCCTTACGCCAGATCCACGCTGGGTTCGGACGGGGTCCGCGACGACCCCGACCCCGCCGACCGCATGGTGGACAGTCCCGTCGCCAGGCCCCCGAGGACCACCAGCCCCACGAAGGCCCACCGGATCGCCGTCACCCACTCGCCGGGCGTGGCGTGCCGCGTGGTCGCGCCGAACAGGGCGAGCACGCCGCCCATCAACGACAGCGCGAGAGCCGTCCCCCAGCTCATGCCGAGCGACCGCGCCATGTTCAGGATGCCCCCGGCCACGCCGAGGTGGGTCGGCGGAGCGCTCCCCATGACCGAGCTGTTGTTCGGCGGCGTGAACAGGCCGAGGCCCGCGCCGACGATGGCCAACTCCGCCACCAGGAAGGGGATGAAGGCGTGGGGACCCACGGTGAGCGCGAGCAGAAGACACCCCAGGGACGTGACGGCCATCCCGCCGACGGTCAAAAGCCGCGGTCCGTAGCGGTCCGCGAGGCCGCCCGCGACGGGCGCGACGATGGTCATGGCGAGCGGGACCGGCGTCAGCAGCAATCCAATCTCCGACTCCGGCATGCGGAAAACCTGTTTGAAGAAGTACGGCATCAGCACCAGCGTGCCAAACATGGCCGAGTACGACAGGAGCCCGGTGACGTTGCCGATGGTCATGGTCCGGATGCGGAACAACCCCAGGTCAATCATCGGCGCCCTAAACCGCCGCTCCCGCCGCACGAAGAAGGCCAGGAGCACGCCGGCCCCGGCCAACAGGGCCCACAGCGCGGGGGCACCGAAACCCCAGGTCGGCGCCATGGTCAAAGCCAGCATCACCGCCACCAGCAGGGGGGCGAAGAGCAGCACGCCGCCCCAGTCGAACGGCTGGCGGGACGCCGGCAGGCGGTCGCGCGGCAGGATGAGCGCGCCCATGACGGTGCCCAGCAGGCCCACCGGCACGTTCACGTAGAAGATGGCCCGCCAGCCGAACAGCCCGATGAGGGCGCCGCCGACGGCCGGCCCGATGCTGAGGCCCACGGCCTGGGCGGATCCCTGGAACCCGATGGCCCGGCCGCGGAGATTGGGCGGCATGGTCGCCGTGATGATGGCCACCGAGTTGGCCTGCAGCATGGCCGCGCCGGCCGCCTGCAGCACCCGGGCCCCGACGAGCATCGGCAGCGACACCGCCGCGCCGCAGAGCGCGGACCCGACGATGAACACCAGGAACCCCAGCGTGTAAAGCGGCCGGCGCCCCACCATGTCGGCGAGGCGGCCGACCGCCGTGACCAGGCTGGCCAGCGTCAGGAGGTACGCGATGAGGACCCAGCTGGTCGCCGCCGCGTTGACGCCGAAGTACGCCTGCAGGGCCGGCAGCGCCACGTTGACGATGCTCGCGTCCAGCGCGGCCATGAAGGCGCCCACGCACACCGTCCCGACCACATACCACACGTAGTTGGGCCGGGTGGTAAATCGTCGCGACGGAAGCGCCGCCCACAGGCCGACGAGGCCGCGGGCCGGTTCCGGGTGCCGGGCCGCGGCCTTCATTGGATCCAGCCCTCCCGCATCCGCGCGGGGTCCACCCAGACCGTGACGGGCTGGCCCTTCTCCCAGCGGACCGGTCCCTCCAGCACGATGTACCCGTCCGCCTCCAGCATCTGCGTCATGACCCGGGAGGCGGAGGGCGGAGGAGGCGGCAGGAGCGGCTCGGCCGTCAGCCCACCCGCCGACTCCTGGTCCAGCCGGACCTGGATGATGCGGGTGAACCCCTCCGTGCCGCTCACCGGCGCGGCCAGCCGGGCGGGCAGGGCCGGCCGCCGGGCGGGCGGCAGATGGGCCATGCGCCTCAACGCCGGGAGCACCATGATCTCGAAGTGGATCAGGACGGCGTACGGCCAACCGGGCAGGGCGAAGACGGGACGGTCGTCCAGAAGCCCCAGGGCCGTCGGCCGGCCCGGAATCATGCGGACGCCGTGGTGGATGAGCCGGCCCACCTCGGCCAGCACGGCGGGGACCAGGTCGTGCAGTGTCTTGACGTCCACGCCCTGGAAGAGGGGCACGCTCGCCCCCGTCCCGCCCGAGGTGACCATGACGTCCCAGTCCGTCCGGGCGGCCGCCGCCGCCATCCCCTCGCGCACCACCTCGTAGCGGTCGGGCCACGTCCCCAGCCGGATGGGTTCGCAGCCCGCGGCCCGCACCATGGCTTCCAGGGCGGCACCGTTGACGTCGTAGACTTCGCCCGGACCCAGCGTGGTACCGAGCGGTCGGAGCTCGTCGCCCGTGGACACGATGGCCACCCGCGGGCGGCGCCACACGGCCACGGTCTCCCGGCCCTGGCTGGCCAGGGCCGCCACGTCGACCGACGTCAGCACCCGGTCCCGCCGCACGAGCGGCTGGCCGAGGCGGAAGTCCTCCCCCACCGGCGACACGTGCAGCCCGGGTTCCACCCGCTCGCGGGTCCTCACCCAGTCGCCGGTCTGCTCCGTCTCTTCCACGAGCGTCACGGCGTCGGCGCCGTCCGGAACGGGGGCGCCCGTGGTGATGGCGTACGCCTCCCCCGGCTTCAGTGCGCGCGGCGCCGGGTGCCCGGCCGTGATCTTCCCCACCACGCGGAGGGCCTGGGCCGCGTCGGCCGCCCGCAGGGCGTAGCCGTCCACCGCCGAGCGCCGGAACGAGGGCAGCGGCACCGACGCCACGACGTCCTCGGCGGCCACCCGCCCCACGGCCTCCGCCAGCGGCACCCGCTCGGTGTCGGCCACCGGCCGCACGACCCCAAGCCCGCTCGTCCGGAACTCCTCCACACTGACCCGTTCCATCCTCTGACGCCCCCCAAAACCCGCCACCCATTATCCCACCCGCGTCCGGGAGCGTCCAGCGGCCTCGCCGGCGGAACCCCCGGGGGTTCCCCCGCACCCCGGTTCGACAACCATCCGGGGCCCGTGCTATCCTGCACGGAGGGCTTCGCCATGCCGTTCGATGTCCTGGTCATGCGCGCCGTGACGGCCGCCCTGGCGCACCGGCTCGTCGGGGCCGCCGTCCGCGAGGTCGCCGTCGAACGCGACGGCGTGTGGTGGGGGCTCAAGGACGCCGCCGGCCGGCCCGTGTGGGTCTATGCCGCGCTCAACCCCGGCTGGGCCCACGTCCGCCTGGCCCCGGCCCGGCCCCGGTCGGCGCGGGCCGCCGCGTGGGCGGAGGCGCTGGCCGGCGCCCGCATCCGGGCCGTGCACCAACCTCCCTTCGAGCGCGTCTGGCATTGGGAGCTCGAATCCCGGGCCGAGTGGGAGCCGGGCGCCCTCCCCGCCCGGGTCGTCTTCGAGTGGGCCGGGCACCTGACCAACGTCGTGTGGCTCCGGGCCGACGGCACCGTCGGCGACGCCTTCCGCCGGGTTCCCGAAGGGCGCCCGGGCCGGGCCGTGTGGCCCGGGCTGCCCTACGTCCCCCCGCCGCCGGTCCCGGATCCCTGCGCCCGGCAGGACCCGACGCATCTCCCCCCGTGGGCCGCCCGTTGGGTGGCGGGGCGTCCCGAGGTGTTCGCCGCGCTCTGCGCCGATTACGCCGCGGGCCGCTTCACGCCCTGGGTCACACCGGGGACACCGGACCAGCCGCCCGACATCTGGGTGTACCCCTGGACCCCCGAGGCCCGGCCCCACCCGGACTGGCACCGCGCCTTGGCCGAGGTCATGGGGGAGCGCGAGCGGCGCATCACGCTCGCCGCCCTGCGGCGGAACGCCGAGGCGGGCCTGCGCCGCCGCCGGGAGCGGCTGGCCCGGCGCCTGGCCGAGGCCGAGGCCGCCCTGGCCGAGGACGCGGAGGCGCCCCGGCGGCTGGCCGACGCCCTGCTCGCGTGGGGATCCCTCTGGCCGCCCGGAGCCCAGCCCGCGACGGTCCCCGACGTCGAGACCGGGGTCCCCCTGCCCGTGGCGTGGGCGCGGCCGGACGAAACGTTCGCGGAGGCCGCGGCCCGCCTCTACCGCCGCTACAAGAAGCTCCGCGCCGCCCGCGAGCAGGCGCTCGCGACCCTGCCGGGGCTCCGGCGGGATCTGGACCGCGTGGCGGACCTCCTCGCGCGGGCGGCCCGGACCGACGACGCCGACTGGCTCCGGGAGCTGGCCCGCCGCACGGGGCAGGCCGAGTCCCGCGCCGGGGAGTCCCGCCCCTTCCGCCGGTTCACCAGTCCGAGCGGCTACGAGATCTGGGTCGGCCGGAACGACGCCGAGAACGACGCGCTGACGTTCCGTCACGGGCGCCCCGACGACCTCTGGTTCCACGCCAAGCAGGTGCCGGGATCGCACGTCCTCCTGCGGTGCGGGACGCGGCCCGTGCAGCGCGCCGACCTCGAGGCGGCCGCCCAGCTCGCGGCGTTCTACAGCCGGGCCGGCCGCGGCTCCACGGTCCCCGTGGACTACACGCCGAGGAAGTTCGTCCGGCGCCGTCCCCACGCCGCGCCGGGACAGGTGCTGTACACCCGCGAGAAAACGATTTACGTCACGCCAGACGCCGACCAGGTCCGCCGCCTTGCGGAGGCCGGCGAGGACCTCTGGGCCTGAACGCGTCGGCTACGCCCCGAGCTTCGGCCGGACAGGCTGGTCGCCGGCGGCGCAGAGGGGGCAGTCGGCCGGATCCCAGGTCCGCGCCTCCAACCGGGTGACCGCCGCAAACGGCCACGGCAGCGCCGTGCCCGCCGGCCGCCGGTCCACCAGCGCCCCGGCCCCGACGACGACGCCGCCACCCGCCTGAACCGCCGCTTCGGTCTTGAGCAGGGAGCCGCCCGTGGTGAGCGCGTCCTCGACGAGGAACACCCGGGTCCCCGGCCGCAGGGGAAAGCCGCGGCGCATGACCATCGCCCCGCTCGGGTCCTTCTCCGCGAAGCCCGCCCACACGTCCCCGTCGAGCTGGGCCGCCACGGCCCACGACAGGATGATGCCGCCCACGGCGGGCCCGACGACCGCGTCGGGGCGGAAGTCGCGGGCGAAGTGGGCCAGCGTCCGGACCCACGCCGCCAGGCGGGCCGGCCGCGCGACCAGACGGGCCAAGAGCACGTAGCGGTCGCTGTGCAGTCCCGACGCAAGCAGGAAGTGGCCGTTCAGAAGGGCCTCGGTCTCCACCAAGTCGTTCAGCCAGGAGTTCATCGGTCCGTATCGGGGCCCGGGGCCCCTTCCCTCGCTTCCTGAGCGGACTCGGCGCCGGACGCGGGTTCCGGCGTCGGCGGGCGGTCGGCCGGGGCCCCGGCCTCCGCCAGGATCTGCGCCAGGGCGGCTGCCGGGTCGGCCGCGCGCAGCACCGGCCGCCCCACCACTAGGTCGGTCGCCCCGCGCCGGACCGCCGTCGCCGGCGTCACGGCGCGCGCCTGGTCGTCGGCGGCGGAGCCGGCAGGACGGATCCCCGGGACCACGCGCCGCACGGCCGGCCAAGCCCGCGCCAGCGCGGCGACCTCCTCGCCCGAGGTCACCAGTCCGTGGGCCCCCGCTTCGACCGCAGTCCGCGCCAACTGCTCCGCCCACCGGTCGGCGGGGGGCAATCCCATTGCCCGGAGGGCCGGCGCGTCCAGGCTCGTGAGCACCGTGACGGCCACGACGGCCAGCGCCCCTTCGGCAGCGTCCACGGCGGCCCGAATCATCCCGGGCCCCCCTGCCGCGTGCACCGTCACCAGGCGCGCGCCGAGCCGCCGCGCCTGCCGCACGGCGGCCGCGACCGTGTTGGGGATGTCGTGGAACTTGAGGTCGAGGAACAGATGGATCCCCTCGCCGGCCCAACGGGCGACGCGGTCTGGTCCGGCGGCGAGGAACAGCTCCAGGCCCACCTTGAAGTGCCGATGGGGGGCCAGCCGTCGCATCCACGCCTCCGCGGCGGCCGGATCCGGCACATCCAGGGCCACGAACACCCGCGTCATCCGCGGCGCCCGGGGTGCGCCGCCCCGACGACCTCCGCCACCGAGCGGAAGCCCAGTTCGTCCAACAGCCCCGGCAGGGCGTCGAGGATCTCCGCTGTCACCGTGGGCCGCGCGAAGTTGGCGGTGCCCACCATCACCGCCGAGGCCCCGGCCATGAGAAACTCCACGACGTCGCGGGCCGACTGGATCCCGCCCATGCCGACGACCGGCAGACCCACCGCCTGCGACACCTCCCAGACCACGCGCAGGGCGACCGGCTTGACGGCCGGGCCGGACAGACCGCCCGTGATCCCGCCCAAGGCGGGGCGGCGCCGTTCGATGTCGATGGCCAGGCCTACCACCGTGTTGATGGCCGTGAGCGCGTCGGCCCCGGCCGCCGCCACGGCCTCGGCCACGCGGACCACCTCGTGGGTGTTGGGCGACAACTTCACCCACACGGGCAGGCGCGTGGCGGCCCGCACGGCGGCCGTCACCGCGCCCGCCTGCGCGGGATCATGGCCGAAGGCGATGCCCCCCCGCTTGATGTTCGGGCACGAGATGTTGACCTCGAGCGCGGCGATGCCGGGTTCCCGGTCCAGCCGGGCCGCCACCCGGGCGTATTCGTCGGGCGTGTGGCCGATGATGTTGACCACGACGGGGACGCCCGTGCTGCGCAGATACGGGAGGTCCTCGGCCACGAACGTCTCCACCCCGGGGTTCTGCAGCCCGATGGAGTTCAGGAGTCCCCCCGGGGTCTCCCACACCCTCGGCGGGGGATTGCCCGGCCAAGGTTCCGGAGCCACGCCTTTGACGGCGATGCCTCCGAGCCGTCTGATGTCCACCCAGGGCGCGTACTCGGGGCCGAAGCCGAAAGTCCCCGACGCCACCATCACCGGGTTGGGCAAGCGCACCGAACCGACCTGGACCACCAACCGGTCCGCTTCCACCGCCACGCGCCCGGCTTCCGTCGGCATGGGCTCCACCCCTTTCTCCGCCTTCCTCCGCCGCGCGGTCCGCGGCCGTCGCGACTAGTCTAGCACGGTCCGCCGGCCTTCCGCGGCATCCGGTGACCTCCGCGGCGTCCGCGACGTTGGAACCCGTGGCCGGCAGGCCCCGGGTCGGGCCGGGCAGGGATGTGGATGGATCCCAAGACCCGCCGGACCCCACCTCGGCCCGGGCCGGCCGGCCGCGCTTCCGCCCGGCGCCGGCGGCCCCAACCACGAGCCGGCGCGCCCCTCGCCGGCTCGGGCGACGGGTGCGGGCGTCTCGTACCCCGCCCGACATCGGCCGACCGATCCCAAAACTTGCGTCGACCGTCCCCTTGACAAGACGGCGGACCAATAATGATTCTCATTTTCAAAAGGAGGCTTCGCCCGTGGCGGAAGAGACCCTGGCTCTCGGGGCCCGGCGTTGGTGGTCCTGGCTGGCCGTCTGGGGACCGGGGCTCATGGTCATGCTCGCCGACACCGACGCGGGCAGCCTCGTCACCGCGGCCCAGTCCGGAGCCGCCTGGGGCTACCGCATGCTGCTGCCCCAGCTGGTCCTCGTCCCCGTCCTGTATCTCGTGCAAGAGGTGACGGTCCGCCTGGGCCTCGTCACCGGACAGGGCCACGGCGCCCTCATTCGGGCGCGGTTCGGCCGCGGCTGGGCCTACCTGTCGGCGGGGACGTTGTTCGTCTCGGCCGTCGGCGCCCTGGTGACCGAGTTCAGCGGCATCAGCGGGGTCGGTACCCTGATCGGCCTGCCCGACACGGTCAGCGTAGGAGCCGCGACGGTCTTCCTCGTCCTTGTCGGCCTGACGGGCCAATACCGGCGGGTCGAGCGCGTCGGGCTGTTCTTCGGCCTCTTCGAACTGGCTTTTCTGGTTCTCGCCGGGCTCGCCCGTCCCTCCGCCGCCGATCTGGCCCGGGCCGCGGCGATCCCCTGGCACGACGCCCACTACCGGTTCCTGTTGGCGGCCAACGTGGGGGCGGTCGTCATGCCGTGGATGATCTTCTACCAGCAGGGCGCCGTGGTGGACAAGGGGCTCGCCCGCCGCGGGGGCCGCCGGACCTTGCGCGAAGCGCGCTGGGATACGGCGGTGGGGGCCCTGGTCACCCAGGCCGTCATGATGGCCATGGTCCTGCTGCTGGCCCGGGCCCGTCCGGGCGGCGGGCCGGCGTCGCTCACCTCCGTGGCGGCCATCGGGCACGCGCTGGCCGGGTTCTTCCACAACCCAACGGTCCTGGTGCTCTTCGGCCTCGGGATGCTCGGCGCCAGCCTCGTGGCGGCGCTGGTGGTCTCCATCGCCGGCGCCTGGGGGCTGGCCGAGGTCCTGGGCGTGCCCCACAGCCTCGACGACTCCGTCCGCACCGCCCCCGTGTTCTACGGCGTGTACACCCTGGCGTACGTGGCGGGGGCTCTGCTCGTGCTCGCGAGCCGGAATCTCGTCGCGCTCACCGTCGACGTCGAGGCGATGAACGCGATGCTGCTCCCCGTCGTCCTCGGCTTCCTCCTCGCGTTGGAAGCCCGCGCCCTACCGGCCGCCTGGCGCATGCAGGGGGTCTATAAGGGCGTCGTCTGGACGGTGAGCGTCGTCGTGATGGGCTTCGGCCTGTACACGCTGGCGGCCGCGCTGTAGAGACTCCCGGGCCCGGGAGAGGGACACGGCCCCGGGCGGGTCAAGCCCTCCCGGCTGCCGGCCGGCTTCCAGCGCCCCTCCATCGCGGCGGCCTAGGCCGGGGCGTCCCGGTCCTCCACCCCGGCCAAGCGGACCGCGTCGGCCCGGAAGACCGGCCCGTCCGAACAGACCCGGAGCCAGGGCGGTCCCCCCGCGCCCCCGGGGACGACGCAGGCCAAGCAGGCCCCCACGCCGCATCCCATCCGCTGCTCGAGGGCCAGCCAGGCCCGCCGGGGGTCCGGCACCTGAGCGGCCACTGCCGCCAGCATCCCCGTCGGGCCGCAGGCCCAGACGACGCCGCGCGGCTCCCGGGCCAACCAGCGGGCGAGCGGGCCGGTCACCCGCCCCGCCTCTCCTCGGGTGCCGTCTTCGGTGGTCACGGTCACCGGCACGCCCGCCGCCCGGAAGTCGTCCTCCATCACCACCTGGGCGGCGGAACGGGCCCCGAGGATGACCGTGACCGGCCGGTCGTGTCCGTATTGCTGCCAGGCGAAGTACAGGGGCGGGATCCCGATGCCCCCGCCCACCAGGCACAGCGGAGTCCCGGGGGGCGGGGGTACGAAGCCTCGCCCAAGCGGGGCCAGCAGATCCAACACCTCCCCGGGACGACGCTCCGCCAGCCACGCGGTGCCGGCGCCCACCACCCGGAACAAGAGTCCCAGGCGGTCGCCGTCGACACGGGAGAACGAGATGGGGCGCCGGAGCGTGCCCGGGGTGAGCACGTGGGCGAACTGTCCTGCCCGGGCCGACCGGGCCAGCGCCGCGTCCTCGACCAGCAGCTCCACGTGACCGGGGGCGACCTCGCGGCGCTCGGCGATCCGGACCCGACGCGGCCCCCCGGGCCCGGGGCTAAGGGAGGGTGGCGACATGAGCATCATCCTGGCGCCATTCGTTGAGCGAGCGGACGGTGAAGGGCGCGACGCTCCGCGACTTGAGGCCTTCCACGGCCGCTCGGAGCGTGTCGACGGAGGTGAAGCACAGTACCCCCGACTCCACCGCCGCCCGCCGGATGTAGAACCCCTCCGACTCCGGTCGGCCGCCCCGGGTGATGGTGTCCACCACCAGGTCGAAGGCCCCGCTGCGGATCTGGTCCACCAGGTGCGGCCGCCCTTCCGACAGGCGGGCCACCGGGTCGGCCGCCACGCCGTACTGCGCCAGGGCCGCCAGCGTGCCGCGGGTCGCGGCCAGCCGGAAGCCCATGGCCGCCAGCTCGGCCAGCAGCGGGATGGCCTCCGCCTTGTCGGCGTCGGCGATGGTGGCGAGGATGCGGCCGCCCGGCGGCAAGCGGAAGCCGGCGGCCAGGAAGGCCTTGTACAGGGCCGCCTCGTACCGCCAGTCGACGCCCATGACTTCGCCGGTCGACTTCATCTCCGGTCCCAGGGCCGCGTCGACCCGGATCATCTTGCCGAACGAGAACACCGGCATCTTGATGGCGTACGCCGGCGGCGGGGGGACCAACCCCGAGCGCCAGCCCAGATCCCGGAGGCGTGTGCCGAGGATGGCGGCCATGGCCAACGGGACGAGAGGCACGCCGGTGGCCTTGGTGACGAAGGGCACGGTCCGGCTGGCCCGCGGGTTGGCCTCGATGACGTAGACCTCCCCGTCGCGCGCCACCAGCTGAATGTTGATGTGCCCCACCACCCCGAGGCCACGGGTCAGCCGTTCGGTGATGTCCACCACCTGGGCCACGACGTCGGGCGAGGCCTGGACGGGCGGCAGCACCGCCACGGAGTCGCCCGAGTGGATCCCGGCCCGCTCGACATGCTCGAGCACGGCGGGGATGACCACGGTCTCGCCGTCGGCGACCGCGTCCACTTCCAACTCGAGGCCGTTGACGTAGCGGTCGATGAGGATGGGGCGCCCCGGTCCCACGTCCCGCGCCTCCGCCACGTACCGGGCCAGCTCCTCGGCATCGTCGACGATGCGCATCGCCCGGCCCCCGAGGACGTAGGACGGCCGGACCAGCACCGGGTAGCCGATGCGCTCGGCGACGGCCAGGGCCTCCTCCACGCCGAGGGCCGTCCCTCCCGGCGGCCGCCGGATCCCCAATGACTCCAGCAGGCGGTCGAACTGTTCGCGATCCTCCGCCGCGTCCATCCCGGCGACCGGCGTGCCCAGGATGCGCACGCCGTGCCGCTCCAACTCCGCCGCCAGGTTGATGGCCGTCTGCCCGCCGAACTGGACCACCACGCCGTCCGGCTGCTCCAGGTCCACCACGTTGAGCACGTCCTCCAGGGTGAGCGGCTCGAAGTACAGCCGGTTGGAGGCGTTGAAGTCGGTGGACACCGTCTCCGGGTTGTTGTTGATGATGATGGCCGCCACGTCCTGCCGCCGGAGGGCCCGCAGGGCGTACACCGAGCAGCAGTCGAACTCGATCCCCTGCCCGATGCGGATGGGACCCGAACCCAGGACCAGCACCTTCCGCCGGGCGGGAAGCGGGGCGGCCTCGTTCTCGTCCTCGTAGGTGCTGTAGTAGTAGGGCGTCGAGGCCTCGAACTCGCCGGCACAGGTGTCGACGATCTTGTAGGTGGGCAGCACCCCGAGCGCCCGACGCCGCGCCCGCACCGCATCGGGCGTGCTCCCGACCAGCCGGGCCAGGCGCGCATCGGAGAAGCCCCACTGCTTGAGCGTCCGCATCTCCCGCCCGAGGAGGTCGGGATCCCGGCGCAGGCGGTCCTCCCAGTCGACGATGGCGGCGATGGACCGCAGGAACCAGGGATCGATCGCCGTCCGGCGAGCCACCTCCTCCACGGTCGCCCCCCGGCGCAGCAGCTCCGCGATGCAGAAGAGCCGGCGGTCGGTGGGACGGTCGACGTGCCGCCAGAGATCCTCGGTCGCCGCCGCCTCCTCCTCGGGGGACACCAGCCCGTCGCGCCGGATGTCCAGGGACCGGACGGCCTTCTGCAGCGCCCCGGGGAAGGTGCGGTCGATGGCCATCACCTCGCCGGTCGACTTCATCTGCGTCCCCAGCTCGCGCTGGGCGTCGGGGAACTTGTCGAAGGGCCAGCGGGGGATCTTCACCACCACGTAGTCGATGGACGGCTCGAAGGCAGCGGTGGTCCGGCCGGTGACCGGGTTGACGATCTCGTGGAGTTCGAGGCCGAGAGCGATCTTCGCCGCCACCCGGGCAATGGGGTAGCCGGTCGCCTTGGAGGCCAAGGCACTGGAGCGGGACACGCGCGGGTTGACTTCGATGACGCGGTACGCCCCGGTGGTGGGATGAAGCGCGAGCTGCACGTTGCACCCGCCCCGGACGTCGAGGGCCTCCACGATGCGGAGGCTCGCCTCCCGGAGCCGCTGGTATTCGTCGTCGGACAGGGTCTGGCTGGGCGCCACGACGATGGAGTCGCCGGTGTGCACACCCACCGGGTCGAGGTTCTCCATGTTGCAGACCACGATGGCCGTGCCGCGGGCGTCCCGCATGACCTCGTATTCGATCTCCTTCCAGCCGGCAATGGACTCCTCCACCAGCGTCTGGTGGATGGGGCTGATGCTGAGAGCCCGCTCGGCCGCCACCCGCAGTTCGTCGGGATTGTGGGCGAACCCGCCGCCCGTCCCGCCGAGGGTGTACGCCGGCCGGAGCACCACCGGGTAGCCCACCTCGTCGGCGAAGCGCAGGGCGTCCTCCACCGTGGTGACCGTCCGGCTCGCCGCAATGGGTTCGCCCAAGTCGAGCATGGTCCGGCGGAACAGCTCCCGGTCCTCCGCCTTCTCGATCCCGGACAGCGGCGTGCCCAGGAGTTCCACGCCCAGGTCGGCCAACACCCCGGCGCGGCTCAGCTCGCGGGCCAGATTGAGCCCCATCTGCCCGCCCAGGGTCGCCACGAGCCCGTCCGGCCGCTCCCGCACCAGGACGCTGGTGACGAACGAGAGGGTGAGGGGTTCGACGTAGACGCGGTCGGCGATGTCGAGGTCGGTCATGATGGTCGCCGGGTTGCTGTTGACCAGCACCACCTCGACGCCTTCCTCGCGCAGCGCCTGGCACGCCTGGGTGCCGGCGTAGTCGAACTCGGCCGCCTGGCCGATTACAATCGGGCCGGACCCGATCACCATCACTTTGCGCAAGTCGGTCCGTTTCGGCATGTTAGGCCCCCTCAGCGACGGCGCGCTGGAATTCGTCGAACACGAAGTCGGCGTCGTGCGGTCCCGGCCCGGCCTCCGGATGGTGCTGCACCGTGACCACGGGGCGGTCGCGCAGCTCGAGGCCCTCCACGGTCTGGTCGTGCAGGTTGACGAACCGCACGGACAGGTCCGGCCCGAGGCTGTCGCGGTCCACCGCGTAGCCGTGGTTGTGGCTGGTGATCTGCACCCGCCCGCTGCGGAGGTCCATCACGGGATGGTTGCTCCCGTGGTGGCCGAACTTCAGCGGGTAGGTCCGGCCGCCGAGGGCCAGGGCCACCAACTGGTGTCCCAGGCAGATACCCAGGGTGGGATACCGGTCGACCGCCAGGCGGACCACGTCGAGCCGGTCCACCAGGTCCGCGGGGTCCCCCGGGCCGTTGGAGAGCACCACGCCGGCCGGGTCCAACCGGGCCAGTTCCTCCGGTGTCGTGCGCGCCGGCAGCACGGTGAGCGCGAATCCCCGGGCCCGCAGGCGGTCCAGGATGCTCTGCTTGACGCCGTAGTCGATCACCGCCACGCGGGGTCCGTCGCCCGGCAGCTCGTACGGCTGGGGCGTGCTCACCGTGTCGACGATGCCGGCCAGCGAGACCGCCCGCGCCCGTTCCACGGCCGGCTCGAGGGGGGCGCCGGCCTCGGTCAGGACGCCGCGCAGGGTCCCCCGCTCGCGGAGATGGCGGGTGAGCGCCCGGGTGTCCAGGTCGGCCACCAACGTCAGCTCGTACTGCCGACAGTAGGTGACGAGGTCCCAGGCGGACCGGGCGTGCGAGGCCGGCATCGCCCGGTGCACCAGGAGCGCCCGGGCGGCGGGCCGGAGCCATTCGGCCCATTCGGGCGCGGTGCCGTAGTTGCCGATGAGGGGATAGGTGAGGACGACCATCTGACCCGCATAGGACGGATCCGTGACGATCTCCTGGTAACCGGTGAGCGCCGTGTTGAAGACGACCTCCCCGGCGTCGCCGCGTCCCCGGACCACGAACCGGCCCGCGAACACCGCGCCGTCCTCCAGCACCAACCAGGCCGCGTCGCTCATACGAGCACCTCCCCGTCGCGGAACGTGAACCGTCCGCCGACCATGGTCGCCACCGGCCGCCCCCTGAGGCGGACCCCCGCCAGCGGGGTGTTGTGGCCGCGGGAGACGAACCGCGCCGGATCCACCACCCACGCGGCGTCCGGATCGACCAGCGTCAGGTCGGCCGGGGCGCCGGGCCGCACGCCCGGATAACGCCGGCCCACGACCCGGTGCGGGCCGACCGTGACCCGGGCCAGGGCGGTCAGCGGCGGCATGCCTTCTTCGTGCACGAGCACGGTGAGCACCACCCCGAGCAAGGTCTCCAGGCCGCTGATCCCGAACGGCGCCTCGGGGTAGGGCCGGGCCTTCTCCTCGGCCGCGTGCGGCGCGTGGTCGGACGCCACCACGCCCACTAGGCCCGTCCGCACCGCCCGCCGGAGTGCCGCGCGCATACGGGCCGGCCGCAACGGCGGATTCACCTTGGTCACCGCCGACCCGGCCCACTCCCGGAGCGCCTCGTCGGTCAGCAGCAGATGGTGCGGCGTCGCCTCGGCCGACACGTCGAGGCCGCGTCCCACCGCCCAGGCGACCGCCTCCAGGGCTCCGTCGGTCGACACGTGGCACACGTGCAAGCGTCCCCCTACCTCACGGAGCATCCCCACATCGCGCCAGACCATGGCCGCCTCGGCCGCGGCCGGCACGCCCGGAATCCCGAGATCCCGCGCCGGGTCGCCGGCGTGGGCGTGACCGCCGGCGGAAAGGTCGGGCTCCTCGGCGTGCTGCAGGAGGGGCCGTCCCGTCCTTCGGCTCCAGGCCAACACCGCCCCCAGAATGGCGGCGCGCGCGACCGGGTGGCCGTCGTCGGAGAGCGCCACCGCCCCGGCTGCGGCCAGATCGTCCCAGGGAGCCGGCTCCCCGCCCGCCGATCCCGCGGTGACCGCCCCGATCATCCACGGGCGCACCGCGCCGAGGGCCTCGAGGCGCTCCCGCACCGCCGCCAGGCGGGCGGCGCTGTCCGTGACCGGGACGGTGTTGGGCATGACGCCGACGGTGGTCACGCCGCCCGCGGCGGCCGCCCGGCAGCCGCTGTGGAGATCCTCCTTCCAGGTCTGGCCGGGATCCCGGAAGTGCACGTGGAGGTCCGTCACCCGCGGCACCAGCCACAATCCTTTCGCGTCCACGGGGACCGCGCCGACCGCGTCCGCGGGATGCGCGAAGACCCCGTCGGCGACGGCGACGTCGCCCTCCGCGTCGAGACCGCGGAAGGGGTCCAGGACCCGGACGCCGCGAAAGATCCAGCGCTCACCGGTCACCGCCTACCCCTCCCCCTCCGCCGTCCGGCCGAGCCAGACGCCGTCCTCCTCGCCGTCCGTCTCCCGGAGTCGGACGGCCACCGACTCGGAGCGTGCCGTGGGGACGTTCTTGCCCACGAAGTCCGGACGGATGGGCAGTTCCCGGTGTCCGCGATCCACCAGGACCGCGAGTTCCACCCGGCGCGGCCGGCCGGCGGAGTGGATGGCGTCCAGCGCGGCCCGGACGGACCGGCCGGTGTAGATCACGTCGTCGACCAGGACGACGACCCGGTCGGCGACGGCCAGCGCCGGCCGCGGGCGTTCGCTCGGCCCCGGCCGGTCGTCCCGCCACGGTCCGATGTCCAGTTCCGCCACGGGGACCGGCGCGCTGCCCGGCTCGATCTGCCCCAACGTGGCCGCCAGGCGCCGGGCCAACGTCTCGCCCCGCCGGCGGATGCCCACCAGCACCAGGTCTTCCGTTCCATGGTTCTTCTCCGCGATCTCGTGGGCGATCCGCGTCAGCGCCCGGCGCACCGCCGCCGCGTCCATGATCTGCCGCATGTCCGCCCTCCCGGCGCGAAAAAACGCCCTTTCCGCGGACGGAAAGGGCGTATGCCGAACTCTTGCTCCTTCCCGGCCTCACGGGACCGGATTAAAGGTCACTAGCGACACTCTAGCCGATTTCGCCGTCTCTGGCAAGCGGCCGGCGCCTCGCGCCCCGACGGCGTCCCACGGTGCCCGGTCGCGGTCGGCCGCGCCGCGTCACGGCGTCCGCGCCGGCCGGGGATCGTCGGCCGGGCCGACCCGGTAGCGAGTCCCGACGAGGCCCCGTTCCTCCCAGTCGCGGAGCGTCGCCGCGTCGTAGCCCAGCAGCTCGCCGTACACGTAGGCGTTGTGCTCGCCCAACAGCGGAGCGGGACGCTCCCAACGCCAGGGCCCCCCGCTCCAGCGCGCCACCGGGCCCGGATAGCGGTACGTCCCGGCGGCCGGGTGCGTCAGGGAGCGCCAGAAGCCGCGCGCCTCCAGGTGCGGGTCGGCCAGCACGTCGGCGGCCGTGGCGACCGGCGCCGCCGGCACGCCGTGCCGCGCCAGGTGGTGGAAGAGGTCCATCTTGTCCCAGGATGCCGTCCAGGCGGCCAGGTGCCGGTCGATCTCCTCCTGGTGCGCCCGTCGGCCCGCCGCGTCGGCGACACGGGGTTCCCGGGCCCAGGCCGGACGCCCCATGGCTTCCACCAGCCCCTCCCATTCCGCGTCGGTGGCAATGTGGAGGGCCAGCCAGGCGTCGTCGCCCCGGCAGGGGTAACAGCCCTGCAGCACGAGGGGATGGCGGTTGCCCATCACCGGCGGGACGCGCCCGTTCATCGCCACGTCCAGGAAGGCTTCGCCGACCCCCTGCATCAGGTTCTCCACCTGGGCGAACTCGACGAGCTGCCCCCGGCCGGTCCGGTCGCGGTGCATCAACGCGGCCAGCACGGCGAAGACCACCCCCGACGCCGAGGTGTCGTCCATGTGGTAGGTGGGTCCCGCCTCCTCCAGCCCGGCGTCGGGATAGCCCCGCAACGCCCGGATGCCCGTGATGGACTCGAAGTGGGTGCCGAATCCGAGCGCCGGCGCATAGGGCCCGCTGAGGCCGAAGGGAGCCATGCGGACCAGGATGAGGCGGGGATTGACGGCGGCCAGCTCGTCCCATGTGAGCCCGATGCTGTCGCCGCCCGCGAGATGGTTGTTCTCCACCAGCACGTCGCTCTGCCGGACGAGGGCGTGGAAGGCCTCGCGCCCCTCGGGAGTGTCCAGCTCCATCGTGCAACTCAGCTTGTTGACGCCGTTCAGGATGAACGGGCCGAACCGGTTGTAGGGGTCTGGGCCGGGGTCGTTCCCCGGATAACCGAGCGTCTGCCCCGCCGGATTGGTCGCCTGGGCCCGCCGCGCCTGTTCGGGGTCCGGCGACGGTCCCCGCGTGCTCGACGGGAAGCGGCGGCACGACTCCACCCGGATCACTTCCGCCCCGAGTTCGCCCATAAGACGGGTGGCGGCAGGACCCGACCACACCAGCGTGATGTCGAGGACGCGGACGCCTTCAAGCGGCAGACGGGGCTGGTCGGCCATGAGCTCCCCTCCTCCGGGTGCGAGCATTAGATGATCCCGGCGGCGCAGAGCCGCGCCAAGTCCTCCGGACCCAGGCCGAGTTCGCCGCCGAGCACGTCGGCGTTGTCCTGGCCGAGGAGCGGCGCGGGCCGTCTAAAGGCGAAGCCCCCCTCCGCCATGCGCCAGGGCGCGCCCGGGTACGGGAGGGACCCGGCCGCCGGGTGATTCACGGTCACGAAGAAGCCGCGGGCGCAGAAGTGCGGATCCTCCAGCGCGTCGGCCACCGTCTGGACCGGGTAGACCGGCCAGCCGTGTCGCAGGACCGCCTCCTCGAAGCATTGGCGCCGGGTGCGGGCGGACAGCCAGCGGTGGAGGACGGGTTCGACCCGCTCGGCGGTGGCGGGTTCGTACGCCGCCTGCGGATGGTCGCGGAAATAGGCCGTCAGGTCCGGATCGCCGAGGGTCGCCAGCATCCGGGGGACCCAAGCCGGGACGGTGGCGATGTCGACCCATCCGTCGGCACAGGGGTAGATTCCCCGCGGCAGCGGGCCCCGGGGAGGCTGTCCGACCCGCCGCGGCAAATGACCGGTGAGCTGGTACGTGAAGTTGGTGATGGCGCGCCGGTCGACGCTGGCCAGGAGGATCTCGACCGCCGCGGCGTCGACCTCCTGTCCCGTCCCCGTCCGACGAGCCAGGTAGACGGCGCCCAACACGGCGGCGGCGAACGTGTTGCCGACCTGGCAGGCCACCAGTTCGCCCGGCTTGGTGAGGGGCGGGCGGTCGGGGCTGCCGGTCTCGTAGAACGGCCCGCCGAACGCGTGGGCCTCGAACGGCCCGCCGGGGTAGTTCCGGTACGGACCCGTCTGTCCCCACGTGGAGAGCCGTCCCAGCACCAGCCGCGGGTTGTCCCGGGCGAGGGCCTCCCAGCCGAGGTTCCAGGCCTCGAGCCGGCCCGGCCCGAAGGACTCCAGGACGACGTCGGCGGTGGCCGCCAGGCGCCGGAAGAGCGCCCGGCCGCTCGGCTCCTCCACCGCCAGGGTGATCCCCCGCTTGTTGCGGTTGAGGTGCAGGAACAGGCCGCTTCGTTCGAGGTGCGGCCGGTCCTGGGGAAACGGCCCGGCCCGGCGGGTCGGATCCCCGCCGGGCGGCTCGACCTTGATCACGTCGGCGCCGAAGTCGGCGAACAGGCGCCCGGCGAAGGCGCCGGCCACGTCCCGGCACAGTTCGAGCACGCGGATGTCCGCGAGTGCCTGCTCCACCGGGGGATCCCTCCCCTCCCGCCGCCGCGGATCCGGCGTCCGTGGGGCGGCGTTCCCGGTCCCGTCTTCCCGCGCCCGGCCGGGTCACGTGTCCTCCCTGAATCCCGGACCCAGCCGCTCGGCCACGGCGGCGAGGTCTTCCGGCGCGGCCCGAGGGTTCATGCCGGGGCCGCGCTGGGTGAGCCGGACCCCGTGGCGGCGCGGCACCACATGGAAGTGCAGGTGGAAGATCGACTGGCCCGCCGCCGTCCCGTTGGCCTGGAACACGTGGAAGCCGTCGGCTCCCATACGGGCCAGGAGGGCCCGCCCCGCCCGCTGGATCGTCGCCACCACGGCCGGTGCCGCGGACGGCTCCAGCTCGAGCAGGGTCGCCACGTGCCGGCGCGGGATCACCAGGACGTGTCCCGGCGCCGCCGGCGCGATGTCCAGGAAGGCCACCGTTTCCGCGTCCTCGAAGAGGCGCCAGGCCGGCGCCTCGCCCCGGGCGATGCGGCAGAACAGGCACGTGGCGTCCGCCACGCCTCCACCCCCCAAGATTTCGCCACGCGGACCCGCCGGTCGCCCGCGACCTGCGACAATGGTGGCGGTCCCCGACCGGTGCCGGGGAACCGCAGCATGCCCTCGGGAGGCCGCCCACGGTGAAACGTTTCGACCTCCACGTCCACACGGCGTACCTGTCGGACGACGCCACGCTCGATCCGCTGGCGGCGCTCCGGCGGCTCGAGGCCCTCGGCTACGCCGGCGCCGCCCTCACGGAGCACAACGCCTTCTGGCGGGCCGAAGACCTGGCGGAACTGACGCGCCGCACGTCCCTCATCCTCGTACGCGGAGCCGAGATCCAGACGGAGGAGGTCGGGCACGTCCTGGTCCTGGGCTGGGACGACGCCCCGGTCTGGCCCTACCACCGGTTCGAACGGCTCCGGGCCGCCGCGACGGCCAAGGGAGCCGTCCTCCTGGTGGCCCACCCGTACCGCCGTTGGTTTCCCCTTTGGGCCCGGCGCCAAGCACTCGGGGCGCCGGCCGAGGCCGGCGCGCTCCACGCCTGGTGGCGCCAGGCGGACGGGCTCGAGGTGCATAACGGCCGAGCCCCGGACGCGGAGAACGCCTTGGCGGCCGAAGCGGCCGACCGCCTCGCGCGGCCGGGGACCGGCGGCAGCGACGCCCATCGGCTAGAGGACCTGGGCACGGCGTGGACGGAGTTGCCCGACTGGGTCACGACGCCCGCCGACGTGCTAGCTGCCCTGCGGCAGGGCCTGGGCCGGCCGTCCCGACCGCCTAGCGCGCCGTGCCCTCCGGCCGGGGCGGACTGAACAAGTTGGTGCCCTCCACCGCCGGCGGAAGACGCGCTCCACCAGTTGGAACAGCCGGTCGAGGTCCCAGGGTCCCGTCGACACGATCTGCCGCTCCGGCTCGGGATTGGTGTAGAGGGTCACTTCGTAGCCCCGGGCCCCGATGACCCGGCCGTTGAGCCATCCCGACTCCACACTGGCGAGGTAGGCGACGATGGGCGCCACGTTCTCGGGGGCCCGCTCCCGGGGATCGGCGTTTCGGTACTGTTGGCGCTCCGCGGGGATCGACTCGGTCATGCGCGTGGCCGCCCCGGGGGCGATGGCGTTGGCCGTCACGCCGTACTTGGCCAGGGCCCGGGCACAGGAGTAGGTGAACCCCACGATGCCCATCTTGGCCGCCGCGTAGTTGGGTTGGCCGGGCGCCCCGAACAGCCCGGACCCCGACGTGAAGTTGATCAACCGGTAGTGGCCCGCCCGGGTGTCGTGCCAGTACTGGGCGGCGAACTTGGTGGTGTTGAAGGTGCCCTTGAGGTGGACCGCGATGACCGCGTCCCACTCCTCCTCCGTCATGTTGAAGACCATCCGGTCCCGCAGGATGCCCGCCACGTTGACCAGGACGTCGAGCTTCCCGAACTCCTCGATGGTGCTGTGCACGAGGTGTTCGGCGGCCCGGTGATCCGCCACGCTGTCGAAGTTCGCCACGGCCGTCCCGCCGGCCTTTCGAATCTCCTCCGCCACCTGCTCCGCCGGGCGCGTGTCCTGACCGGTGCCGTCGAGATTCACCCCGATGTCGTTGACGACCACCTTCGCCCCCTCCGCCGCGAGCAGCTTGGCCACGGCGGCGCCGATGCCCCGTCCGGCCCCGGTCACGATGCAGACCCGATCATCCAACCGTCCCATGGGTTACCCCTCCTCTCCCTTTCGGACTCGCCCACCGCCTCGTCCCGGTCGCCGGTCAGGCCGGCTCGAAGACCGGCAGGGCGACCTCGCCGACGTCCTCCCAGGTCAGGCGCACGCGCTGGCCCACCCGCACTGCCTCGGGGTCCGTGCCGACGACGTGGGTCATCAGGCGGAAGCCTTCGTCGAGGTCGACGAACGCCACCACGTAGGGCAACCGGCTCTTGAACCAGGGATGTCCGTGTTGCCGGATGACGGTGAACGTGTAGACCGTCCCGAGTCCCGCCGACGTCCGCCACTCCAGGTCGTCGCCGCCGCAATGGGTGCAGTGGCGCCGGGGGTAGAACACGACTCCGCCGCACGACCGGCACACGGGGTACACCAGCCGGTGCTCCCGCGTCGCCCGCCAGAACGGCTCCGTGTCCGGCTCCGGAAAACGCGGCAGGGGACGCTCCGCCTCCGCCATGGTCAATCCCTCCCCAAGATGACGGTCCCCGCGGCGTGCCGGTGGCCCAGCATGCCCCCGTTCCCGTGGGCGACGGCGAGCCGCGCGTCCGGCACCTGCGCCGTGGACATGCCCCGCAGCTGCCGCGTGGCCTCGATGAGCAGGAAGATGCCGCGCATCCCCGGATGGTTGGACGACAGCCCGCCGCCGTCCGTGTTGAGCGCGGGAGCCCCCGGGCGGTCGAACCGCAGCCGTCCGCCCTCGACGTACGCGCCGCCCTCGCCCTTGGCACAGAACCCGAGGTCTTCGAGAATCGTGAGCACGGTGATCGTGAAGGAGTCGTAAATCATCGCCACATCGATCTCGTCCGGCCGGACCCCCGCCTCCCCGAACGCCTGGGGACCCGACTGGGCCGCGGCACTGACGGTGATGTCGCCGCCGTTCTCGGGGTACTTGGTCGCCTCGCCGGTGCCCAGGATCCACACGGGGCGATGGCGGGTGTTGCGGGCCACCTCCGGCGCCGCGATGACCACGGCCCCGCCGCCGTCCGTGATGAGACAGCAGTCGAGCAGCCGGAGCGGGTCAGCGATGAGCCGGGAGGTGGCCACGTCCTCGACGGAGATCTCGCGCACGTCCTTGATGCCGATGTCCCGCAGGGCCTGGACCGCCTCCGGGTTGCGCATGGCGTGCGCCCGCGTGGTGACCGCGATCTCCGCGAGCTGTTCCCGCGTCGTCCCGTACTGCGCCATGTGGCGCTGGGCCACCAGCGCGTAGCTCCCGATGAGCGTGATGCCCCACGGGTCCTCCATGTTGCCGAAGGGCGTAGGGGCCCCGCCTCCGACCCGGGCGCCGGTCCCGATGCTGCGGGCGTCGGCCCGCGCCGTGGAGCCGTAGGTCAACAGCGCGACCTTGGCCTTGCCCGCGCGGATGGCCTCGCGGGCGTGGGCCGCGTGGAACTCGAAGGAGCTGCCGCCGACGGACGTGGAGTCGAGCACACGGGGCTTGAGACCCAGGTATTCCGCGAGGACCGACGCGGACATCCCGATACCCGTCTCGCCGGCGTCGTAGAGCGCGTCGACGTCTTGCCAGCTGAGCCCCGCGTCCTCCAGCGCCCGCCGGGCGGATTCCGCCTTGATTTGGAGGGCAGTCAGGCCCTCGACCTTGCGCTGGGGAAACTCGTGAATCCCCACGATGGCGGCCGACCGTTCGCCTCGCATCGATTCGCTCCTCTCCGGGGTGGTGCGGTCCGACCGGGCGGCGCCCGCCGCCCGTCAGTCCGCCAGGGCCGCCGCCACGGGCCGCCCGTCGATCACGCGCTTGGCCATCCCCTCCCGGAGGGCGGCCGCCGTCCCCAGCTGCGAGGCCAGGCGCCAGGCCCGCTTGAAAAAGAAGTGGACGTCGCTGTCCCAGGTGAAGCCGATGCCGCCGTGGAGCTGGATGGCGTCCCCGGTCACCCGCTTGGCCATGTCCGACGTGTAGGCCTTGGCCAGCGCCACGTAGAGGGGCGCCTCCGCCTGTCCTTCGCTGGCGACCCAGCAGGCGTAACGGACCGCGACGCGGGCGCTCTCGAGCAGCATGTAGTCGTCCGCGGCGATGTGCTTGAGGCCTTGGAAGCGCCCGACGGGCTGCCCGAACTGTTCCCGAATCTTGATGTAGTCGACCGCCTTCTGGAAGACCTCCTCGGCCGTGCCGAGCATCTCGCAGGCCGCCAGGACCCGCCCCACGTTGAGCGCGTCCTGCCATGCGCGCGTGCCCGTGGCGACCACGCTGTCCATGTCCACGGCGTACCCGTCGAAGGCCAGGGACGCGAGGGGGTAGGATCCGTCCAACGACGCGAGGGCCGTCACCGTCACGCCGGCGCGCCGCGGGTCGACGGCCACCAGGGCCGCCGGGTCCACCTCGACGTCGGTACGCGCCACGGGGACCAGCACGAGGTCGGCCTCCCCCCCGAACGGCACGAACGTGCGCCGCCCGTACAGGCGCCAGGACCCGGCCCGGCCGGTCATCTGCACGCCGGCCGCGTCCCACCGGCCTTCCGGCCCGCCCCACGCGACGGTGGCGATCCGTTCGCCGGACGCGATGCCCGGAAGATACCGGGCCTTGACGGTCTCCATGCCGTGGCGGGCGATCACGTCGCCGGCCACGAAGGTCTCGGCGAGCGGATAGGGCAAGAGTGTCCGTCCCGCCGCCTCGAACACCAAGGCGAAATCCAGGAGCGACAGGCCGTTGCCGCCGTACGCCTCCGGAATGCTGCCGGCGAGCATCCCCTGGGCCGCCAGATCCGGAGCGAGGCGCCGGGCGATGTCGCCAGGGTTCTCGTAGATGCGGCGCACGACCGACAGATCCGCGATGCGGTTGAAGAGGCCGAGCGCGCTGTCGCGCATCATGTACTGTTCGTCCGAGAAATCGAAGTCCATGGTTCCTCCTCTCCCCCCCACGAGCCGCCCCCATTGTTCCCCACGCCTCCGGGAGGGTCAACGGTCGGCCCGCATTAATTTCACCCCGCGAGATTTGTCCTCGTTTTTCCGCTTCCGCACGATTTCAGACCCGAGGCAGGGTCGCCGCCTCCCGATCGTGATCGTCGTCACAATCGTCGACCTTTCCGCCCATCGGCGCCGGATATTCCGCCGGGCGGCCGGGGGCCCGCCCGGCGGCCGCTCCCCTCGAAATTCCCCCGTCCGGCGGAATCCGACCCGCCCGGACGGTCGTACCAAACCCGCCGGCGGGGAGGCGACGATGGAGCCGGAGACCGGCCTGAGCGACGGCGGCGGGCCGTCGCGGCGCCGGCACGGCCAGTACGCCTCGCGGAGGTGACCTCCATGGACCGCGGCACTCACGCGTCCGGGGCTTTTCGGGTCCGCGGCAACGCCGGGCGGACGCTCCTGCTCGCCACCCTGGCTTTCTTCGGCGGCTTCGCCGGCGTGTCGGTGTTCGGCCCGCTGGTGCCCCGTTTCACGCAGCTGATGCACCTCGATCCCGTCCAGGCCGGCCTCTTGGCGGCCATCGCCAACCTGACCGGCTCCCTCCTGCGCATCCCCTTCGGCGCCTGGGCGGACGCCGCCGGCGGCAAGCGTCCGTTCCTCGTCCTGCTGGGCTTGTCCTGGCTCGGCATCGCCGGGATCACGGCGGTGATGGGCCTGGCCTATCCCGCCCACCTGGACGGCCTGTACCCGGTCCTCCTGCTCCTCGGCCTCTTCGCCGGGGCGGGGATTGCCACCTTCTCGGTCGGGATCGCGCAGGTCTCGTATTGGTACCCGCGCGAGCGGCAAGGGGGTCCGCTCGGGACGTACGCGGGCCTGGGCAACGCCGCCCCCGGCCTGTTCGCCGGCGTCCTGCCCGTGATGCTCCTCGCCTGGGGCGCCGTCCCGACCTACGCCGCCTGGATGGCCTTCCTCGCGGCCATCGCCGCCGTCTACGCGGCGGGTGCCCACGACGCCCCGTCGTTCCAGCTCCGGGCCCAAGGCCGGCCCGTGACGGCCCAGGCGGTCGCCGCCTGGGGCCAGGATCTCCTCCCCGCCGGTTCCGCCCGGGACGGTCTGGCCACGGCCGCCCACAACCCCGCCACCTGGGTGCTGGTCGTGCTCTATTTCACCTCGTTCGGGGGATTCCTGGCCCTCACCGCGTGGCTGCCGACGTTCTGGCACGCGGGCTACCACGTGTCGCTGGCGGCCGGCGGCATGCTGACGCTGCTCTTCAGCCTGCTGACCTCGCTCGTCCGGGTCCCGGGCGGCCTGATGGCCGACCGCTTCTCCATCCGCTACGCCTTGGTCGTCAACCTGCTGGTGATAGCCGCCGGGGCCACGCTTCTGGCCACGGCCTCGACCCTGCCGGCGGCCGTGGCCGGCGAGGTGCTGATGGCCTTGGGCATGGGCCTGCAGAACGCCGTGATCTTCAAGCTGGTCCCGCGTTACGTCCCGTCCGCGGTCGGCGGCGCCTCGGGGTGGATCGGCGGATTGGGCGCCTTCGGCGGGTTCGTCATCCCGCCGGTCATGGGGCTGGTCGCCCAGGCCGGCCCCGGCGGATATGCGCACAGCTTCGCCGTCTTCTGGATCCTGGCCGCGATCGACCTCGCGGCGGTCGCCTGGCTTACCCGCACGCACGCCGCGGCGGGGCGGGCCGCGCGCGACCCGGCCGGTGTCCCCACGTAGCCGTCCCGGCGCGGCGTCGTGTCCGCGCGTGACCCCGGAAGCGGAGGGTCCCGCGGCCGCGGGGCCGCGCTCACCCGGACGACAGACGGCCTGCCGGGCGCGCGGCCCAATCCCCGTACGTCCCGCGATAGAAGAGCAGGGGACGGCCCCCCTGGACGTGGACCGCCTCCGGCTCCACCAGGAAGATGCTGTGGTCGCCGACCTCCTCCCGCTGCACGATGCGCCCGTCGAGATGGGCGAGGGCGCCCCGGAGGAGCGGCACCCCGCTCGGGGACCGGTCCCATTCGACGCCCCGAAACCGCTCCGCCGGTCCCAGGCTCTTGCTGGCGAACCGCCGCGACAACGCCTCCTGTTCCGCCGCGAGCACGTTGACCGCGACGCGGGCGGCGGCGCGGAGCTCGGCGTGGCTCTCGGCCTGCCGGTCGATGCAGAAGAGGAGCAGCGTCGGCTCGAGCGACACCGAGGTCAGGGCGTTGACCGTCATGCCGGCGGGGGTGCCATCGTCCCGACACCAGGCGACGATGGTCACGCCCGTGGCGAACGTCCCCATGGCTTGACGAAAGAGATCCGGCCGCACCGCCACCGTCGCGTTCCCTCCCCCCGATGCGCCCGCCGCCGCGCCGGCCCGGCTCAGGACGGGGCCAGGGCGGCGCGGAGCGCCTTCCCGGCGGTCTCCAACGCGTCCCAGGCGCTTTCCATGAACGGCGTCAAGGTGAAGAATCCGTGAATCATCCCCGGGTACCGTCGGACCGTCACCGGCACACCGAAACGCCGGAGTTTGTCCGCGTACGCCTCGCCCTCGTCCCGGAGCGGGTCGAACTCGGCCGTGACGACCAACGCGGGGGGCAGTCCGCTCAGGTTGTCGACCTGGAGCGGCGCGACGTAGGGGCTACCGGCGTCGGCTTCGCTGCGCAGGTAATGGCCCCAGAACCATCGCATCATGTCCGTCGTGAGGAAGTAGTCCCGCCCGTTGGCCCGGTAGGAGGGGCTGTCGAAGGCGTAGTCGGTCACGGGGTAGACCAGGAGCTGGAACGCGATGGCGGGGCCCCCGCGATCCCGTGCCATCAGGGCCACCACGGCCGCCAGGTTGCCGCCGGCGCTGTCGCCGCCCACCGCGAGCCGCCGCGGGTCGCCTCCCAGCGCCGGTGCCGCCTCGGCCGCCCAGCAGGTCGCCGCGTACGCGTCCCGGACGGCGGCGGGGAACTTGTGCTCCGGCGCCAGGCGGTAGTCGACGGAGACCACCAGGCACCCGGAACGGTTCGCGAGCGCCCGGCACGTGGCGTCCACCGTGTCGAGGTCGCCGACCACCCAGCCGCCGCCGTGGAAGTAGACCAGCACGGGATACGGGGCCTGGCCGGGCGGCGTGTAGAGGCGCACGGGAATGGGGCCGTCCGGCCCGGGAACCGTCCGGTCCGCGACGGCCGGGACCGCCTCGGGAGGCGGCGCGTTCCGGCGCAGCGCGGCGATGGCGGCGCGGGCCTCCTCGGGAGCCAGGGCGTCGAGCGGAGGCGCGCCGCTGGCCCTAAGCTGCTCCAGGAAGGCCGCGGCCTCCGGGTGAAGACGCCCCGCGGGCGGGGCTTCCGCCTCCGGCACCGGTTCGCCCCGGAGGAACGCCACGGTGGCCTCGAGCACGGCCTCGGGGCGCTCCGCGTGGGGGAAGTGGCCGGCGCCGTCGACCCACCGCACCGTGGCGGCCGGGAGAAGCGCGGCGAACCGTTCCGCGTAGGCGGGCGGGACGATGCCGTCCTCACGGCCCCACAGCACCAGCACGGGCATCCGCACCCGGTCCAGGCGGCCGGCCAGGCCCTTGTCCGGGATGGGCCAGACGAACTGGTTGGTCGCCGCGAGCGTGGCGATCCGGTCCACGAGGGCCCGTACGCGCCCCTCCGGGTCCTCCGGGAGGGCGCGGAATGCCTCCGCCGCCGGCCCCGCGGGATCGGCGAAGAGGCGGCGCACCAGGTGGTCGGGGGCCATGGCGTTGTAGTCGGCCACGGGCATCCGATCGTCCCAGAGGCCCAGCGCGTCGAGCAGTACCAGCCGGCGGACGCGCTCCGGCGCGCAGGCGGCGAGCTCGGCGGCCACCATGCCGCCGAAGGAGTGCCCCACAAGGGTCACCCGGTCGAGGTGGAGCGCGTCGAACAGGTCGAGGTAGTGGAGCACGAGTTCGTACACACTCCCGAGCTGCTCGCCGCCCTCCGAGGCGCCGGCGCCCGGGTGTTCGGGCGCGATGACCCGGAAGTGTTCCGCCAGTCGGTCCAGGAACATATCCCACGCCAATCCGAACGGCCCGTGGAGAAACACTACCGGCTCGCCCGCCCCGGCGCTCAGCACCCGCACCCGGACGCAGCCCGCCCGCGTGCTCACCCGATCCGTCGTCATCGTCGACACGAGAGACCCCCCTCCCCCTCAGCGCCCCGCCGGCACGGCCGCCCGGGCCGGGTCCCGCCCCACCGCACGCGGCCACCACCGGTCCAGGTACCCGTCCTCGTCCCACAACCGTTGCAGCGCCGGCATGACGTCGTGTGCGAACAGGGTGATGTTCTTCTCGGTGAGGTCGTGGGGCATCGAGCCGATGTGCAGCAGCACCATGATATGCCCGAGGCGGAGCGAGCGGGCCGCCTCGAGCAGCCGGTCGCGCACGGTGGCGGGACTCCCCGCCACGATATGCCCGTTCTCCACGAAACTCTTCCAGCTGTAGTCCATCTCCGCGGCCCGGGCTCCCCGCAGTCCCGCCCGGATGCCGAACTCCACGCTGCGCCGGGTCTGGTAGCCGGGCGCCGAGGACAGATACGACGGGATGTGCAGGCACTTCTTGTAAAAATATTGCACGTGCGGGAGATACTCCCGTTCGGCCCGGGCATCCGTCTCCGCCACGCACACCAGCTGCAGGAAGCCCGCCCGGTAGGGGTTGTCGTCGACCCCCATCCGCGCCATGGTCTCCCAGAAGCCCTCCATGAGGGTCCGTCCGGCCCGGAACCCGAAGTAGCTCAGGTAGTTGTAGGCGTAGTTGTTGCGGCCGGCGAACTCCCAGGTCTCCACCGACCCGCCGCCCGCCAGCCAGATCGGCGGATGGGGCGTCTGAATCGGGCGGGGCCAGGGATTGACGTAGCGGAGCTGGAAGAAGCGGCCGGAGAACGGGAACGGACCGGGCCGGGTCCACGCCTGCACGATGAGGTCGTGGGCCTCGTAGAAGCGGGGCCGGGTCTCGGAGGGGACGATGCCGTAACAGTAGTTGACGTCCATCGACGTGCCGACGGGGAAGCCCGCCACCAGCCGGCCCCCGCTGATGCAGTCGAGCATCGCGAACTCCTCGGCCACGCGCGTGGGCACGGGGTAGAGCGCCAGGGTGTTGCCCAGGACGACCAGCGCGGCCCGCTCGGTGCGGCGGGCCAGGGCTGCCGCCATGAGGTTGGGAGACGGCATGAACCCGTAGGCGTTCTGGTGGTGCTCGTTGACGCAGATGCCGTCGAAGCCGACCTTCTCGGCGAATTCGAGTTCGTCGAGGTACTCGTGGTAGACGTGGTTGGCCTTTTCTTCGTCGAAGAGGCTGTAGTCGACGTCGACCCAGACGGAGCGGTGCTTCTGCTGGAAGTCGTCCGGCAGGTAGGGCCAGGGCATCAGATGGAACCAGTGGAACTTCATGGCAGGGGCCTCCTCGAGGGTGAGCTGCGCGAGCGGCCGGCGTTTCGCCAGTCCCGAACGATTGCGGGAGTATAGCAGGCCTGCGGCGCGGGGAGCGGCGAGGGCCGGGGCACTTCAGGGGAGGTCGACGTTGATGACGACGAGCTCGGGCTGGCTGCCGATGGCGTAGCCGGAGGGGAAGTAGCGGCCTTCGACGAGGACGCCGATGACCGCGCCGACGCGGTTCGCGCAGGATTCGCCGCCGGAGTAGAAGTCGATGCCGTAGCCGCCGTCGACGTTGAGGCGGGACGGGCCGGGGACGCCGTCGAAGGTGACGAACACTTCGAGGGTGCCGGCCGGGACGGGCACGCCGCCGCGGGTAAGCGCCCCGGCGACGCGGGCCGTGGGCAGGGTGCCGGTACCGAGGGCCCCGGGCGGGAAGTAGGGGCGGGCCGCTGCGGGCGGGGCCGTGGGCGTCGGCGTCGGCGCAGGGGCCGAACCGGACTGGCCGCCCGTGGAGCCGCCGCCGGAGCCGGGGCCGCCCACGGCGGGGCGGGGGGTCGCCGTTGCGGTCGGCGTCGGCGCGGCCGGCGCGGCCGGCGGGGCCGTCGGGGAGGGCGATGGGGTCGGTGTGGCGGTGGGTGAGGGCGAGGCGGCCGACGTGGGGGTCGGGGTGACGACTACGCCCGGCGCGGCGGGCGGGGCGTCGCCGCCGCGGATGAGGAGCCACGCGCCGATGGCGGCGAAGATGACGCCGAGGATGCCGAGGGCCGTCCAGGCGAGGGCCTGGCGGGCGGGGGTGGCGAAGAGTGCAGCAAGCCGGCTCATGCGTGGACAGGGTACGGGAGCGGGCGGGTCCCGTCAGGTGGCGGGGGCGCCGAGCCAGTGGTCGATGGCTCGGGGGGCGCTGCTTTCGAACGGGAGGGCGACGGCGCAGCCGGTCCGGGCTGATTCGTAGGCGGCGCAGATGATTTCGAGGACGCGGAGGGCATCGCGGCCGGTGAATCGGGGGGCTGCGCGGCCGGCGACGGCATCGGCGAAGTGCTCGAGCTCCTGCGGGAAGCCGAACTGCCAGGCCTCTTCGTACATGACGTGGTGCCAGCCGGAGGGCCCGGCCGCAGGGCCGGGGTCGGGATCGCGGTAGAGGTCGATGGCGGGGCCGCGGTCGAGGTTGGCGACAAGGCGGCCGCGCGGGCCGACGACTTCGAGGAGGTCGGCGCCGCCGGGAGCGGCCCAGGACGCCTCGACGGTTGCGAGGGCGCCGCCGGGGAAGCGGAGGTGAACGACGGCGTGGTCGTCGGCCGGTGTGCGGGCGGCGTGGCGGAAGCGCCCAAGGACCGCGGAGACTGACCCGGGCCAGGCGTCCAGGACGCGGCAGACGACAGCGATGCCATGGGCGCCCATGTCGATGAGCGCGCCGCCGCCAGTGCGGTCGATCTGCCAGAACCAGTCGGCGTAGGGACCGGCGTGGGCCTGGACCTGGCGGACGAGGTACGGCTGCCCGAGCTCGCCGCGGCGGACGAGGGCGGCGGCGCGCTCGTACATGGGGGCGAAGAGGAGGTTTTCGGCGCAGGCGAGGTGGACGCCGGCGCGATCGCAGGCGTCGACCATGTCGCGCGCGGCGGGCAGACCGTGGGCGAGCGGTTTCTCGCAGAGGACGTGCTTCCCGGCGGCTGCGGCGGCGATGGCGACGGGGGCGTGGAGGTCGTTGGGGGCGGCGATGGCGACGGCGTCGATCGGCGCCTCGGCCAGCAGGCGGCGCCAGTCGTCGAAGGCATGGGGGATGCCCCAGCGGCGGGCGAACTCAGCGGCGGAGCGAGGCGAGGCGACGGCGGTGAGCTGGACGGCGGGAACGCGGGCCGCTGCGTGGGCATAGACCCCGGCGATGAACCCGGCGCCGACCAGGCCGAGGCGGAGGGCCATGGGGGGATTGTGGGCGGGCCGGGAGCGGGGTGTCGAGGGCGGGGTCAGCCGCCGAGGAGGACGGCGAGGGCGCGGTCGAGGTCGGTGAAGCCGGGGAGGACGTGCCCGGCGCCGGCGGCGCGGAGCTCGGCTTCGGTGTAGCGGCCGGTGGCGACGCCGACGGGGCGTGCGCCGGCGGCAAGAGCGGCGGCGACATCGAGCGGGGTATCGCCG
>JAIMBI010000047.1 GCA_023565505.1 Actinomycetes bacterium | reverse complement strand
CCCACCTCGCTGGGGGAGTCCGCAGGTGGGTCAATTTTGACCGGCGCAAGTGGATCAAATTTAAACCGGCGTTGACACCGGTTGCCGTAGCGCAGCGGGCGGCGCGGCTGGCCGCGCGCCAGCGAACCCGCCTGCGCCGCCCGACGCGGCAGCGCGTGCCGGCCGACCGGCCGCGCGGGGGGCCTCGCGCGGTCCGCGCCGTCCGTCCCGCCGGAAGACCGGATGGTCTGGATCCTCCCGCCCGTGGGGCGGTCAACTACAGGATGACGGGCCGCTCTGGCGCACCGGGCACCTAGGCGGCCGAGGAGAGGGGGAGCGTGTCGACTACGCGACGCCTACGCTGCCGCGCCGGGCGGGGACGGTGGTCAGGCGCACCTCCGGCCTCCAGAGTGTGTTGGGCCAAGCCGGCGAGGAGCGGGCGGAGGCAGGGGTTCCCAATTCGGATCCGGGTGCCCTTTTGGCCCGGTGAGACGGTTTCCAACACGCCGGCGCTTTCGAGCTTCCGGCGCCCGTTGCTGAGGACCGAGCACGTGCGGGGCAGATCCTCCGCGACGTGCGCAGGGACGCCCCGGCCCCACGGTAGAGGGCTGAGACAAGGCGGGCAGCCGCGACGCGTGGGGAGACCAGCTCGGCGACCGCCGGACTCAACCCGACGATAAAACCTTTTCGGGAGGCGGCGAGGCGATACCGAGGATGCAGCGGTCGTCGATGGCACCTGGCCGTGATACGGGAGCGGGCGCGCCCTATTAGAGGCGCGCTCCGCTCTTCCGCGGGCTGCGGCCGTTCGGCCGGGCGCATTACGGGTACGGGAGCATCACCCCTGGCGGTTCGACTTCAAAACCCATGTCCCGTACCATCTGGTGGTCCTGCTCGGGCGGCTGGCCGGGGGTGGTCAGGTAGTCGGCGACGAAGAGGGAGTTGGCGACGTAGAGACCGAGCGCCTGCAGGGACCGGAGCTGCACCTCGCGGCCGCCGGCCAGCCGGATTTCCTTGGTGGGATGGACGAAACGCATCATGGCCACGACTTTCAAGCATTCGGTCGGCGGGAGCGGCGGGCGGTCCGCGAAGGGCGTGCCGGGAATCGGGATCAGGAAGTTGATGGGGATGGAATCGACGTCGAGATCCCGCAGAGCCATCGCGACCGCCACCCGGTCGTCGAGGGATTCCCCCATGCCCACAATCAGGCCGGAGCACGGGGAGAGGCCGGCCGCTTTGACCCGTTCCACAGTGGCGACCCGCTCGGCATACGCGTGGGTGGTGACGATGGCTGGGGTATAGGCTTCGCTGGTGTTGAGGTTGTGGTTATAGCGCTCGACCCCCGCTTCCTTCAGACGCGCTGCCTGATCGGGCCGCAATTGCCCCAGGCAGGCGCAGATGCGGAGGGGGTAGTGGCGCCGGATGTCGGCAATCACGTCCGCCAGACGGTCGATCTCGTGGTCGACCGGCCCTCGACCGCTGGCGACGATGCAGTACGTCGTGGCACCGAGCTCCACCGCGCGGGCGGCGCCGGCGAGAATGGTCTCCGGCCCCACCAGCGGGTATCGCTCAATGGACGCGGTCGAGATGCGGGATTGGGAACAGTAGTGGCAATCCTCCGGGCAGAGGCCGCTCTTGACATTGATGAGGTAGTGAAACCGGACGTACCGGCCGTAGTAGCGCGTGCGCAGACGGAACCCCGCCGCCAGCAGGTCGAGGATCTCGTCATCCGGGGCTTCGAGGATGGCGCGCGCCGCCTCGGGTCCGATGGGGTCGCCGGCCAAGACCTGGTCGGCGAGATCATGCCAACGGGAGCGGTATGCCATGGGTATCCTCCTTTGGTGCAATCGGATCGGGTCCGGTAGAGCCCCCGGCGACACGACTCAGCCGCCCCAACGCTCGGGTTCCATGAGGGCCGCCCAGTCCACGTGGGCGACGGCGTCGAGGCGTTCGGGGGAGGGCGGGCCGGCCGCCTGGGAGAGGGCGGGGAGCTGGCCTAAGATCGGCAGGCCGGTCATCGCCGTCAGGAGGCCGGGGTTGGTCCGTTCGGCGAGGTCCGCGTCGGGTCCGCGGCCCCCGTTGAGGATCAGGCCGACCACCCGGAGCCCGCGCGCCCGCGCGTAATGCACGGTGAGCACCGTATGATTCAGCGTGCCGAGCTGCGCGCGGGCCACGACCAGGACCGGCAACCCGAGCCGGCTGGCGAGATCGGCCATCGTCGCATCCGCGCGGATGGGCACAGCGATGCCGCCCGCTCCTTCCACGAGGAGGACCTCATGGCGGGCCGCCAGGGCCCGGGCGGCCTCGACAATCGGCTCCCAGTCGATGGATCGGCCCGTCACCTGACTCGCGACCCAAGGGGCCACTGGGTCGGCGAACACGTAGGGGACCACCCACTCCCGCGGGTCATCGACTCCCGCCGCCGTGGCGAGCCTGCGGGCGTCCTCCGGCCAGCCGGTTCCCCCGTGCCCGGTTTCAATCGGTTTCATGACGCCCACGTCGATTCCGCGGCGCCGAAGCCCCCACGCCACGTACGCGGTCACCGTCGTCTTGCCGACGCCGGTGTCTGTCCCGGTGATGAACACGCCACGCATCAGACGGGGGCCTCCTCTGTGCCCGCGGCCAAGTCGGCCAGAGCGGGGGTCGCGGCCGTGAAGGCGTCACAGAGTCGGGCGGTCATCGCGTCGAGATCGGCCGGGGTGCTCGCCAGCGGGGGCATGAAGATGACCACGTTGCCGATGGGGCGGATGAGGAGACCCCGCTCACGGGCAGCGTCGGCCACCCGGTAGCCCGCCTGGACGGCGTACGGGAAGGGGCGTTTCGTGGCGCGGTCGGCCACCAGCTCGATGCCGACCATCAGTCCCTGTTGGCGCACGTCGCCGACGTAGGGATGGTCGGCCAGCGGGGCCAGCCGGGCGGCCACCTGGGCGCTCTTGGCGGGGAGGTCCGCGAGCAGCGAGGAGGTGGCAAACAGTTCGAGGTTGGCCAGGGCCGCCGCGGCCGCGAGCGGGTTGCCCGCATACGAATGGCCGTGATAAAGGGCCTTCTTGTCCCCCACGTCCGCCCAGAAGGCGGCGTAGACGTCATCGGTGGCGACGGTGGCGGACAGGGGGAGGTAGCCGGCGGTGAGACCCTTTCCCAGACAGAGGATGTCCGGCACCACGCCGTCATGGTCGATGGCCCACATCCGCCCGGTCCGCCCGAAGCCGGTCGCGACCTCGTCGACAATCAACAGCACCCCGTAGCGGTCGCACAGCGCGCGCAGCGCGCGCAGGTAACCGGGGGGAGCGGGAATGATGCCGCCCGCCCCTTGGACCGGTTCAATGATGACGGCGGCCAACTCCGTGCGATGTCGCGCCAGCTCTGCTTCCACGGCTTCCAGACAGGCCAAGCGGCAGGCGGGCCACCGCTTGCCGATAGGACAGCGATAGCAATACGGAAAGGGCGCCCGCGGGTTCGGCGGGAGGTAGCTCAGGAACGGCCAATGGAACGTCGGATCCGGTGCCACCGCCATGGCTCCGAGCGTATCGCCGTGATAGTTGGTGGTAAACCCGAGGACTTTGGGCCGCTCCACCCCTTGATTGGCCCAGTATTGCACGGCCATTTTCAAGGCGACCTCCACCGCGGCGGCGCCCGAATCGGAAAAGAAGACCCGCCTCAGCGGGCGCGGGAGCCACGATGTCAGGCGATGGGCGAGTTCGGCGGCCGGCACGTGGCCCTGCCCCAGGAGGGTGACGTGTGCCATGCGCTCGAGCTGGGCGCGGATGGCGTGGTCGATGGCGGGGACCCGATGGCCGTGGACGTTCAGCCAGATGGAGGCGACCCCGTCGTAGTACCAGCGCCCGTCGATGTCCTGCAGACGGACCCCGTCGGCGGCGGCGATGATCACGGGGTCGCGCGCGACGTAGTCCTTCATCTGGGTGAAGGGATGCCACACATGATCCCGGTCCCAGGCCCGGATCGTATCGGGATCGAACGGGCGGTCTAAGGGCACCGATATCCCTCCTTCAGGATTCCGGCCCAGAGGGGCTCGCGACCGGCGTCGGTTGTGCCGCCAACGCCGCGGCTCGCCAACTGTGGTAGCGGGGAGCCAGCGCCTCGAAGACGCCCAGGGCGTCGGTCCAATCGCGGTCGTCCTGGGTGGCCATCACGGTGAGGCGAATGCGACTCGTTCCCGGCGGGACCGACGGCGGCCGGATGGCGGTGGCCCAAATCCCGTGATCCCGCAGGGCGGCCGCAAAGGCCACCGCCGCCTCGGCCGCCCCGACCAGGATGGCCACGATGGGGATCTCGGGATAGGGCGTGGGGGCAAGGGTGTAGCCCAGGGCGGTCAAGGTTTCCCGGAGGCGTCGGGCCTTCTGCCACAGACGCATCCGCCGCTCCGGTTCCTGCCGGATGACCGTGAGCGCCGCCACCGCCGCGCGGGCGATGGGGGCCACCAGCCCGGTGGCAAACACGAACCCGCGGGCCTTGTTCACGAGATAGTGGATCGTGTCGGGATCGCTGGCGACGTAACCCCCTTGGAGCCCCGCCGCTTTGCTCAAGGTGCCGATCAGAACAGGCACTGCGCCGGCCCGCCCGACGTGCTCAGGCAGTCCGCCGCCCTCCCGTCCCAGCACGCCGAACCCGTGCGCATCGTCGACCACCAAGAGGGCCTCGTAACGGGCGGCCAGCTCCAGCAGCGCGGGCAGCGGGGCGACGTCGCCATCCATGCTGAAGACGCCATCGGTGACAATGAGACGACGACCGGTGCGGGGGGCGGCCGCCAAGAGGGAGGCCAAGTGGTCCGGGTCGGCGTGGCGGTAGACCCGCACGGCCGCCCGGGAAAGCCGGCAGCCATCGATCAGGCTCGCGTGGTTCAAGGCATCGGCGAAGATGATGTCGGCCGGACCGGCGAGTGCACTGAGCACGCCGACGTTGGTCTGATACCCGGCCGCAAAGACCAAGCTCGCGGGCATCTTGAGATGAGCCGCCAAGGCTTGCTCCAGCGCGGCGTGGGCCGGATGGTGCCCGGTAACGAGGCAAGAGCCTCCGCCCCCAAAGCCCTCGCGGCGCAGGCTCTCGATCGCCGCCGTGACCACGGCAGGATGGTCGGCCAGTCCAAGATAGTTACTACTGCTAACGTTGAGATACCGTCGCCCTTCGTGGGTTAGCCAGGGACGAGCGCCATCCTCCAGGGGCGTCAAGTGGCGGAGGAGTCGGGCCGCCGCCAAGGCGTCCAAGTCAGCCCGAAAAATAGACACCACCACCTCCTGGGCCCCGAACCCACGTGGAATGCTTCGGATTCCGACAACGGCTGGTCTTCCGCACTCGTTAACCTATCTACCGGACCGGGTTAACCAATTCGACGTGCAGTAGGAAAATCCTGCTGGGAACCGTGCAGACGTGCCCAAGGCATTCGGTGCCCAATCCGGCTGGGTGAATTGGTTGATTGCAAGCCGCTTGGCTCGCCTGGCTCCGGGTGAGCACCGCCATTCGGGATGAAGGCGACTGCCTGCGGGAACAGACTGACGGGGGGCAGGGACAGGGCCGCACGGTTTGCACGGAGGCGTACGAAGATCCCTGTGCCCGTACGAAGGACGGTCCGGAAAAGGGAGGCGGCGCGATGGGTTCCGTTGATCCAGTAACCCCCCCCCCCCCCGGGGCCCAACCCCCCCCGCCCCCTCCCCCGGCCCCCTTAAATTAAAAAAAAAAAACCCTGCCCAACAATTAAACGTTTAAAAAAACGGTG